>NZ_QUKJ01000005.1:414-191981 GCF_003481065.1 Clostridium sp. TF11-13AC
GCGGCAACTTTTATAGTTTATCAAAAGTTTTTGCTTTTGTCAACATTTTTTTATTTTTTTTACAAATCCACGTTTTTTTGAAATTTTTCTGAGCTTATCAAGAATCTTCAAATCATTTCTTTCGTTTCGTGTTTTGTTTTTGTCCTTGTCTCAAGGACGTATGTTATGATACCAGAGCATTCCCAGAAAGTCAAGCATTTTTCTAAATTTGCTATTTTATATATTTTTTTGTGATTTTTAAGAATATTCTGGCATCATTTAAACAGAGCTTTTTCTATATTGCTGCTCTTTCTTCTACAATTTTATCTTCTCATCAGCAACCGGAACTGTTCTGACAGGTTCTGCAATCGCGTGCTGTCTGGTTCTATTGATTTTCATTGCTTTCCCGGGTTTTCTTAGCAATGTGTTCCTTCTTTCCCATCCGTTCCGCTATCTTTCTGGCACTCTCGGTCACTGCCAGACCGCCTTCACTTGTCTCGCGTAAAGCAGCCGGAAGCGCATTGCCGATCCGACGCATGGAATCTATGACCTCGTCTGCCGGGATTGCACTCTTGATTCCCGCCATTGCCATCTGCGCACTGACCGCCGCATTGACGGCGCCGGCGGAATTCCGCTTGATACACGGAACTTCAACTAGACCACAGACCGGATCACAGGTCAATCCCAACATATTTTTGAGGGCAAATGCCGCTGCATTCGCGATACACTCCGCGTCGCCCCCCTGCAGATATGCCAGCCCCCCTGCTGCCATCGCACTCGCCGAACCAATCTCCGCCTGACATCCACCCGATGCACCGGCGATGCTCGCATTTTCTGCAATAACCGCACCGATTCCTGCACTGACAAAGAGCGCCTCGACCATCCGGTTCTCCGTTTCCTTACAATATTCCTCATACGACAAAAACACCGCCGGAATCACCCCGCATGCGCCCGCCGTCGGAGCCGCCACGATTCGTTTCATACAGGCGTTGGACTCTCCCATTTTCACCGCTTTTTCCATCACAAGCCCCATGTATCCGCCCGCCAGGCTGCGACCGGAGGCATTGTATGCGTGCAGTTTTTCTCCGTCGCCGCCAGCCATTCCACTCGCCGAGACAATCGAGCCATCGTATCCCTGATCTGCCTGGCGCATCGCCTGATACATCTGCCGCATTGTTTCAAACGATTCTTCCACCGTCACCTGGCGTTCCTGCACATCCGCCAGAAGAACCACCTTCCAAAGCGGAATCTGATATTCGTTCGCTAAGCGGATCAGATCATTCACTGAATGATATAACATTTCCATTTTCCCGTTCCATTCCTTTTCTTATATGAACTCTTCCTATCGAAGACTTAAATACGTTACCTTCCTGATGCCCTCCTGGCGGCGCAGCCACACAAGCCCTTCTTCCGGAATCTCTTGATCACACTCAATAACCATCACTGCCATGCCGCCGCGCGCCGCACGGTAGAGCTGCATCGTCGCAATGTTGATCGATTTGTGCGCCAGCATCGCCGTCACATCCGCCACATGTCCCGGCTGATCGTCATTGTGGACAACCAAGGTTGGATAACTGCCGGAAAAATTGGCATCGATCCCATCAACCTTCGCAATATTAATCCGTGAGCCACCCAGGGATTCACCTACTACCGTCAGGCTGCGCCCAGAAACGCCCTCAAGCTCCAGTTCCGCCGAATTTGGATGCGCCTCTTTTAAATTGGCTTCATCAAAGGAAAACTCAATCCCCTTCTCCTCTGCCAGGTGGAAGCTGTCCGGAATCCGCATGTCATCCGGCGCCATCCCTAAAAGTCCCGCAATCAGTGCTTTCTGGGTTCCGTGTCCGGTTCCCGTTGCCAGAAATGAGCCATACAGACCAATCCTTGCCCGCTTAACCGGTTCCCCAAGAAGCTTCTGCGCCACAAATCCAATCCGAACCGCGCCCGCTGTGTGGGAACTGGACGGTCCGACCATCACCGGACCTACTATATCAAATAGATTCATATTTCTTTCCTTTTCTCTCGTTTACTTCGCCAGATAGCCGCCATCCACCGGGATTACCGCTCCCGTTATATATTCTGCCGCGTCACTCGCTAAAAACACGGTAATTCCTGCCAGATCCTCCGCCTTTCCCCAGCGGTGCATCGGGATCCGCGCCGTTACCTCTTCATACTGACCCGGATTTTTGGCTTTCATATCCAATGTGAGCTTTGTCTCCATATAACCAGGTGCGATCGCATTGACGGTCACACCACGCGACGACCATTCATTAGAGCAGGCTTTCGTGAGCTGCGCCACGCCACCCTTACTTGCCGCGTATGCCGGTATCATCACACTTCCGAAAAAGGATGTCATCGATGCCACATTAATAATTCTGCCGTATCCACGCTGCAGCATATCCCGCGCCGCCAGCTGAGACATCTGGAACATAGCACCTAAATTTACTCGCAGAACCCGATTCCACTCTTCCATCGGAAAATCTTCTGCCACGCACCGGTGCTGAACTCCCGCACAGTTTACCAATATATCCGCCTGACCGTCAAGGCTTTCCACCAGGTGCTTATAGATATCCGGAACCTCCTCTTCTCTTACCAGATCTCCCACTATTCCGTGAACCACCGCCCCGGTTATCCGTGCAAGCGCATCTGCGCTCTCCCGCACCTTCTCACTTGTTCCCAAAATGGCAACCTCCGCCCCCGCTCTGCACAGTCCCTCTGCCATGCCATAGCCGAGCCCTCTGGTCCCGCCCGTGACGATCGCTTTTTTCCCTTTTAAGCTAAATAAATCCATAAAATCGCGCATCTTTCATTTCCCCTTTCAAAAGCCCCCATCTGTAAACAGTCCCTCTGCTGCTGATCGCGAACTATCGATATATTTGTTTTCTATTTTCCATATATAAAAGCTGCCGCGAAACAAGAATTTCATCCTTTTCACAGCAGCTTTTTTACTTTTATTCAATGCACTTTCTTCCGCTGCCTGACTGGCTGCATCGAGCGATCCGCTTATGCCAGCTTTTCGCCGGTCAGCATCTCATAGCTCTGAAGATATTTTTCAATGGTCTTGTCTACGATCTCCTGCGGGAGTGTCCAGTCATTGCCCGGATGAGCGGTCAGCCAATCGCGTGCAAACTGCTTGTCGAAAGACGGCTGAGAATGTCCTGCCTCGTAGCCCTGTGCCGGCCAAAAACGGGAGCTGTCCGGAGTCAGCATCTCGTCACCAAGAACGATGTTGCCACTCTCATCCAGACCAAACTCAAACTTGGTATCTGCGATGATAATACCTTTTTCCAGTGCGTACTCCGCACATTTTTTGTAAAGTGCAATCGTGTATTCACGCAGCTTATCTGCATACTCTTTTCCCTTGCCCGGGAAGTATTTTTCCAGATGATCTACGCTCTGCTCGTAGGAGATGTTTTCATCATGATCGCCAATCTCTGCCTTAGTGGACGGTGTGTAGATCGGCTCTGGCAATTTGTCAGACTCTTTTAAGCCTTCCGGCAATTCAATCCCACAAACTTTTCCGGTCTTCTGGTAACTTGCCCAACCGCTTCCTGTGATATAACCGCGGACGATGCACTCAATCGGAAGCATCTCAAGCTTACGGCACATCATGCTCTTTCCTTCGAATTTCTCCTGCTGGAAGAATTCCGGCATATCTTTTACATCTACAGAAATCATGTGATTCGGGATAATATCTTTCGTAAGGTCAAACCAGAACTTGGACATCTGTGTCAGTACCTTGCCTTTGTTTGTCACTTCATTATGTAAGATAACATCAAAGCAACTGATACGATCCGTTGCAACCATAATCAGACTGTCTCCATTGTCATAGATTTCACGGACTTTTCCTTCTTTAATCGGTTTCATCTCCTGCATTTTTCGCACCTCATTCTTAAATTTTATGGTGGAATCCAGAGCCCCCCTATATCACAAATGTACAGCTCTGTATCCTTCTATCTGATAAATTACCACTTATCCGCCCTTATTGTCAAGACTCGCCTCCCCGTTTCCCCCTTAAATCCCAACAATTCAGCATTTTACCCTGTAAAAGGCAGTTTGGCATGAATTTTTCTACGCCGTTTTCTTCCAAAATGGAATAGCAAAAATGCAGCGTCATCTGCCGTTCTTTCCTGCTTTAAAGAAGAGTTTGCAGATGACACCGCATTTTATCAATTCATTATTTATTATGTATATGTCTCGGATTCTCAGACCGACACACTCTTACTTATTTCAGAGCTGCAAATCCACGCTCCAGATCCTCGATGATATCGTCGATATGCTCGGTACCGATGGACAGACGGATGGTGTTCTGCTTGATGCCCTGATCTGCCAGCTCCTCATCGGTCAGCTGGGAATGGGTTGTGGTTGCCGGATGAATAACCAGGCTCTTTACATCTGCTACGTTTGCTAACAGGGAGAAGAGCTGCAGGTTGTCGATGAACTTATGAGCTTCTGCCTGTCCGCCCTTGATCTCAAAGGTGAATATAGAAGCGCCGCCGTTCGGGAAATATTTCTCATACAGTGCGTGATCCGGATGATTCGGCAGAGACGGATGATTAACGTGCTCTACTAACGGATGTTTGGACAGGTACTCAACAACCTTCTTGGTATTTTCTACATGACGGTCGATACGCAGAGACAGTGTCTCAGTTCCCTGAAGAAGCAGGAATGCGTTGAACGGGGAAATCGTAGCGCCCATATCACGCAGAAGGATAGCACGAATGTAGGTGACGAATGCTGCCGGACCTGCTGCCTCTACGAAAGATACGCCGTGGTAGCTCGGATTCGGATCTGCGATTGCCGGATATTTGCCGCTTGCTTTCCAGTCAAATTTACCGGAATCTACGATGATGCCGCCCAGAGTGGTTCCGTGTCCGCCGATGAACTTGGTAGCGGAATGTACGACAATGTCTGCACCATGCTCGATCGGGCGAATCAGGTACGGTGTACCAAATGTATTGTCAATGACTAACGGAAGTCCGTGTTTGTGTGCAATCTCAGCGATCGCGTCGATGTCCGGGATATCACTATTCGGATTTCCGAGAGTCTCCAGATAGATAGCACGGGTATTTTCCTGAATTGCACTTTCTACCGCTTCCAGATTATGAGCGTCTACGAAAGTTGTAGATACACCGAAATGGGAAAGTGTATGCTCTAAAAGGTTGTAGCTGCCGCCGTAGATGGTCTTCTGTGCTACAATGTGACCGCCGTCCGCTGCCAGTGCCTCGATTGTATATGTAATAGCAGCTGCGCCGGATGCGGTTGCCAGTGCTGCAACGCCGCCCTCCAGTGCTGCGATCCTCTTCTCAAAAACATCCTGTGTAGAGTTAGTCAGACGTCCGTAAATGTTACCGGCATCTGCCAGACCAAAACGTGCTGCCGCATGTGCGGAATTTTTAAATACATAAGAAGTGGTCTGATAAATCGGAACGGCTCTGGAATCGGTTGCCGGATCCGGCTGCTCCTGACCTACGTGTAACTGAAGAGTCTCAAATCTATAGTTTCCCATCTCAAAATACCTCTCTTTCTATTGCTGGAAGTTTATTTCCTAGTATGTAAATTCGTTTTTATTTTATATTCATTTTTTTATTTGAGCAAGCGTTTTTCCATTTGTTTTCAAGTTTTATATAAAATAATTGTTTTTTTCGCAATATTATATTTGCTTATGCAAATGTATATTTAGCTTTTTGGGTAAATAAAAAGCCGGACCGCTTAATCTTCTTTAAGCTCCCGGGCAAATAGCTTGCATCTTAAATCGTTGTCATTCTCTTAAATGGCAGATATGCAAATTTACCTGACCATATAAAATGCCCGGGAATTACACATTCGACAACAACACATCAGATTTCCGTTCCATAAAATATTCTGTCTTGCCATTGTATCTGCCTCCTTTTTATTTTCATGTTCTTTCTGAACTTGATGGCTTAATGATACTCTTATAAACCAACTTTGTCAATAGGTATTAGGAAAAACTTTTTTTCTTTGTTTTCCATGCTTTTCTCCTTGAAAGTCCTATTACCTTGCGTTATAATTGGTTAATAGTAAGGAGGTTACCGAATGATATCGACAAAAGGAAGATACGCCCTGCGCGTTATGATCGATCTGGCGGAACAAAATTCTGCTGGATATATACCACTGAATGAAATTGCCACCCGTCAGCAGATTTCTGAAAAGTATCTGGAAATCATCTTGAAGGTTCTGGTCAAAAATAAATTACTGGAAGGACAGCGCGGCAAAGGCGGCGGTTACCGTCTAACCCGTCCGATTAATGAATATACCGCCGGAGAGATTCTGGAACTGACCGAAGGCTCTCTCTCTTCCGTTGCCTGCCTTGCACCGGATGCGCCGCCGTGCGAACGTCAGACAAGCTGCGTGACCCTGCCGATGTGGAAACGCTTTGATCAGGTTGTACACAATTTCTTCTATAATATTACTTTAGAAGATCTGGTAAAAGAAAGTCAGTCTTTGCCGAAAAGTACGAATTAGCATTTATAAATGAACGAAGGCATTCCATTTTGACCGAATGCCTTTTTATATATAGATTTTTCTATTTATTTCAGATTGAAGGTATCTCAAACGTTATTTTTTGATGCCTTTCCGCTCTTTTGCCCGCTCGAGCAGTTTCCCCGCCTCTTCCAGCGCTCCCGGAAGATACGCTTCCGTCCACTCTTTTCCGGCTTTTTCCTGCTTCTTGATTGCATCCCAATCTGTGATCGGTTCCCCCTGTTCGGACAGCATAGGCTTACCAAACACGTGCGGATGGCGGCGGATCATCTTTTCGCTGGCGCCATCCATGACCTCGCGTATCGTAAACAGTCCTTCTTCCTCCGCGATCTGCGCGTGAAGAAGAATCTGCAGCATTAAATCCCCCAGTTCTTCTTTCAGGTTCTCCGCATCGCCGGTCACCTCCCAGATATTGATACCGCCAATCACCTCTGCCGCTTCTTCAATGCAGTACGGTTTCAGCGATGTATGCGTCTGCGCCCGATCCCACGGACAGCCGTCCTCGGCACGGAGATGGCGGACTACCTCGCAGAAGCGCATGAACGATGCGGCGCGGTCATTTTCTTTTTTTATCTCATTTGATTCTCGTTTCATTCTCTCTATCCATTTTCTTGTCTGCTTTTATTTCTGAGCTTGTTTATATGCCTATTTTGTAGCTGTTCAGTACCTTCACAGCCACAAGCAAAAATCCATTAAAAATTGCCTACGGCAATGGGATTTTTGCCTGCTGACCCATATTTTCGTACGGTCAGCGCAGTAAATGCGCTGACCTACTGAACAGTTACCCCATTTTTTTATTATATTCCAAATTTTGCTTTCTGTCAGCCGTAAAATAAATTTGGAATTGACAGTCTGATATTTTTCATTTACAATATAATTATAACAAAACAGATTCTTTTATTTATCGGGACTCCTGCCCGGATGCTCCCTTCGTAAATAAGAGCCATGAATCTTACAGGATACGTGGGTCTTTTTTTATTGCACATGATTCCGATACAGCTACCATACCGGACTGCTTCCAATCTTTTTTGATTTGGAAATTATCCAGTAAATAAGCGCTCGGATCATCCAGATAGAAAATCCCCTGTCAATTTCTGCACAATGCAGTATACCTGGAGGATTGATACCATGACTTTTTATGAAACTTTAGATTCAATTATGAAACAGGATTTTGGCGGTCGCGGACTTTTAGCATCTCTGCCTGCTTCCCCACTTGCGGCCGTGTCTGCTTCTCTCGCCCATGCGAAAAGAGCCGTTCTTCTGACCGGTTTCCCGGTTCGAATGCCAGACGGTTCTATTACCGGCGAGACGGATGGACCTTCCGGAACTGCCAACCTCGCAGCAGCGCTGACGGCAGCTGGCTGCGGCGTGTCAGTCGTAACCGACTGGTCTTCTTATCCGCATCTGGAAGCGGCTCTCCGCTTCCGCGCTCCGCAGGCAACCTTGATCCGTCTGCCGGAACAGAATACGGATAACTTTATCCGCACCTTTATCCGTGATGCAAAACCGACCCATCTGATCAGCCTGGAGCGCCCAGGTAAAGCTGAAAACGGACATTATCACAGCATGCGCGGTGAACAGCTCGACGACATGATCACGGATTCGGCTCTTTTCCTGTCTGCTGCCAGAGAAGCTGGTGCCACGGTCATTTCCATCGGAGATGGCGGCAACGAGATGGGAATGGGGACCTTCCGCCGTGAAATTCTCGCAGGTGTTCCACACGGCGAACTTATCTGCACCGCAGAAGCAGCAGACCTGACGCTGGCAAGCGGCGTTTCCAACTGGTGGGGCTGGGGCATTGCCTCCCTGCTCTCCCTGGAATTGGGACGGAATCTTCTCCCCTCTGACCGCACCGAGACAGAATTGCTCCGCCGGGTTGTGGCAGCAGGCGGTGTGGATGGATGCACGAAAAAAGCGGAACTGACCGTTGATGCACTCCCTCTGGAGACGCATCTGAGGATTTTGCAGTCTGTCCGCAAATTGACCGATGAAACACTTAAAAAGCAGACAGCAAAGAGAGAAACTCCTTATTTTTACAGAGAGCGGAAGGTAATGGCAGCTGTTTAGGGTCCTTTGGTTTTTTTATTTGTTTTCATTTTCATAAAAAAGACCTGCTTATGTATTTCACTACATAAGCAGGTCTTTTTTGAATGATTGTTTAATGCTCGCTTTTTACGCTTACAATTACCTTTTATCTTCTCTTTATTTGCTCTTACTTTTCTTCTGCAGCCCGATATGCCTGTGTCACATTTTTCGTGATCGCTTCCGCTTTCCGGTCAGCCGCCACAACCACATGACTCAATGCAAGTAATGCCAAAACGTTCGGAATAACCATCAGCGCGTTGAAGAAATCTGCCAGAGCCCATACTAAATTTACCTTTAACATAGAACCAATGACAATACAAATCACAACGATGAAGGAATAAACCTTTGCCGCGCCCTCGCCGAACAGATATTTCGCATTCGTCAGACCAAAGAAATGCCATCCCAGAATCGTCGAAAATGCGAAGAACAGCAGGCAGATCGCAATAAAAATAGAACCAAAGTTTCCAAAACTCTGCATGAATGCCGCCTGTGTCAGCGCTGTACCATCCTTGCCGGAGCTCATCGCATCCGTTGTCAGGACTGCAAATACGGTCAGATTTAAAATAACAAATGTATCAATAAAGACACTGATCATCGCACAAAGCCCCTGATGATGCGGGCTTTCTGCTTTCGCACGTGCGTGAGCATGCGGTGTGGAACCCATACCTGCCTCATTGGAGAAAAGTCCTCTCGCTACACCAAAACGGATTGCTTCGCGGACGGTGATACCAGCACCAGCACCCATTACCGCTTTCGGATCAAACGCGCCCTTGATGATCATCATAAATGCTGTCGGCACGTGATTGATATGAAGACCAATCAGAATCAGGCTTCCTACAATGTAAACGCCTGCCATAACTGGCACAACCTTCTCTACCACAGCTGCCAGACGTTTGGTTCCACCAATGAAAATGAATCCTGCCAGTACTGCCAGCACAAGACCGATCGTGATCGGCGGAATATTGATTCCATATACCTGAAATACCTCTGTAAACGCAGCACCGATCGAGTTGGACTGTACCATATTGCCCATAAACCCAAGTGCTAAAACAATAAAGATAGCAAACAGAGTGGATAATACCTTTCCAAAATTACCTTTAAATGCCGCCTTGATGTAGTAGACAGGTCCGCCTGTCACCTCACCATTTACCTCTGTTTTGTAGGTCTGTGCCAGAACCGCCTCGGAGTAGATGGTCGCCATTCCGAAGAACGCGCTCAGCCACATCCAGAAGATTGCACCCGGACCGCCGCCAAACAGCGCTGTCGCCGCACCTGCCAGGTTACCAGTACCAACCTGTGCTGCGATCGCCGTCATGATCGACTGAAACGGGCTCATTTCCCCTTTTTCATGTTTTTCTCCGTTCAGGCTGAAATGTCCAAACACATGCTTGCAGCCCTCGCCAAATTTTCTTACCTGGATGAATTTGAGACGAATCGTGTAATAGATGCCCGTTCCACACAGCAGAATCAGCAGAAGAAAACTCCACAGAAAATCATTGCCTTTGTTTACCAGTGTCAAAATCGTGTCCATTTTTTATCCTCCTCTATGTTTTCGTTACGATTCCGGCTCTTTTGTAAATCCGGGATCGAGTAATAAAATAAGAGCTGATACAAATCAGCTCTCCAAAGAGTAGAACATATGCATACAATAGAACTCATCCCCTGGTTCCATTGTGATTGGTTGTATGCCCTGTCCTTTTGCCTGAGAGATCAACGAATACCATGGACGTGCATCCGTCTTACACCTTCGGCGCTCCTTCTTGGAGACTCTCCAGAGTGTCCCTGCCTGACTGACCTTCGATCACTCGTCAGGACGGTTCAGTAAACAGGAACGAACTTATGTGAGGTATGCTATCACATTTCTTCTGCTTTTTCAACTGATTTTTATAAATTATACGAAAATCCTCAAAATATTACGGTTCGCGACACGTTTTCCCCCTTTTCATTAAACTGCTCATACTTTTCCCCAATCAAAAGAGAATCCATCTGCGGGTATGCACCATCTTTTAAAATATACGATGGAATTTCCCCTTCTGGCTGCCATCCCGGCTTTTTCCCTCCCCATTCTTCCCGGTTTTGAGCTGCCTCTGCCTCCGTCACTTTCCTCCATGCCGATTCTGCTGCCTGACCACGCTTTCCCTGCTTTGTCAGAGGAATCACTTTAAAATGATATACGCCCGCAGTCTGCATCAACGGTACAAAATCGTACTGTTCAGCACTCGTCCGATGCGGATGTCCGACACGCTTCGCATCCCGGTAAAGCATCACCAAATATGCCGAAGCCCCCGGCGCTTTCTTCCACCTGCCAATTCCTCTTTTCTCCCAGTCTGCTGCATCCACCGTTCCTATTATCTCTCCGGCATCCTGTAATTCGATCGTCAAAAGCAACGTAGTGCCATTATCTTTCCGAACTGCCTTGCTGCATACCGCGCCAAGCCCTGAAAACTGGATGTCCTCCTGGCGAAGGACGGAAAAAGAATCATCTGCGTCGGATTCCAGTTCTATTTCGTATAGAATTTCCGGAGCAGGTTCTTCTGCATGGATTTCTTCTATCTTTCGTTCTTCTAAAGAAACTTCTTTGGTACCTATATTTTCAGAGTCGGCTTGTATGCTCCCTTTATATTGTTCATTTTCTTTTTTTCCCACCTCTGCCCCATCCATCGCCGGTCCGCTTGCCGGATCACCGGAGATTCGTTCCACACCAGTGACGCTATATGCCCTGTCCCGGCTTTCCGCCTCCAAAACAGACATTCCCATTTCATCCAGCTCTTCTGCTGCCAGCCGAATCCTGACCCGATCGATGGATGCTGCGGCAGCGGAGAAACATCCCGCAGCCGTCTGGCTCAGTACGGCTGCTCCGAAGAGCAGCCCTTTCGCCATCTGATTCATAAAATTCCTCCTCTCCCACTTTATGTGCTCTCGAAATCTTTCTGTGCTTGATTTTGTAAAATGTTTTTTGTTAGCCGCAAAAGCAAGTGCAGAAAAGACTCCGAGAGTACATCTTTCTTCTGTTCATTTTTCTCTTATTTTTTTACTCCTCCTTGCCCTTATCATTCCTCTCCATATTCTTTTTTATATTTTCCTCCTTTCTTAGCCGCTCTACGAGCGCCAGTCCAGCCCCAGCGCTCATACATATCAGTCCAATCACCAGTTTCCACTTCCAAATCAGTGAAATCACTTCATTCAGACGCTCTTTTTCGTCCTCAACCTGATAAGCACCTTCTACTTCCCAGGTGGCTGATTCTCCATATCCCATCTTCGGAAGCGGCTTCATCTGTCTGCCGTCGAGAACAATTTTCCCATCTCCACAGATCGACTCTGGCACATGAACTGTTAAATAGCCCTCTTTCAGCTCTTCTATCACTTTCTTTGGATGTTCCGGCTGACCGTGTCCCGGTCGCCCCGGATTCTCCGGCTTCAAGCAGTCATACATCCGCACAACCATCACCGTTCCGCCTTCTGAAACCGTAAATGAAACTGGTTCGGCTTTTTCGTAGCCCTCCGGCGCTTCCAGCTCTTCCAGAATATAGCGGCAGCCCTCCTTTAAAATGCCCTGTATGCATTTCTCCTTTTCTTCAGAAATCCATTCCAATATTACCTTTCCAGTCTCATCAGAAATCCTCAGGCGGGCACCTTTTACAAATTCGCTATCTCCTTTCTGCTCCCTCCATTTCCGCTTCTCCACCTGCACTTCCGTCGGTCTGTCATACATCTTCACCTGATCGACTCGGCCATCCAGTGATACCGTAAATGTCACTTTTTCTGCTTTCCAGTATCCATCCGGCGCTGTTTTTTCTACCAGCACATAGTTTATTCCAGCGTTTAACTTTCCTTTTATCACATGGGCGCCCCGATCAGATACCCACGAATCAACCAAGGTTCCGCCTTCCTTCTCCTCCCAGAGTTCCATCCGCGCCCCCGGCAGTTCCTTTTCTCCCGTCACACTGTATTTTGTGATTTCCACGTGCGTCGGCTTATCCTGCATGGAAATCCGCTCGACCGTTCCATCCTCGGAAACAGTAAACGGAATCTCTTCCGCATACGCAAATCCATCCGGCGCTCCCGTCTCGCGCATTATATAACTCTTTCCCGGTGTCAACGTTCCAATTATCTCATGAGGATGATCCGCAGAAATCCATGATTCGATTACATTTCCAGACTGATCCAGAATCTCTATCTGAGCACCCGGAAGCTCCGTTCCGCCCAGATCTGTCTTTGAAAAGACCAGCTTTGTCGGGGAATCTATCATTCCAATTCCATCTATCTGTGCATCGTCCCACAGAGAAAAAATCATCTGATTCGACTCCACCTCTTCCGTTTTTCCACCGTCCAGTTCCAGCAGTTCAACCAGGCGGTATCTATTCCCACGTTTGAGCACTTCGCGCACCGACCGATCATTCTGATGAAATTCCCAGAGCGCTGTATTTCCCTGCCGAGAGGTTCGTCCCGTGCTTCCTGTACTCTTCCACTCGATCGGCAGTCCATCCGGAGTCTGTGCCGGAACTTGTGCCCGAACCTCATAGTTTGTTTCCCACGGCATTCCTGTCAAAACAACCGATTCGCCACAAGAAAGCGTCAGGCTTCCTCCACTTCGCAGCGTTCCCGATTTAGAACCTGTGTACGAAATCAAGCCTGGAAGCTCTTTTCCCTCCGCATTCTTTAAGTATAATGTATATGTTATATCTACCTGCCTTAACAACGCCGCGGCAGTTCCCGTCACCCGTCCGGCGATAGCAATTGCGCCTGGAGATAGAATTGGATGGAAGGATTCATAGCTTTTGCCCGTTTTTCCCCATATCGTTGCCGTTACCGTCATACCAGAATGATTTTCCTGTCCGTTTTCATTTATATGCTCTCCAACCAGAACAGTCACCCGCAAAATGCCTCCTGATCCGGCTGCCACATTCTCTATATTCCAATACCAGGATTCGCCTATTTGTTCCGCTCCGCCCATCGAAGCCGCTGTCATTAGTTCACACCCAGCTGGAATTTCCAGTCCAATCTTCATATTTTCTTTTTTATCTGACTGGTTCCGATATGTAATTTCATATACAATTACACTTCCCGGCAGCACCGCTGCTCCGTCTTTTCCAATCGGGGAAACGGCGCGGATGCCACATGGGTCGCTGTATTCCGGATTTCGTATTTCATGGATATATCCCAGGCCATCTCTGTTTTCCGGGATCCAGCTTTCCACTTCCCTGCCATCTGTCTCTTTCTGATGATATTCTTCCAGACGATACCTCGTTCCTTTTAATGTTCGAAGCGTCAGCGGATAATGTCCGTTCTCATCCCAATTCAGGCGGAATGTATTTTTTCCTATCGTCCGGCGGCTGCCGTCACTGAACTCAATGATCTCCCGCAGTTCGAAACGATGTCCTTCCGCCACCCCCTCTTTTTCACATTTTTCTCGCTCCAGATAAGGCACAGAAGCTTCCATCAGTGAAGAAAGTACAAATTCTTCCCCACTGTCCAAATCCCACAGTGTTCTCACCAGACGAAGTGCTTTTCTTCCCTGCACCCGCAGAGACGTTATGCTGTCAAATAAACCGTCTGCTGTCTCTGTCTCCAGCGCATTTGCACCATCTCTGGCTGCATTAATCCCCCTGCCTGTATCTGACACCGTGAAAATCATCGGTTTCTGCACAGTGTATCCATCCGGCGCTTCCAGTTCTTTCAGAAGATACGTGTGCCCGGCAATCAGCTTTCCTTCTATCACGTGTGTTTTCCCATCGCAGATCCAGGTTTCCAATGCCTCACCCGCTTCAGTGTACACACCATCCAAAAATCCGGCTTCATACACTGCCAGCTTTGCTCCTGACACAAAGAGACCCGTATCGAAATCCAGCTTGGAAATTTTGATTTTCGTTGTTTCATTCGGCACCGTCAGATCATACGTTAGCACCTCGCATTCCTTCTGATCTTCTATCAGCACCTCGTACACGCGCGGAATAAGTTGATATCCATCCGGCGGCATCGTCTCACGGACTTCGTAATGGTACGGAATCCAGCCTCCATTCTCCCCTATCGTTCCGATTGGCAGAAACGGACTTTCCGCCTGACCGCTCTCGTCTGTCTCCATCTGAACCCTTTCTCCCGTCTCTCTGTTTTTCACTTCAAACACCGCACCTGCCAGTTTTTCCTCTGGCTTTCTCTCATCCACCTTTTCAACCCGAACTCGCCCCTGTTTCAGCGTATTAACCGCTTCGATTGTCTCCTCCGAAGCAGCAGCCACAATAAATTTCCTAGGTTCCATGGGCCGATAACCTGCCGGTGCCGAAAATTCCACCAAATAATAAGCTCCATAGGCAATCGGAGAAATCCGATGCGGCTTCCAGTCCCCTGCCTTCCAGCCTGCCGGAATCTCCTGTTTTTCTGCTTCTTCCTCTGTAAACTTTCCATCCGATCCAGAAATCCAACGTTCCACTAAATATTCTTTTTCCTGCACCAGGCTTCCATCCTGTGCCGCCCGGAAAACAGCAAGCTCTGCGCCTGCCAGATAAATTGCCTCTTCGGATATCTCCCCTGATCTTCCCAGCTTGGAAATATAGACAGACTTTGCCCTGTTTTCCAGCCCGTAAAGCTGAATTTCAGCAGTTTCTTCGACAATTACCGGCTTCGGTGCTGCTTTCTGATAGCCGCTTGGTGTTTTCGTCTCCACAAGAACGTAATAGCCTTTCTTTCTGTTCGAAGCCAAATCATTTTTCGTCGGATTCAGCGGTAAATAATCAATTCGGTGAATCCCATCGGAGGTATCATAACTGACCAGAGTTCCCTCCGCCTGGTAATTCCATCGGAAATCATAGCTGTAGCCTGCTTTTCCATCTAGCTGCAAATTTTTCGTCACCTGAACAAGCACCTGTGAACCATTTCCCAGATTCCAGAGCTGACGCACTGATTCGCCCTGTTCTGTCGCCGTTTCTTCCTGTTTTTCAGCGGTATATCCACACCATGTAACCGTGTTAAACCTTGTATGATATTCTGCATACAGCTTCTGATAGCGGGCTGCAAAGCTGTCGCTTCCTTGGCTGTAGGCTTTCGCATCTTCGGTCTTCCAGCTCGTCACCCGTTTTTCCCGGTCATAGCGCGGTGTTCCATCCGCTTCCATGACAATTCCATTTTCATCTGTCACTGCCTCGTACAGGGTCAGCTCCGCCGCATATGCATTCGGCAGACATTCTTTTTTTCCATCCTTCTCCTCATATTTGAAAAAGGCAGTTTTTATATGATCTTCCTGCATCGTGATGAGCTGCAGCTTAGAAGTTTCCCGGATTTCCACCTCCATTTGATTTGTCAGATATCCCGGAGGCGTCTCTATCTCCCCGAGAATATAATCGCCTGCCGGAATCCCCTCCCATGCCATTGGCGTCTTTCCGACGGTCCATTTGGCAGTCACTGTCTTTTTCTGGTTTCTCTCATCTAGTACCGTCCAGTTCGCCGGAAGTTCCCCTTTCTTTTCCAGATAATACCCGGACGGATGTGCTTCCAAATCATCACTCGCAATTCTTTTTGCTGGATAGAGCGCTAACACGGCTCCTTCCACACTTGAAAACGTATAACCTCCTTTTCCTTCCTCCCAGGTCTTAGAATCCGATTCGTTCAAAATGCGATCATAGTCCCGGACTGGCTGCTGATATTGTTCTGGCTCGTCGATCTTTTCAATCTGCACCGTGATCGGGCGGTTAGTAAGGCGCAGCTCCTGTACTTCACAGGTTTCCTCTACCGTAAGACCTGTCGGCATCCGTTTCGCATAGCCGGATGGGGCACGCGTCTCCTCTAAAATATACACTCCCACCGGAACGCGTTTTAAAACGTCCACCTGCCCATCTCTGATCCGTGTATGGAACGGATCGTTTGGCGTTTCATCCCCGGTTATCCAGCTGTTTTCCATCAGATACGCCTCCCCCTGACGGTGGTACAGCGGTCGATCGTCTTCCCGGTTTTCCGGATCATTTCCAATATCATAGAGCGCTGCCTTCAACTGCAGATCCCATGCATTGGCATTGTAAGCTCTGAGAAGATCGCTGTATCGGTAACGCACATAATCGCCATCCCGATCATAAACGGGATATCCTTTGATATAGGTCTGAGCGGAACGCTGGTAATAAACCGGCAGCCCATTTTCATTCAAAACCGGATTGACATGGGGCTGCAGCAGACCTCCGTCATATGTTCCAATCGTGTACTCCTGTTCCGTATCAGCATACATCGTTGCCACGCGGCCGGTCTTTACCTTATCCCTGGCAATCACATTTCCATAGTGATCCTTAGATACCTGGATCACCCACACCAATGTTTTACCGGTTTTCTCCTCCGTCACATATGCCATTCCCGTGTACGGTTCTACCTCGCTGTCCCGGCTTCCGTCTGATGCCAGATGATAGAATTTCGTCCCGGACGGAACGTATTCAAACCGCCTTTCTTTCCGGCTGTACGCCAGTTCTTCATAGCTTGGGCTTACAATTTCCAGAAATGGAACGCCATCTTTCATCGCATAGATCGGTTCGCTGTCTTTTGGACGCACTGGTTCGCCTTTTTCGTTATAGGCATACCGCACGCCCCGGAGTGTCGTAAATACCTCCAGAGCCCCGAGATCGTAATATAAAATGTCTGTATCTTCGCGTTCAACCCGCTTGAGAATCCATCTGCCTTTTCCCTGGTCGTTGAACCGGTCATCCTGCGTATATCGTGTATAATTGTTATTTTCTCCTTCGCTATCTTCCCCCTCTTGATCTTTATCCCTCACATACAGAAGCCGGTTTCCCGCATAGCCTTTCTGCACATACATCCGGGTCACATTTCCAAACGAATCGCGCACCACATTGACACCGGCATACGCCCGGTCCTCACTGTCCCCGTTCTTCTTTACCTCGATCGCATCATACAGGCGCATTGATGCACCTGGAAGATATCGGTTGAATGCGTGCGCTGTATCTGGAACCCGATGCCAGATCGCCTTTCCAGTAAAAACCTGATCCTCATAAATCAGGTCAATCCACTCCCCGGCTTCCTGTTTTGCCCTCAGACTGTCCAGCCAGCCTTTTGACCACCCGTACCCAAGGAACGTTCCCGACGCATTGTACGCCAATTCCAGATTTTCAAGACCATAACGGTTCGAAAGCTCGGTCAATGTTCCCTCTCGCCGATCATTCAACTCAAACAAAATCTCCGTTTCATCCTGTTTTACCTTCGCAATTTCCAGCCGGATCGGCGTATTTCCTACATAAATCCGCGCTACATCGCCCCAATCCTGCGGCTTATTGCCATTTGGCTCCGTTCCATCCGGGTTCTGGACTGCTTCTCCGTTGCTGCTTATCCGGGTTACCATTTCTCTATACACGGCAGCTGCCACCCGCTGACCGCGCTCTCCGTCCCGATAATACGTCACTTCATCCGAATACACTTCCACCGCTATCGGTTTCGTTCTCACGTATCCTTCCGGTACAGATAATTCACACAACACATAGGCTCCTGCTCCCAGCGGCTGCGGCGTGATCAGATATCCTGTATTCTGGTTGGACGGCAGAGTTTCCCCCAAACCACCAAAATCCTGCAGCGTCGAATAAACCCGGAATGTGCCCGTCCGCGTCCCAAAGGCATCCTGCATCACCACCTGATCGGTTTCACTGCAAATCGGAGTTCCTGCCGGGATTATGCCTGTATATTTTCCTGTATAAGGTGCTTTCCAGGGGTATTTTGACGGAATTAGCGTTTTCAAATCAACCGGCGCGATTTTCTTTGCCCCCATTGCCTCCAAAAATTCCCGGCTGGCTGTCACCTGTGTATCTTTTTCATAAAACTGCACCTCCCCCTCGCTGTACTTCGACGTGTCCCGGCTGGCGGCATAAATAGCGAACACCGCATCATCATGCAGAATATTCTCTCCCGTCTCCGAATCTAGTTTTTCAATCCGAAGCTTTGCAGCATAAAACGTATTCCGGTATTTTCCATCCGCGTAGCCGGTAAATCCCAACGCATCATAGGCGGACTCCACCGCCGGTTCTGTCACACTGTAAGGCACCAATCCCTGAAAATACCGCCCGTCAAACCCGGTCAGCGCCCCGGTGATTGTCCTGACATGATCTTTCAGATAAAATCCAGCCGGATTGTTATCATCCGTCTTCTCTCCATACGGATATTCCACTGAATCTGCCCACCCTGCCTGCTCTGAGATCGAACCATAACGGTAATAGCTTTCTACCTTCTCGTTGATCCGGTACCGGCTGTTTGCATTTTCAGACCGATAAATGTCCTTGTACGGCGCCATTTCCCTCTGAGCGGGCGAAAATCCGCTGTAGTCATAGCTTCCGCCTGGATAGGAGATCGTTCCCTGCCGTTTATCCGCATCCAGACCATACTTATAAATCTCATAATTTCCATCCTGTCCATGTGCGCGGATCACATATTTCCTCAAATCCGCCTGATTTGTATCTCCCCACTCTTCATTCATCCGGATCTGATAGTTCGCCGCCAGCGTTTCCGGCGATGCCGAGGCGTCATATTGATAATCCGCTGACTTTTTTTCCGGAGATACGAGGTTTCCACCTGCCTCATAAACCGACGGGACTTCTATTTCTTTCGGCTGGTCGATCCGATAATGCTGGTTTTTGAAATCTTCCAGTGCTCCCGAATACGGCTGCTGCTCGACTGCCACATAGGTTCCGTAAGGAAGGTATTTCGAAACGCCATAATAATAACTTTCCTCGGATTTTTTTAATTTTTCTGCTGACAACGTTGTTTTGTCCCGATCGGAACCTCCATTTTCCGCGCTGTCCCACTCAATCGCGTATAAATCGTCCAAATCATAGGAGAAAAACGGCTTCAAATATTCCTCTGCTTTTAAAATTGCCTGATATAATGCTTCATCATAGATATAATCCGGATAGCTTTCCTGTTCTCCCGATGCTTGAATGTTCTGCTTCTTTACCTCATTCTTCAAATACCAGTCAATCGCAAACTGACGGACAGCATCCGACCGTTTTGCATTTTCTACGGCTGCTTCTGACGCACGGCTCTGATTCTGTATCGCCGCATTGTTATGATGCACCGGATCTTTTGTTTCTCCGCCGCTGCTTCCAAAAATACCCGTACGGATCCATGCAAACGGCTTAAAGGATGTATCTGCTGCATCTGCCCGCTGCCATTTATCCCGGTTCGCCACCGCCATCGCATCGAAAAATTTCTCATACTGATAGCCTGGAACTTCCCGTACCGCTCCCGCTCCATCTTCCTTGATCCGCATGACTGTCTCAAGAAGTCTTGTATATCCCTGATTGACCTCTTTCGAATCCGCGATCTGCCCGTCTTTTCCATATTCGTACAGACGATCATTTGCCGTCACTGCGCTGTCCCAGACATTGTTATTGACGGAACCAGCCGTCTGGGAATCTTTTTTATGAGTTACCTGCGTGAAAATTTTCTGAACCGGAGCAAAGGATTCTCTAAGCAGCGGAAAATTCTTTTTTACCTCCGGCAACGAGACAACTTCTCCATCCCGATTCATCCACACGATTTCGCCATCCGTATTCCGGTACAGACGTTCCAGATTGGATTTCAAATAGAGCTTAAAACGGAAATTTGGCAGTGCCGAAGCGACATTTTCCTTCCCTCCCTCTTTTTCCGTAAACAGATCGGTATGTCCACTTTCCGCATAAGTGTTATGTGCATAGGTGGTCTCCGGTGTCGTCGCTATATCTTTGATGATTTTTATCTTTTGGCGGATCACACGCTCCAGTACACCCAGCGGTTCTTTTCTTGTCCCGGCATCCTGATAGGTGGTCTCCTGCCCAGGGTATGCCAGTGCCACCGGGACCACATAAGAATCATCCCCTATCAAGCCGGAACGTCCAGAATCGATATATGCCTTTGCCCGCGCCTGTTTTACCCACGTGTAATAGCTGGAACTGTTCATCTGGTGGCCGGCAAAGAAACCATTTCCCAGCATTGCGGCTTCTTCCTCGTTCAGTGTAACCTTCTTCTCTTTCAATACCGCCTTAAATCCCAGCTCTTCCAGCACACCTGCATTTGTTTTTTTTACACCAAAACTATCGGTAAAATTCGCGTTGATCTGCAGTATGTATTTTCCGTCTGCATTCCGGTCTGCTGCCTGATGAACCCATTTTGTCTCCGTCACCTCCCGCTGCTGTGTTTCTGTCTTTTCCTGGTAAATAAATACCCGGATCGGCTGCCCATCCGCATCGTACGGAATTTCCCCGGTTTTGTAATAGACATTTACCTCATTTTCCTTCGGAACAATCGTACCATCTCCCTCAATCACAGCATCGGTCTGCAAAAGTGCCGACGCCATCACCTGATTTCCAGCAGTTGTTTCCCTGTAATCGGTATACGTTCCAAATGCGTCCCGCTCGCGATTATTTGAATATGGTATATACACATAACGCGGACACATTTCCATATTATCCGGCAGCCACTCTGCCCGGTGAAAAATCAAGCTGTCTTTCTCCGGATCACTTCCCAGTACCATAAAATTTTCCGGTATTCCTAAAATTCCTGCATATACCGTAAATTCAAACGAATCCGAATACTCATGCACCGCGTCCAGACCGCCATAGCTGATATATGGATGGGTCTGATAAAAATCCAGAATGGAAGTGATCGCGTCTCCCACTGTCATTGAGATTCCATCTTTTGTTTTCGGCACCGCAATCGTCTGAACCGGAGAACCATACACTGTTTTTTCTGCCTTTTCTCCCGGCGTCACACCGCTGACGCCGTACACGTCCCGCTCTCCTTCCCGGACACCCCGGTCAAATACGCCGGTATAGATACTGGAATATGCATTTCCTCCTGCTCCCGGTATTCTCGGCGTTGTTTTCGCATGTCTACGGAGTACCCGCTCAGCTTTCCCTTTCAGATAACAAAAGTCATCCACATCAAATGTCTTTACCAGCTTGTCCGCATTTTCTTCCTCTGTCATTCCCGTTTCTGCCTGCAAAAGAACTGCTTCCACTGTCTCCGGCACAAGTTCCTGCACCCGGACCTGGCGCATCCACCCCGCCGCATAATCAATCGGAACCTTTTTACTCATCGGCGTGCCATCCGCATTGTACTTTGGATACTGATAGTCGTTCTCTGCCGCTGCCAGTTCCCCGGTATAAACTTTTTCATACTCACCTGTCCCGGCTTCCACCGAAACCGTACCTTTTCCCTCATCTTTTCGATAAAAGCTCACGCCCTCCGGCAGCCCTGACACCACAATCTCATAAACTCCATCTTTCGTGTTCTTCGACTCTGCCGAAAAGAAAATTTCATTCGTATCAGCGCCGCCATCGCCTGCCTGCTCTTCCCCGTACATCTGCATGGAAATATGGGCATATCCTTCTCCCGGTTCCAGGGCCGCTGCCTCCAGATCCTGTCCCAGGTTTGTAACTGCGTGAAGTTTATTTCCAATCGAAAGTTCAAAGCCCTCGGATCGGCTTAATTCCTTGACATAATATTCCCCCATCAGAAGCGGGCGTCCAATCCAGGCATTTCCATTCTTTGACGTATTGTTATAATAAATCCGCTCCCAGGCTTTATCTGCCGTATAATCATCGATCGCCGCATCTTGTGTATACAGATTTCCCGGCGCTTTCTTTCGCCATCCATCCGCTGCATCCGCAATTGTCCCCTTCGAATAATCATAGGTTCGCCCCGGCGCCTCTGTACATGCCAGAAACGAGGCATCGCCATTTTTGTCTGTCGTCGCCACCGCCACCAGATGATTGGCCCGGTAAACTACCCCTGTTTTCCCGTCCGGATGCAGCAGATCTTCTGCTGCAAACAAGCCATACACTGCACCTTCCAGCGTTGCATCCCCCTGTGAGTCCCCAAGCGCATTGTAAGACTCATTTTCGCCCTTTTTCAGATCCAGATCCTTTTTATTGATATGTACCTCGCCCTCTGTCCGGTGATCGTAGATCCTCCAGGCATCTTTCTCGCCGTCTGCCCCATTGCAATGGCTGAAATTGCCAGCACTTCCCGGCTCTATCGCTGAACCCACACTCGCGGAAACAAGCGCCGATTCATAGGCTGGGAAAAATAGAGACTCTGCTGCCGCACCCGCCAGTGTTTCCGTTCTTTGTGACAACTGCGGATTTTGATACAACGAAGAAGGTGAATGCCAGCTTGTATAAAAACCTGCCTCGGTTGTCAATAAATCTGAGCCGGTTGCCATATATCGCCGAATACTTGCACGTTCCGCTTTTTCTGCTTCTTCTAAATCATCATCCGCTTCATCAATAAACACAAAACCTTTCTGGACGCGATTTACCAGACGCTCCGAAATAGAGACTTTCATCTCCGAGGCAGTTGCTTCCTTCTTCTCCTGTGTCAATTTTCTGCCTTTTTCATTTATGTCCTGTTTGTTTTCACTTGTCTTACTCCTATTTCTCCCCGCTTTGCTTCCTGTATCTTGCGGTTTTTCTCCTATCTCCGCCTCCGACGGTGTCCCTTTCCCCAGAAGCGCTGCATCCAATGCCGTAAACAGAACCACCCTCTGCGGCAAAACACGCATTTTTAACGGCCCTGGAAATGCAGGACTCTCCCCCAGAAAAGCCGCTAAATTTTCCCGGATCGTCCAGCCAGACGCACTTCGACGATCCCAGCCATTTTTTTCAGAAATTCCTGCCTTCCCCGCACTTTCTCCATTCTGATTTTCGGAAGCCTCTCCGATGCCCTGACTCTTTCTCACACTCTTCGTTCCCAGCACCACATCACGCGAATATCCGCCTCCAAAGGCTGCATTTGCCCCATGCTCAGATGCATCGGTTGTGATAATCTCAATCGGCAGGTCATCTGCATGTCCATCATGCAGAATATATCCATCCCGCGCTTTAAATTCTTTCCAAGTATAACTGTACTTCATGGAAATGAACTTCTCATACGTCTGCCCACAGTCCTCCTGGCAGCCAGACTTTGCATACGAAGTTTCCCCGTCTGCCCCTGTCGTCGGTCCCGCATCGGGTGTTTCTCCCTCGGAGCCGCCGTCTGACGCGATACCTTCTATCTCCCCTGCATCGACCTCCTCCATTATCCAGTGGAAATGGACGCCCTCAAAGTCTCCGCCCGCCTTTCCTTCACATTCCTCTTCACACAAAAGCCAGCTATTTGCCAGGCGGATATTTTCTGCCTGCGCCGCCTCAATCTCATCCTCATTGATGACTTCTCCCTCTTCGTCCTCCTCTTCCTCTGGAACAGGTACAAAGGCCGGTGCCGGATGACCGTCACAGAACGTCTTATCATAGTGATAACCGTGTTCCACTGTCTGGGAGGCGTAGCCATCGCCATCTGTTACCACCGAACCCGCTTGTCTGAAACCATCCCAGAGAACCGGCTCATCCTGATAATGACTGGCATATGGTTCTCCGCCCTCATACAATTCGGCAGCTCCGTCCCGCTCAGTATTTACCCTGTTTTTATCGTCAAAGCGCTCAAAGAAGCCAAACCGCGCCCCTTTCAGCGCTTTCCCTGTCTCATGATCGTATTTATACATCTGCAGATTATAGGTGGAAGTAAAATCCTCTTCATGCCTAAATACCTCAAATCGAATGCCTCCCTGCTCCGGTACCGGGGTTGGATCGCCCGCCAATGCAGCAAAATAATTGACCGGAACCATTCCGAGCTCCATCCATGCCATCCGCTGATGAATCCACGGATCACTTTTGGCAGGCGTTCCGCCTCCGTGTGTCCCCGAACAGGTCACACACTCCCAGATTTGAAGCGACTGGTCAATCGCCTCCTCCGCCGAAGCATATCCCCCGCCGCCCGAAGCGTATGGGGTTCCTTCCACCCGGAAACGAATCAGGGCTTTCGACGGTTTTGGATTTGGATTTTTAAATACAATCTGCGAGTCGGTTTTTGTATACGTCCATCCATCGGTCGGAACCGGACTGAATGAAACACCGTTATTGTTTGAAAATTCAAGCGGTACAGAACGGATAAAATCCCAATCCGAGCCATCCGGCGCAAACGACAGCGTCAGAGTCGCCGCATCTACCTGTTTTGCCGTTCCCAGCGAGGTGCTGGAAGCTATCACATTTGGAATCTTTCCGCCGCCGACACCGGTATTTTCCTTTCCGCTGCCTCCGCCAGACAGCATTCCTCCCATTTGCATGTACGCCTCACTATTTGACGCAGCTGCCTCCAGCCACGGATATTTTGCCCGCACAGCTGGAACATAGAGGATTGTTTTCAGATCTTCCTCGGACACCATCTTGATAATTTCCGGTTTTCCCTGCGCTTTTGCTGCCACATTGATCGCCCGGATAAATGTATTTGCCTTTTCATCCCCCAGCGCTGCTCTGAGCGAGAGCATCGCCCAAAATACATATTTCTGTTCCTGACTGCTCAGCGGAACGGATGCCTGGGAGGGACGGTGTGCTTCATAGAGATCCCCTTTTTCTGCAATTCCCCAGATCGCATAACCGCCCTTATCGATACAATAAAGCTTGTGTCCCAGCAGCGTATCGCCATGGGCTGTCGTCAGTGTTGTCTGCTGACCGCTCGCAGGTGCCGCTTTCGCCGGAAAAACCGGGAATCCTGGCAAAAAAGCCATTCCTCCCAATATAATTGCCAGTACAAACGCCATCCCCCGTTTCACATTCTCTCTGTACCGATACTCCCCCATAAACTTCCTCCTCGTTTTTACTGCCCGCGCCCCTTAACACCGGCAGTCCCTCGTTTTCTTTATTTTTCAGTTCCCCAAACTGATTTCAGCAGCGAGATAATCCCCGTTTCATACTCCTGTCTTGGTATTTCCTGTCGTCCCCACTTTTCTTCTATCTGCCCCATCGGTGCCTGTATTTTCTCCCAGGCAGCCTCGGAAATCGTCCCCTCTCCCCGCATACTCAAGGTCAGCGCCAGCACATTGGCAAGACTGTCTGGATCCGCTTCATAGTCCTTTCTTCTCTGCTCCCGCTCCTTATTTTCATAGCGGTAAAACTCCGTCTCAAAGTCAACCGGGTACGTTTTCGCATTTGAAAATAGCGGCAGACTGGAGGTCGGATCCGTCGCATACCACTGTGTGCCGATCCGCACCAGGCACGCATCATGGAGATATTCCGGCGTGTAGGTCACACACTCCAGCCCTACGATCCGGCATAGGAACTGAAATTCTTCCGCGAAATCCCGGCAGACGCCAACGCCTCCTTCCAAAACCGGGAAATCCTTTGCCTCTTCCGGCGAACCGTAATGATTCTGGTTAAAACCTCCCTCTCCGTTTGCAATCCGGTTATGCACATACAGAAGACGCGTTTTTTCATCCAAATGAATCCAGTCAAAACTATTGACAAATTTCTGCAGTTCTTCGACCGAAGCCCAGCTATAATTTGCTTTCGGTTCTCCCTTCGTATTCCACCCTGGATTTGCTTCCCCCGGATAACGGACTGCCTCTTTCAGGTAATATTCCGGATCGCTGATCTCTGGGTGCTGCTCTGAAAAAATACTTCCATTTCCATAAAAACTCATCTCTCCATTCTGCCACTCCCATCTCAGACTCTCTGTGTCCTTCCATTCACCGCCATGCGTCCCCTGATTGCCTGCATAAGCGCTGAAACCTCCGGCTGCGATCATGGCTGCTGCCAGTACGGCTGTACATCCCGATTTATTGGTTGTTTTCTTATCCTGTTTCATTTTTTTATACCCCCATTTTTTATTCTTTCCGTGTCATTCCACTTCATTTTCCTGTTTGTCTCTGTTTTCTTCTATCCTCCTCTCTCAGCTTCTCGTCTGTACTATTCCGTCCAGCACCCAGGAACCATCCGCATTGACTAAATTCCCATCGGGGGTGTGCGTATTTCGATACAAACGTCCCCTCATTCCATCAGATTTTTCCTGAAAATAGTAACAATGAAACACTCCATCGCTTCCCGGCAGCCAGTTCCAGCCAGTCAGCATACGCCCCTGTGTTCCATCCATTTCCGTCCAGAGATAATATGTGTTTCCATCCACATCCGTATACCAGCCGTTCACCATCCTGCCATCTGCATCAAATCGGAACCAGTCAAACGTACTCTGCCCCTTTGCCGGATCGGCATATGGATTGTAGACAGCCGCCCATTCAGAAGCATAGCTTCTACCGCCCGCTTCAAACTGCCAGCTTCCATCTGCATTCTTCCGCCAGTTTCCAGCTACTACATATTCCGGTATGGCTGCCGCATCCGCATTCTGCCCGGGGCCTGCCTGTCCTTCTGTCAGATTTCCAATACCCGCTCCTGTCAAATCACTGAACCCCGATGCCGGTCCGGTTGCATTCGCTGCACTGCTTCCTGCCGCTGCCCCCTTTCCAGAAGAAGAGCCTCCACCCAAGCCGCCGCCCGAATGAGAACCTCCGCCCGAATGGGAACCTCCGCTGTATGTCTGATCGACCGCCTCATACTGAATTGTAACTGCCGCCCGGTCCGTGAAGCCACCATCCTCGGTTTTCACGGTCACATATGCCGTATGGCTGCCTGATTTTAAGTATTGACGGTCAAGCTCCTGTATCCAGGAAGCCGTCGTATTGACCGTCACGGTTCCATCCGATGATACATACAGCGAATCATCACTTGCCTGATATGTCACTTTTTGGTTAAACGCCTGCGCCGGAAATACCGACGCTGCCAGCTTTTTCGCACCGGTTCCCGTCCATGCCTCCACCGGACGATAACCCGCCCCCGTCCGGGTGCGTTTGATCTCGTATTGCAGCGTTTTCGGTATAAGGCTGATGCCTTCCACACAAATCTTCGATTCGTCCACTGTCCGGAAATCCACCTGTACTCTGCACGATGCCGTCTGCCGGTTTCCAAGCATATCATCGCCGATCACTGTCACCTTCGTCGTGCGGCTGCCGGAAGCTGTCTGTATTTCATATGGTGTATTCACATGTCTGCCCTGATCTGCCGCGATCAGATCCCGGATCCATTTTGCATCCTTTTTCGCCTGCACACCGGCCGACTTGTCCTCGCCGTCCACCGAAATCAGTGCTGCGTCACCGACAGTCCACGATATATCTTTCCGGTCAAAATAATCGGGTGTGAAAGACGCACTCAAAACCTGCGGTGCCGTAACCTGGATCGTTTCATCTGGATGTTTCCGATTTCCGTTTAATGTCCGCACCACCTCAAATTTCAACTGATCCTGATTTAGTGCCGCACCTTCATTGGCTACATAGGTCTGATCCTTGATCTGGAACGTAACCTCAATCCGCGCATTTCCCCGGCACGGCTTCCCATCAAAGCTCGCCGCCGGTTTCGTCTCTGCCGTCAGCACCGCTACGCCGCCGTTCTGATACCCTGCTCCGTATATGTCGCTTCCGATCGCATACTGGTATCCGCGGTCTGCCTGCTCTTTTTCCAGTTTCCGGACTATATCAGTGATAAACGAACTATTTAAATTTACCTGGACTGACGCGCTCTTTTTCGTATAACCACTTTCCTCATCGTCATTTGGAAGTAACGTAATCAAATCTGAATCATCGATACTCCAGCGCACCGATGCATCCGCCACATCATTATTCCGATCCACAATCGCCCGCACCGTCACCGGCTGCACCTGTGTTCCCGCCTGCAGATTTCCATGGATGTACGTCGCAATTAATTTTCCATTTCCATCCATCACGCGTGTGACTTTCGTCGGATGTTTCCGGTTTCCGGTCCGCTCCTGCACCACCTGGAATTTCGTCACGCCCGGCGTCAGACCGACCGAAACTGCCACCTTTTTATAAACCGCCGACACCTGCGTATTTTCCTCCGGCATCGTAAAACAATACTCGCCGCCATTTACATAAGTAGTATCTTTCCGGCTCTTCCCACGCGTGTACGTCGGAACTCCCTCCATCTGAAAGCATGCTTTTTCCGCCTGCTTTGCCGAGGTGCTGACCGTCACCGTCTTTCCCGGTGCCACCGCACCGCGGTGTTCTTTATCGAGTGTCCGGTAATACGCGCCATTTCCCCGTGCTTCCAGCACTGCCACATCGTAATAATTCGTTCCATTGGAGACGGTATCGACCTGCGGAATTGTAATCAGATAACCACGGACCGGGCGTCCCGCATCATTTGGTGCAAAATGGTCAAGATCATACCCCACCGACTCCGCATCCATCTCCCCGCCCAGCTCTTCATCCACAATCGAGAGAATCCCCTGTTCCAGTTCTTCATAAAAATATCGCTCGTCCACATCCCGCGTGACACCGCCGGATACCAGCGTGAAGAAATTGTCCTTCGCGTGGGAATATCCGATGTGCGCCGCATATGTATACTGGTTATCATCTGAAATGCCGCTTCCACAGACATTGTTTGCGATTTTCGCCTCCGTATCCGCAAACAGGTACGCGATGTCATCCCCATATTTAAAATAATTAGCTGGTGCGCGGTATCCGATGAAGGTTCCTCTGTGTCCGGCAGCCCCGGTTCCCGACTGACCGATCGTTCCCTCAAACCGCCCCACTTTCAAGTCTCCGCTGATTCGTTCTCCAACGAGTCCTCCGACATTCTGGCTGCCAGAACCGCCGATCGTGCCATTTACATAGGTATTGTAGAGAGCCGCCCCATTCTGAAGCCCCACGATTCCGCCGACGGTCGCATCCGTTCCCTGAATCCGCGAGGTACTGTTATCCCCGGTGCGGACCTGGCAGTCAATGATACGAGAATCATCCGCCGCTTCCCCGGCGATTCCGCCCGCAAGCGCCTGCGCTCCGGCTGCACGTCCCGTCGTTCGGACCGTTACCTGTGCCGTTCCATTTTCCACCGTGCTGCCTTCCATGTGCCCGATCATTCCACCGACCGCTCCGGTTCCTTCCACATCGCCTTTTACCTGACAATTAAAAATCTTGGAATTCTTCGCATTTCCTGCCAAAATTCCCACCTGACGCACTCCTTTGACCGGCTTTCCTGGTTCCAGCATCAGATTTCGGATCTCCGCCCCATCCAGCGCACCAAAGAATCCAACATTCGGCGAACTGCCTCCTGCAAACCGGAAATTTGAAATCTTATAACCGTTTCCATCCAGATTTGCCGTAAACGGGTGCGTCACCTCCCCTGAAAATTCTGAATCATCCCGGTAATAACCGATCGGATTCCAGTCCATTCCTCCCAGATCGATGTTCGCCGTCAGCTCAAACCATGCGCCCCGGTAATCCCCCACGATCTCTTCTTCCACCTCGCCGTAATCCGGCTGCATGCCAAACGCCGCCAGGAAGCTAAGTCCCATCAGCTGATGTTTCGTGCGTATCTGATACGGTTTTTGTTTCGTTCCAAGTCCATGTGTTCCATCCAGAAAGCTCAAATCCACCACATCCCAGTTTTCCCAGAGATTTCCGAGGCTGGCGCTGACGCTAACGCGCGGCATGATTAATTGTGAAGGAGTTGCCTCTATGACTTTGGAAGAACGTAATTCAGAGGGAGTTGCCCTCACATCCGCATTCATAAGCTCACTGGACGATGCAGCCCGTTTCTGCCATTCTTTCCGCCTTTTTATGGCATCGTCTGTATCATCCAACTTTTCCTTCCTTTCCGAAATAATCCCCAAATCCCAATCCTCAAACACAAACCCGCTCGCCGCAAACGCCGGCAGCGTCGCCGACAAAAGCATCGTCGTCATCACCGCAAATGGAATCACTTTTTTCATCTTCTTTTTCCCCATACACGTTCCCCTCTTTCCCCAAACATTAGATTGATTTTCCCTTATCCAATCTTTTCTCCTAATCAAACTGCCAAACAGCTTCACTCCCGCTTTCCAAGCTCAACAAGTATTCTTTTTTACATCTGTGACAGTGCAAATGCCGGACGTACTCCATATGTCTCACTGTCCGTCCTCACCGGACGCAGACAGCCATTTACCAGATCAACGCCATAAATCTGCTGATTATAAATGAATTTCCCGTTTTCATCCTGCAAATAAAAAGGCGTCCGCAGATAATATCCCTGTGAATAGGCACTGACCTGACTTTGTGGGTTATCATCCCCGGAATCAAACCGCCATAGATATTCCCGGTACGCAAGTGCCTCTTCCAGTGACAGGCAGAAAAGCTGGTCGTTCATAAGCTGAAAACCAATATCATGACGCGCCAGTTCCCGCCCGGACGTCTGCGAAAATGCACCAGCCGCCGTGCTTCCCATGTACGCGGTCTGGATTCCCGTATGGATCGGTTCCAGACAGAAGCTGCTGTTCTGACTGTTTTTCTGCAGCCATGCGCGCACCTGCGAAGTTTTATAATTATTGTCTTTGCCAAACGAGAAAATGTTCATCTTTTTTCCCGGTGCCGTGTCCACATCCGCCCGGATCACGCGGTCACAGAGAAACAGCGCTGCTTTCCGGTGTTCATTCTGCCAGTCATGGTAATCGTCGTCGATACAGGTAAATGACAAAATCTCTCCGCCCACCTCGCGCAGCTGGACATCGCCCTCCTTCCAGATCACTTTTTCGGGCATTTCACTTTCACTCCAATCCACGCTTCCACAGCGGTCACAGATTTGATCCCCGTTTTCATCCAGGTGCCCCAGCGCCGGAAGGCGCTCTATCTTTTCTTTCTGACATCGTCCGCAGACATACACTGCCCGCCCATTCTTTAAGCAATCATTTTCCTCCCACTCCCATTGGCTCCACTGATGCGTACAAGTACGGTCATCCCAGTTTCTCCGCACCCGGATGCGCGTGATGATATATTCCTTTCCATCCACCGAAAAGGAATCCTCTTCCACCTCAGAATAAACCGCGTCGTATTCCACCCCGATTGTTTTTGCCGATGGTGTAAAATCCTGACCAATCAGATAAAATTCATGCCACGCTGCATCCCCAATCGCAGATACCAGATTCCGGATCCTGGCATCATTTTCCGACTGATTTTGAACGGTCAGACCGGAATCGCTGCCCGATACCGCCGCATCCTCGCGCCCAAATATGGCGCACTCTGCCTCCCATGCCCTCTGTTTCCATCGTTCCAGGCGTTTCCGAAGCGCCAGCATGGCGGCATCCTCCTCTGCTCCCATTTCTGGGACCTTGCCGCCTCTTTCATATTTGATATAAATTTTTTCAGTTCCTGTTCCATACAGTTCAAATATTTGCGGTGACTGTACCGCTGATTTCCAGATATGCCCGTCGCTCCCTATGATTTGCTCTGGGAAAGATACATTCAGAGAAGTTCCTTCCAAAACTTTGCCCGTTTGCGTATGAAATATAAGATGATTTGCATTCTCAGCATCTATAAATGAGACGCTGTAGCCGACTATGACAGCTGTTTCTGCCTGTTTCACTGCATTTTCAGCTGCCAGCGCCATTCTACCGGATGAAAATATCAATATCAGTGATATTCCCAAAATGGTACCATTCCGGCAGCGACGCCCTTTATGAGCCCCCATGTTTATTTTTAACAACTCAAACCTCCCCCCTCAAACCTTTTTCACATCTCTTTTCTTATCCTCTTTCGCAAGTTATATAAGTTCTAATTTATATCAAATTTCTATTCTCTATTTTCATTCTTCTAATTCAAAACACATCCTCACTCTGAGTTAAACAACGGTTCTTTCCGTCTATAAAAAGCTTTCATTTTACATTGCATATATCATATAATATATTGCACATTTTTTATAACGATACAGTTATCCGATTCTCCCAAATTTTCCTAAATCATCGAATTCTGTGCGAAACGCACCTCACAAATTACCAGAATAAAAAGATAAATTAGAACGAAACCACCTGCGACCGCAGTTCATTTCGATAAGATATATTGAGTCTAACACATCTATTCTCTAAATGCAAGAACTCTTTTGGAATTTTCACAACGAAAAACGCCCGCCCCAGAAAATAAAATTCATATCCCAAATTTCATTTTCCAGAGCAGGCACTTTCCCACTAACTCATATATAAATTCCTATTTATTTTATCTCAGCCACATTCTCCCAAGGGTATCCCACATCAATGCCGATGCATCGAGAACGACGACATATCATACGCCTTCAGGTTCTCATGTACTTCTCTTGCATCTGCCTCGGCGATGAGTTTGTCTCTCGACTTCTTCGCCTCCAGCTCGGCTTTGTGCTTGCTCGGTCCGCCGACACAGCCGCCGACGCACGCCATACCCTCGATGAAGTCCTCCGGCAGACGTCCCACTTTCAGAAGAAGAAGGGCTTTCTTACACTCAGCCGCACCGTTGCAGCGCGCTACCTTGATATCGGTATTCTCACCAGACTCCTTCAGACATTCTAATACCGCCGCTGTTACGCCGCCGCCGTTGCCGAAGCGTTTTCCAAATACACTGGCTTCCTGCATACTGTTCTCTTCCGGCTCCAGATTTACGTCTTTCGCCCGCATCATCGCACGGATCTCTCCGTAAGTCATCGCATAGTCCGCATTGCCCTGGATATTCAGATCCAGCGTCTCGCTCTTCTTCGCGATACACGGTCCGATAAAGACAGTGACAACCTCCGGATCCTGCGCCTTCAGCATACGGGAGACCGCACACATCGGGGAAACCGTCGTGGACATATTGTCAAGCAGCTGTGGGAAATGCTGTTTGATCATGTTGACAAATGCCGGACAGCAGGAGGTCGTCATCTTCTTGCCCTCTTTGTAAGCTTCCGCCCACTCTTCTGCCTCGGCTGCCGCGGTCATATCGCCGCCCAGACCAACCTCGATCATATCTGCAAATCCAATCTTCTTTAAAGCTGTTTTCCAACTTGCAAACGTGATGTCCGGTCCAAACTGGCCTTCGGTCGCCGGTGCCAGCATCGCTACGACCTTTTTGCCTGCGTTGATCAGGCGGATCACATCGACCATGAAGGTCTTGGAACCGATCGCACCGAACGGGCAGGAATGGATGCAGGCGCCACACTGGATACATTTTTTCTCATCGATCACACATACACCATACTCATCGTAGGTAATCGCATCCACTGGGCAGACCTTCTTACACGGGCGCTCCAGATGGGCAATCGCATTGTATGGGCATGCCTGGGAACACTTTCCGCACTCGCGGCATTTATCCGGGTCGATGTGCGCCTTGGTATTTCCCATGCTGATCGCTCCAAACGGACAGGAGTTCTGGCAGGCTTTACCCATACATTTACGGCAGTTATCGGTGACTGTGTAGGACGCAATCGGGCACTCCTCACAGGCTGCATTGATAACCTGTACGACGTTGTTTGTATTGCGGTCAGACGGACATTTACCTTCTGCCAGACGGATTCTCTGGCGGACAATCTCTCTCTCCTTGTATACACAGCAGCGGTACTGTGCCTGCGGACCAGGGCTGATTTTGTACGGAATATCGTCTCTTCCGTCCTCTAACTGATCATTCCAGGCAAGCTTTGCTACCTCATAAAGTATCTCATGTTTGATGCGCAGAATTGTCGCGTCATTCGTTACCATGTTTTATCCTCCTTATTAATAATACGTTACCGTAACTTTCTTTCCCATACCTTCGACTGCTTCTTTTAGCTGTTTGACCAGGTTCTGGCGGATTCCCAGATCAAACGCCAGCCCTGGATTCTGGTAGGCGCTGTTCGCCGCCGTTCCCACAAACATATGTAATTCCGTGCAGTCTTCTATCAAAATCTTCGCGATCATGGACGCACCATTTTTCTTGTCCAACTCGCTGAAAAACTCAGAACTTAAATCGCATTCGATCAGATAGCGTTTCAGAAGTTCGATCGCTTTCCGCAGCGTCAGAACTCCCTCCGTCACCAGATCGATGCCTTCCATAAAAGCGATCGGCGGAATATCCGGGTCGCTGTAATCCATTGATACCCGCAGCGGTCGTCCCAGCTCCCGCGACAGGATCGTCGCGCTGGTTCCGCCCGATACAATGTGCTTTGCCGACTCATCTTTCATAAAATCCGCCGTGATCGTCTCATCGTCGTTGCGGTCGAGCGGCGGTCCCGTCATCAGGTTGACCGGTTTCCGGTCAATGATCCGAGCTACCACAACCGTCGTATCATCGCCCGGTTTTCCCTCGTAAATCTGGCTGCATTCCGCACAGAGTGCCGCCGCCATACGTGCCGACGAAAGAGAGGTCAGGCATTGTTCCGAAACAAACTCTGCCACCGACTCCCACGGCCAGCCAAATTTATATTTGCCGCTCTTTCCGACTCCCGCGTGCGTCACGCCGTCGCTGACAAGTACCAGCGCATCACCCTTCTGAACCTGGAACCGGCACTCGCTGATCTCCTTGTCCTTGACAAGTCGCTTGTATTTCTGCAGCTCCACCACATGACCACAGCGCAAAAAAATGCATCGCGGGTTATCATATTCAACTAAATATACCTCGCCGTTGTTGAAAATCTGGAGAATCGAGAACGTCGCATACGCCACCTGTCTCGTCTGACAGATCGGAAGCGTCTGCACAATCGTCTCCACACATTCCTCCAGCGTGGCTCCATTTAAAAACATCGTACCCAGAATCTTTGCCGTAAGCGTCGAAAGAATATTCGCCTTGACGCCGCTTCCCATGCCGTCCGCCAGAATGATAACGTCCGAATCTTCCGTTTTCAGGCACTCTACCGTATCGCCGCACAGGATCTCTGAATACTTATTCAGACTTTTAAACGTGACATCTACGGTTACTCCCATTTATCGGACCTCACTTTCGCTCTCATCGTCAATCAGGGAACAAAGCTTCATCAGGGTTGTCTTCGTCTCCGCCGTCGTCTCACCCAGGAGTCCGGCAATATTCTGTGCAACCATCATCTGTTTGTAAATGACATTCTGTGCCAGATCAATGGTCGCCTTTTTCTTGGCATATTCCTGTTTTGCCTGTTTTTCCTCGCGCGTCACATCAATGATCGTGGCAATGACAAAATTGCCGTCATCGATATACGCAATGTTTTGAAGCGTCACAAGATTCCGATCCGGATAGATCACCTTCCGGCTGTGGACGCTTGTGTGCGTCCGGAATACCTCGCGTACATCCTCGGCGTTGATAAAGTCCTCCAGCGGTTTTCCCTTGATCGCCTCCGGTTTGACGCCGAAATACATTTCTGCCGCCACCGAACACTCTCGGATCCGCATATCATCGTCGATGATCATGATCAGGTTCGGGGATGTATCCATCACCAGATGGGACAGCGACTGCGCCCGGTCATGCAGGTACGGAATACACATATCGACCTCCGCCTTTTTCTGGAAAACAGCGATCGCCTTCTCCCGGCAGGTCGGATAACCGCACGCACCGCAGTTTAATTCCTGCTCCGGCGTCATCTTGCCCGTCTTTTTCAAGATCTCCCGGATCTCTTCCTCGGTCGGAATCGGCTCCTTCTGGGAACGATCCGCAAACGTCCGGTGAACCTCCACCTGGCGCGCCGCCTCATGCATCAGGGATAGATCTGCCGGTTCCTTCGGAAGCATCGCTTCCAGATCCAGCTTAACTTTAAAACTCGACACTGAGGTCGCCGTGGATGGTCCATTGACACAGCCTCCATGACAGGCATTCATCTCGATGAAACAGCCAGCCACCTCGCCGGTTTTCATCGCCTCACAGACATCCAGGCAGTCCTTCACGCCGCTGACGTAGAACTTGCGATACTTGTCCGGTTTCTTCTGAGTCGCCGTCACCGCCGTGAGCAGTCCGCCGCTGACCGGATAACGCAGGTTCGCGCCCGGTTCACGATCCTCGAACGGTTCTTCCTCACATGCTTCGATCTCGATCTGTTCCTCTGACAGCCACTGTTTTAAATCCTCAAATGTGAGGACTGCATCCGGCTTCACAACCCTGTTTTTCTCTTTTTCCGCGATACACGGTCCGATCACGACTACCTTCGCCGCCTCGCCAAACTCCGCATACAGCATGCGCGTATGGATCCCCGACGGAATCAGCACCGGTGCCAGATATTTGATGAGTTCCGGATAATGAATCTCAATCAGGTTCACGATACTCGGACAGGCAGTTGTGATGATATTTTTCATCTCGCCCTGCTCTAATAAACGGACATACTCTTCCGTCGCCAGCGCGGCGCCCTCCGCCGCATCACAAACATTCGTAAATCCCAGCTTTTTTAATGCTGACTTGACCTGCCCCCGCTTTTTATACGGCAGAACCCCCATATAGGAAGACGACAGCGATGCAATGACCGGTGCGCCGCTCTCAATCAGCTTTTTGACCTTGGAAAGTTCGCTCGGAACACGTTTTGCCGACTGCGGGCAGTTCAAAAGGCACTGCCCACAGAGAATACAGCGATTTGGCATGATATATGCATGACCATCCCGGATCATGATTGATTTCACTTCGCAGCCCCGCACACATTTATAACAATGCTTACACATCGTCGCCTTAAAATCAATAATCGGCATAGACTCTCCCTCTCTTTTTGCCGTTATATGTAAACGATTACGCGTTCAGGCGTCCCAGAATCTCCTTCTGGAAAAATTCTTCGGTTGTCTCCGGTTTTACGGAATACAGTTCTCCGTCTATCGTCACACAGACACCTTTACGGCAGTTGCCGCTGCAGAAATCTCCATTTAAATCTACCTCACTGTCCAGATGATTCTCTGAAACCAGCTTCTGCAGCTTCTGGATTACCTCACGGGATCCTTTCAGATGACAGGCACTTCCGATACAAATCGATACTCTCATATAATGACCTCCTCACTATCCGTTATAAAACAGACGCAGCCTTTCACCGGAGATTCCCGGTCAAAAAACTGCCTGTTCACATGCATCTTCCAGGGGAATTTACTAAAAATGCATCTTTCCCCATTCTTCTTCATTATCTCATATTGTGATATTATTATCAATCAAATTTCTTGCTGATTTTGTATTTTTTTTAGACCATAAGTGCCTGATTCCAAAACCTTTTCACTTTCTTTTCATCAGCTTATGACTCTCCCGGTGTTTTTTAGGAAAATAATCTTTTTATCGGCCACCTTGCACTGCTTTTCTATAATATTTCCATCTCCTCCATGTACGCCCGCAGCCTCTCCACATTCCCGTCCGCAAAACAGTAACCATCCATGCCGCAGCCCTTCGCGCTATCGATGTTATCCTGACGGTCATCGATGAAAAAGCATTCTTCCGCTTTGAGATGAAATTTTTCAAACAATCTCTCATAGATCGCCGGATTCGGCTTCGCCAGCTTCTCCTCCGCTGAGACAAGCGTGCCATCAAAATATTCAATGCCCGGAATCTCATACTCGAACACACGCAGGCGCACGGAACAATTCGAGCAGAGGTAGATGCCGCAGCCCTTTTCTTTCAGTTCCTTCACCAGCTCTCCCATCCCCGGCTTTGCCCAGATGTTGTACTCATGCCAGTGTTCCAGACTTTCCTTCGCCAGCCAGCGCAGATGTTCATTTGGCAGGCGTTTCTGCACCCGCTCCAGCGCCTGTGCATCCGTCAGCGTTCCCTCGTCTAAAAGCGACCACTCCTTCGAATCAAACAATTCGCGGCGCATCCACTCCACATCCTCCGGATTATCTGTGTACTCCCAGCACACCTTGACCGGATCATACTCCAGTAAAACCATTCCCATATCAAATACTATATTTCGAATCATACTTCTGCCTTTCTCTCATCCCGCAAATCTGCCGCCATTCCTGCGGCAGATGGAATTTTCAGTCCAAAAAATTCTCACCTGCAAGCAATCATAATCATTTATATTTTAACATAAATTTCTCATTTTTTTATTTCCATTTTCATAAATTAATGGTACAATAATAGAAAATTTTTCAGGAGGTACCGCTTATGAAAATGATTATCGCAATCATTGGCAGTGAGGACGCCGATGATTTAGTATATGAATTAAACCAGCACTCCTTCTTTGTCACCAAGCTTTCCACGATGGGCGGCTTTCTGAAAAAGAAAAGTACAACCCTGATGCTCGGTGTCGAAGATGAACGCGTCGAGGACGCCATCTCCATCATCAAAAAAATGTCCGGTGCCCGCGAGCAGCTTGTATACACGCCGCCGACCATGGCCGGAAACTGCTGCCCGACCGTTAATATGACCGTTCCGATGAACATGAAAGTCGGCGGAGCAACCGTATTTGTAATAAATGTAGAAGAATTTCAGAAATTCTAATTTTTTGATTTATATTACAAATTCGAATTACAAAAGGGGCTTTCGCTTGCGCGTCTGCCCCTTTTTGATTCCTTGTATAGAAAAAGAAAAACTCCCGGAGAAATCATCTCTGGGAGTTCCACGCTGCACTCAGGTTCTGCAGCTAATCATGCAGAAGAAGGGACTTGAACCCTCATGATGTTGCCATCACACGGACCTGAACCGTGCGCGTCTGCCAATTCCGCCACTTCTGCGTAATTTCTAGTGCGGGCAACAGGACTTGAACCTGCACACTCTCGTACCAGAACCTAAATCTGGCGCGTCTGCCAATTCCGCCATGCCCGCTTGCTTGTCTTTCTGACTCACAAGTGAGTTTATTATAACATAGGGTAGTTCAAAATGGAAGAGTTTTTTTTATTTTTTTGAATTTTTTCGAAAGTTCTTTTTTAAAAAATGTGCGGCAAATTCATCGATACTGAAAGTCCATGTGATCTTTCGTGTGATCCTTGTACCGAAAAGTTTGTACCTATAACGGAATATTTTGTTCCGCTTGAAATCTTAAAAACACAAAAAAGCCTTGAAAACAAAGGAAAAACCAGTGTTTTCAAGGCTTTCTCTATCATGGAGACAACGGGATTCGAACCCGCGACCTTTGCGTTGCGAACGCAACGCTCTCCCAGCTGAGCTATGTCCCCGTCCAAACTGTTATCATTATAGCACAACTGGAATGAATTGCAAGTAGAGAATAAAAAAACGGAAACCCTTGTAAATCAAAGGCTTCCGTTCTTTTCTAGCAGAGCTGCTGACGGGAATCGGACCCGTGACCTCCGCACTACCAATGCGACGCACTACCGACTGTGCTACAGCAGCATCTTTTTGTTTTCGGCTCATCTCTAAGCCTCGATTAGTTTATCATGATACAATCGTTTTGTCAACGGTTTTTTTGAATTTTTTTTATTTTTTTAAATTTCCCGTTTTTTTCATCGGATGCCTCCGTTTTCATTCGCAGACATCCGATTCTCATTTCCTATCTTTTCATATTTTTATATGATTCCAACGGGGAGGGGAGTAGCGGAATCGGTTGCCCGATACCTTTCACTTACCCTACATCATTCTCTGACGCACAATCTCATATGCCAGCACACCAGCTGCCACCGATGCGTTCAGGGAGTCGATATCTCCCTTCATCGGGATCGATGCGATGAAATCACATTTTTCCCGCACCAGACGGCTGACACCTTCGCCCTCATTGCCAATCACCAGACCGATCGGTCCTTTTAAGTCGAGGCGGTACATGCTCTCTCCGCCCATATCGGCGCAAACAAACCAGAGTCCTCTCTCTTTCAGCTCCTCGATCGTGGCTGAAATATTGGTTACCTTCGCCACCGGCGTATAATTCAGCGCTCCCGCCGAGGTCTTAGCAACCGTCGATGTCAGTCCCACTGCGCGGCGTTTCGGGATGATCACGCCATGTGCGCCTGCCAGATTGGCAGTACGGATGATCGCACCCAGATTGTGCGGATCCTCAATGCCATCCAGAATAAAGAGAAACGGCGGCTCGCCTTTCTCTTCTGCCAGCTTTAGCATATCTTCCACCTCTGCATAGCGGTATGCCGCTGCCTGTGCAATCACGCCCTGATGCTTGCCGGTCTCAGAAAGCTGGTCGAGTCTCTCCTTCGCCACATAGTGGATGATCGTATTCTGCTTTTTTGCCTCTCTCGTGATCGTCTTGACCGGTCCATCCTGGCAGCCATCCAGCACAAACAGCTTATCCACCGTCTTGCCCGAACGGAATGCCTCTAAAACGGCGTTTCTGCCTTCGATCATCGTCTCTTCAAATCTATTTTCCTGCTTATTTTCCTGTTCCATCTATCTTCCTCATCATGATTTATAACGATATTAATTCTCCCATCTGTTCCAGCCCTTTTCCCAGAAGTTCTGCCATCCTGTCAAACTGCTCGGTCAGATAGAGATAACCCATCAGCGCCTCAAATCCGGTCGCCATCCGGTAATCCTTCATCGTCGCGTGCTTCGGCATCGTAAAAGATTTCGCATTGCGTCCGCGTCGGTATGCCGTCTTCTCCGCATCCGTCAGCTCTTCCTCCAGTAGCAAATAAAAACGTGCCTGTGCGTCCGCCTTGACCAGGTTCGCCGTCTTCTTGTGCATCTTGTTGACCTGCATATTGCCGCGGTTCATGACAAGGGTACGGATCGCCAGCTCATAGACCGCATCTCCGATATACGCCAGCGCCAGCGGGGAATACTCCCCCGCCTCAACATGTTTTAAATGCAGCGCTTCCTTAAACGCATTTAAGCCCGTTTCCATTTGACGCCCTCTCTCGTATCTTCCAGAATAATTCCCATATCGAGAAGCTGTCCACGGATCTCATCCGCCAGTGCGAAATTCTTGTCTTTTCTCGCCTGCTGGCGTTTTGCGATCAAGTCTTCTACTTCGCTGTCCAGAATCTCTTCCTTCTTCTCCGTGATAATACCGAGCACATCGCAGAGTTTGTCCATCGTCTCTTTGACATAGGAAACGTATGCCTTCGTCGATGCTTCCGAAATAGTGGAGTTGCTCAGGCGTACAATCTCAAAAATAGCTGAAATCGCATCTGCGGTGTTGAAATCATCGTCCATCGCCGTCTCGAACTTCTGAACCAACTCCTCGACTGCTGCCTGATTCTGCTTCTCCTCCGCCGTCATCTCGCCCTCTTTCGCTGCTTTCAGGCAGTCTGCCTGATGCTCTGCCGCAGTGCGGATGCGCTCTAAGCTGTTTTTCGAAGCTTCCATCAAATCCGCGCTGAAATTGAGCGGGCTGCGGTACTGGGCGCTCAGCATGAAGAGACGCAGAACCTGCAAATCGTATTTCTCACTGATCTCACGCACGGTAAAGAAGTTTCCAAGAGATTTGGACATCTTGCGGTTATCGATATTTAAGAATGCGTTGTGCATCCAGTAGTTGGCAAAAGTCTTGCCGTTCGCGCACTCGCTCTGCGCGATCTCATTTTCATGGTGCGGGAAGATCAGATCCTCTCCGCCTGCATGGATATCGATGGACTCGCCAAGGTATTTCTTGGACATCTCGGAGCACTCGATATGCCAGCCTGGACGGCCCTGGCACCACGGAGACTCCCAGAACGGCTCTCCTTCTTTTTTCGGTTTCCAGAGAACGAAATCGGTCGGATCTTCCTTGCCTTCCTCGCCGGTTACCTTGATCTCACGGAAGCCGGACTGCAGATCGTCCAGATTTTTATGGGACAGTTTTCCGTACTCTTTAAAGGATTTGGTGCGGAAATAAACCGTGCCGTCAGCTGCCACATACGCATGTCCTTTTTCGATCAGCGTATTGATCATCTCGATCATACCGCCGATCTCCTGAGTCGCCTGCGGATTCTTCGTCGCCGGTTTGACGTTCATCATCTCCATATCTTTTTTGCACTCTGCGATATAGCGCTTGGAGATCGTCTCCGCATCCACGCCCTCCTCGATGGCTTTCCTGATGATCTTGTCATCCACATCAGTAAAGTTAGATACATAGTTTACTTCGTATCCTTTGTACTCAAAATACCGGCGGACCGTATCAAATACGATCATCGGTCTTGCATTTCCAATATGAATAAAATTGTAAACGGTCGGTCCGCACACATACATCTTAACCTTGCCCGGTTCGATCGGCACAAACTCCTCTTTTCTGCGGGACAATGTGTTGAAAATTTTCATAACCTCATTACTCCTCTTCTATTTTAAATCTGCTTCCGGTGCTGCCTGACAGCCGCCACAGCCGCCGCATCCACCGCAAGCCGCTGCCTGCGTCATCATTTCACTATCATAACAGTAATTCTCCACTTCCGTCAACAGGGTAATCGCCTGTGAGGAAATGCCCTCGCCGCTGCCTGTAAAACCAAGCCCTTCCTCGGTCGTCGCCTTGACACTCACGCGGCTGACCGGAAGCCCCAGCGCATCTGCAATATTTTCTGCCATCTGTGGGCGGTATGCAGCCAGCTTCGGGCGCTGCGCAATGATCGTGGCATCGATATTTTCAATCACATAGCCGCGTTCCTGCAGAAGTTTCCCTACCTTTTTCAGAAGCTCGATGCTCGACGCACCCTCATATTCCGGATCCGTGTCCGGAAAATGCTGTCCGATGTCGCCCAGTGCCGCCGCCCCTAAGAGCGCATCCATCACCGCATGCACCAGCACATCCGCATCCGAATGTCCTAACAGCCCCTTCTCATACGGGATCGTCACGCCGCCTAAAATCAGTTCCCGATCCGGAACAAGTTTATGCACATCATATCCCTGTCCTATTCTCATCGTATTCCAGTTCCTTTCTTGGTCATTTTGTAACTGTCCGGACTGCCCGCAGTTACTTTATTTGATAAATTATTTTATACTTTTGAAAAATATACACTTATCCAACAATTTTTAATTTACGCTCAATACAGCGGACTTCCAGATTGCTCTGGTACTGACAGCCCTCGCCGTCCACGTGAACTGCCATCGGGCGTTCCGTGTAGATCTGGACCTCCCGGCAGCTGAAGCACCGAAGCCCCCGGTTGTGGGAGCGCCGGAACAACGCCCGGAGCAGGGTTCCAAGCACCTGCCGCTTCGAGGCATGGCTGACAATGCAGACCTCCAGGTTGCCGTCGCTGCTGTCCGCCTTCGGCGCAAACCAGAATCCGCCGCCCTCGCAGGGTTGAATCTGTGCACTGATAAAATAAATATAATTAAATTCCACCCGGCGCGTTCCATCGAGCAAAATATACCCCCGGATCGGTTTCGCCTTCAAATACTGTATAAATCCCAGTATCCGGTACGACAATCGCCGCAGATGAATCCGGTTGCAGATATTTTTGATCGCCGAACGCTGCATATGCTGGCACACTTCCGCATCCAGCCCGATCCCCGCGCTGACGATAAAACGCCGATGTCGGAGCACATCATCGCCGTATGCAATCACACCATAATCGATCTGCCGGATCCGCCGCGCCTTAAAAATCCGGCGCAGTCCGCGCATCGGTCTTCTCGAAAGCCGGAGCCCGCGCGCCAGATCACTGCCTGTCCCCACCGGAATATAGCCCAGCGTCACCATGTCGCAGGAAACGATTCCGTCCACGACCTCATTCATCGTCCCGTCACCGCCCACGACCACAATCACCCGTGCCTCCTTGCAGTGGGACGTCAGCTTCTTTGCATACTCTGTCGCCTGCCCCGCATATTCTGTCAAATATGCCTGATACTCAACCCCGTCCCGCACAAGCCGCTGTTCTATTTTCTTCCATATCTTATAGCCGCGGCCACTCTGTGAAGCGGGATTAATAATGAAATAATACATTACTCCATCCTCATATTTTGCCATAACGTCCCCTGCTTTCCGAAAATACAGAAACTCCCCTGCTGGGGCGTTATATTTTATCTTTTACCCTGCCAGAATACCTGTCACAGGATACAGCGCCATTACAATTTTGCATGAGATAAGTATACCATACTTCCTTTTAAATGATAAGAAAATTTCTATAAATTATTTTCTCAAAAGTGTTGACAATCTTGAAAATTTATATTATACTTGCAAAGCAGTCGTGATTTGTGCGAGTGTCAGCGGGATCTTAGCTCAGCTGGGAGAGCATCTGCCTTACAAGCAGAGGGTCACAGGTTCGAGCCCTGTAGGTCCCACTTTTCTAAATTTAATATGGCGAGATAGCTCAGTTGGCTAGAGCACGCGGTTCATACCCGCGGTGTCGAGGGTTCGAATCCCCCTCTCGCTATTTTATCTGGGATCTTAGCTCAGCTGGGAGAGCATCTGCCTTACAAGCAGAGGGTCACAGGTTCGAGCCCTGTAGGTCCCACTTTTTAAAATTTAATATGGCGAGATAGCTCAGTTGGCTAGAGCACGCGGTTCATACCCGCGGTGTCGAGGGTTCGAATCCCCCTCTCGCTATTGATAAAGCAGCTTGCAGTTGAGCAAGCTGTTTTTATTTTGCCTAAATTCACTCTAAAACTAACTTCCTATGTGAAAGGCGATAGCGCATATACCCTCACGGTTGACACATATATACAGCCGCATAAAATATATAAATCCAAAGTCCCTGTCCATCCATAAAATTTTTGTTTAACAAATTTCACATTCCATAACCTTTTTCTTAATATTTATAACAATCCCTATTTAGCCTTGAAGTTGGCGGGTGAGTGTGCTATAATCAGACGAACTTGGAGAGATGTTAAAATAATGTTAATTTATTTATGATAAAAAGAAAATCGAGGTTGATTGATATGAAACATTTTCTGAAGGAACTCCTGAAGAAATACGGGCATATATGGATTCTGGGATACGGATTTATCTATCTTCCGTGGTTTATGCATCTGGAAAAAACCGTGACCTCCAATTACCATATCATGCACTCATCGCTGGATGATATGATTCCGTTTAATGAATACTTCGTCATCCCATATTTACTGTGGTTCGCCTATGTGACCGCTGCGATTGCATACCTGTTCTTCAAGAACAAGGAAGAATATTACCGGTTATGTGCATTTTTATTTACCGGCATGACGCTGTCACTCTTAATCTGCACCCTGTTTCCGAATGGAACTGACCTGCGGACCGCCGTAGACCCGGACAAGAACCTCTGTTCCCGTCTGGTCTATATGCTCCACCAGGCTGACACGAACACGAATGTATTTCCAAGCATCCACGTGTACAATTCCATCGGAACCCACATCGCGGTCATGAAGAGTGAGTCTCTGAAAAAGCACAAAGTAATCCGGATTCTTTCCGGTATCCTGATGGCCGCTATCTGCATGGCAACTGTCTCGCTGAAGCAGCACTCGGTTTTGGACGTCGCAGGCGCGATTCTTTTAAGCGCAGCTATCTATCCGTTAGTATATGCGGGAAGCACGCAGGAAGAGACAGAGAACGAACCGGAATATATTCGCTAAAGGATTTCTCAAGACAAGTAAACATAAGCTGGCGCCAAAGTATGACAGGTGCCAGCTTTTTATCTGCGATAAATCCCCCCCTGCCGCAGCCATTACGAAAACTAGGTCTCTAACATTCATCACGTGGTAATCCCTTATCGAATCATATCTAATGATTGACAAAGAATCAGAAAATCCGACCATCTGGAAACACTCCATTTTCCAGACGATCGGATTTTTAATTTGCATTTTTTGACAGATTTGATTTTCTTTTCTAATCCGCCCTATTTTTAGTTAAACCCATAAAACTTCTGCGAAATCTTATAGCAGGCGATCGACACCTTCCGTCCGCCTTTTCCCGGCAGGTTTACGCCCTGTCCGAGGAAGCCCCAGCGCAGGCGCATATACAGCGTGAAATTCTGCTGTTTCAGATACTGCCACAGTTCTTTTTTCTTCTTCAGATTTTCCTCTGTCTCCGAGCGGATCGCCAGAATTGAAGTAACTGTCATCATGATCTCCAGATAGCGGACCATGTAGTGGCGCAGCTTTGGATTCTTGATCTTGGTCACATCGTAATATCCCAGCATCAGCTTCGTGACGAGTATCTGCTGATCAATACGGCTGATCATGACTTTTTCATTGACCGACTGATCGTCGCGTCCGATGAAATAACGGTAGAAATTCACATCCAGATAGTACATGGATTTTACGTGTGGAAGCGGCTGATATACAAAAATATTATCCACGTAGAACGTATGCTTTGGCAGTTCCAAGCCGCAGTTCCGAAGCATTTCCACACGGTAAATGACCGAATGCATCAGGATATACTGTCCCAGGCGGAAGCCTCTTGCACCGTTCCAGTCGATGAGCTGGCGTTTTGGGAGCGCCATGTTGTAGTTCATGACCTTTTTGTGTTTTGCGCCCTGTTTCTCATAAACGAAGTTGGTAATCAGCATATCCAGCGTCACATTGTCATGGACAAATTTGCGCAGCGTATCCAGAACCTCCATATACGCCTCTTCGTTGACCCAGTCATCGCTGTCCACGACCTTATAATAGACGCCCGTCGCATTGCGCAGTCCCGCATTGACAGCCTCGCCGTGACCACCGTTTTCCTGATGAATCGCCCGGCAAATCCCCGGATAGTTTTTCTCATACTCATCCGCAATCTCCGCCGTATTATCTTTTGTGGAACCGTCATCCACGATCAGGATCTCCACCTCATCGCCGCCCGGCAGCAGGGATTCGATGCAGTTACGCATATATGCCGCCGAATTGTAGCACGGAATCGCTACCGACAACAGTTTCATTGGTTTATTTTCTCTCAAAACTCCAGTTCCTCCATCTCTTTGTTGACCCGATCCTCACAGGAGCGCATGGCGAGAATCGTCTGTTCCATCAGTTTGTCTAATTCCCAGCCAAGCTGATCAGCCCCGCGGCGGATCACATCTCTGGAACATCCAGCCGCAAATTTCTTGTCCTTAAATTTCTTCTTAAGACTTGAAAGCTCCATGTCCTTGGTGCTCTTGGACGGGCGCATCTTCGCCGCCGCCCAGATAAGCCCTGTCAGCTCATCGGCTGCAAACAACACCTTTTCCATCTCATGTTCCGGAGCCACATCCACCCGTATGCCGTAGCCGTGGCTGACAACCGCATGGACTAAATCTTCCTCTGCGCCTCCGTCGCGCAGAAGCTCCGGTGCCCGCTCGCAGTGTTCTTCCGGATAAAGTTCAAAATCAATGTCATGCAGCAGTCCTGCCATGCCCCAGAATGCTTTTTCGTCCCCGTATCCCAGCTGCTCGGCATACCACTCCATGACGCCCTCCACGGTCAGTCCATGTAAAATATGAAATGGTTCTTTATTATACTTGCGAAGGAGCGCAAGCCCCTGTTCCCTGCTCAGTGATGTCTGTTTCATCCTCCGTGCCTCTCTTTCTCTTTCCACGTTTCCGTGTCCGGATCCTTGATTCTCAGTAATTCACACTATCTATAGTTATAACAAAATTAACCAGCAAAATAAAGCAGATTTTTGTAAAAGTATTGTGAACAAGTCGTTGCTGTTCACGGGTAGGCACTTTTGGAACCGAAAGTGCCGTAAGAAAACGTGGTGGCAGCAGGAATTTGCCATATTGATCTGAATTCTGTTTCAAAATACGAAATGCACCGTCTTAAACACCACCCATAATCAATCTTCTCCACTGTTTCTGCCGCATAGATCGGATAAGCAGCCACCTGCTCGTCATTAATATAATAGGATGCCTGCCCGACCTCCTGTCCTTCATGAACCGGTGCTTCCAGCTCGGTCGGGTACTCATAACGGATGTCTGGCTTCTCGTCCGCGCGCAGAAGCATCAGAAACATCTGTTTTTCCGATGGCAGATTCAGTGTGAGCGCCGTCGTTCCTTTCACGCCCCGCCTCACCTCCACCTCCGGAAATGTTTTCTCCCGGTCAAATATATCATACCAGTTATATGTATCAAATGCATACTGATCGAGTTTCCGCATATCCGCCCATTTGTACGTCTTGTGCGGCGGCCACCCGCAGCCGAGAAGCGCCACCGTAAATGCTTTTCCCTCTTTTTTTAACGCCGCCACATAACAGTACCCGGCTTTCCCGGTAAATCCTGTCTTGCCCGACAGCACCTCCGCGCACTGGCTTAAAAGCGCGTTGTGGTTTGCCAGGTAAAATGAACGGTTTCCCGACTCATCCTGAATCGTCCGTGATGCCGTACGGGTAATTTCCAGAAATGTTTCGCGGCACGGCGACTGGAACGCACAGTAGCGCATGATCCGCGCCATATCCGCCGCAGAAGCGCTGTGTTCGTTTCCATCCTCATCCGCAACGTCCAGACCGTTCGGTGTCACGAAACAAACATTCTTACATCCTATCTCCCGCGCTTTCCGGTTCATTTTCTCCGCAAATCCTTCCACACTTCCCCCGATGTGCTCCGCCACCGCCACAGCGCTGTCGTTGTGGGATTCCAGCATCAGGGAATAGAGTAGATCCGATAGGCGGTACCGCTCCCCCGCCCGCATATTGAGCTGGACATCCGGCATAGAGGCCGCTTTCTCTGATACCTCGACCCAGTCATCTGGATTTCCCTGTTCCAGTGCGAGAATGCAGGTCAGAATCTTCGTCGTGCTTGCCATCGGATAAGCGGTATCCGCATCTTTCCCCGCCAGAATACGCCCACTGTCCGCATCCATGAGAACCCAGGCGCGGGCGTGAAGGGTCTGTTGTAGAGAAGTCTCTTTCTCTCCCAGAATCTCTTTATTTTCTATGTTTTCACGAACAAAAACCGCCCCGCCGGCCGGAACCAACTGAATCATCGCCAGTATACTTCCTGCCAGCAGAACGGCTATCCATTTTCTGATTCTATCTCCCATCCGGCTGCTCCGGAATCCCTTTTCAGGAGATTATATGAGAATAAACCTGTTTTCTATGACTTTTTCTTTTTATTTTTCCAGCGGCTCATTCAGCTTCTCCGTCCCCGGCAGCGCAAACCGTCCGCCCGCGATGATCTTTACACTCGTTCCATCTGGATGAATCGCCTCGATCGTATCCAGCTCGGAGTACGGGATTGTAATGTCTGTATGGCAGCCAAAATATGCCTCCTGCGGGTTTTCTTTGCGTTTTGCTGAAATCTCATTCTCACGCGCCACCATCTCGCGTCCATCCGGGTTGAAGACCGGGCAGTCCTCCATCCAGCTGTAGCAGGTATCGCCTACCGCAAAGTGCGGTCCCATCTTCTCGGCAATCAGAATCGGGAATTTGTCGAGAATGCCGTAGCGCAGCGCTACCTCATACGCAGTTGTGTTGGTGCCAATCGCAAACTCGCCCATCGGCAGCGTCTCATGGTTTTTGAGGATCATCTGTTTCACTAACGCCTTATTTTCCTCTTCCGTCTCAAAGTTTTTGCAGGTATAGGAGACAGCGATACCATTTTCAAACCGGATTTCCAGATCTTTGAACTGAAATTCCCCGATATAGACGCTGCCGACATGCAGAAGCCCGTTTGTCCCAGCAAGCTGCGGGGAGGTAAAGACTTCTCCAACCGGAATATTTACATCCGCTACGCAGTTTTCGAAATTCGACTGTTTCGTCGGCTCAGCAAGCGTGTGAAGCTGTACGGTCAGATCGGTGCGGTTGCCGCCGCGTCCGCTGATGTGGACTTGCGATGCCTGATCCAGTTCGTTGATCATGATCTGCTGGATGTCGCGGTACAGCTCATAGTCCAGCGTATTGATGCGGATCGTCTCCTTAAAAATCGCCTCAAACTCCGCTCCGATCTCCGGAAGCGGGAATGCAATGATTGTGAAGCTCGTCTCCGTTCCCGGAATATACGCGTCCACAATCTGCATCGCCTCATTGCTGTAGGATAACAGCAGTTTCTCCTGTTTTTCACTTAAAGAAAAGGCTGCTGCTGCATTGACCGGCTCAAATCCGGCCTCGCCGAAGGTTTCCACAACTGCCGGACCGGCATATACCGACGCCAGATCCTTGTATGTCTCATATGCCACCTTCAAAATAGACAGTTTCCGCTCACGAAAGGCCTTGTCCAGGTAAACCGCATTGTCGTAGCGGTGATCATACTCGTACTGGCGGTTCGCCGGTGTGCCATAGTAACCGTTCGTGCGCGCCGCCATCCGGTTCACCGTGCCGATGGAGGCGCGGGCAATGATCGGCTCCAGACCGAGTTCGCGGAAATTTTCCACTGCCATCCGGATCATGCGCTCAAATCCGATGTGGTAACGGATCTGCACCGTTTTCTTGCCCTCATAGCTGCGTCCGGTCGCCGCAAATCCCTTGCGGTAGCCTTCTGTGTAGGTATCTGCCATCCGGCGTACCGTCTCCTCCGGCAGCTCATTCATAAAACGTGCCGTCGCAAGCTCTGTCTCCGAGATATATTCGCCAAACCGGTACAGATAACGCAGATCGTTTAAATCACTGTCCATGATGATCGATTTTCCAAAATCCAGCGACGGATCCAGCGTCTCACGCACCCGCCACGGAAGCATCCTGTCGCAATAATCACTGACAAAATAGTAGAGCGGCTCGCGAAGCTCCGCCACCTCCGGAGTACCGCCCTCAAACAGGTTGTAAACCTCAATAAACAGTTCCTCCAACACCGTCACATCCACCAGACGGCTCTCATAGGCATAAACGATCGCGCTGCGGATCTCCGTATAGAGAAATGACAGCCACGGACCATAGTTCTCTCCCAGCTCTTTTGCCGCATAGTCCGGGTTCGCAAAGCTCTTCCCATACGCCCCTGGAAGTATATCCGCATAAAGTGTCCGGTTAAATTCTGCTGCCTCTTTCTGGCTCATCGCCGCCAGCGTCCCATCCATCTGTTTCTGGAAGGTTTCTTCTATCAGCTCGATAAACTGGACGGTGCGCTCAAAAAATGCCCGGTATGGCTCGCCAACCGTCGCTTCTTCTTTCATATGGCCGATGCGCTCCATCGCGAGCTCATGGCGCTCCGCAACCGCCTCATTTTCTTCTTTCAAAAGTTCCCAATATTTCATGTTCAGATATTTCCCTCCTTCTGCCATCGCCAAATTTCACTTTCAAACCACGCCCGCCGCAAAGGCTCTTACCGGCGTTCCATTGGTCCGGCATTACAGGCAAGCCACGCATAAAAACCATTCATTCTTAGCCCCGGATGCCAATCAAAATCGTCACAATCCACCAGATGACCAGAAGCCCCGACAAAATCGTACCAATTTTCGCGAATATATAATTTTTTTCTTCTTCTTTAAAAGATTTCCATCCGTACATCAGCGACGCCACGGAAAATAATATGCTCGAAAAGCACATCGACAGCGCGCCGACCGGCGTATTGCCCTGACTGCGGACACTGAATGCCATCCCTGCCACGCACAGCAGCAGACCGACTCCCGCCAGTCCCAGGCAGAGATAGCCGTGTTCCGCCATCGGCTTGCGGATATAAGAAATCCGGTTATCTGTTTGACGTCCCATGCAGACACCTCCCAATTGCACGTGTAATCCACTGGCAGAGGTAGCCAGCAATTCCACCTAACGTATTTAAAAACATATCATCCACATCAAAACTTCCCACCTTGAATACGAGCTGAATCGTCTCGATGCTCAAAGTCAGAAGGAAGCTCAGAATCAACATCAGGTACCATTTTCCAAATCTCGGACTGATGATCGGCAGGAAAAATCCAAACGGCATGAAGCACACCACGTTTCCAGCCGTATTTAACAGGAACGCTTCCGTCCCCACTATATCACGATAAATATAAAACCGTTTGATTTCCTTAAATAAAACGAGATTATAGGCATACTCCACATGCGGCGCGCGCCCGAATCCGTCCGAAAAAAACATAAAATATATAAGAAGCACCAGGTATGCGACAAAGAATATCCAGCACACCTTCTGATGCGTTTTTGTCCGTTTCCACATAATTCCCCACATAAACTGCCAGAAATGAGAAAAACCGTACACCGTCCCCGGTCATACGGTTTTTCTCTTTCGACTGGGCATATCTGCCCTGTTTCAAATCCAATTTTTAGAATGTAATATCTGATTTGCGTTTCAGTAAAAACGCACCGCTGACGATCGCCATCACACCGGCTGCCAGCCCTACCGTGATGATCACGCTTCCAATCACGATATTAATCACACCGGTTCCCTGCATCGTTTTGTAGATCTTTTCCATATCGATCCGCTCCTTCTTACACTCCGTCGCATGGCATTTCCCATTTCAAGCATGCCGCTCCGTGAACCAAATCTCTATTTTGCACCGTACTGCTCATAGTATGCGTCGATCGCTGCTTTCAGTGTATCATCGATCACGACCTTGCCCTGGCACTCCTTGTTGTACAGGCACTCTACGACATCTGACATCGATACGATCGCTGCGGTTGGGAAGCCGTACAGTTCCTTGATCTCATCCAGCGCACACTTTTCTCCCTTGCCGCGCTCCATACGGTTTAAAGATACCATCAGGCCTTTGATCTCCACATCTGCCTGGGATTTGAGGATCGGGAAGGTCTCCTCGATGGATTTACCGGAAGTGGTTACATCCTCGATGATAACGACGCGGTCGCCGTCCTTTAACTTGCTTCCCAGAAGGATGCCGGTATCGCCGTGATCCTTGACCTCTTTCCGGTTGGAGCAGTAACGTACTTCTTTGCCGTACAGCTCACTGATCGCCATCGAGGTGGCAACTGCCAGCGGGATTCCCTTGTAAGCCGGTCCAAACAGGACATCGAAATCCAGACCATAGTTGTCATGAATCGCCTTTGCGTAATACTCGCCCAGACGGCGCAGCTGCGTACCGGTTACATATGCACCCGCGTTCATGAAGAACGGAGATTTACGTCCGCTCTTTAAGGTAAATTCGCCAAACTTGAGCACTTCGCTCTCTACCATGAAATTGATAAATTCCTGCTTATACTGTTCCATCATACTCTCCTATCTTACCGAACCGCACCAATCAGTTCATGTATATCTTCAATGCCATATTTTGCCATATAGGCGTCGATGCCCTTCACGATCTCCTCCGTCGCATACGGATTATGGAAATTCGCCGTACCGACTGCCACCGCGCTTGCGCCTGCCAGAATAAATTCGATCGCATCGTCCGCATTCATGATACCGCCCATGCCGATGATCGGAAGCTTGACCGCCTGCGCCACCTGGTAAACCATGCGGACTGCCACTGGTTTCACTGCCGGGCCGGACAGACCGCCGGTACGGTTGGCTACCGCAAAAGTTCTCCGGTTGATATCGATCTTCATGCCAGTCAGTGTGTTGATCAGGGACAGCACATCCGCACCGCCTGCCTCGGCTGCCTTCGCCATCTCCGTGATGTCGGTAACATTCGGACTGAGCTTCATGATAATCGGCTGTTTCGCATGGCGTTTTACCTCGCGGGTGATCGCCTCCACTGCTTTCGGATCCTGTCCAAATGCGATGCCGCCCTCCTTGACGTTCGGGCAGGAAATGTTGATCTCCAGCATATCGACCGGCTGGCTCGCCAGTTTTTCCACTACATCGACGTAATCTTCCGTCGTTTTTCCACATACATTGACGATAATCTTCGTATCATACTGACGTAAAAACGGGATATCCCTCGATGCAAATAAATCATACCCCGGATTCTGTAAGCCGATCGCGTTGATCATGCCGCCGTACACCTCCGCAATACGCGGGGTCGGATTGCCTGGCCACGGCACATTTGCCACACCCTTGGTCACAACCGCGCCGAGCTTGTTCAGATCGACCATCTCGCCGTACTCTGCCCCTGAACCAAAGGTTCCGGATGCCGTCATGACCGGGTTTTTAAGCTCTACACCCGCAAGATTGACTGCCATCTGTCTCATAATTCTACCTCCTCGGCTAAAAATACGGGACCATCCTTGCAGATCCGCTTGTTGTGTACATTGCTGTGGTGGTCTACATCCTTCGACTGGCAGACACATGCCAGACAGGCGCCGATTCCACATGCCATCTTCTCCTCCAGGGAAATATAGCACTTGATTCCCTTTTCTGCCGCATACTCCTTGATGGCGCGCAGCATCGGGGTCGGTCCGCAGGCGTAGATCACATCCGCCGTCAGGTTCTGCTCCCGGATCGCGTCCAGGACATTGCCCTTCGTGCCGACGCTTCCGTCCTCGGTTGCCACAAAGACTTCTCCATATGCCTCAAATTCATCCCGGAGGAAGAGATTTTCATCCCGGTATCCTAAAATGATCTGTTTTTCGCAGTTTAACTGTTTCGCCATCTCAAGCATCGGCGGAACACCGATACCGCCGCCGATCAGAAATACATTTTCGCCCTCCTGCGGGAAACCATTTCCCAGAGGTCCCATGATGTCGATCGGGTCTCCGGAAACATATTTGGAAAATTCATCCGTTCCTTTACCGGCAATCCGGTATACGATCCGCAGGCGTCCTTCATCCGGATCTGCCTCGCAGATACTGATCGGGCGCGGAAGAAGTCTGGAACCGTCCTGGCTGTAGACCGAGATAAACTGCCCCGGTCTTGCCTCGTCCGCTATGTCCGTCACGATCCACATACTGAAAATGCCAGGTGCCAGTTCTTCCTGACTATATACAACTGCTGTCTCTTTCTTCTGTGCCATGAGCTCCTCCTTACAGTACGCGTCCAATGTCCGCAATCATATCAATGACAGCCTGTCTCGATGCGTCCGCAAAATGCTCCGGACCGAATTTGGCGTATGCGTCTTTCTTGTATGCTGCGATGATACCGCGGGAAGAATTGACGATCGCGCCCAGTCCATCCTCGTTGAAGCAGTATTTTAAGTCTTCTGCCGTACCGCCCTGTGCGCCATAACCCGGAACCAGAAAGTAAGTCTTCGGCATCAGCTTACGCAGAATCTTGCTCATCTCCGGGTAAGTTGCGCCCACAACTGCGCCTACATTACTGTAGTCGCCATCCATGGAAGCCTCCCCCCACTCAACGACCTTCTCCGCTACCAGCTCATAAAGCGGGCGGCCGTCCACCAGACGATCCTGGAACTCGCCACTGGATGGGTTAGAAGTCTTTACCAGTACAAAGATACCGCGGTCGGATGCGTTGCACTCGTCCACAAATGGTTTCACGCCGTCGGTTCCCAGATACGGATTGACCGTCACATACTCGGTATTGAACGCGGAACAGGTCGTATTTCCAACCTTCACGCTGCCGAGATGACCGGTTGCGTAGGCAGCCGATGTGGAACCGATGTCGCCGCGCTTGATGTCTCCGATGACAATTAAGCCCTTCTGCTGGCAGTATTTGACAGTCCGGTCATACGCTTTCAGGCCTTCGATGCCAAACTGCTCATACATCGCAATCTGCGGTTTGACCGCCGGAATCAGATCAGCCGTCGCATCCACGATCGCACAGTTAAACTGCCAGATCGCCTCTGCCGCTCCTTCCAGGGTCTCTCCGAACTCCGCAAATGCTTTTTCCTTCACGTGCTCCGGAATATATCCAAGCATCGGATCCAGTCCTACACAGATCGGTGCCTTTGTCTTCTGAATCTTCTCAATCAATTTACTAACCATCACGTTCTCCTCCAGAGTATCTCTCATAAATAATCAACTTATTTTATCATAAGTGGAGGGCGCTTTCAAGGGCACGGAGCAAGGAAAAAAGGGTTTTTGCTTATGCCCTTTTGATTGCCCCGAAAGAAGCGCGCCAGCTGTCACGGCATCGGACGGCTGGCGCGCTTCTTTCTTGAGTGTATCGTTTCTTTGAATAATTGGTTTTAAAATTGCAAAATTAGTTTTTCTTGCTCAAATATAAACTATTTCAACATTTAATACAATGAATCAATGCATCTAATGCAGCGTCAACGTCGCCACATAATCTCCATTTTTGTAACTTTTAGCCGCAAAATGTTCCTCCGTCTCCGTCTGAAGTTCCATCCAGAGTTCTTCGGCGGCGAGCATAATGTGGGAGAGCATGATGCCGATGCTGAATTCGCGCATCGCATGGAAGCTCTTGCCCGGAAAGCGGGTTTTTAGGGCGAACACATAGATTCGGTCGGAATAGACGATGAAGCGCCACGGCTGGGTGTTCATCGCGGACGGTGCGAGACGCGCCGCACGGAGAATCGTCTTCATCTGCTCTCCGGCTTCTTCCTTGAAAATACAGAGTTCATTGAGCGGGAGGCGCTTTGCCAGCGGGCTTTCACGGTAGAGCTTGCCCTCCGGGTAGCCGAATGCGACCATCATCAGGCAGCGTTTGCCGCCGCGCACCTTCTGCGCCGGCTGCACGCTGCCCAAATAGCAGGTTCCAAGCCCTTTTGCCGTCATATAGAGCACCATCTGCTCCATCAGATAACCGGCATTGCGCTCGCAGCCTTCCTCCTGGTCCGAATAGATCGCCAGATAGTAGGGAGCATCCACCTTCCAGAGTCCGTGGACATCGGCTTTTTTCTTTGTATTGTCGAATATCACTGCCTCAACCCGGATCCGGTCATTTAACCGGGAGGTCTTATCAAAATAGGACAGGATCTGCCCACGCAGCTTCTCCGTGACCTCCCGATCGGTGTATTTTCGAACTGAATGGCGACATCCTATCGCCTCATACAAATTCATCATACCTGCTCCCCTCCTATCTTTTTGCTGCCGTTATCATGCGCATGACCCGCAGTATCTTTTTCTCTGCCTCTCTACGTGCATTCCAATTTCTATACAAATTCTGACCGTTTCAGCACCACCTTTAAATCAGTCCCGACATCAGTGGTACTACCACTACGGTCAAAAGACCGGCGACCGCAATTGACAAGCTGCTCATCGCACCCTCGATCTCGCCTAATTCCAGCGCCTTTGCCGTTCCAATCGCATGAGCTGCTGTTCCAAGTGCCAGACCCTTCGCGATTGGCTCTTCAATTTTAAATATCTGAAACAGCCAGTCGGCTATAATATTTCCCAAAATTCCTGTAATTATAATGCTGATAACCGTCAGCGTCACGATACCTCCCGCTTCCTCGCTGACGCCCATGCCAATCGCCGTCGTAATGGACTTCGGAAGCAATGTCACATAGTGCGTATGCTCCAGTTGAAAGAAACGGCACATCACATAGATACTGCCGACACTTCCCGCTACCCCTGCCACAATTGCAGAAGCAACCGCAATCAGGTGCTGGCGCAAAAGCTCCAGCTGCTTATACAGCGGAATCGCCAGACAGACCGTTGCCGGTGTCAAGAAATAGCCCAGATACACCGCACCGCGGTTATACTCCTTATATTCTATATGAAAAACAGATAAAAATGCAATCACAACTATAATTGCAACCAGCAGCGGATTTAAAATCGCCCAGCCGGTCTTCTTTTTCAGCCAGACGCCCAACATATACGCGCCAACGCTGACCAGCATTCCAAAATAAAGAGAAGAATGAATCAGTCCATTCATGCTTTCGCACCTCCTTTATTCTTTCTGCGGATGATGCTCTGCGCCACGCACCCGGTCGCAACCATAACAAATACCGTCGAAATCACGGTAATCACTGTCAGCGGCACCAGGATGGACTCCGCCTCCTGCACGCTGTCAAGCAGACCTACACCTGCCGGTATAAACATAATCGGCATCGTATCCAGGAAGAAATCTCCCACTTCCGCCACATCTTCTGTATGTAATGCACCTGTGCAAAGCAGAAGCAGAAGAATGAACAATCCGTATACGCCGGACGGAACCGGAAACGGAAGCAGATAGTTCAAAAACTCTCCCAGCATTGTGATGCCAAAAATAATTGTCACTTCTTTCAAGTACTTCATGATGTCTTCACCTTTCGTATTTAATGCCTCTATTCTATCACTCCCAAATTTATAGGACAATATGAAAATTAGCATAAATTCTGTCAATTTCCTTGAATTTTTTGCGTCTTTTTTATACGATACAGGTAAGCTTTTCCGATTCGTAAAATCCAGACATTTTCGATCCAAAAAACGTGAAGTTTTTATCCGCAAATACGTTTATCTTTATGAAAGACTTATCTTCTCAGCTGCTTTTGTAGCTGGTACACTTTGTATTGCAAGAAAGAAAGGATTAGAAGTTATGAATTTAATTCAGACAAACTCTCTCTCTGCCAGACAGGCAGAACAGATCCTGGCACTGTTGAATGAATGCCAGAAGACGCAGCCGATCCACATTTCTTTTCCATTTGAAGACGGAAATTGTTTCCTGCTTCTTCTGGATGAATCAGAGACACTTGCAGCCATCATGGGAATGATCCTTCCACCGGATGGCTCTTCGGACGAGGAACCCGTCGAATGCATCGCCTTCACCCGCCCTTCCCTGCGCCGACGCGGATATTTTGCCGCACTCTTAGAAAAAGCCTGCGACATCTCCGGTGAGCACGATATTCTATTTCCGGTTGACCCGGAATCTGCTGATACGGCTGCCACGATGAAAGCCATTCACGCTGACCGCGTTGATCAGGAATATCAGATGAAATGGGACTTTGACCCGGCGGCCGAACGCTTTGACTCTCCCATGGTTGAAAAACGCCCGCTTACCTTTACCTGCACTTCTGCACCGGAAGGTGACGTCAACGAAAGTGTTGATCCCGACAGTTGCTGGGACTGCTTCCACAGCGCCGATGATCCAGATCCGGCCGTTACAATTCTGACCTATGAATTTTTAGAGACTCCGCCGGATCCGATGTGCTCTCCGGCTGCCGTGTGCATGGCGCGTATGCAGCCCATCCCGGACGTTCCCGGCACATTTCATGCCTGTTTCTACGGTTTCCGGGTCCATGACCTCTGCCGCGGACTAGGAATCGGTGAAGCTGCTTTCTGTCTGGTCTTAAACGATCTGATCGCGCGCGGCTGCACCCGAATTGTTCTTCACGTCAGCAGTGACAATTATCCGGCACTCTCGATCTATAAAAAAGCAGGGTTCCGAATTACCGAAACCCTGTCCTATTTTATGTATTAAAGATATGGCAGGCGCTTCAGCCGCCAAAAGCACCCCGATACATGAGCTATTCGTTTACATCACGACTATTCTTCCTGCGTCGGATGTTTTTCCTCAATCTTCTGACGGATGCTTAACATCTTGCAATCTGTCTCCGCGATGACATCCGCGCACTTTTTCAGCTCCGCACCGATCTCTGCGGCTTCCTGGGCATCCAGCTGCTTTTTATACTTGAGCTGGTGATCCAGACTCGCCCAGAAATCCATGGCGATCGTGCGGATCTGGACTTCCACACGGATATTTTTCTTACTGCTTGAAAAGAATACCGGTACTTCCACGATCATGTGGTAGCTGCGGTAGCCGTTTTCCTTCGGCGCCTTGATATAATCCTTGATCGCAATGATGGTCACATCATCCTGGCGTTCCAGCATCCGGCTGATCTCGTAAATATCGTCCACAAACGAACATATCACACGGACACCCGCTATATCATCCAGGTTGGACTCCATCGATTCGATCGAAAGCGGAAGTCCGCGCCGCTGCAGTTTTTCTACAATACTCTTCGGCTTCTTCACTCTCGCCTTGATCATCTCGATCGGGTTTCTTGCATTCCGCATGGAAAGCTCATCGTTGAGCACTTCCAGCTTCGTCTTAAACTCTCGAATCGCGCAGCTGTACTGCATCATCGCTTCCTGAAACTGCCTTGCCGTCTCCCGGAATGTCTCAGGAATCTCAAACACCTGAGGCGTATTGACCGCGAAATGGCTCAGCTCGCTGTTGGGATTCTGAGCAATATTCATTTGTATTCTTCCACCTCTTCTATATATCTATATTCTTTTATGCCTTCTCCACTGCGTCAGCCGCCGCATCCAGCCATGGGGATTCCACATACTCAACCAGCCCCTCGTCCACCTTGGACGCAATCGACGGATCGATCGGAATCTTCGCAAGCACCGGAATCTCATACTCGTCTGCCGTCTCCTCGATATGGCTTTCACCGAACACAGAAATCTTCTTTCCGCAGTCCGGACATTCCAGATAACTCATGTTTTCAACCAGTCCCAGAATCGGAATATCCATCTTCTTCGCCATGTTGACCGCTTTTGCCACGATCATCGAAACCAGCTCCTGCGGGGAAGTCACAATGATAATACCTGCCAGCGGCAGGGACTGAAATACAGTCAGCGGCACATCGCCGGTTCCCGGAGGCATATCGACAAACATATAATCAATGTCCTTCCAGAGTGCCTCGCTCCAGAACTGCTTAATCACGCCGCCCACAACCGGTCCACGCCAAATTACCGGATCCGTCTCATGCTCCAGAATCAGGTTCGAAGAAAGAATCTCTATCCCCGTCGAGGTCGTGCGCGGCAGCATCAGCTGATCCGCTGTCACACCTACCATGCCGTGAATGCCAAATGCCTTCGGGATCGACGGTCCTGTAATATCTGCATCAAGAATGCCAACGCGGTTGTTTCTCGCACGCATCTTACATGCCATCAGGGATGTCACCAGGGATTTTCCGACGCCGCCCTTGCCGCTGACTACACCAATTACTTTTTTAACTGAACTCTGTGGATTTAACGGCACCCGGAAACTCTCCATCGTCCGGCTGGCACACGTTTCGCCGCAGCTTGAACAATTATGACTGCAATTCTCACTCATACATACTTCTCCTTTTTATCAGGTTGGATTCTGATCGTTCGCTGGTTTTCGTTTTTGCATCCTCTTCAGACGTTTTCCAAGACCAAAAACCTGTAACGCCCAAATCCTCCCCTGTCGTAATCTCCGTACATTTTACCATATTTTCTGCAAAAATGATAGGGGGCAAACACAACTGGCAGCGTTACAAAAGAATGTGCCGTTACTGTACACGTATGCGTGAACAGTAACGTTTTCTATGAGACAAAAACAGACAGCCCGTTTGCTACACTGCATTCAGACTGTCTGTCTTTTTTATATCCTATTCATTTTTCTCTACAGATACGCCTGTACCATCGGGCGCAGCCGTCTTGCCATGATCGCCGCCAGAATGCAGAGAATATAATCCGCCGGCATCTCCGGCAGGCAGTAAACCAGCACAATCGCTTTCCAGCCGATCGGCTGCAGGGTTACGAGATGGGTAATCAGATAGAAATAAACCATTCCCATTCCATAATATACCACATATCCAGCCGTCGCCGCCGTCATCAGCGCTCCCATTTTCCAGGAATTCAAACATTCACAGACCTTTCCCATGACCCACGCCGCAAGGAGAAATCCCAGCAGAAAACCAAAGGTCGGGCGCAGCAGATACGCCGGACCGCCGCCGCGTGCAAAGATCGGGACGCCCGCAAGTCCAATCAGCAAATAGACACCCACACTGGTAAATGCCCGTCTGGAGCCCAGCAGAAATGCTGCCAGCATCACGAAAAACCACTGCAAGGTGAAGTTCATGGTATCTGCGCCGGTCGGAATGACAACCTTGATAAATGCCCCCACGGCGACCAGCGCCGCAAACAGACCGCAAAGCGCCACATCCTTCGAATGTTCCCGGCTCCGCGAAACTGCTTTTTCTCTCATCTGTTTTCCTCCATCATGCATGATGCATTTTTTCATAAACGGTTCCTTTCATGGCATGCAGCCACCGTGCCTGCAGACTTTCGCTGTCCATGTATGTTTCCTTTTGCTCAAAACGAATCCTCCAGCATCACTCCGCCTGGAATTTACGGATCATCCGCACAAGTCCAAGACTCTCCATCCGTTTTGCAATCAGATAAAAGAGTGCTGCATCCACCGGCCACTTGATGAGATTCTTAAGCACACGCATCGGCAGAAGCACCATCATTGCTTTTCCAGACATCATGCTAAGCCAGAGTGTGTTCAAAAATATGTTGCAGATCAGCGCCACCACCAGATCCGCCCAGAGCGCCCGGCGGAAGGTAAGCGGTTTCCGATACAGAATTGTGCCATATAGCACGCCGCCCAGCATCGCATTCAGCGTAAATCCCGGAAAAAATGCCCCTGTCGGCTTTACGACATATTTGACCAGGTCCAAGACTCCGCCATAGACCGCTCCAGCCACCGGACCGAAGAGGTAGTAGACAAACTGGTTGACCACACCGCCGAATCCGATTTTCAAATACGGACCAGCCTCAATCGTGAAGTATCCCAGAACAACGGAGACAGCCATCAGCATGGCGGCAGTCGTGAGTGTTTTCACGTGTTTCAGTTCCTGAAAGGATGCCTGATAACATACTGCAAATTTTTTCATAAAAAAATACCTCCTTTTCTGCAGATCTCTCGAACCACATCAGGAGATAGATTGTATCAACGATGCAGCGGGATGCGGAATACTGACCGCGAAACCCCGGAGGGTCTCTTCGTCCGGCTGACAACTCCCTGTTCAACCAGCACTTAACGCCTGTATTCCTACTCTGCGTTTCTTTTTTATCTTTTACATCATACCATAATTTTCCCGCTTTTCAAGCACTTTATAAGCGCTTCTGGCAATTTCCGCACAAGCACGCCTCTGGCAGTCCATTTTCGAACCGACCAGCATTTACTCTTCTTTTTGGCTCTGTTCGCTGTATTCCCTAAACGCACGATCCATCTCGATATAGTTGCGTTTCAGGGAAACCGGCTTTCCGTCGCGGGTCAGGAAACAATGGCGGCTCTCGCCCACGCAGCGGATTGCGCCCGTTTCCTTGTCAAAAACCGTGTATTCCAGCGTCATGCGGATGCCGTTGTATTCCTTCATCTGAACCAGCACCTGCACCGTCTCGCCAAACCGCGCCATGCTCTTATAATCGCAGTGAACCGACAGCACCGGGCTTATGATCCCCTGTTTTTCCATGATGTCATATCCCATTCCCATCTGCTCCATCATGTCGATCCGCGCTTCCTCAAACCAGTGTAGGTAATTTGCATGGTGAATGATTCCCATCTGGTCGGTTTCATAATACTGCGCTTTGTGTTCGTAAATTTTCAGTTCCATAAAAACCCCTCTTTTCCATCTAAAAAGGGATACCTGCACAACTGCAATTTCTGCCGTTCTGCAATATCCCCCTCTGGTTCTGATATGTGTGTCACCGTCCGCACACTGTGCAGGCAATGGCTGATACCTTACTGTTCCAGTTCTTCTCCGAGTCCGCTCTCGATCGCCTCGGTAATCGTCTTCAGCGCTTCTTCCTCATCCGGTCCGTCGCAGGCAACCGTGATCTCGGTGCCGCACTTGATACCCGCTGCCATCACGTTCAGCACGCTCTTTGCCACAATATGTTTCTCCCCGCACTCAATCAGAGTCCGGCTCTTAAATTTCATCGCGGTCTGCGAAAGCACGCCAGCCGGCCGCAGGTGAAGTCCCGATGGATTAACCACTTTCACTTTCTTCGATACCATAGCTGTCCCTCCCTCGTCAATTCTTAGTTTTAATTACCCTAATTTTAGTCTAAGTAAGGCAGACTGTCAAGCGTTAGACCAGCACCTGCTGCGCATAATTAACAGACGCCATCGCATCGCGGCAATACGCATCTGCTCCGATCATATCCGCGTATTCCTGGGTCAGAACCGCGCCGCCGACCATGACTTTCGCCCACGGTGCTTCCTTGCGGAGCTGCTTGATCGTCTCCTCCATGCTCGGCACGGTGGTCGTCATCAGGGCGGACAGACCGACCAGTCTTACATGGTTCTTGATCGTCTCTTCCACGATCGCCTCCGGAGCTACGTCCTTACCTAAATCCAGCACATCATAGCTGTAATTCTCCAATAATACTTTTACGATATTTTTTCCAATGTCATGAATATCACCCTTGACGGTCGCCAGCACGATCTTGTCCTTCTTCTCTCCTGCTTCCCCGGAGGACTCCATCTGGTTTTTGATGACCTCAAACGCCGATTTTGCTGCCTCCGCACTCATCAGAAGCTGCGGCAGAAAGACAGTGCCTGCCTCAAAACCCTTTCCGACCTTATCGAGTGCCGGGATCATGCAGGAATTGATGACGGTCAAGGAATCCATGGTCTTTAAGAGTTCCCCGGCTGCCGATGCCGCCTGCTCTTTTAAACCTCTCTCCACACTGACCGTAAGCTGATGCTCCGGACCGGATGCCTGGCTGCCAGTGTCCGCACTGCCGGAAGCTCCAGCTGCACCTGCCGCCGGGGCACCCGAACCTGCGCTGCCTGCTGCACCTACGCCGGAAGCTCCGCCCGCACCTGCCTTTGGGATCGCCAGCCGCGCTGCCTGCTCAATATAATCGCCGCAGTGTTCATCCAGTGCTGCCAGAGCCCGGTAACTATAATAAGAACGCATCATTGCCGCCGAATTCGGATTGATGATCGCCGCGGTCAGACCGCTCTGCATCGCCATCGTAAAGAAATTGGAGTTGACAATCTCACGCTGCGGTAATCCGAAGGAAATGTTTGAAACGCCGAGAATCGTATTGCAGCCAAGTTCCTGACGGACACGGCGCACCGTCTCCAGTGTCACCAGCGCGCCGGTCGGCTCGGAGCTGATCGTCATACAGAGCGCATCGATCACGATGTCTTTTTTCTGGATGCCATACTTTTCCGCCTCCGCACAGATTTTCCGCGCGATCGCCATACGTCCGTCCGCCGTCGCCGGAATGCCTTCCTCGTCGATCGTCAGCGCAACCACCGTGCCGCCGTAATGTTTTACCAGCGGAAATACAGCGTCCATGACCTCCTGTTTGCCATTGACAGAGTTAATCAGTGCCTTTCCATTATAAATACGCAGCGCCTGTTCCATCGCCTCTGTGTCAGTCGTATCAATCTGCAGCGGAAGCTCGGTCACCGCCTGCAATTCCTGTACGACCTCGCGCATCATCGCCACTTCATCGATCTCCGGCAGTCCCACGTTGACGTCAAGCACCGCAGCGCCATTTTCCTGCTGGGTGATCGCCTCGCGCAGGATATATTCCAGGTTGTGATCGCGCAGCGCCTGTTTGAACTTTGATTTTCCGGTCGGATTGATGCGCTCGCCAATAATGACTGGATCGGTTCCCATCTCTACTACCGACGCGTAGGAAGTGATGAGAGTGTCATTTTTCGGCTCGATCGGCTTTCTCGTTCTGCCCTTACACATCTCTGCCAGCAGACGGATGTGCTCCGGGGTCGTACCACAGCAGCCCCCGACTGCCGAAACGCCCATCTCCAGCATTCCTTTCATTTCCTCGACAAATTCTGGCGGATCAATATCATATACGGTCTTTCCTCCCTCGCTTCGCGGAAGTCCCGCATTTGGATTGACAACCACCGGGATCGACGCATACCGAAGCAGTTCTTCCACAATCGGCTTCATCTGAACCGGACCTAATCCACAATTGATTCCGAGCGCATCCACGCCCAGACCTTCCAAAAGTGCCACAACGGACTTCGGTGTTCCGCCGGTTAAAAGTTTGCCTTTTCCATCGAAAATTGTGGTTGCAAAGATTGGAAGATCGGAATTTTCCTTTGCCGCCAGAACCGCTGCCTTGAGTTCATACGTGTCGCTCATCGTCTCGATCAGAATCAGATCCGCGCCGCCGCGCACGCCTGCCTTTACCACCTCGGTATAGATGGAGACCGCCTCCTCAAAGTCCAGATCGCCCATTGGCTTTAAAAGGCGTCCGGTCGGTCCCAGATCCAGCGCTACATAACCACGGCCGCAGTGTTCTACCGCTGTCCGGGCATTTTTCATCGCCGCATCCACAATCTCATCCAGATTAAACTCGGCTGTCTCATTGTATTTCAGGCGGTTCGCGCCGAATGTATTCGATAAAATAATATTTGCGCCCGCGTTCAGATAATCCTCATGGATCTTTACCAGAACCTCCGGATGCTTGATATTCCAGGTTTCCGGCAGTTCGCCCGGTTTCAGCCCGGCTCCCTGCAAAAGACTTCCCATTCCTCCGTCAAATACCAGTATTTTATCGTTCCAATCTTCCCGTATACCCATGTCAGCTTCCTCTCTGTTTTTTGTTTCTTACTTATTTATCTCTCCGGTACAGGCAGTTTTTGTTTGAACAGACCTCACAGCCCTCTTTCACACAGCCCGCCGCTATCTTCGATACTCCGATGACCGCCGTCACCGACTTGGACGGCATCATCAAAAAACTTTCCGTCAATGTAATCCCCACCGTCTTTTCCGCTTCCAGTACCCGGCAGAAATCCGGCTGGCACGAAAGCGGCAGATCTCCATAACCTGGCGAAAAGCGGGGACGCAGATAGAGTCCTTCTTCTGCTGCCTCCGCTTTTAATTTGTCATTGATTTCATTGCAGTAACTCTCAATCCGTGCCGCCGCGCACGCCTGCAGGACAACCGCCCGGCTCATCGAAAGACGGCTGTATCGGCGCAGAAGCAGATCCACACCAGCACCCAGCGTCGCCGCAAAAAGGATGATCTCCTGGCAGTCCTTTAAATTGCGGCTGAGCGCCCGGCTTTTTACTTTAAAACACGTAAAATCAAGTTCTGAATCTGGCAGCAGCGTCAGCGGATATCGTCTGTAAAAGCTCCGGCAGTTGACGGATCGCTCTAATTCTCCCAGACAGTCCTCCACCAGATCTTTCGTCTGCAGATCCGGCTCCTGCTGCCCTTTAATTCCTAAATACCGATATATTTCTCTTCGATTGACTTCCGCCATTACAGAATCTCCGACAGGTTGTTCTTAATCTGCGCCGCTACATCCGGTTTATTCATCGAATATACATGGATTCCATTTACATGGTTCGCAATCAGATCGATGATCTGCTCAGTTGCATAGGCGATACCTGCCTGCTTCATCGCTGCCGGGTTATCACCAAAACGATCTACGATCGCCTTGAAGCGTGCCGGAAGGTAGGTGCCGGACATGCTGCAGATGCGCTTGATCTGACTTATGTTTGTCACCGGCATGATGCCTGCGACAACCGGAACCGTGATTCCTTTTTCTCGGATACGGTACAGGTAATTATAAAGGATATTATTGTCAAAGAACATCTGGGTCGTCACAAAATCACAGCCCGCTTCCACTTTTTCTTTCAGATGCCCGATATCCACCGTCTTGTTGACCGATTCCACATGTCCCTCCGGATAACAGGCTGCGCCGATGCACAGATCCGGGCAGGTCTCACGGATCTCGCGGATCAGCTGGGATGCATACTGATAATCTTTTTCTACCTTGCCGTCTTTCGGAATATCGCCGCGAAGTGCCAGGACATTCTCAATTCCGTGTGCCTGAATCTCGCGCAGGACACTGTGCACCTTCTCACGGGTCGAGGAGACGCAGGTCAGATGTGACAGCGCCGGCACCTGGCAGGTGCTCTGGATATCCGATGCGATCTGGACCGTATACTGGCTTGTGCCGCCGCCTGCTCCGTAGGTCACGCTCATAAATGACGGATTTAACTTTGCAATCTCAAGCGCCGCTTTCTCAACGGAAGCGAAGTTGCTCTCCTCCTTCGGCGGGAACACTTCAAACGAAAGCGTCGGCTGTCCTTTGGCTAAAATATCCTTAATCTTCATCGTATTTATCTCCTGTTCTCATCATTTCGTCCGGTTCTGCCCCGGACCTCTATTGCCTATGTATTCTATATGATTTTTGCTCAGTATACCATATTTCCCCAATGAACGCCAGACTTCCGGCAGCTATCTTCTGGATTGATTTTCTATATCTTGCCATAGGCAAAATCTATAGCAACCAAATAAAATACATAAACATACGATACAGATAATTAATTCCAGACAAAGCAAACAAAATCAGCAAAATCACCAGCACAAGGCTCATTTTCCCCTTCTTTTTCTGATTTTTTCCTTGCTGCACCGCGCTTCGTCTCTGCGTTGTCTGATACGACATACTGTTCTGGTTCTGTGTCCGGACGGATGCCTGTCTGCCTGCGCCTGCTGCTTTCTGCGTCTGGGAATATACCTTCGCCCGGTCCGCAAGCGTGCGGATGGCATCTGTGCCTGCCCTTGCACTCGTTTCCCACGAGGCAGATCCCGCATTGTGGTACTCACAGTCCGTCTCATGCGCCGGGTGGCGCTCATTCAGATAATAAGTTGCATTGACATAGTTAGGATTCCGGATCCACTGTTTACAAAAAGAACAATAATGACCATACTTGATCGGATGGTCGCAAATCGGACAAATTCGTCTCTGCATGAAATACCTCCCCTCGGATCGAACATACTTTTTCGAAAACACCTCGTCAATTATTTTTTATTGTACCATAACTTTTTTACTTTTTTCTATATTTTCTCTTGTATTTTCTCCATTTCGTGTTAAAATACAAACGTCCATTACACCTGTCAAGACAGGTGTAAGCCATTTATTTGACTGTCATGGATTTGACCGGAATGGCTGAAACGATTCATTCCGTTCACAATTATTTTACTCTGGGAGGTTCTATCAATATGGAACGTGTGAAAGCTTTTCTGAAACGGAAGCAGGTTGTCATCTCCGTTCAGACGTATCTCATCGATGCGCTGGGCGCGATGGCATTTGGTCTGTTTGCTTCTCTTCTGATCGGTACCATTTTCGGCACGCTGGGGGAAAAAACAGGCGTTGTAATTTTTACTACGATCGCAGGCTACGCCAAGAGCGCGACCGGTGCGGCGCTCGGCGTCTCGATTGCCTACGCCTTAAAGGCACCGACGCTCGTCCTTTTCTCCGCCGCTACCGTCGGCATCGCGGGCAATGAACTCGGCGGTCCGGTCGGCGCGCTCGTTGCCACCATCATCGCAGCCGAGCTTGGAAAAATCGTCTCCAAAGAGACACCGGTTGATATTCTCGTCACCCCGGGTGTCACCATCATCTCCGGCATCCTGGCCGCACAGTTTGTCGGTCCGGGCGTCTCCGCATTCATGACCGCTTTCGGAAATCTGGTGAAGACAGCGACCGTCATGCAGCCGCTTTTCATGGGTATTCTGGTTTCTGCCCTGATCGGCATCGCCCTGACGCTTCCGATCAGCAGTGCGGCAATCTGCATCATGTTAAGCCTCGACGGTCTGGCAGGCGGTGCCGCCACCGCAGGCTGCTGCGCGCAGATGGTCGGATTTGCCGTTTTAAGCTTCTGTGAAAATAAATGGGGTGGTCTTCTGGCACAGGGACTCGGAACCTCGATGCTCCAGATGGGAAATATCGTCCGGAACCCGAAAATCTGGATTCCACCGACACTCGCCTCGATGGTCACCGGTCCGCTCTCCACGATGGTCTTCCATCTGGAAAATATTCCAGCCGGTTCCGGCATGGGAACCTGCGGTCTCGTCGGACCGATCGGAATCTACACCGCCATGCAGGGAAGTGGAAATTCGATGATGTGGCCGGGCATCCTGCTCATCTGCTTCGTGCTTCCGGCTGTTTTGACCCTGTTCTTCGGCGCACTTTGCCGGAAAGCCGGATGGATCAAGGAAGGCGATTTGAAGCTGGATCTATAATTATAGCTCCATGTGCTTCCAATTATCTATCATTCCTATCTGGCATCTGTCCTTAGAATCAGCCAGATTGTCACGGTTCACGCATACGTGCCCAGTAAGGCCAGATTCATAGACCTATGACAGCAAAACAGGCATTGAAATGCTCTTCATCCACCACTGTGTGGATAGCAAGCATTCCAATGCCTGTTTTTTGATCCAGTTATCTTTTCCCTATTCCTTATCGTTCTTCTTTCCCCAGCAGCTCCCGCATACTTGCGAGCAGCTTCGCCTCTTTGTCTTCCTTATATTCTCCGAGCAGGACCTCTTCAAACTCCTTCTCCACCTTCATCCGGCGGAAATACGAGCTCATTTCATCCGCCATACCGGAGAGCCGGTTTAACAGGCGGGAGAAATCGCGCAGCATCACGTCGTCCTTGTGGTACGGATAAACAATGTCGTGGTCAACCTCACTCCATCCCTCCTCGAACAGCGTTCTCGCCTGAATCTCGACGTAGTAACCGCGGTATTTGATGATGTAGTGAAGGGAACGGTAGATACCGCCTGACTTGATTTCGATCACATTTTCATCGTAGATCCGGCTGTCCCCGTTTCGGCGGTATACCTTCGGACGCTCTGCAATGTAGCAGTGTGTCTCATCGTTGTCAAAATCGCGCTCACGGTCTTTTACATACTGCTCCGGGGCATTTTCAAACGCCGATGTGATGTATTCATGGAAATGACGCCAATCCTCACGGTACAGGAAGAATACACGGATACCGATAAGGTCCGTCACGTATTTCCAGTAATTATCAACTCCCAGCTGGGCAAATTTCTCCGGCTGCTCTTTTTTCTTGCGGATGATCTTCTCCAACAGATGCCCCGGTGCCTTGGTACGGTAACGGTAGGAATGGATCCCCGCTTTTTCAATATCATACAGATACTTATCTACAAAATCCTTGCCAATCTCCCGCAGCTTTCCCTCGATCGTCGCATAATGATCCGCGATCGCAGTCAATTCCTCCCAGGAAACGCCCGCCGCGTCAAAGTCTTCCTGTTCGATCCGATATTTTCTTAAAAATAAATCTCTCTCCATTATCTCCTCTTTATCGGAAGCCCACTGAGCGCAGGAACCGGGCAAATGCCTCCCTGCCTTCCGGCGTACACTTATATACGCCCGCGTCTTCCAGTACCTGCTCAAAGACAAGACCTACCTCTTTTTGCAGGATTTCGTTTATATTTTCACTTGTTATATGCTCATACTTCGGCAGGAACTCATCCACCCAGTCCGCATGCTTTTCAAGCTCTGGATTGGAACGGATATCGCCTCCGGAAAGGATCACCTCCGCCAGATCGGCAAGCTCCTGTTTCAATCTGGACGGGAGCACCGCCAGACCCATGACCTCGATCAGACCGATATTTTCTTTCTTGATGTGATGCAGCTTCGCGTGCGGATGGTAAACACCAAGCGGATACTCATCCGTCGTGATGTTATTGCGGAGCACCAGATCCAGCTCGTAGAAATCGCCATTCTTTCTGGCAATCGGCGTGATCGTGTTGTGCGGTTCTCCGTCCGTCTCAGCATAAATAAAAGCATCCTCATCCGTATAGCTGCGCCATGCACGCAGCACTTTTTCACCAAGATCAATCAGGCGGTCCGGATTCTTGGAACGGGTCCGCAGAACTGACATCGGCCATTTAACGATTCCGGCTTCCACATCCTCGAAGCCTTCCATCTCAAATTTCTGTTCAATCGGCGCTTTTGCCATCGCAAACGTGTAATGTCCGCCCTGGAAATGGTCGTGACTTAAAATCGAACCGCCGACGATCGGCAGATCCGCATTGGACCCCAGGAAATAGTGCGGGAACAATTTCACAAAATCAAACAATTTGACAAACGTTGCCCGTTCGATCTTCATCGGCGTGTGCACACCGTTGAACACGATGCAGTGCTCATTGTAATACACATACGGCGAATACTGAAAGCCCCACTGGCTGTCATTGACCGTGATCGGAATAATGCGGTGGTTATTGCGCGCCGGATGGTTGACACGTCCGGCATAGCCTTCATTTTCCTTGCATAAGAGGCATTTCGGATAACCGCTCTGCTTTGCCAGTTTGGCTGCCGCGATTGCCTTCGGATCTTTCTCCGGCTTGGATAAATTAACCGTGATGTCCAGCTCCCCGTATTTTGTATCCGTTTTCCATTTCATATCCTTGGAAACACGGTAACGGCGGATGTAATTGGAATCCTGGCTCAATTTGTAATAATAATTGGTTGCCGCCTCCGGCGATTCCTCATACAATTTCCAGAAATGTCCAATCACCTCGCTCGGGCGCGGCATCAGGCAGTTCATCAGCTTCGTGTCAAACAGATCGCGGTACACCACGCCGTCCTCCTTCAAAACGCCCGTCTCATGTGCATAATCAAGCAGGGCATCCAACGTCTCTTCCAGTGAAATCTCCCTGCATGCGCCCTGCGGTTCTTCATATTCATCCAGTCTCAGAACCTCGAGAATCTGGTTCGTCGCGTAAATGCGATCCGACTCCTGAAGAAGCCCCGTATTGACTCCGTACTGTACTAAATTTCTGATTGCTTCATATACTGCCATACCCTATCCTCCTGACTGAAAAACAACCTTGCTGTTTCATTCTTATCCTTTTTATAACTTTAGCTGCCCGTATACCATTGCGCCACCTTATCTCATGGCATTTTCGGTTCCAAAAATGCCTGCATATGAACAGTCACTGTACATCCTCTTACTCTTGTGGCTTCCATTTACATAAATTTTGTCAAATCCAGACATTTTAAGCGGTTTACCAGGATTCCTCCGAGAAGCCCAATCAGCGCCCCCGCTGCCGTTCCGGCTGCCAGAAGCACCGGAAGATAGTAGAACAGACTCGCATTTTCCACCACCAGCGCCGCCACGATAAGCTGCCCGATGTTGTGTCCCGCACCACCCAGGATGCTGACACCGGTCACGCCGAACCAGTCCAACCGGCGGAACACCACCATCAGAAGAAGGCTGACCGCAGCACCTGCCAGACTATACAGCATCATCGACAGGTTTCCAAACGTAAATCCTACCAGCACGATACGCACCAATGCAATCGCCGCTGCCGCACCGGCTCCCAACAGATACAGGCTCACGATCGACGCCAGATTCGCCAATCCCAGCTTGACCCCCGGAACGCCCAGGTTGATCGGTATCAGGGTCTCAACATAGCTCAGCAGAAATGCCAGCGCTGTCATCATTCCATATAAAGCGATTTTTCCGGCTCTGGATGTGCCTGCTCGTCCTTTTTTCTGCATTTCTTCCTCCTCTGTATACCTCTATGAATATATTAGTAAAAATTTTTAGTTTTGTAAAGCGCGTAACGGTTCACAGATAGGAATTTTCTGAACTAAAAATTCCGTACGATACAGTTCTGGCGTTACTGTTCACGCATACGTGCCCAGTAACGGAATTTGCCGTGGCTTCGCATTTAAATACGGCAAATTCCTGCTGCCACCACGTTTTCTTACGGCACTTTCGGTTCCAAAAGTGCCTACCCGTGTACAGTAACGTTCTGGCTACCGATGCGTTTAGTTTCTGGGCCGTAATCTTGACTTTCCTATCAACCTTTGTTAGAGTAGTTGCAGACATTTTTGCAAACATAGTTTCAAACCGAATTTTCGATATTTTTAAGAATGGAGCTCTTTATGAAAAAAAAGGATTTATCCGCGCTTCTGACACTTCTTGCCGTCGTATTTTTTGGCTGCGGCGCGGCGCTTCTTTTCAGCAAATCCCGCCGGGAGCCGATCAGCCGTTCCGCGTTTCTGCTGAATACATTTGTCAACATCACACTCTATGATTCGCAGGATGAAGCGATCCTTGACCACTGTGTGGACATGTGCCAGGAGTACGAAAACCGTTTCAGCAAGACGATCGAGGGCAGCGAGCTTTACAAGTTAAACCACCGCAGCGCCGACGAGACGACTTTTACCGTCTCCGACGATATGGCGGCGATGATTTCTGAAGGACTGCATTACAGTGAGGTTTCCCATGGTGCCTACGACCTGACGATCGAACCGCTCAGTTCTCTCTGGAATTTTACCAGCGACGAGCACGTGATCCCAGCGGAGGATGACATAACAGCGGCGGCAGAACGCGTCAACTGGAAAAATGTGAAACTTGACGGAAATACTTTAACCTTCCTCTCCCCGGACACGACGATTGACCTCGGCTCCATCGCCAAGGGCTACATTGCCGACCGCATGAAAGACTATCTGACCGAATCCGGCGTCGAAAGCGCCATCATCAACCTGGGCGGCAACGTACTCTGTGTCGGTGAGCGCACAAACCACCAGCCGTTCCGCATCGGGCTGCAGAAACCGTTTGCCGACTATGCAACGGTCTTTGCCGATCTGAATATTGATGACATGTCCGTTGTCTCCTCCGGCGTCTATGAGCGCCATTTTGAGAAAAACGGTGTCAATTACCATCACCTGTTAAACCCGAAAACAGGCTATCCGTACCAGAACGGACTGGTTTCCGTGACGATCGTCTCCCCGCGTTCGGTGGACGGCGATGTACTCAGCACGACCTGTTTCTCGATGGGACTGGATAAGGGCCTGGAACTCATCAATTCAATGGATGGCATTTATGCTTATTTTATCACGGATGATTATGAACTGATTTACTCGGATGGAGCGGAGGCATTTATTGATGAAATCAAAGAAAAATAGAAATGATTTTGTTTTGATTCTGGTTCTTCTTGCCGTCATACTCATCGGTTTTCTGGTTGTGCGCTTGCAGCGCCAGAAGGATGCTTTTACCGTCGATGTCAGTGTCAATGGAACAACCGTCGCCACCTACCGGCTGGATGAGGAGATAGACACCTGGATCGACGGGTATCAGGGGGGACAAAATCATCTGGTGATTCAAGATGGATGTGCCCGGATCGAAGAGGCAGACTGCCCGGACAAGCTCTGTGTGAAGCAGGGAACCGTTTCAGAGAGTGGAGAATCGCTGGTTTGCCTGCCGAATAGGGTGGTTGTGGCGGTTAAATAGATATGGTTTGCCAACACGGACGGAAACGCCCAGCGGGTACGCATAATTGCGCCGCTGGGCGTTTTCTGTTTATTTTATTCCACAAATTTGATCGATTTTAAGCAGCTCTTCCTCGCTCAACGGTGCCCCATCCAACATTTTCAGATTATCTAATATCTGCTCCGGTTTGGACGCACCGATGAGAACGCTGGTTACCACAGGATCCTTCATGACCCATTTGAGCGCCATCTGGGAGAGTTTTTCGCCTCTCTGTCCGGCCATCTCGTTGAGGGCGCGGATCTGGCTGATTTTTTCTTCGGTGAGCTGGTCTTTTTTGAGAAATCTGCCGTCGGTCATGACGCGGCTGTCGGCTGGGATACCGTACAGATAACGGTCGGTTAAAGTTCCCTGTGCAAGCGGGCTGAATGCAATCAGACCTTTCTTTTCTTTGACAGCGGCTTCTTTTAAGCCGTTGTTTTCGATCGTGCGGTCAAAGATGCTGTAGCGGTTCTGATTGATGACGAACGGGCATTTCAGATCACGCAGGATCGCAGCGGCTTCCTGCATTTTTTGTCCATTGTAGTTGGAAAGTCCTGCATAGAGAGCTTTTCCGCTCTTAACTGCCTGATCGAGTGCTCCCATCGTCTCCTCAAGCGGCGTCTCCGGGTCCATCCGGTGATGGTAGAAAATGTCTACATACGGAAGTCCCAGGCGTGTAAGGCTCTGATCGAGGCTTGCAAGCAGGTATTTACGGCTGCCCCAGTTTCCATAAGGGCCGTTCCACATCTCGTATCCGGCTTTCGTGCTGATGATCAGCTCGTCTCGATATGGCATGAAATTTTCCTTTACAATCCGTCCCAGATTTTCCTCAGCACTTCCCGGCTCCGGTCCATAATTGTTGGCAAGGTCAAAGTGCGTGACGCCATTGTCAAAAGCGGTAAAACACAGCTTCCGCATTGTCTCATAGACGCCGGTGCTGCCAAAATTATGCCAGAATCCCAGCGAAACTGCCGGGAGTCTGAGTCCGCTGCTGCCGCAGCGGTTGTAGGTCATTCCATCATATCTTGCGTCTGCTGCCTGATACATATACTCTTTCCTTTCCTACTCCCGTCCAGCCTCTGCCTGAACCTCGCGGATAGCTGCGTCGATCTGTGCCTCTACGGATACCGGCTTCTGGACCGGTGCTTCCGGCTGCTTCTTTACTTTCTGTACGGTCAGCGGCATATTAACGCCCAGCGGATTGAGAACGATGCCCTTTGCCTCCTCCGGGAGTACCTGAGCTAGCTTGAGCGCATCTACGACAACCGGGCGGAATTTCTTCTCACGGTTGAAACGCTGGAACTCGATCACATCCGTAAAGATCGGCTGGAAAATATCTCCGCTCTTTAATTTAACCAGCGGAATGCCATTTCCTTCCTCTGGAAGCGGCACGATATAGCGGCCCTTCGTGAAGTGCGCGCCGATCTCCTCCTGTAAATCGTTTAATTCCGGCGTAATCTCCTGATTTGGCTGACGGCGCAGATCCTGCATATAGTAAAGCATCGTCAGGTGCAGCTCCGGGTTCTCCACCCAGACTTTTCCATTCTTGCTCTCCTCCGGGTCTTTGCGTCTTACAAACTCGGTCAGCTGAATCATCTTCTGCTCCTCGCCCACGTGTACCTGGATAGCATTGATACCCATCGTGTAAAGGCTGGTATAGAAAAGCAGAAGGCTCTTTCTGTCTACCTTCGCGATTCCTACCGGAATCTGCTGCTCTGCCAGCTTCTGTGCGCCTGCCTTTGCGCCCTCTTCGTCCGTAAACAGCAGGATGGCATCATCCATTGTTTCCGGATCACAGTATACATACGGCTCTTTCGTACATCCGGAAAGAATGGCATATAAGGAATCTGCCTCTCTTAACTTCTGTGCGAAGATATCCGGCTCCTGTTCATTCGTATTTGTCTGCTTTGTCTCGTTTTCCATCCGTCTAATCTCCTTTTTATTGAATCGTCATCAATGCCTCAAAATCAGCCCGTGCAAATCGGTGGTAAATCGTGTGCCCCATCTCCTCACGGATGCAGTAATCATATGCATCGATGCTGCTGTCTGTAAAATAAATGACATAATCAAAATCCATGCCGTCCGGCATCTGCCGACACTCATACGCACCGAATTTTTCAAACACAGCGGTAATCTCTTCCTTTGTGCAGGCGTGCTTTTCCCGAAACAACTGGATCAGCTCCTTTAAAAACGGCGGTTCCGGAACCTGCTCATGGACATACTCCACAAAATCCGGCGGGATCGTAAAGACGATCCGATCGGCGTGGATCCGAATCTGGGTATCTCCCATTTTCTCCTTCTTCGCCTCCAGCTCATGCCGTATCTTCTTCGCCAGCTCCCGGATATCCGTCTCCTGCATCTCCAGCATCGCATTCAGGGAAGAAAGCGGATAATAAAGGCGCATCGTCTCCCTGGCATAACCAAGTTTTAGCTGCGCCTCTTTGATCTGATCCGTCATATTTTGAATTAAAGCTTCCAGTTTCATGTCATACTCCTGCCTCGGAAACGAAACCTCCGTCCCCGGCATCTTTATTGGGTCGATTGAATCATTGATAAGTACCTTTTTCACAATCTCTCTCATTATAACAATTTACCGAAAATGCGTCAATATGCGGATATTTGCTTTTTCGGTTTCTGTACACGCATAGTTACTGGGCACGTATGCGTGTACAGTGACACACATATGTGCCCAGTAACAGACCTCTACAAATAGCAGGTCGTAAAATGCGCCTCGCCCTCGTCATCCAGATCCATGAGCATGTAGCTCGGGCGTCTGCCCTCCTGGCGCGGAAACGAAAGACTGCCCGGATTCAACACAGTCAGATCCCCGCGCCGCTCCAGATACGGCTTGTGGGTATGTCCAAACATCGCAATCTGCACGCCGCGATCCTGTGCCTCATCGATCAGGCGCTCCGTCCCAACCGATACGCTATAAAAATGACCGTGGGTTAGAAATGTGCGGTATTTTCCAATCGAAATCTCCTTCTCACGGTCCAGATGGGAGAAAAAATCATTATTTCCCAGCACCATATAGACCTCGCAGTCCGGGTTCTGCTCCTTACACCACGATGTAATCATGTCCTCACTTCCCTCGGCGTCACCCAGATGAATGAACATGTCAAACGGTGCTTCATTCTGGATGACTTCCAGCAGATTACCATCCCGACGGTGGGTGTCGCTTGTAATTAATATCTTTTTCATCTCTCGCCAAGCGCCTCCTTCAGCGCATCTTTCATCCGCTCCAGCGCCTTGCCCCGGTGGCTGATACGGTTTTTCTCCTCCATCGTGAGCTCTGCTGACGTTTTGCCGTACTCCGGCAGCCAGAGAATCGGATCATATCCAAATCCGCCGTTTCCAGCCGCTTCCTTTGCAATCTCGCCCTCCATCGCCGCTTCTGTGTGAAGCACTCTGCCATCCGGCAGCACTGCCGCGATATTGCACATAAAACGGGCGCTCCGCTCTTTTCCTTTTGCATCCTTCACGCGCTCAATCAAAATCCGGTTCTTTTCCTCATACGGTGTGTCCCCTAAATACCGCGCTGAATAAACGCCCGGCTCGCCGTTTAAATAATCTATCACCAGTCCGGAATCATCTGCCAGCACAATGCCGCCCGTCTTCTCCCAGACTGCCTTCGCCTTGATCTCTGCATTCTCGCGGAAGGTGGTTCCATTTTCCTCGATCTCGCCTTCAAATCCAGCCTCGCGCATCGTAACAATCTCACGGTTTAAATCCTTTAAAATCTCACGGATCTCTTTCAGCTTTCCCGCATTTCCCGTCGCAAATATAATTTTCTCGCTCACTTTTCCTCGCTCCTTTATCCTCAAACAGCATGGCTTTTCATATCCCGACATTCCGAATCACCGTTCTTCAAAAACGGCTTCCGCCATACCTTCACATCCGTACCAGCAATCAATTCTAGGAATCCACATTTCTCGTATACGCTTTCAAACACACATTGCAGTTTTGCTCCGCCTCCACGCGCTCCCAGGAGGAACCGCGGTAACTGATATAGCCTTCACCGTCGCTTAAATCGACCGTCAGTCCCTTATCCGACGAACTGTACTCGATCGCCACCGGATGAATCGCTCCCGGCGTCGTGATCTCGACAATCACGGCAAACCGTTCGCCTGCCTCCAGCGTCACCGTCTTATCCAGCAAAACCGTATAATATCCGGCGTTCGCAACCTCCCCGGAAGCCACCTTTCTGCGCCGCCCGAACTGGGAGCTGCCCTCGGCGTCCGTCACGGTATATACCTGATACGATGTATTTTCCCCGGTTGCATAGAAGCCGACTGCCTCCAGCTCTTCTTTCTCCTCTGCCGTATAAATATTGGCAAAAAATGCCGATTCTTTTCCGTAACCGAGCTGCCCGACCCAGCCGCATAGATCTGCCTGGTAAATGTGGTCGTAATTATCTGCCGACTCGATACCGGAATAGAGAATGTTGTGGATCCCAATATTTGTATCATAGTAGGATACGTAAAAATACCCATCGTCCCCAAATTCGCCGCCCCAGCTGTTGGCGCAGATAAACGCGCCATCCCCCTCCGGAGGCTGGTTAAAATTGTCTCTCGAATAGTGGTCATCCCAGCCGATGATCACAACGTCATGATTTGGCTTCTCACCGCCATTATACCAGTACGCCCCTGTCTCTTTCCGGTAATAATGCGTATCGTCGCGGTCACTGACCATCGCCGTATACAGGGAACTCTGAACGCCTCCGTACAGATAAACCGCCCGTTTAACCGCCTCATAATCCTTCTCCGGCAACACCTGTATCTCCTGCACATGACAAGCAGGGCTTAAACCGTCAGGCGAATAGCCGTCGCCGTATGGATCCTCTTCTTCCAGCACCGGCCCCTGCCACGCCAGCAGATACGCCATCGACATCGTATACTCGCCCCCGGCATTCTGTGAAAAATGGAAGCTGTTCCGGAGGGACATATGATCCTCCGAAAAGCTGACATTCCACTCCGGTCGGACACGACTTTCCAGCGCCATCACCGATGCAAACGCCCAGCACGTTCCGAGACTCCCCTGGTTTTTAACCGCCGGTGCCCGGCCAGCCTTCCGGTAATCATAGGATTCCGGCAAAAACGTGGCTGGATCCTCTGACCCGGTCAGTTCCATTTTCCGGTTCTCTGCATCCCAATTTTCTTCATAGGAAAATACCTCCGTCACCGCCTCAAGCGGCACATACAGGATTCCATTTTCCCACTCTGGGGGTGCTGCAATCGTCTGGCTCTCCTCCCCAAGCAAAAGTTCCGGGCTTCCGACCGTCATCTCCGCATGAGTATTGCCGCGCTCCATCACAAGCCGGTTTCCATCGTAGAGAAGCGCCGCACAGGAAAGCGCGTCCGGCAGCATCCCATACGGTATCATAAACTGCCCGTCCTGCGACATTCTCAAGCTTCCAAGCTGCGGATCGACCATTGTTCCATCGACTTCCAGCGTGATCGGGCTGTCATTAATCTCCTCGGCCATCTGCTCATACCACTCCGGCTGCCACTCGGCGCTCTCCTCCGTCTTTTCCACCTGCTTCGGAATATGAATCAGACGGTTCTCGCGTACCAGAAATCCCAGCAGAAGCACCAGAAGCGCCCCATAGAAAACATTACGCTTCAACCTGATCCCCCGTTTTTCTTCTCGGCGGCTTCGGACCCATAAACTGATAATAATACGTCTTCATCATACCATTGTAGATTTTCCGGTTCTTGTCCGCTTTCCTGCCAATATAGCGCTCTGCGTCCTCATACGCGGTAATCAGGTACATCGACCAGGAATCCAGCGCCTTAAACCGTTCACCGATCGTCTTATAGAGCGCTGGAAGGTTCTTTTTCTCCTCGATACGCTCGCCGTAAGGCGGGTTTGTGATAATAAAGCCATATTTCTTCGGATGGCTCAGCTGCGCCACCGGGCGCTCCTGGAAATGAATCATGTGATCCACTCCGGCTCTCTCCGCATTTTCCCGCGCCGCCTTGATTACCTCTCCGTCAATATCGTAGCCCTGAATGTCTACCTTTACGGTATCATCCACCATCTCGGTCGCTTCATCGATCGCGTCGTACCAGCATTTCTTCGGAATCAGGTTTGTCCAGCTCTCCGACAGGAAGGAACGGTTCATGCCCGGTGCCATATTTGCCGCGATCATCGCCGCCTCGATTGGGAAAGTACCGCTTCCGCAGAACGGATCGACCAGAATCCGGTCCGCTTTCCACGGAGTCAGAAGAATCAGCGCCGCTGCCAGTGTTTCCGTGATCGGCGCCTTACTCGTCATCTGACGGTAACCGCGCTTGTGCAGCGACTCGCCGCTCGTATCGATACCGACTGTCACCTGATCCTTATAGAAAAAGACGCGCAGCGGATATTCATTGCCCGTCTCCGGCATCCGGTCCAGATCGTAATATTCCTGCATATGACGGGCAATCGCCTTTTTCATAATTCTCTGGATATCTGACGGGCTGAACAGCTTACTCGAAATAGACGACGCCTTTTTAACCCAGCATTTACCGTCCTTCGGAAGATATTTCTCCCACGGAATCGCACGGGTCGCCTCAAACAGCTCGTCAAAGGTCACTGCCTTGAAGCTTCCCACTTTTAAAAGGACGCGCTCCGCCGTCCGCAGAAAAATATTCGCACGGCAGATCGCCTCCGCATCGCCGATAAAGGTTACGCGGCCATTTTCCACCTCGGTAACCTCATAGCCCAGATCCACTACCTCTTTTTTTAACACTGCTTCCAGTCCAAAATGGCAGGGAGCAATCAGTTCATATCGTTCCAATCTTTTTTCCTCTTATCTCTCTGTGGATTCATTGCCAAATCATTTCATGCAAAGAACCCTTTTATTTTCATTACAGTCTTCACCATTTTTATTCTAGTTGACTGGTCTGCATCTGTCAATGAAAAGCCGCGGCAAAAGTGTCTATCTCAGGCTGCACTGATACTTCCCCTGATAAAAGCGGTAACCGCCGCCCAGATTATAAACCTCATATCCCATCCGGTCATACCAGCCGCACACCAGAAGGCTTTCACTCCCCCGCGCACAGTAAAACAGAAGCGGACGTTCACCTGTAAGTGTCTGCCGGTTATCCTGAAGCCATAAAAATGGAATATTTTCCGCCTCGCAGAGGTGAGACACATTATATTCTTCCGGCGTCCGAAGGTCAATCAGCCGTCCCGTGTACCCTTGCTCCAGCCACGCGTCCAGATACCGCACCGGTATGGTCTGATACATCCGTCATCCCTCCTCATTTTATACAAAAACGGTTTCTGACAGAACCCGATTTCTTTTTTACCTCTATGTAATATTAATATATGCTTTGTCCGGCGGACAGGTGTCAGAGGAGATGCGGCAGCCTCTTCCATTGGCACGAAAGTACAAAAGACGAACAAATGCCGGGAAACGGTGGATATTCCGCATTCCCGGCATTCACTATTTTTTCTCTTATCTGCCTATCTCATCAGTCACAATCGCTGTAATCATCCTCTGTCTTGTCCTGATACTGGTTTTTAGAGCTATTTCTGGAACGGTTCTGGCTCTGGTTCTGCATGCGGTTCTGGCTCTGGTTGGAACCATAATTAGAGCTGTTCTTGGATGCATTTTTGGTGCTGTTTTTCTCGGCACTGTTATCATAGTTGCTGTAACTGTTTTTGCTTGACATAAGTCATTCCTCCTAAATTCCTGCCCTGTCAGGTTTTCTACGTGTCGGTTCCGGCTTCCTGTGAACAGCCGCTTAACCGTCACTTTCTTGTTACAGGTCTTAGTATGGAATTTTACTGCGAAAGTATGCAGGGTAATTCTTACTTTTTATGCCAGTAATATTTTTTTGTTTCATCGGACGCAATTTCCTATGAAATCAAAAAACATCTGCATCCAACCCTTTTTTCATGAAAAGGTTCAATGCAGATGTTTCGTAAATTCATTCTTAACCCAGCACGTTCACAATCTTAACCGGTGTGCGGTAGTTCCATGGGGAAGTCTTGATGCCGGTTCTTTCAGTTGAAGCATGTACCACTTTGCCGTCGCCGATATACATCGCTACATGGTTGATACCTCTTCCGCTTCCGTAGAAAATCAGGTCGCCCGGCTGCATCTGGTCAGCGCTGATTGCTGTACCCTGCTTGGACTGGGAAGTTGAAGAACGGTTCAGGCTCACACCGGCACCGTGCTGCATCACATATTTCGTAAAACCAGAACAGTCAACCCCTGTGTGCGGGTCGCTGCCGCCAAATTTATAACGTCCACCTACAAACTGCAGTGCATAATTGACTAACTGCTCTCTGGTCGAGAGATTGCTCTGCTCTGCGACAAATGCATCTGCGACTGCAGCTGCTTCCTCTGCCTTGCTGAGCATAACGCTACTCTGAACCTTCAAATAGCCTTCCATCTCACCGGCCGCTACCTTGATCCAGCTGTCATCTGCCTTTCCAACTACGTCATAGGACTCGCCCTTTTCAGCCATCGCTACTACTTCTGAGTTTTCATCCTCATCCGCATAGATCGAAAGGTCTGCTGCCACGGTTGCCACCATGTCGCTCTCATAACCTGTAGACGGCCCCGCAAAAGCTGCCTGCGCGCTGCCAATGGTCAGCATTGAGCACACGCATACCATACTGAAAAGTTTCTTTGTTCTATTTAAATTCATGCTTCAAAACTCCTTAATTAGATTTTGTGATTCCCGCAGATATTGCTGAAACAAAAGAATCGAGTCCCAATCGCTGTGGTGTTATCTATCGGTCGAAATGTTACATAATTATTAAATCTTGTTACGTTATTATTATATTTTCTTTTCTTTTCGTTGTCAAGGAAATGACGGATCTTTTATATTTATTTAAGATTTTAATTTCGGACAAAAAAACGCAAAAATACAGGGAATTTCAACCATATTGGGACAAAATATTTTTGCCCCAGGCTGCCGAAATTCCCTGTATTTTCAAGTGTTTTTTATATCATCTCATATATAATGCAAATCACGATTCTGAAACATATTTCATAATTCTAAGATTCTGTCTCTGGCAAAATTTTATTTTCATTTTTCACCAGCCGTGTCCAGCGTAAACCAGAACTCCACACCGTTCTCATGGTTCTTCACACCGCACGCCTTATGGTGCATCTCCATGATCGCCTTGACGATCGAAAGCCCGATGCCGCTGCCGCCATATTCCCGCGTTCTCGCTTTATCTACCTTGTAAAACTTCGTCCAAAGGTTCGGAAGCGCTTCGTCCGGGATCGGATTTCCCGTGTTAAATACTTCCACGCAAACCTCTTTTCCATCGCGCCGGTGGTCAATCCGAATCTGAATCTTCTTCTCCCTGCCACCCACATGATGAATCGCGTTCGTCAGATAATTGGTGATGACTTCCTCTATTTTAAATTCATCGCCCATGACGTAGACTGGTTCCTTCCCGTCAAAATCCACAGTCAGCTCATTCTGCTTAAGCAGCACACCGGAAGAAGAAATCACACTGGCAATCAGCTCCGTCAGGTCAAACCGCTCCACAGACAGCCGTTCTCCCCCAAATTCCAGCGCCGTCAAGGTCAGAAGTTGGCGCACCATCCGATTCATTTTTCCAGCCTCGTCCATGATAACGCCGCAGTAATAATCGCGGTTCTCCTTGTCCTCCGCCATGCCCTCGACGAGTCCTTCCGCATAGCCCTGAATCAGCGCGATCGGCGTCTTTAACTCATGCGACACATTCGCAATGAACTCCTTCCGCATCTCATCGATCTGCACTTTCTCGTCAATATCCTTTTTAAGCTGTGCATTCGCCTCTTTCAGTTCCCCGATCGTTGTCTTGAGGCGCTCCGAAAGCACATTCATGCTGTTTCCAAGCGTATCAATTTCCTCCGTCGAGCGGCGGCTTGTCTCATAGCGGGCATCAAAATCCAGGTTCGACATCTTTTCCGACAGCTCCGACAGCCGTTTGATCGGCATCGTAATGTGCCGGGTAATAAAATAAATCAGAATACTTCCCGCCAGAATTACCACGATTCCAACAAACATCAGAAACCGGTTTGAGATAGCCGCACTCTCATGGATGCTCTCCATCGGCATCGTCATGATGAAAATGGTCGCATTATCCGAGAAAAATCCCCAGCTTTCCAGATAAAACGTCTTGCTGAGCGGGTCAAACGTCTTCTGAATCATGTAGTTGTCATATTCCCGCAATACATCCCGCTTCGCCCCCGCATGGCCGACGATATAGCGCCGCACCCGGTCACGCATGACTTCCACATCCCGCGCCGAGGAGACGAGTGTCTGGTCACTCTCGCTGTCATATAAAAGCAGGGAAATATTCGACCGGTCACGCAGCTCGCGGATCACATTTGCCAGCCGGACACCGCCGCTCGAAGCTTCCTCCCCATCCAGTGCATCCGCCGATGCATCCTCCGAATCATCCTCCAGCACCACCGTGTCACCTTCCGCATATTCCCCCAGCGCATCCTGTGTCTCATCGCCAGCCCTATCACCGGTTCCATTTTTACCAGACTGAGCCGAACCGTCATCCGCACTGTCCATATCAGAACTTCCATCTTTCGACTTCTGGTACTCTTTCCAGCCCGAATTCAGCTCCGCCTGTGCGTCCTCCAGCGAACTCTCGCCATTCCGGACCTCATCCTGGATAATCGCGTCAATCGCCCGATATCCCTTTTCCAGCGTATGAATCTTATAATTCTGGTAATATCCGGACAGAAACCAGTTATTGATACACCAGATAAGCGCGATTGCAACCGTCATCAACCCGGCAAATATGATTGTAAATTTCCATCGGACCGAACGTTTCATTCGCTTACCTCAAATTTGTAGCCCATGCCCCAGATCGTCTTGATGTACTCGCCTTTCTCGCCCAGCTTACTCCGAAGCTTCTTCACATGCGTATCGATCGTCCGCGCATCGCCGAAATAATCATAATTCCATACATTATTCAGAATTTTTTCTCTCGAAAGCGCAATTCCCTGATTCTCCGCAAAATACGTCATCAGCTCAAATTCCTTGTAGCTTAAATCCACCGGTTTTCCATCCACGCTGACCTGATGTGCCGTCTTATCAATGTGGATGCCGCCCACATCGATCACATCCTGGCTGCCGCCGTTGCTGCGGCGCAGGATCGCCTCCACACGTGCGACCAGGATCTTCGGACTGAACGGTTTGGAAATATACTCATCCACGCCCAGATTAAAGCCCTGCAGCTCGTCGCTCTCCTCTCCTCTCGCCGTCAGCATGATGATCGGCACCTGCGAATACTTGCGGATCGTCTTCACAACCTCCCAGCCGTCCATCTTCGGCATCATCACATCCAGAAGAATCAGCGCAATGTCCTTCTGCTGGAAAAACAGATCCACCGCCTCCTCGCCGTCCCCGGCTTCCAGCACCTGATACCCTTTAATCGAAAGGAAGTCCTTCACCAGCTTCCGCATCCTCGCCTCATCGTCCACGACCAGTATTTTAATCTTATCCATAAAATCTTCACCTCATTTATTTTACTCTGCCGTGTATGACAGAACCTTTTTCCACGCTGTCATATCCTGATTACATTCTCAATCTGTCTGTATTTTAGCAGATTCGGGTGGGAGATTCCATAGGTTCACAAAAGATTCATAGTTTCTGCCACATATAGAAAAGCGCCTATTATAAAAAAGAATGTGCCTTGGCACATTCTCAGACTGTAGACAAAATCCTTTTCCATCCTCCTGAGTTCCCCAATGCAAGCAATTTATATATTCAGTTGCCAAGGACAAATGGAACTTTTTCATCTCACACGCAAAACAGGACTGTCCGACAAAATCCAGTATTTCCCTGCATTTCTCATCCAGCCCTGTTTGCGTTCTATTTCACAGTCTTTCCAGGCTGTTCCATATCTTATATTTTATTCTTCGGTCTTCTCCGCTTCATCGCTCTCAACCACGCCAATCGAAAGATCCTGCAGCTGTTTCGGATCAACCTGAGACGGTGCTTCCATCATCAGGCAGGAAGCATCTTTTACCTTCGGGAATGCGATGACGTCGCGGATGCTGTCTGCGCCGACCATCAGCATAACCATACGGTCCATACCGTAAGCCAGACCAGCGTGCGGCGGTACTCCGTATTTGAATGCGTCTAACAGGAAGCCGAACTGCTCCTGTGCTTTCTCCTTCGTGAATCCAAGTACCTCAAACATCTTCTCCTGGATGTCTGCCTGATGGATACGGACAGAACCGCCGCCCATCTCGGTACCGTTCAGGACGATATCGTATGCTTTTGCACGTACCTTGCCCGGATCGGTATCGATCAGCGGAAGATCCTCTTCCATCGGCATGGTAAATGGATGGTGCATAGCTACGTAGCGATCCTCTTCCTCTGAATATTCAAGCAGCGGGAACTCGGTTACCCACAGGAACTTGAAATCATCCTTCTTTAAGAGGTCAAGCTGTCTAGCGATCTCCAGACGTAAGTTTCCAAGTACATCAAATACAACTTTATCCTTGTCAGCTGCGAACAGAAGCAGATCGCCCGGCTTACCGCCCATAGCAGCCACCAGTGCATCCAGCTCTTCCGGCTTCATGAACTTGGAGAAGGAGCACTTGTAGGTACCGTCCTCATGGATTGCCAGATATGCAAGACCTTTTGCACCAAAGCCTTTTGCGTACTCAACCAGCGCATCGATCTTCTTTCTCGGCATAGCGCCCTGTCCTTCTGCGTTGATACCGCGGACAGAGCCGCCATTTTCCAGTGCACTCTTAAATACAACGAACTCGCAGTCTTTTACTACATCCGATACGTTTTTCAGCTCCATGCCGAAACGCAGATCCGGCTTATCGGAACCGAAACGATCCATTGCCTCGCGCCAGGTCATACGCTGGATCGGAAGCTGCAGATCGTAATTGCAGATCTCCTTGAAGAGCTTCTTTAACAGACGCTCATTGACATCCAGAACGTCCTCAACGTCAACGAAGGAAAGCTCCATATCGATCTGGGTAAACTCAGGCTGACGATCGGCTCTTAAGTCCTCGTCACGATAGCAGCGTGCCAGCTGGAAGTAGCGGTCATATCCAGAACACATCAGAAGCTGTTTTAACAGCTGCGGAGACTGCGGCAGTGCATAGAAGCTGCCCGGATGTACACGGCTCGGTACCAGGTAGTCTCTCGCGCCCTCCGGAGTACTTTTAATCAGAGTCGGAGTCTCAATCTCAAGGAAGCCTTCCTCTGCTAAGAATGCACGGGTCAGGATAGCCACGCGGCTTCTTGTCATCAGGTTTCTCTGGATATCCGGACGTCTCAGATCCAGGTAACGGTATTTCAGGCGAAGATCCTCTTTGGTTTTGGAGTTCTCCTCGATCGGGAACGGCGGTGTCTCAGACTCTGCCAAAATGCGGAGGTAATCCGCGCGGATCTCAATCGCACCTGTCTTTAAGTTTTCATTTACTGCACCGGAACGTGCCTCTACGCGTCCGGTTACAGCGATAACGAACTCGCTTCTCAGCTTTTCTGCCTTTGCAAAGCTCTCAGCGCCGCAGTCAGCTTCCTCGAAGATCAGCTGCAGGATACCGGAACGATCCCGCAGATCCACGAAAATAATGCCGCCTTTATTTCTGCTCTTCTGAACCCAGCCCATAACGGTTACTTTCTCACCGATATTGGCAGTTCCCAGCTCGGTACAGCGATGGGAACGTTTCAGTCCTGCCATAGATTCTGCCATGATAGTATTTCCTCCGTTTATTATAGTTTTATCTGAAAAATTCAAAAACTGAATCACTTCAAACTGTCTTTGTAAAATTCCACGATCTCCTCGTAGCCGTCCTTCGCCAGCTGCTCCTTCTGGAATTTCTTGTTCTTGTTCATCTGTGCGACTGCCACGCGGGTGCCGTTAGCGCGCTCTTCCTGTGCTTTCTTTAAGACGGCACGGAACTGCTCGCCGCTTAAACCTTTCTCATACAGGAATGCTTTCTTGCCGGCTGCCTCCGGTACTTTGAAACCGGAATCCATCAGGATCGTGATGATACGCTCAAAACCGATGGAAAATCCGCACGCCGGTGTATCGACGCCGGTAAATTTGCCGATCAGCTTGTCGTAACGTCCGCCGCCTGCAACGGAGCCGCCGAAGCCTTCCATGGAAACCTCAAAAATCGTTCCGGTATAGTAGCCCATGCCGCGCACCAGCGTCGGGTCAAATTCAAGACCGAATTCGATGTCTGCAACCGCTTTAACAGTCTCCATGATCGTTGCCAGATTCTCTGCCTTTGCCGGATCCATCACGCCGGAGAGCTTCTCGCCCAGCGCGCGGACGCCTGCCGCATCGTTCTGAATCTCTGCCAGAAGTCCGGTGTATTTCTCAACCGCCTCTGGCGCATAACCTTCTGCAAGCAGCTCTTCGCGGACACCGTCCAGACCGATCTTATCCATCTTATCGAGAATGATAAATACCTTATCGGTCTCATTTTCCGGGAATCCGCTGTAATCTGCCATGCCCTTTAAGATCGCACGGTCATTGACGCGGACAGTGTATGCCTTGTCCGGGCAGATGCGCTTCAGCGCCTTGGTAAGCGCCAGAATCTCCTCGATCTCAGCCAGGTTTGTCGCATCACCTAAAATATCGATATCACACTGTACAAACTGACGGAAACGCCCCTTCTGCGGACGATCAGCACGCCATACGCTTCCGACCTGCAGCGCCTTGAACGGCGCTGATAAATTAGCAGAATTGTTTGCATAATAACGGCTGAGCGGCAGAGTTAAGTCATAGCGGAGACCACCGTCTACGACATCTGCCTCTGTCTGTGCTGCCTCGACGTTCAGCTTCTCGCCTCTCTTTAAAATCTTGAAGATCAGCTTCTCATTGTCGCCGCCCTGCTTGCTGGTCAGGTTCTCAATGTGCTCCACGCACGGAGTCTCGATCGCTGAGAAGCCGTATCCGCGGTAGGTATCTTTGATGATATTCAGCACATAATCCCGGATCTCCATCTCGCCCGGAAGAATGTCCTTCATGCCTGTAACTGGTTTTTTCTTTAAAGCCATGTGTCAAACTCCTTCTATGTCTTTCTGCGACCATATTTCCCACGCAAAGAAAACTTCACTTTTCCATGCTGGAAACTGGATTTTTATGTTTCTCTGTTACAAAGTGTTTTTCTGCATCTGACACCCTGTATCTGTGAATTTTTCGTTTTTACTCTCTTCGTCCAAGCAGCTTCTCTTTCCGCCCGATCATCTCATCGATCCGGTCGATATACTGCTCAACTTCCTTGACGTTCTCCGCCCTCTCAATCCGGTTTTCTGCCGGGAAATAAACCTTGGTAGTCGTTCCCGCACCGCAGGCGGCGATCGTCTGTTTTTCTTCCATAATCAATATATTATAGAGACATTCCTTGCCCGGAACCGCATAACCGACATTTTCAAAATTGCCCGCCATATTTTTCTGGCGGTAGAGATAGTACGGTTTCAGTCCCATCTCCTCGGCATACTGCGCGGTCAGGTCAATCATCTCCTGTGTATTGACAATCTTCAGATTTCCGTAGCGCTCCTTATAGATATTCAGGCGCGCCGCGCGCTTGATCGCCAGCGAATGCACCGTCACGCTGTCCGGTCTGAGTGCCTTGATCTCCTCCATTGTCTGGCGGACATCGTCGATCGTCTCCTCCGGCAGACCCACGATCAGGTCCATATTGATATTGTCAAATCCCAGCTCCCGCGCCAGCAGGAATTTTTCCTTCACATCCTCCACCGTATGACGGCGTCCGATGAGGTCAAGCGTCGCCTGCTTCATCGTCTGCGGATTGATGGAAATACGGGAAATGCCGTGATTCCGGAGCACCTGCAGCTTTTCGCGCGTGATGCTGTCCGGACGTCCCGACTCAACGGTAAATTCAACTGCCTGTTCCACCGGGAATAATTCTTCCACCTTTGTCAGGATCTCATCCAGATCCTGCGGATTTAACGAGGTCGGTGTGCCGCCTCCAAAATAGATGGTCGAAAGCGGGCGATCCTTCATCTGCTCCGCCACATATTCCATTTCCTTAAAAAGCGCCTCTTTGTAGAGGTCCATCCGTTTTTCCCATTTCACAATCGGAAACGACGTAAACGAACAGTACAGGCAGGTCGTCGGACAGAACGGGATTCCCACATACAGGCTGTACCCATTCTCATAATCGATCGTGGACAGCAGGCGTCTCTCGCGCTCCGCCACGTCGATGCTCAGATCGATCTTTTCCTTGCTGGTGAAATACGTCTCGCGCATATAGGTCTCGATCTGCTCGTCCGTCCAGCCATCATACAGCTTCGTGAGCGCAATCTTCGTCGGACGAATGCCGGTAAGCGTCCCCCACGGAAGCTCTCTGCCGGTCTGGGCACTCAAAAGACGATATAACGTCTGTTTGATCTCATTTTTCGTCTCAAAACGGTTGGAAAAATCCGGATAAATCAAAGCAAAGTGAACAGCTTCTTTCTTCACCGGCGTCACATCCAGGGAAAACGAGTTTCCGTCCCGGACTCCCCGTACAATCAACTCCGCCTCCCCGGCTTCCTCTTCCTTGTGCGTAAATGTCTCGCCCGGATAAAATGCCATCAGGAGCTCACGGATATCCTGTTCAAAGGACGCGTCATTTAACAAAATCGCTATCATGCTTCGCGCCCCCTGTATCCTGCCAGCGGATTGTACTGTTTTTCGTCGGCGATCGTCGTATATCCCATGTGTCCCGGATATACATTCGTATCATCCGGCAGGTTCAGAAGGATATCTGCCACCGAATGAATCATCTGACGTCCGCTTCCAGTCGGGAAATCGATGCGTCCGTAAGAACCTTCAAATAAGGTATCTCCCGAAAACAGCACCTTCTCTGATTTTACATAATAACAACAGGAACCTTCCGTATGCCCCGGTGTATGAAGCATCTGGAACGTGTAGCCCGCTGCCTCGAACGTCTCTCCATCCTTCAAAAGCATATCCGCTTTCAGATGCAGACCGCCGCCCTGAAACTGGACGGACAGGTTCTTATCCGGATCCGCCAAGACCGCCTGCTCCTGCTCACAGGCATAGACCGGCACGCCCAGATCCCGTCTCAGCTCTTCCATCGCCGTCACATGGTCAAAATGTCCATGAGTCAGCAGAATCGCCTTTGCCTTCGCTCCGGTCTGCGCCAGTGCATCCTCGATCCGCGCCGCCTCATCGCCCGGATCGACAATCACAGCTTCTTTCGTCTCCGGATGCACCGCAATATAACAGTTCGTCTGGACCATTCCCACGATCAGCCGTTTTATCTCCATCTTTTCCTCCTAATAATATGTGAAACTTTCACAGGGTGTAAGTACCTGTGAAATATAGAGAGAACCGCTTATCCGGCAGTTCTCTCTATATCTAATACTCCTTCAATCTGTCTGAGTTTATCAGATAATTTATTTAATTCCTCAATTCCGTGAATATCGAACGTCATGACGATCGTCGCCTTGCCCTGCTTGCTTGTCCGCACATTCATCGAGGTAATGTCGATCTGGCGCTCGGTAAATACCTTGGAAATATCCACAAACATGCCGATGCGGTTGTTCGCATAGATCTTGATTTCGGTGGAGTATTTCTCCGTGCCCGTCTGTGCTTCCGGCTGCTGCCACTCGGCTTCAATCAGGCGCTCACGCTCTTCCTGCGGCAGATTCATCACATTGATGCAGTCCGTCCGGTGGATCGAGATACCGCGTCCCCTTGTGACAAATCCGACGATCTCATCGCCCGGAACCGGGCTGCAGCACTTCGAAAAACGAACCGCCAGATCGTGGATTCCCTTGACAACGATACCGCTCTTCGACTTCCCGGCTGCGATCACCGGAACCTTGTTTCCATCCGACGCCATGTTATCGAGGATCGTCGTGTCGGTTACTTCCTTCTTTAATTTCTTGTTGCGCTCATCCAGCATCTTATTGATGACCTGTCCCTCTTTGAGGGCGCCATGTCCGATCGATGCCAGAACGGAATCCCAGTCACGGTACGCATAGCGCTTCATGACCTTTTCCATATATTCCGGTTTATTTAACTCTGAATAATTGATGTCCTTCGCCTTACAATATTTATCCAGAAGCGCACGGCCGCGCAGGATATTGTCCTCTTTCAGCTCGCTCTTGAACCACTGGTTGATCTTATTCTTCGCCTGTGTACTCTTAACCAGTTTCAGCCAGTCGCGGCTCGGTCCCTTGGAATTCTGGGAGGTAATAATCTCGACACGGTCACCATTTTTAATGACATAATCGATGTTGACCAGTTTTCCGTTGACACGGGCACCAACCATCTTGTTGCCGACCGCACTGTGGATCGAATACGCAAAATCGATCGGGGTGGAACCGCTCGGCAGGTTCTTGACATCACCCGTCGGGGTAAAGCAGTATACATCATCCGTAAAGAGGTCCAGATCACTCTTTAAGAGACTTAAGAACTCTTTATTATCGGACATATCCCGCTGCCATTCCAGGATCTCACGCAGCCAGGAAAGCTTTGCCTCGGCGCTGTCAATCGCCGCCTTGCTGCTGCCGCTCTCCTTATATTTCCAGTGTGCCGCGATACCATACTCAGCGGTACGGTGCATCTCATAGGTGCGGATCTGAATCTCAAACGGCTGTCCACTGCTGCCAATCAGAGTCGTATGCAGCGACTGGTACATATTCGGTTTCGGCATGGCAATATAATCTTTAAAACGTCCCGGAATCGGTTTGTACATCTCATGGATGACACCGAGCGCCGCATAACAGTCTTTCACGCTCTCCACGATAATCCGGACCGCAAAAATATCATAGATCTGATCCAGCGTCTTGTCCTGGTTTACCATCTTTTTATAGATGCTGAAGAAATGTTTCACACGGCCGTCTACCTTGGCTTCGATGCCCGCATCGTCCATATGTTTCTTGACTTCATCCATAATCTTATGGATAAACGCCTCCCTGGTGTCCTTACGGAGCGCCAGTTTTTCGGACAATTCTTTGTAAACCTCCGGCTGGAGATATTTGAGAGACAAATCATCCAGCTCGGTCTTGATCTTGGAAATACCGAGACGATCAGCAATAGGCGCGTAGATATCCATCGTTTCACGCGCCTTTTCTTTCTGTTTTTCCGGCTTCATATATTGAAGCGTCCGCATATTGTGCAGACGGTCTGCCAGCTTAATCAGGATAACCCGGATGTCCTTCGCCATCGCTAAGAACATCTTACGCAGGTTTTCCGCCTGAATCTCTACTTTATCGATCGTCCACGAGATCTGGGTCAGCTTGGTAACGCCGTCTACTAAAAGTGCTACCTCCTCGCCAAAGATCGCCGTGATCTCCTCCTCTGTCATGACCGTATCTTCCACGACATCGTGCAGGATACCTGCCACCAGAGTCTCTTTATCCAGCTCCAGATCCGCCAGAATGATCGCCACACAGAGCGGATGAATGATATACGGTTCACCTGATTTACGCCTCTGGTCCTTGTGTGCGTCATACGCGATCTGGTACGCTTTCTCAATCATGCTGATGTCATCCGACGGATGGTACTTGCGAATGGCGGCAATCAACTCATTATACAGTACCTCCGGACTCGTAAAATCCGCCGGCGCTTCAATTTCCTGATCCAGCTTTTTTATTTTATCCAAATTTCCCATATATGCCTCCTGACCCTTCCGTAGATAACTGAAACGCCTGCCGTTCGGAATCCGGAAAGCGGTTCACGCAAATGAAATAAAATATTATATAGAATACCCCTATTATACGAATATTTGACAAAAAATGCAACGGCAAACTATTTTGTTACTGTTCACGCATACGTGCCCAGTAACGGAATTTGCCGTGGCTTCGCATTTAAATACGGCAAATTCCTGCTGTCGCCACGTTTTCTTACGGCACTTTCGGTTCCAAAAGTGCCTACCCGTGAACCGTTATCTATTTCCCCTCATAGGTAATTAGGGCATCCACCGCATATCCGTTCAGTTTTTCGCGTCCCTTTAAGCCTGCCAGCTCCATCACGCAGCAGATTTTTACAACCTCGCCGCCCATCTTCTCGATGAGCTTGACAATCGCCTCGGTCGTTCCGCCGGTTGCGATCAGGTCGTCAACGATAACTACCTTCTGTCCCGGTTTAATGGCATCCTCATGCATCTCCAGAACCGCGCTGCCATACTCCAGATCATAGCTTACAGATACCGTCTTGCACGGCAGTTTGCCTTTCTTGCGGATCGGCACGAATCCCTTGTGCATCGCATATGCAACCGGCACGCCGAAAATAAACCCGCGGGACTCCGGACCAACCACAATATCATAATCCACGCCCTCTAAGGATTTCTGGATTCCGTCGATCGCAAGCTGCAGTCCGTCGGCATCCTGTAAAATCGTAGTAATATCGCGGAAAATGATACCCGGCTCCGGGAAGTCCGGAATGCTTCTTACATATTCTTCCAGCTTTTTCATGATTTTAACCTCTTTTCTATAAATTTTGTATCTCAATTTCTCAGTTTTAAATCGCCATCCGGCTCTTTTTCCACCGTTCTTCTCATTTTTGCAGAAGTTTTCCCCTGCTTCTTCTTCCTTATATACATAGAAGCCACAATCACCGCCAGCACAAACAGCGCACCTCCGCTGATCAGCAGTCCCTCATGCAGTCCCTGCGGATAATACCTGAGTTCCACCGTATGGGTTCCCGCCGTCAGTTCCACGCCGGTAAATGCCTTCCAGACCGGACGCGTGATAGCTTCTTTTCCATCCACCGTGACCGTCCAGCCCTCGTCATACGGGATCGTGAGGAACAGCGTTCCGCCCTCGCCCGCGTCGATCGTGCCCTTCATCGCCTCCTCTCCCAATGTTTCCAGTTCAAATGGATGCTGGTTGAGGCGCTCATAGAGCGCACGCAGCCCGGCTTCGTCAAAGCGGTACGCGCTCGCGTCCATGCTTCCGACACTGTCATTGCTCTCCAGCAGAATCAATGTGCCTGCCTTCACATATCCGGTTTCCACCAGATACCCGCGTTTCAACGTATCAATGTTGCGGCTCTCCCCGCCGACATCCAGTTTAACCGAATCAATCTGACGGTTTGCAACACTTATATAATACTCCCCATCTTCCGGTGCTGTAAAGGAAAAACGATTCCCCTGCTCCTCCCCGTCCGTGAAAATCAGGCACTCCGGCACGCCCAGCACATCCGATAAATCATTCTGGACATCCGCTGGCGAAGAAAGATCGCGCTTCCAGCCCGTTTCTACTATGTCCGGCAGGATAAAGCCGAGCGGCAGCGTCCACGGATTCTCATAGAGGTACGTGTCACCTGAAAATGCATAGAGCGACAGGCGCGGATTGTCCTGCTTACCCTCATAGAGTGCATATTTGATTGAAAATAACGAATCCACCAGCGGCGTACTTCCCACGATGCTGTATGCGTTCGTCGAACCTTCGCAGCCCATCTGTTTGAAGAAATCCGTCACCCCGGCATTTGCCACCGATGAAAACAATGATACGGATGGAAAATGCATCCACGCGCCATCATTTTTCGTGCGCGCATTCGTTTTATCAATCCGGTAAAATTCCGTCTTTTTGAGCGGTTCTGTCACCGCTGCAACATCCTGATTGTCTGCCACATAATCAGTCCGGCTCGTCGTCGGAATACTCGTTGCCGCCATATTGGCAAGCGCCTCCACACTCACCAGCGCCATCGCCAGAAGCGCCGCCGTGAACGCGAAATGTTCTTTATTTTGATAGAAATAAAAGACGCCCAGATACAGCAGCAGAAGCACCACTGCCACATACCAGACAACTGGCTCAAACGCATCGTCCGTCACCAGCTTTTCTGCCAGAATCACGTAGCCAATCGCGGCGGATGTCACCCCGGCAAACTGCCGTTTGGATATTTCATCCAGATATAGATACGCCCGGAAACACATCGTCAGCACCAGCGCGATATAGATAAACGACTGGCGGCACGGCAGGCTGTTCGGGTAATGGAAGCCATGCCAGATAAAATTCAGCACATTGAACGAAAAGCTGGCATAGAAAAAGAGCAGCAGCACACCGTACACAACCTTTTCCCGGATCGCAATCCGGCGGTTCAGAAAATATAACCCCATGAAAATGTAGACTGCCACGCCGCAGTAGAGGTTCGGCCAATGGTCGAGTCCCGTCTCCACCTGTACATTTCCGATGTGCCGCGCGATCATGTCAAAGATCGGGAAGTAGATTTCCAGTGTGGTCGGAAAATTAAAATCGCCAGACGCCGTACTCTGCAGCGCCGCAATCTCCGGAAGAAGCACCGCAGCCGCCAGCGCACCCGCCAGAAGCGAATACACACCAAACAGGAAAAAGCTGTGCAGACAATCTTTCCATCCCGGCCGTTTCTCCAGAAGCAGGAGCGCCACATAGTAAATCACCATGAAGAGGCATATCATAATTGATATATAGTAGTTGGACAGGATTGAAAGTCCCAGCATCAGGCAGTAAAAAAGCCCTTTTTTTTCGCGCACCAGACGCTCCAGGCCGTGCAGGATCAGCGGCAGCAGCACGATGCAGTCCAGCCACATGATATTCCAGCTATACGCCGCCATATAGCCGGACAGCGCATAGAATACGCCGAAATAGCACGCTCCAAACTTCTGTGAACCCGTGTGCTTTTTCAGATACCACGCCATCGAAAGACCAGCCAGACCGCTCTTGAACACGATCATGTAGGTCATAAATTCGATAATCAGGGACGACGGGCATAACAGCAGCAGCCAGTTGAACGGGCTCGCCAGATAATACGCATAGAGCGCGGCAAAGTTTACGCCCATGCCGACATCCCAGCTGTAAAGCAGGCTCTCGCCACTTAAAAGCTTATGCCGGAATTCCGAGAAAAATGGCGCATACTGGTGGTACATATCCGTCCGCAAAAAGCTTTCCTGTCCAAACGGAAAAATACCGCGGTATGCAAAAATCAGGATCAAAATCACCACCGGCAGGAAAAATGCCGCCAGGAGATCATCCGACGGACGGAAAACCGCAGCCAGGCGCCCCATTCCGCGGGGTGATTTCTCTGGTTCATCCCACTCATCTAATTCATCTAATTCTTCCTGCTCCCAGTCATCATCATTCAACTCATTAACGACATCTGCTCTGGACTCTGAAAGTTTAGATTTTCTGGCATCTTCTTCCTGTCTCCAGGCAGGCATTCGTTCAGCACGTCTCATATCTGTACAAGCGATCTCCGAATCCACGTCCGCACCTTCCCGCTCGTTCTCATACTCCTCTATTTTCCCCGTTGTTTCCGCTCCCGTAAGCTCCCTGAGTGCTTCTTCCAGTTTACTGGAACTTTCGTCTCGTTCTCTTTGCTCCATCTTCCCTCCATCCAGAATCCTGTTCAGGCGGCGTTTTCTCTACTCTTTCCGGCTTTTCCGGTCTGTCTTCAGCATCCATTTCCGCTGTCATTTCCCCACACAGCCCTATTTCGAGGATTCTTTCTTTTTGAAAATAAATAATTTACTGCAAATATAATTCAGCACCAGCGAGATCGCTGATACCACAATCTTACAGATCATATCCTGTTTGATTCCCATGCCGTCTACCATCACGATCATCGCCACATACGTGAACACCGATGTGAGAATACGGCAGGAGAAAAACGAAGCCATTTCCTTAAGAAGATATACAGGGCGGAAATTGTAGCTTCGAAATACCCAGATCTTGTTTGTCACATATGCAAACAGGATCGCCGCCGCCTGACAGCAGATCGTCGCCATACGGTAGTTCATACCGTTGTGGCGGAAAACCGCATAGGAAATCCAGTCCACCAGCGTCGTCAGGACACCAAATATCAGATACGATATCGTCTCCCTGTTTACAAACTTTCCCCAGAGCAGGGATAATTTTTCCTTTATCATCACTTTTTCTCCGAAAAAAGAATTGTATGGGCAGCGGTCCTTCGACATCCCCATACAATTCCTGTACTTTCTGTAACACACCGGACTCTGATCCGGCAGTTTTATGATTGAAACGTAACTGTCTTCTGCATTTACAGTTACTCCTGCTATTACATTTCCTCTAACAGCTTGTTTACGCTGACCAGCTTCACGCAGAGAGTGAAGAGCTCAGTTGCAATGATCAGATCCTGCAGCGGCGGATAGGACGGAGCAATACGGATGTTGCGGTCTTCCGGATCCTTGCCATATGGATAAGTTGCACCGGCTCCGGTCATAACAACGCCTGCTTTCTTGCACTTCGCAACGATCTCCTTCGCACAGCCGTTCAGGGAATCAAAGGAAATGAAGTAGCCGCCGTGCGGTTTTGTCCAGGTACCAATCTCCAGTCCGCCTAACTCGCGGTCGAGAATGTTCTCAACAGCCTCGAATTTCGGACGCAGGATGTTGGCGTGCTTTCTCATGTGCTCTACCATGCCGTGGATATCCTTGAAGAAACGCACGTGGCGGAGCTGATTCACCTTATCATGACCGATAGTCTGGATCTTTAACTGCTTCTTGATATCGTCCAGGTTGTTGTGGGAAGTTGCGATTGCCGCAATACCAGAACCCGGGAAGGTAATCTTGGAAGTTGAAGAGAATTTGTAAACCATATCCGGGTTACCGGCTTTCTTACATTCTGCCAGAATCTCCAGCACATGATCCTGCTCATCGTCATATAAATGATGGATACCGTATGCATTGTCCCAGTAGATACGGAAATCCGGAGCAGCCGGATGCATGCGTGCCAGACGGCGTACCGTCTGATCGGAGTAGGAATTGCCGGTCGGGTTAGAGTACTTCGGAACGCACCAGATTCCCTTTACGGTCGGGTCGGTTGTCACATACTGCTCTACCAGATCCATATCCGGACCATCTGCGGTCATCGGAATGTTGATCATCTCGATGCCAAAATATTCAGTAATGGAGAAATGTCTGTCATATCCCGGTACCGGACACAGGAATTTAACCTTGTCAAGCTTGCACCACGGGGTATTTCCCATAACGCCATGAGTCACAGAACGGGAGATGGTGTCGTACATTACGTTCAGGCTGGAGTTTCCATAGATAATGATATTGTCAGCCGGAACCTCGATCATATCCGCTAACAGCTCCTTCGCCTCGCTGATACCGTCCAGACCGCCGTAATTGCGGCAGTCTGTCCCATCTTCGCAGGTCAGATCACTGTCGCTGCTCAGTACGTCCATCATTCCCATCGATAAATCAAGCTGCTCTGCACTTGGCTTACCGCGTGACATATCCAGCGTCAGATTCTTGCCCTGAAACTCCCGGTACTGATCGCTCAGATCACGCTTAAGCTCCAGAAGTTCTTCTTTCGTCATCTCGCTATAAGGCTTCATCCTTCAACATCCTCCTTGTTTCTCTTATTTATTTCATCATAATTTCATGGTCTGCTTTTCATCCAGCTCCCCTTGTTCAAGGGTTCGGATCATCTCATCTAAGCATCGTTATAATAATAACATAGGTACAAAGGGCATGACAAGCATTAATTTGTTATGTCAGCACATAAAATTTGTTATATGGTACCGCTTGGTTTTTCCGATTCGGTGCATTTCACGGACAGCAAATTATAATAAAAACATGATGTTCCCCCTTCTTTCATATACTAATGAAAATATATCTTTCAGGTCACATCATGTTCATTCATTTTCCCATGCATTCTGTTCCATCACGTTTCCGGCACATCATTTCCCCGCTGCTGGTTCCCGCCCTGTTTGCCATCTCTTTCTTCGCCGGGCAGACTGCCGCACATTTCCTGCGCCGTCCATCCGGGCACACGGTTTCAGCGCCTGTTATCGCCTGTGGCTCGCTCCCGCCTGCCTTTGATTCCGATTCGATTCCGGTTTCCGCAGATGGAAACTGGGGACTTGGATTTCCCAGTCCAGGGCAGACACCGGTCGGCAATGCCTCCGCCGACACTTTAAAAAACTTTGACGCTTTCTATGTAGGCGATACCTCCAAGCCCGTCATCTATCTGACCTTCGACGCCGGATATGAAAACGGCTGCACACCTGCCATTCTGGAAGCACTGAAAAAACACCATGTCCCGGCAACCTTTTTCGTCGTCGGCAACTATCTCGAAACCAGTCCTGAACTGGTAAAACAGATGATCGCAGAGGGTCACACCGTCGCCAACCACACGTATCACCATCCCGATATGTCCCGCATTTCCGACAAAGCAGCATTTGAAAAGGAGCTGACTGCCCTGGAAACACTCTACCAGTCCGTCACCGGGCAGACAATGAAAAAATATTACCGTCCGCCGCAGGGCAAATACAGTGAATCGAACCTGCAGATGGCAAAGGAGCTCGGCTACAAGACCTTTTTCTGGAGTCTCGCCTATGTGGACTGGATGCAGGATCAGCAGCCATCCAAAGAAGAAGCATTTTCCAAGCTTCTGACGCGCATCCACCCCGGCGCGATCGTCCTTCTGCACAGCACTTCGCAGACCAACGCTCAGATTCTCGATGAACTTCTGGCAAAATGGGAGGAAATGGGGTATCAGTTCGGGCGATTAGATGAATTATAAAATTATACCAGCAGCATTTTCCGGATAAACGAAAGGATCGCGCCTCCGATGCTGCAGAACAGCAGAAATCCGTGGTTCGCATTGATCGCCTCCAGTGCCGCATAGCCGCCGTCTACAATCGGCTGTAAGCTGCCCGCATTCTTCGGCATCAGGTACGCTGCCGGACCGGCTACTAATACCAGAACAAGGATGATTATAAACGGGATAAATCCGCGCCCCGTATCGTATTTTTGCAGCCGTACTTTACCACCCGCGTGCTTGCCTGACAGAATCCACAGGCACCAGATCGCGCCCATCAATACCAGAAATACGCCAATCCCTACATACAGCCCCAGACCATAATTTTCCTCGGTAATCATAGTTCCGATATAGCCCAGATCGTCGCCGCCATACCGAAATGCCTTCGCATTCGCCCAGGTGATTCCCGCCATCAGAAGAAAACTGGCTGCCTGCATCACGCGCGCCATCAGCACAACCACGCCGGTTACTCCGGCTGCCGTCACATCCAGCACGGACGGACCGTCATTTGAGTCACTCTGCGTATGCGCCTCACTGCGCTCCGCCGCCCGTCTGGTGCGCTCTGCCTCCCGGGACTGGCGTTCCAGTTCCCGCTGGTGGCTGCGCTCCATCCGATTTTTCTGACGCTCTGAGCGCTCCCGCTCCGACTCCAGAGCATGAAGGCGTTTTTCCATCTGCTTCTGCTGTTTTGCATCCCGCTTATCCTCTTTCGCGCTGGAAGAAGAACGTCTCGCGCCCTGTCGTCTGCGCGATGCCGCTTCACGGTCGCGGCGGGCATCCTCCTGTGCCTGGGATTGGCAGCGTTCATTGTCGCGGCGCTCTTCCTCACGCTTCTGTGCGTCCTGACTCTGGCTGCTCCGCTTTTCCTGACTGTTTCGTTTCGATCCAGAGCCGGATTCCGCCTTTTTCTCATCCGATTCCATCCGAGCTGGATTCCGCTGTTCTGAATCACCGTCGTCATAGCTATTTTCCGGCTTTCTTCCCACCGTTTCCTGTTCTCGGCGTACTGTATCATTTACAAGCGGAGTTCCGCAGTTACTGCAAAAATTTCCAACTGCCTCCTGTCCGCATTTTGGACACTTCATTCTATTTTCTCCTTCCTCCAAACGATTCTTTCCATCCATTTCCGCACTCATTTCTGGCATTTGAAACGCATGTTAAACAATGTACATTTTTTTTCACACAGCCAGAACTTTATTTCCTGTTTCCCATGCCCAGCTGCCAGAACGCCACTGCACTCGCTGCTGCCACGTTGAGCGAATCCACGCCGTGTGACATCGGGATTTTCACGGTGTAATCGCACGCCGCGATCGTCGATGCCGCCAACCCGTCACCCTCGGTTCCGAGAATGATTGCTAATTTTTGTTCCTGCGAAAGCGCCGGATCCGCGATACTCACGGAACGGTCACTGAGCGCCATCGCCGCCGTGCGAAATCCCAGCTTCTTAAGCGTTTCCATACTGTTCTCCGCCCAGTCGCCCTTCGGAATGTACGTCCACGGCACCTGAAACACTGTTCCCATACTGACACGGCTTGCGCGGCGGTACAGCGGGTCACTGCATCCCGGTGTCAGAAGCACCGCATCCATAAAGAGCGCCGCCGCTGACCGGAAAATCGCCCCCACATTCGTAGGATTTTCTACATTCTCAAGAATCGCGATCTGTCTGGCACCTGCACAGATTTCCTCGATCCCCGGCATTTTCTTCCGTTTCACCGCACACAGCATCCCGCGCGTCAGTTTAAAGCCGGTCAGGCGCGTCAGCACATCAAATGGTGCCGTAAACACAGGCACTCCCGCACACACCGGGCGTTCCAGAATCTCTCGCCCTTCTGTCTCAATATGGCGTTCTTCCATCAGAAAAGAAACCGGCTCATATCCCGCGTCGAGCGCCCGCCCGATGACCTTCGGGCTTTCCGCAATGAAAAGACCTTCCTTTGGTTCATTATAATGAAATAACTGCCCCTCGCTCAGCCGGGCGTAGATATCCAGCTCCGGCGCTTCCAGGGTTGTAATTGAAATATGATTCATTCTGCTTTTCACCTTTTTAATATGGTTTTCATGTTCTATCGAGTATACCACATTTCTTACAAAAAGGAAGTGCTGATTATGGACGCTGACATGAAATCATTCCTCTATTCTGCCGCATTCTATCATCCTCTTTCCGATTCCGTTCCTATTTCCATACAAATCTATCTTCGGCAAAAGATTTGACTTTTTCATCCCTGTTTTCCATACCGCCTATCATAACGCTGAACCCCCGCTTTATGTCAATCATCTGGGCAAAGATTTCACACAAAGTTCAGAAATAAAAAATGGGTTCTGACACATCTATGTGGGACTTCCAAAACAAAAAAACAGAACTGTCGACTAAATCAGCTACACAGTTCTGGTTTTTCTGTTACTTATAAGAACAAAAGACTATTGTCAGCCCTATCCTAGCGCCCCGCACACTCCATAATAATCCTCTCACACATCTCATACCCCAGCACTGAACTGTTCAGCGACAGTGTATAATTACTTGCCATCCCCCACTTCTGATCCGTGTAAAAGCGATAATTGCTCATACGGCGCTTATCAATGTCTTCTGTCATTTTGATCGCTTCCTGTTCCGTAACATTGTATAAGCCGCAGATCCGCTTTACCTTCTCCGGTATATTTCCGTGTATAAATACGTTCAGAACGTCATCCCGATCTTTCAGGATAAAGTCCGCATTTCTACCTATTATCACACACTCTTCTCTTTCCGCAATATCCAAAATGATCTTTCTCTGCGCTTCATAGATCATGTCTTCGACGGATCGTCCCATCTGGTCGCGCCCTGAAAACGCATAGGCAAATAACCCCTTCTTGGGTGACAATTCCGCATTCTCCTGGATATACTTCGGTGAAAATCCGGACTGCTCCGCAATCTGTCCGATCATCTCCTTATCGTAGTATTTCACACCCAGTTTCTGCGCCACTTCCATACCGATAAAACGTCCGCCGCTTCCAAACTCCCGGCTGACCGTAATAATTCTTTTTCCCATCATCCTATCCTCTCTCCTTACTCCAAATGTTCCACTTTATTCGTTCTGATTTTCTTCAAAAATCCATATCCCACCAGGCAGGCGGCGAGCTCTGTGATCGGAAACGCCCACCAGATAAGCGAAACACCTGCCTGACCGTTTCTCACAAAGATTGAAAAGATGCCTGCCAACGGCAGAATAATCACAAACTGTCTGAGCAGTGAAATCACCAGCGACTGGATGCCACTGTTGAGCGCCTGATAAATACCCTGATATGCCACATTGATTCCGGCAAAAATAAAGCTGATGGAAATGATTCTCATTGCCCCGATAAAGTATTCTCTGGACGATCCGGCATTAAATAACCCGGCAAACATCCCTGGGAAAACCTCTGTGATTGCCATGCCCACAATCATCAGAACAACCGTATAGAACAGACCATATTTAATTCCATCCAGAATCCGCCTTCTGCTATGCATTCCGTATGCAAACGCGATGATCGGTGTGATGGCGTCGCGCAGACCAAACGCAAGGAACAATACAAACTGCTGTACTTTGTAGAAGAGTCCATACGCCGTCTGGGCGGAAGGATTGAATTTCAAAATCAGGTTCATCACATACACCATAATAGACATGAGCGCCTGCGCGATGATCGCAGGAAGTCCGATCGCGTAGATTTCCCTTATAATTCCGACATCCGGCTTCATATATGTGAAATCATGCTCAAACTCTTTGTTTAACTTCATATGAAAAACAAATAATAAAACCGCCGATATGACCTGCCCGATCACCGTTGCATAGGCAGCGCCCGCAACTCCCATCTCCGGGACAGGTCCAATTCCATAGATCATAATCGGGTCCAGAATGATATTTACCACTGCTCCCAAAACCTGACCGATGGTCGAATAAAACGAACGCCCTGTTGCCTGCAATAATTTTTCAAACAAAGAGAAAAATACGATTCCAAACGAAATCACGCAGCAGATCCGAAGGTACTCCGTTCCCATCGAAATAACCTCCGGATCGACCGTCTGCGACGCGATATATGCGTTTACTCCAAAGAGTCCGAATAACAGACATACCGCATAAATAATCACACCCAGAAACAGGCTGTTTCCGGCTGCCTTTGCAGCTTTTTTATTATTTCCCTGTCCCAGCATCCTCGCAAGAAGCGCATTCGTTCCCACGCCGGTTCCAATTCCCACTGCCACCATCAGCATCTGGATCGGGAACACCAGTGTCAGCGCATTCAGGGCGGCTTCGCTTCCTACCCTCATATTTCCCACAAAGGCGCTGTCCACGATATTGTAGACTGCCTGCAATGCCATCGATAAAATCATCGGTATGCCCATCTGGATCATGAGCTGATTTACCGGCATATCCTTCATCTTGTTGCTTTCTGCCATTTTAAACTAAATCCTCCTTTTTTCCGCATAAAAAAGAATGTGCCTTGGCACATCCGGGCGTCTCGCGCGGTCGCTTGCGACATGTTTCTGCTTCGCGTGAGTGCGCATCATTGGCACGTTAGTGCCTTTTTTGTGTAATAGGGAATTCCAAGGAATTTCCTATTACATAAAAAAGTGTGCACCTATCTCATAAGCTGGACTTACGCTGATAGGCAACACACTTTTTAATGGCATTTTTATGAAATTTAATAAAAAATGCACCTTGGCACATTCTTTATGAAATAATAAAAAAAGAGCAGCAAAAGCTGGATTTACACTCGTTTGCTACTCGTTTCGGTATTATTATATTTCCTGTTTTAAAAAAAGTCAAACCAAAAAATCACCTGTCGGAAACAGGAATTCTGGTTATTGGTTCACGGGTAGACACTTTGGAAACCGGCACTCCCACTCTCCGCTTCAACGCCTCAATATACAGTCCCGCAAACCGTCCCGGTGTCACGCGATTGTGGGTAATGTAACCGATCTCCATATAATCGTCCACATCAAGCGGAATCGCTACAATATTCGGTCCGTTCAGTTCCTCATTGATGACACCGCTGCAGATCGTATACCCATTCAGCCCGATCAGAAGATTAAACAGGGTCGCGCGGTCGGACACCAGGATGTCCTTGCGGCTGTCCAGCGTGCTGAGGATCTCCTCGGAGAAATAAAAGGAATTGTGCTCGCCCTGCTCATAAGACAGACGCGGATAAGGTTCCAAATCCGACAGGGTGATAGAACTGCGGCTTGCAAGCGGATTGGCCGCACCGATAAATACATGGGGCTTTGCTGTAAAAAGCCGGGTAAATCTGAGGTCGTGTTCCCGCAGCGTCTTGCGGATCACCGTCTCGTTAAAACGGTTCAGATACAGCACGCCAACCTCGCTCCTAAGCTTCGCCACATCCTCAATCAGCTCATACGTCTGCGTCTCGCGGATACGGAAATCGTACTCTTCTCCGCCGTACTCGCGGATCAGATCGACAAACGCCTCAACGGCAAAGGAATAGTGCTGGGTGGAGACACAGAACTGGCGTTTCTGCGGCACAGCGCCAAAATAGCGCTCCTCGATCAGGTTTGCCTGCTCGATCACCTGTCTCGCATACCCCAGAAATTCTTCCCCGTCCGGGGAAATCACCACGCCCTTGTTCGTGCGGGTAAACAGGGAAAAACCAATCTCATGCTCCAGTTCCTTGATCGCCGCCGTGAGGCTCGGCTGTGCAATATAAAGTTTTTTTGCCGCCCCGCTGATGGTTCCGGCTGCCGCCACCTCCACCACGTATTTTAACTGAAGTAATGTCATGCCCTGTTCTCCATTCTTACTGATTTTCTGTCATTTCTTTCTGAACCGCATCTGCCACAGAATTACATCAGACTCAAATCCGCCTCTAACGCACCTAGTCCACAAATTTTTCCGTCTCTTTCAGACGAACCAGCGCTCTCGCCATCGCCGCGCGGGTGCTGTAATACTCGGAAATACTCTGTTTCTGGCGCAGCCGCTCTTTCGCACGCTCTAATGCCTCCTGCGCCCGGATCCGGTCGATCTCCTCCGGTTTCTCGATCGTATCTGCCAGCAACATAACACGGTTGTTGGCGATCTCACAGAAGCCCTGCCCGACGACTGCCGCCTCCCACGGGCCGTCCTCTGTCGCCTGGAAACGCATTTCTCCCGCTTTGACTGCCACGATCTCGCTCTCATGGTGCGCCATGACAGCCATCTCACCGTCCACCGCCGGAAGGATCAGACAGTGGCAGACTCCCTCATAGAATGTCCGGTTGCTGGATATGATTTTTACATGAAAATCTGCCATCCGTTCCTACGCCTCCTGTTTCTCTAAAGCCTTCGCCTTTGCCACTACATCCTCGATCGTTCCGACATTGAAGAATGCTGCCTCCGGGTACGCATCCATCTCACCATCCAGAATTGCCTTAAAGCCCTTGACGGTATCCTTTAACGGCACATACTTGCCCGGTACACCGGTAAAGTTCTCCGCCACGTGGAACGGCTGGGATAAGAAACGCTGTATCTTTCTTGCGCGGCCGACGGTCAGCTTATCTTCCTCAGACAACTCGTCCATACCCAGAATTGCAATGATATCCTGCAATTCCTTGTATTTCTGCAAAATCTCCTGCACCCGTCTGGCCGTCTCATAGTGTTCTTCTCCGACCACATCCGGTTCCAGAATACGGGACGAGGATTCCAGCGGATCGACCGCCGGGTAGATACCCTGTTCTACGATCTTTCTGGAAAGAACCGTAGTCGCATCCAGATGGGTAAAGGTAGTCGCCGGTGCCGGATCGGTTAAATCATCCGCCGGTACATAGACTGCCTGGATTGAAGTGACCGAACCATCTTTCGTCGAGGCAATCCGCTCCTGCAGCTCGCCCATCTCATTCGCTAACGTTGGCTGATAACCAACCGCCGACGGCATACGCCCAAGCAGCGCTGAAACCTCCGAACCTGCCTGTACATAACGGAAAATATTATCGATAAATAGTAACACATTCCGGTGCATTTTGTCACGGAAATATTCTGCCATCGTAAGCCCGGTCTCTGCAACTCTCATACGAGCTCCCGGCGGCTCGTTCATCTGTCCAAACACGAGCGCTGTCTTTTCCAGAACACCGGATGCCTTCATCTCACTCCAGAGGTCATTGCCCTCACGGGAACGCTCACCGACACCCGTAAAGATAGAATAACCGCCCTGCTCCATCGCAATATTCCGGATCAGCTCCTGAATCAGGACTGTTTTTCCGACGCCCGCGCCGCCAAACAGACCGACTTTTCCGCCCTTGGAATACGGCGCCAGAAGATCAATAACCTTGATGCCCGTCTCCAGAATCTCCGCGACCGGGCTCTGATCCTCAAATGGCGGCGGATCCCGGTGAATACACCAGTGCTCCTCACCATCCAGCTTTTGTCCTCCATCTACCGTCTCACCTAAAACATTAAACAAACGTCCAAGCGTCTTTTCGCCAACCGGAACGGAAATGCCTTCTCCCATCGGTGTTACCTTCATGTCACGGCTCAAGCCCTCGCTTGCCGACAGCATGATGCAGCGGACGATATTATTTCCCATGTGCTTGGCAGCTTCCATCACACACGTCTTTCCCTGATTTTCTACTGTGAGCGCGTCCCGGATCTCCGGAAGGGGACCGCTCTCAAATTTCACATCGACAACCGGACCGGAAACCTGGACAATCTTGCCTTCCGGCAGGCTGGTTTCAGTCTTTTTTGTCTCTGCCGCCTGTTCTCCCATCACACTCTCATCTCCTCTTCTCGTTCTCGTCTCTGTGCAGCCGCGCCGCCGCATACTTCGGTGATCTCCTGTGTGATCGCCGCCTGCCGCGCCCGGTTGTACATCGTATTCAAATCTTTTAAAAGTGCATCCGCATTATCCGTCGCCGCATCCATCGCCATCATACGGGCATTCTGCTCGCTGCAGAACGACTCAACCAGCGCGCCGTAGATAAATCCGGCTACATAGTTTGGAACGATCGCATTCATCGCTTCCTCCGGCGTTGGCCGCAAGGAAAATTCTTCCAGCCGCACATCCATCGGAATCTCAAGCCCATGCATATCCGGCTTGGTAATCGGAAGCACCCTTTTATCCTTCGCCACACTCTGCATCACATTTTCCATTCTTGTATACAGGACATGGATCTCATCCAAATCACCCGACAAATATCGTTCCAGAAGCATTCCTGCAATCCACCTTGCCCGGTTAAATGTCGGATCCTGCGCCGTATACTGGAAATTTTCTTCAATCGGGATGTGCTGGGAGGCAAAAAACTGCCGCCCCGTCTCACCGATGACAAACAGATGTACCTCGCGGGAAGGATCCTTTAAAAATGTATCCGCCATCTTCATGATGTTATGGTTATAAGCACCCGCCAGCCCTTTATCGCCGGAAATAACCAGCAGCCCCGTTTTCTTCGACTGGTGCCCTTCTTTTTCAAAATAGGGACTTTCCATGTTCGGCAGATGCCTCTGGATACGCCGGATGACATTTTGCAATGCATAGAAATACGGCTCCGTCTCTGCCAGTTCTTTTCTGGCTTTCTTTAATTTCGTCGAAGATATCAGGTACATCGCGTTCGTGATCTTGCGCGTATCCTGAATACTCCGGATCCGGTTCTGAATCTCTCTGAGTCCTGCCATCTTCCATCACCGCCTTACTGCTTATCCAGTTTTGCATCCGCTGTGGCTGCCTCCAGCGCATTTCCCTGTGCTTTCAGGAATTTTGCCTTGTACTCGCCCACCGCCTTCGCAATCTCGCGCTGGATATCCTCGCTGAGTGTCTTCGTCGTGCGGAGTGCATCGCCCACCTGCGGGTAGGAGCTTCTCATATATTCGTAAAGACCGCCCTGGAATGTTTTCAGCTTTTCCTTCGGAATATCTACCAGCAGATGGCTCGTCGCCGCATACAGAATCACAACCTGTTCTTCCATCGAGAGCGGATGCTCAAGCGGCTGTTTTAACAGCTCCATCAGACCGCTGCCGTAGGTAAGCTGTGCCTTAGTTGCCGGATCCAGATCGGAGCTGAACTGTGTAAATACTTCCATCTCGCGGTACTGTGCCAGGTCGATACGTACGCTTCCGGCTGCCTTCTTCATCGCCTTGGTCTGCGCTGCGCCGCCGACACGCGATACCGAAAGCCCTACATTGACCGCCGGGCGCATGCCCTCGAAGAACAGCGAACTTTCCAGGAAAATCTGTCCATCTGTGATGGAAATAACGTTGGTCGGGATATACGCCGACACATCGCCCGCCTGTGTCTCGACAATCGGCAGCGCTGTGATTGAACCACCGCCCAGCTCATCCGAAAGCCGCGCCGAGCGCTCCAGCAGACGGGAATGCAGATAGAATACATCGCCCGGATATGCCTCACGTCCCGGAGAACGTTCCATCAAAAGAGACAGTGCACGGTACGCAACCGCGTGTTTCGATAAATCGTCATAGACAATCAGAACATCTTTTCCCTGATGCATGAAATATTCTGCCAGCGCCGTTCCTGCATACGGCGCGATATACTGTAAGGACGCCGGATCACTCGCCGTCGCTGCCAGCACGATGCTGTACTCCATCGCCCCGTGTTTTTCCAGTGTATGAACCAGTCTCGATACCGTTGAAGCCTTCTGACCGATCGCCACATAGATGCAGATCACGTCTTTTCCCTTTTGGTTCAGCATCGTATCTACCGCGATCGAGGTCTTACCGGTCTGGCGGTCACCAATGATCAGCTCACGCTGTCCGCGTCCGATCGGGAACATCGAATCGATCGAGAGGATACCGGTCTCCATCGGGGTATCAACTGACTGACGCTCGATAATACCCGGCGCCGGTGATTCCACCGGACGATATCCGGCTGCCTCAATCTCCCCTTTATTGTCGATCGGATTGCCCAGCGCATCTACAACACGCCCTAAGAATCCCTCGCCAACCGGGATACCTGCCATCTTGCCGGTCCGCATCGCGCGGCTTCCTTCTCCGATGGTGTTCGCATGTCCAAAGAGGATGCAGCCGATCTCCTTCGACCGGATATCCTGTACCATGCCTCTCACATCACCGTCAAACGCCACGATCTCGCCATACATTGCGTGGTCGATTCCATCCACATAGGCGATGCCGTCGCCCACCCGGCTGACCGTACCGATCTCACGGGCTGAAATGTCGATTCCGTCCAGATTTCCTTTCAGAATCCCGATGATTCCCTTCTGTGTAAGGAAATCACCCGAATCCGGCTCTTTTGCCAGATTCTTTAATTTATCTGCCAGCGCCCGTTTTCTTCCCTCCGTGCTCCAGTCATATTCCTCACTTCCGACCCGGAGGATAAAACCGCTTCCAAGCTCCGGCTTTTCTTCCTTCACAATCCGGAGTTCCCGTCCCGGATATTTCTCCGAGAGAAATTTCCGGATTCCGGCTGCCTGTTTTTCATCCGGCTCTTTGACATATTCCAGCACACAGCGCAGATATTTATCCGGCTTTTCAAACGTCTCCGCTTCTTTAATCAGATCCGGCATCATTTTCATTGTCTGATCCTGTGCCAGCACCTCGATGATTCCCCGGACTGCCAGCGGAAACAGGCTACGAACCAGATCTTCCCGCTTCTCACGGGTCAAATCCGGATTTTCAAGCTCTGCCGGAAGCTGCGGTGTCGCAGCCAGTATCTCAGCCGCATGCTGCAGATCATCGACAGAAATCTTCTGCCTCTTTATTTCTTGTAAATAGACATCAAGTTTCTTCATTCTCCGTCGTACCCGCTTTCTTCAAAAACTCATCATAAAGAGCGCTGTCATCCGACTTCTTGTTCATCGAACCAGCCGCCGCGTCCAGAACCAGCGACAAAATTTCATGCTTCGCCTGTTCGAGCATCTTGTCCTTCTCCCGGCGTGCATCCTCGCCCGCCTTACGGATGACTTTATCTGCCTCTTTCTGGGCGTTTTCAATCAGCTGGCGTCCTTCCTCACGTGCACTCGCACGCGCCGCATCCAGCACCTTGTTTTTCTCTACTTCTATTTCATCCTGGCAGGCTGCGTATTTCTCTTTCTCCGCCTGCGCTTCTTCCTGCATCTTTTTTGCCTCATCATACTTTTCCTGAATGGCTGCATTCCGTTTATCGATCACTTTGTTGATCGGCTTAAAGAGGAAAATACGGATAATTGCATACCAGATTAAAAGGTTGATGATCGTAAAAACCAGGTTGATGTCCAACCGTAACATAGCCTTGCCCCACCTTTCGTTTTCTATCGTATCAGCTTAAAAGAATAATAATCAAAAGGGCAATAACGAAACCATAAATAGCAGTTGCCTCGGCAAGTGCCGCACCTAACAATAGAATCTTTGTGATTTTTCCCTCTGCCTCTGGCTGTCTTGCGACTGCCTCAGTCGCCTTAGATGTGGCGATTCCGATACCAATTCCGGCTCCTGCGCCTGCAAGAACTGCCAGACCTGCTCCGATTGCAATGATTGTACCCATAATAAAGTCTCCTTTTTGTAATTTTCTATTTCTCTTCTATTACTCGATTGATTCCTTGATAAAAAGCCCTGTCAGAAAGACAAATACATACGCCTGAATCAAACCGTCAAAGATATCAAAGTAAGCGCTGAACAATACCGGAAGCCCTACCGGAAGGATGTATTCAATCAATTTCATGATGACGAACGCGCCCAGCACGTTTCCGAACAGTCGCATACACAGCGACAACGGTTTGATAAATACCTCCATGATATTGATCGGTGTCACGATGGCGATCGGCTCTGTAAAGCTCTTTAACCATCCTTTTAAACCTTTGACCCGAATCCCTGCTGTCTCAATCAGCACAATACTCATCAGCGCCAGTGCTGCCGTGACGTTCAAATCCTTGGTTGGCGGCTTGAATCCCAGTATACCAAGCAGGTTCGCCACGCCCAGATACATCAGCACGGATGTCAGATACGGCGCATAGCCTTTTCCTTCCTCTCCGAGGATTCCCTCGCCAATGCCCTGTAGCCACGTAACAGCGTTCTCCAGAAGGAGCTGTCCGCGTCCGGGATGTTCAACTTTCAGACCGTGCGTCACAATCAGTGAAACCACGAGCACCACTGCCATCATGATCCATGTAACCACAACGGATTCTGATATGCCGATCCCGCCAATTGTAAAGGCTGTCTCACAGTTCAATTCCTTGATCAGGGTCGCACCCAGATCTCCCATACTGTCACTTCCTCTCTCCGGGTTGTTCTCCCGCGGCTGCCCCGATTATTTTTCTTTCATTTCCCGATGCCGCCACGTGTTCTAGTTACTGTTCACGCATACGTGCCCAGTAACGTTTTCGCCTGTGTCTCCACATTCTTCCCGTCTGTTCCCGATCTTACTCCCAGAAATACAAATGGTAAAATTATATTTTTTTCCTATATCCATAGATAAAATGAATGGTGATAATTATTGGTAATCGTTATTGTGGCTGGACATTTCTGGAAAAATACGATAAAGTGTGACTATATTTGGTAAATACACGTACAGATATAAAATCAGATAAACACTGTTTCAATCAGGCAGAAACAGTCCGACATACAGAAAGGATTTCAACTACATACATGGACATCAGTTTCGACTACTACAAGGTTTTCTATGAGGTGGCTCGATGCCAGAATATTACCCAGGCGGCTTTGAATCTCTGCCTCACGCAGCCAACCGTAACAAAATACATTCATAATTTAGAAGATATGCTTCAGTGCAAACTTTTCAACCGCTCCCAAAAAGGCGTGACCCTGACCGATGAAGGGCGGATCCTGTTCCGCCAGATCAACCGTCCCTGCCAGCAGATGGGACGAGCGGAAGAGCTTTTAAAAGAATACACGAACAGTCAGAGCGGCAAGGTTTCGATCGGTGCGAGCGAGCTGACCATGCGCTTCTTTCTGCTTCCTTATATTGAACAATTCCAGCAGCGTTTTCCGAATGTGACCGTGCAGATTCATTCCAACTCTGCGCCGATCACCGCTTCTTCCTTAAAGGCCGGGGAAAATGACTTTGCCGTCATCATTTCTCCGATCCACGAGATCATGAAGGATCTGGATCTGGTTCACGTGATGCCGGTTGCCGAGTTCCAGGACATCGTCATTGCCGGAAACCGTTTTTCCGAGCTGCAGAACCGCACACTCTCCCTTGAAGAGCTCTGTATGCACCCACTTGTCAGCATGGAGTCCGGCACAACGACGCGGCTTTTTTGGGACAATCTCTTTGAGGAACAGGGGCTGGATCTGCGCCCGAGCATCGAAGTTTCTTCCAACGACCTGATCGCCCCGACCGTCTCCCACAATCTGGGAATCGGCTTTGTTCCCTCGGAATTTGCCCGGAACTACCTGCTCAACTACCGCGTGTTCCAGCTTCACCTAAATATCCCTATCCCGAAGCGCCAGATCCTCGTCCTGCAAAACCCGATGCGCCCGCTGACGCCGGCGGCACAGGCATTTCTGGATATGCTGAAACAGCCGGTGCAGGAAAGTATAGGGAATGGACAGCCGGTCTTGTTACACCCATAGGAATTTTCACTAAAAATACCCTGTCGGTCGGATTTTAATGCTCCTGACAGGGTATTTTTGTTTGTAATCTACAAGCTTCTAACCTCTTCATATAAATGAAAGTGATTTTTTCTAAATTCCAGAAGCCCTTCCCGCTGCATTTTCCCCAGCTCTGCCGACAGCGCCGACCGGTCCACACCCAGATAGTCGGCGAGCTGCTGGCGATTGAATGGGATATCAAATCTCTCGCTCTCATTTTTTACCGCCTGATCGGAGAGATACGACAGAAGCCGTCCCCGGATGGATTTCGACGATGTATTGAAGATCCGGCGGGACAGCTGCAAGTTTTTCTGCGCCGAGATTGCAAGCAGATTGCGGATAAGCTGCGTGTGATGTCCGCAAGAATTGGGACACTGCGACAGCATTTTTCCAACATTTAAAAACAGCACTTCCGTCACCTCCGCTGCAAACACATCGACCAGCAGCTTTTCCCCCGGCACGCACGCATATGTCTCCGCAAAAATCTGTCCCGGTTCTACCCGGTCCAGGATGCTGCGGTTGCCCCACAGATCATCGTTGACAATCATCACACTTCCGTGCATCACCACACCCAGAGATGTGACCGTATTCCCCGCACGATAAATCATTTCTTCTTTTTCATAACTGCGTTCCTCCGCCCCCAGACAGGACAGCATCTCCCCGATTCCGGATTCGCCCGCGCCTCGAAACAGGGGGCTGCGGCTTAGAAGTTGCATTTCGAAGGGAGTTAAATTCAGGCTGGCGCCCGTTTTATAGTTTGATGCCATATAGATGTTGACCTTTCTGTTTTAACTAAGTGTTCTTATTATATCAAATATTTTTATATTTTTCTGCAATCTGATTTCCCGTTCTTGCACATCCATGCAACTTCTGCGATAATAGAAACATTCCTATATCAAATGAAGCTTTAAACCAGAAGATTTATCGGACAGGATATTTACATAAAGAGGAGACTTTCAAATGATCGAGCCAAACCAGCTTCTTCAGACATATATCCGCCAGTATCAGGCGGCAAGCAAGAAAAAAAGAAAGACCAGTTCCCGCCCCCGCGATCTGAGCGAGCGGACCAACCGGCTGTTTAAAACCCTGAAACGCACCAAACCGACACAGGTTACCAGCCTCTCGCTGGAGGAATGGCACCGCCAGATCAAAAATCTGGCTTATTTTGCATACCGTTCGCACAACGATGCTGTCACAAAGCTCATTGAAACCAGCCTGCTGCCACAGCTCATCCGCCTGGATGAGGCAATGTTTCTGCCCGCCCAGCGTGATGATATTTCCGTGGATTTTCTGAATTATCTGGAAACAGAATTGGATGGTCAGCTCTGCACGCAGACACTTCTGGAGCTTTACCAGATCTATAAGCGCTACGTCATCCAGTATAAAATCATGGATCTCGTCCCATCCCGCCCAGAGCTGGAATTTCCGGAGACTATGGCGATGAACCGCCGTTTCATTCTCCACATCGGACCGACCAACAGCGGTAAAACATTTCACGCGCTGGAACGCTTAAAAACAGCGAAAAAAGGCACTTACCTCGGTCCGCTGCGCCTTCTGGCGCTTGAGGTATATGAAAAAATGCACGACTGCGGCGTTCCCAGCACCATGCTGACCGGTCAGGAGTGTATCGCCGACGATGACAGCCGGATCACAGCTTCGACGATCGAGATGGCAGATTTCTCCGAGGAATACGATATTGCCGTGATTGATGAGGCACAGCTGACCGCCGATCCAGACCGCGGGCATTGCTGGACAAAGGCGATTCTGGGACTGAAAGCCCACGAAATCCATGTCTGCATGAGTCCCGCCGCTGAATCTGCTGTCACACACCTGATCCATCTGTGCGGCGACAGCCTTGCCATCTGCCGGTATCAGCGCAAAACTGCGCTCATCTGTGAGGACACGCCATTTTCTTTCCCGGAAAGTGTTCTTCCCGGCGATGCACTCGTCGTATTTTCCAAAAAATCCGTGCTGGATGTGGCGGGACGTCTGGAAGAAGAAGGTATCAAGGCAAGTGTTATATACGGAAGCCTGCCGCCGGAGATCCGCCGACGCCAGATGCAGCTTTTTACCAGCGGCAAAACCAAGGTGGTCGTCGCCACCGACGCGATCGGCATGGGACTCAACCTGCCTGTCCGGCGTATCGTATTTGTACAGACCCAGAAATTTGACGGTACCACCCGGCGCGGTCTGTCCGTACCGGAGATCAAGCAGATCGCCGGACGCGCCGGACGCTTCGGACTCTTTGACACCGGCTACGTCAATGCGATGGGGCAGGAATCCCTCGATTATATCCGGGAACAGCTTACTCAGGAGGAGGAACCGATCGAAAAAGTCAGCCTCGGTTTCCCACAGATTCTCCTCGATCTGGACGAGCCGCTGGACGTTATCATCAAAGTCTGGAAATCCGTTGAGCCGACGCCTCCGTTTGAAAAGGTCAGCGTCGATGAGATTTTAAGCCTTTATGCGCAGGCAGAACGCCACAGAGACGATATCTACGGATTCGATGACAAACGGATTCTCTACCGCATGATCAGCTGTCCCATCGATATCAAGGATCATCAGGTTGTCCTGCAATGGCTGCGCTACTGCAAGGATTACCCGGCGGACAAACGCCTGAAACACCCGGACAAAGGCGCCGGTTCCAAGCTGGGACTGCAGAAATACGAAACGTATTACCGCAAGCTCGACCTCTACTACCAGTTCTCCCACCGTTTTGACAAGATCATCGACGAGGACTGGCTCGAACAGGAACGCAGCCGCACTGAAGGCACGATCATGCAGTATTTGTCCAAGGGCAAAAAAAGCTACATCGCCCGCTGCCAGCGCTGCGGACGGATACTGCCGGTTGGATATCCGTTTAAGATTTGTGAGCCGTGTTTTCATCACAGTTCCATTATCGATTAGCCCCTGATTTTACCGTTTTATTTTCCGGCTGTTCAACACCACCAATGCTGTAAAAATCAAAAGAATGCCCAGCACATTTTCAACCCGCAGCATTTCTCCAAATACCACAATCCCAGCCACAGCTGCCACCATCGGCTCAGCAAACGCCAGAACCGAGGCTTTTCCTGCCTCCATCTGGCGGAGTCCCAGTGTGTAGCTTACAAACGGAAAAAAGGTAGATACAAGTCCCAACGCCAGCCCTTTGCCAAGAATCACCGGAGAGGTCATCAGGCTCAAAAACACCTCCGGTAATTTTACAAAGGGAATCAGGCTGATGGTTACAGCCATAAAAGAATCTTTATTCTGAGGTGATGATATAATAACGGAAGATGCCATGACGACATGGGGGATACTGTTTCGGGGCAGCGCATGACGTGCTGCCTCTTTTTTCGAATTTATGCTATAATACAGAAAGAGGGAATCAAATTTTAGGAAAACAAGGAGAATTTCAATATGTATGATGTGTTAATTATCGGCGCCGGTCCCGGCGGTATCTTTTCTGCCTATGAGCTGATGGAACGTAAACCGGATTTAAAGATCGCTGTTTTTGAGGTAGGACATCCGCTGGAGCACCGTAAATGTCCCATTGATGGTGATAAAATCAAGTCCTGTATTCACTGCAAATGCTGCTCCATCATGAGCGGATTCGGCGGAGCCGGTGCATTTTCTGATGGAAAATACAACATTACCAATGATTTCGGCGGCACTCTCTATGAGTATATCGGAAAAAAGACAGCCATTGAACTGATGGAATATGTGGATGGAATCAATCTCCGTTTTGGCGGGGAGGGCACGAAGCTGTATTCCACTGCGGGAACAAAATTCAAGAAAACCTGTATGCAGCACGGCCTGCATCTTCTGGATGCTTCGGTCCGCCATCTGGGTACGGATATTAATTATATTGTTCTGGAGCACCTCTATGATCATCTGAAGAATAAGGTAGATTTCTATTTTGACTGTGCCATCGAAACCGTGGAGAAGACCGAGAAGGGTTACAAGGTTTACAGCGATGATACAACCTTTGAGGGTACGAAATGTATCATTTCCGCCGGCCGAAGCGGCAGTAAGTGGATGCAGAAGGTATGCAGGGACCTGGATATCCATACGAATTCCAACCGTGTCGACCTGGGGGTCCGGGTTGAACTGCCGGCTGAGATCTTTTCCGATCTTACAGATGAACTCTATGAGAGCAAGATCGTGTATCGTACGGAAAAATACGAGGATTACGTGCGCACCTTCTGTATGAATCCCAAGGGAGCTGTGGTAAATGAGAATACCAACGGCATCGTAACGGTAAATGGCCACAGCTACGAGGATCCTGCAAAGCAGACCCATAACACGAACTTTGCCCTTCTGGTAGCGAAACATTTTTCAGAGCCCTTCAAGAATTCCAATGAATATGGAGAGAGTATTGCAAAACTCAGCAACATGCTGGGCGGTGGTGTAATTGTGCAGCGTTTTGGAGACCTGATCCGCGGAAAAAGAAGCACGCAGCAGCGAATCAATGAATCTTTTACGGTTCCAACCCTCAATGCGGCTGCCGGTGATCTGAGCCTGGTTCTCCCGAAGCGGATTCTGGACGGTATTATCGAGATGATTTATGCCCTGGATAAGGTGGCACCGGGTACGGCGAATGATGACACTCTTCTCTATGGAGTGGAGGTAAAATTCTACAACATGGAGGTGGAAGTGGATCACAACCTGATGACCTGTCATGATGGACTCTACGTCATCGGTGACGGCAGCGGTATTACCCATTCCCTTTCCCATGCATCTGCCAGCGGTGTCTATGTGGCACGGCAGATCGCGGAGGCAATTTAATAATAAACGGTCAAAAAATGTCTATTAAAAATGGATAAGATGCAGCTCCTATCGTCTGCCATCTTATCCATCTCATTTCACTTCTTTCGCTTACCAACATCTCATTCAGATGCATTTTCCTTGATTCCCACTCAGATCCCCAACTTCCGAAACAACGCATACAATTCTTCTGCCTCGTCCATCGAAGGTTTCCATCCATATTGTTTTAAATCGACGCGGTCACCGTCCTCGGTGGAGTCCACCCGTATTCCATCCTGTTCCAGCAGTTTTTTCTGCTGTCCCGGATAGTCGAACGCCGCTGCGCCGCTTAGAAAGCCCTTGGAATTAATCACCCTGAATGCCGGGACATCGCCCAGGCGGTTGGTGCGGAGCGCATATCCCACCTGACGGGAATGGCGCGGTGCACCGCACAGGAGCGCGACCTGACCGTAGGTCGTCACGCAGCCGTCCGGAATGCGCCTAAATACTTCTTTCATTCTCCGATAGATGTCCATAATTATTTTCCCAGCACCTCGTCCGCATGATCAAGTGCTGCCTCGATATTCGGGCAGAAATGATCGCGTCCGACCATATCCACAAATCCTGCTTTCTCCATCACGTGCATCGGCTGCTCGTTGACATGGGACAAAATCAATGTGACGCCGTTCTTCTGGCAGCGCTCATAGAGGGCAACCATCGAATTCATCGCTGTACTGTCAACTGCCGGAACAGCACGCATACGAAGAACCAGGCATTTCGTCTCCTCGCGGGTTTCAATCTGGTTGATGCGGTCTGCTGCACCGAAGAACAGAGGTCCTGTAATCTCATAAACAGCCAGTTCTCTCGGGATCTCCCGCAGACGTGCCTGTTCTTTCATGGCTGCTTCTTCATCTTCTGCAGCTGCCGCTAAGAGCTGTGCCTCTTCCACTGAAAGCTCTTTTCCGGCTTTTTTCGCTTTTCTTGCTTCCTGCGCTTTGCGCTTCTGCTCCTCTACTTCTTCGACATAAAGCCAGCTTCTGACGCCCGTCTCATCGCTCATCCGCTTCATAAACAGCAGGCAGGATAACAGCATACCGATCTCGATCGCTACAACCAGATCGAAGATAACGGTTAAGAAGAAGGTCAGCACCAGAACCGCAATATCACTCTTCGGAGCCGTCTTGGTCAGACGGACGAAGGTTCTCCACTGACACATATTGTAAGCAACCATAAACAGGATTGCCGCGATGGTCGGCATCGGGATCCAGCTTGCACACGGCATCAGAACTACCAGAATCAGAAGCAGGACAACCGCATGAACCATGCCTGCAACCGGGGTACGGCCGCCATTTTTGACATTGGCTGCGGTACGCGCGATCGCGCCCGTCGCCGGAATACCGCCAAACAGGGCGGAAATAATATTACCCGCGCCCTGTGCCACCAGCTCCGTGTTGGAACGGTGTTTTCCGCCGATCATGCCGTCCGCTACCACGCAGGAAAGCAGAGACTCAATCGCCGCCAGAACTGCAATCGTAAACGCATCCGACAGGGAACCCTGAATCACATCGTAGCTGAACACCGGCAGACGGAACGCCGGAAGCTTGTTGCTGACCGTGTAAAGGTCGCCGATCGTATTCACATGCAGCGGCAGGAATTTTACCATTAAAATACCTGCGATAACAGCTACCAGCGATCCCGGAATTTTCTCCGTGATCATCGGCATCACGATCAGAATCGCCAGACACACCACGCCGACGATGATCGCGTGCAGGTTGACACTTCCGAATCCGGCTGCGAACGCTTTCAGCTTCTGCATCGTCTCGATCGTCTCCATTCCTGCCGGATAGGTCACGCCGAAGAAATCCTTCAACTGACCGATGACGATCGTCACCGCGATACCGGAGGTAAATCCGGTTGTAATTGTAAACGGAATAAACTTAATCAATGAACCAAAATGGCAGAATCCCATGACAACCAGGATAATACCTGCCATGATCGTCGCAACTGCCAACCCTTCCACGCCGCTCTTCGCCACGATACCTGCCACGATCGTTGCAAATGCCGCCGTTGGACCTGCAATCTGTACCTGGCTGCCGCCTAAAAATGAGATCACAAATCCGGCTGCAATCGCCGTGTAGATACCCTGTTCCGGACCTACACCCGAAGCCAGCGCCAGCGCGATCGAAAGCGGCAGCGCGATGATCGCTACGATGATACCCGCTACCACATCTGACATCAGCTGTGCGCCGGAATACTTCTTCAATGTTGTAAACAACATTGGACGTATTTTTTCCATACCTCAAACTCTCCCTTTTTCTTCCCAATTTAAATAAAAAGTAATTGCCAGCCCTAAAAAGAACCGACAATTACCTATTATACAGCAAAATAAGGGTGTGTCCAGTTCTTTCGAAGTTTTAACACAGATTTCTTAGTTGTGATTTTTTTGTCAAAATGACGGATTTGTAAACTTTCTGTCACAAACTTCCGGCTATTTTTTCGATTGACTTTCCTTTAAAAAAGTCTATAATTCGTACTTGTAAAAAGCATTGAGCAGGACACGATTTCCAATTCTCCACGTTTTCAGAGAGCTGCCGGGCGATGAAAGACAGTAACGCCGATGGAAATTATCCCCTGTGAGCTGATCGGACAAACGCATGCAGGATACCAGTAGTCCGGTCCGGATTCCTACCGTTAAAGAGGAACATATTCAGAATGATGGATATGGCTGAGAGATCGGCTTTACAGCCGGTAAAAGAAGTGGTACCGCGGATGCTTATGCCTCCGTCTTCTTGAACTTTTAAAAGTTTCAGGAGGACGGAGGCTTTTTTGTTTCCCCGCTCCCGAAACTCCGGCAAACTGCCGGGACACTAAAAACCATTTGACCTATGGGAATGGAGGTATCTTTATGAACACATTAGTTATCGTAGTTATCGCAGCCTGTTGTCTGGCGGCTGGTTATCTGCTCTACGGCAGATGGCTCGCCCATAAATGGGGCATTGATCCAAACGCCAAAACACCGGCCGTCACAAAAGAAGATGGTCAGGACTATGTTCCGACCGATGGCTGGGTTGTATTTGCCCACCAGTTTTCATCCATCGCCGGTGCCGGTCCTGTCACCGGTGCTATTCAGGCGGCTGTCTTTGGATGGGTTCCAGTCTTTCTCTGGATCATCCTCGGCGGCATCTTTTTCGGCGCTGTTACCGATTTTGGTGCCCTGTACGCCAGCGTTAAAAATGAAGGCAAATCGATGGGACTTCTGATTGAACAGTACATCGGCAAAACCGGTAAAAAGCTGTTCCTTCTGTTCTGCTGGCTCTTTACTTTAATTGTAACCGCCGCTTTTGCCGACATGGTTGCTGGTACATTCAATGCATATGAGACGATAGACGGCGTGACCAGCTTATCCGCCGCCGCAACTGTCAACGGCGCAGCCGGAAGCATTTCCCTTCTGTTCATTGCCTTTGCCGTTGTATTTGGACTGATTCAGAAAAAGGCTCAGTTCCATGGCTGGAAACAGACCTTGCTCGGACTTGTCTGCACGGTAGCTGCTTTCGTCATCGGCATGAACTGCCCGCTCATTACCACCAAGGCGAACTGGTCCTACATGGTATTCGCTTACATTTTCCTCGCAGCCGTTCTTCCTATGTGGCTTTTGATGGAACCGCGTGACCTGATGACAACCTTTATGTTTGCCGGTATGATTATCGGTGCCGTCGTTGGACTGCTTGTCGCACATCCGGCAATGAACCTAGCGCCTTACACTGGTTTCCACAATGAGAAATCCGGTGACCTGTTCCCGATTTTGTTTGTAACCGTTGCCTGCGGCGCCGTATCCGGTTTCCACAGCCTGGTTTCCTCGGGTACTTCCTCCAAGGCAATCACCAATGAAAAGGATATGCCGAAAGTTGGCTTCGGCGCTATGCTTTTGGAAAGTTTACTGGCTGTCCTGGCTCTGTGCGTTGCCGGTGCTGCCGCTTCCGCTGATGGCACGCCTGCAGCCGGTACTCCGTTTGCTATCTTCTCCTCCGGTGTTGCCGGATTCCTGGAGATGTTTGGAATCCCAGTTTACGCTGCCCAGTGCTTTATGACGATGTGCGTCTCCGCACTTGCCCTGACAAGCCTGGATTCCGTTGCACGTATCGGACGTATGTCCTTCCAGGAGCTGTTCAGTGTCGATGACATGGAACACGCCGAAGGATGGAGAAAGCTTCTCTGCAACAAATATTTTGCAACGGTTATCACCTTGGTATGCGGCTACATTTTAACCCAGATTGGCTATTCCAACATCTGGCCGCTGTTTGGCAGCGCCAACCAGCTGTTAAGCGCCCTGGTTCTCATCACCCTGTGCGTCTTCTTACGCGTCACCGGCCGTGAAAACCGCACGCTGCTGGTTCCACTAGTTGTTATGCTGTGTGTTACCTTCACCGCACTCGTTGAGCGCTGCATCGCACTGGTAAAGGCTTACAATGCCGGAACCGCTGTCTTTATGGTAGAAGGACTGCAGCTTATCATCGCGGTTCTGCTGATGGTTCTGGGTGTCATTATTGTGGTTCATTCCGGTAAAGTACTGTTTTCGAAATCGACTGCTTCGAAGACAGAAAACGATAAAAGATCTGAAATGAATAAACCGGCGCATTGCTAATGATTTCATCAAAATCAAATTATAACCCGACTATAGGTGCCAAAAAGGGAGTCTCTCGCTCACGAAAAGAGACTCCCTTTTTTGGTATTTTTTAATTCTATTGATAACCACTCTGCTGCTATATGATGCCAACTCTTCACTTCTGAATCTTTCTCACCGCAAATAATTGGTACTTTTGTTACTGTTCACACATACGTGCCCAGTAACGCACTTTTTTCTATTCTTTCATCTTTTCTCAAATTTCTCTGGTATTTCCCCTGCATTTCGTCTATAATAGGAAGCAAATTTTTCAACCGAGCACAGCGCTGACAGGCGTTGTATCAGACAGGAGGAGACATGGATATTGTATGTTTAGATCTAGAAGGTGTATTAGTGCCGGAAATCTGGATCGCATTTGCTGAAGAAACCGGAATCCCGGAGTTAAAACGCACCACCCGCGATGAGCCGGATTATAACAAACTGATGAATTACCGTTTAAACATCCTGCGCGAGCACGGACTGGGACTCAAGGAAATTCAGGAAACGATCTCTAAAATTGATCCGCTTCCGGGCGCAAGGGAGTTTTTAGACAAATTAAAAGAAATCACTCAGGTAATCATCATCAGCGATACCTTCTCCCAGTTTGCCGGACCTCTGATGAAGAAACTTGACTATCCGACCATCTTCTGCAACTCTCTGGTTGTCAGCGAAAATGGTGAGATTACCGATTTTAAGATGCGCTGTGAGAAATCCAAATATACAACCGTCAAAGCACTCCAGTCCTGCGGCTTCGAGACGATCGCCAGCGGCGACAGCCACAACGACCTCGCCATGATTGAGGCAAGCAAGGCGGGCTTCCTCTTCCGCACGACGGAGGAGATCAAGGCAGAATATCCGCAGATTCCGGCTTATGAGACGTATGATGAGCTGTTAGAAGCGATTAAAAAGGTATTAGCGTAAACATTCCGTATTTTCATAATTGCATATGCAATCGTAAAAGCAGCCCCCGGAATCCACACTCCGGGAGCTGCTTTTCAATCGTTTATCATCTCAAATGTTCACTGATTATTTTTCAATAAATAACTGTTTTACATCAAATGCCTCGTCGATCATGCCGGATTCATACATGAAATCAGCAGTCTTCTGGAAGCCTTCTTTGTCATCATCTGTGATCTCGGTAGAGAAATCATAGAGATCGTACATGCTTCTGACTGCATCGGTGTCCAGATCCAGCTCATCGGCTACGATCTGCATCGTCTCATCCGGTTTTTCTTCCATGAAATCAGCAATCTCGGTCTGTGCTTCTTCCAGCTTCTCGATGATCTCCGGGTGCTCGTCATAGAATTTCTGTGTCACTGCCACTGCAATGATCGCCTTAATCAGGCCTTCGCCGTCGGCTACCAGGTGGTAACCCTGCTGCCCTGCATTGTAAGCAGTTGCGCCAGCAACCAGAGCCACGTCTACACTGCCGCCGTCCAGACCTGCTTTTGCATCCGGGATCGACATATTGACATAGTTGACGTCGTCGATCGTCATGCCAGCCGTTGCCAGATAGGAAACGAGAAGCTCATGCAGGTTGGTTCCGGTCGGTCCTGCGATTGTCTTTCCTCTCAGGCTTTCCGGCGTCGTCAGGGACTCATCCTTAGAATACATACAGAATGCCTTCGGAGAACGGCTGTACATATTTAATACCTTGATATCCGCTCCATTTGCTGCAGACAGAATCACCGAAGTACCGCCAACCGCATACAAAACCTGCACATCGCCGGAAGCCAGCGCCTGTGTCTGATCTGCCCCGGAGGTCAGCTCCGCATAATCAACCTCAATCCCCATATCGCCAAATGTTTTTTCAAAAATACCCTGATTTTTCTCGATGATCGTCGGCACATTGAGCGGAGAAGTTACATACGTAAAGGTCAGCTTATCCAGATCAGATTCTTTCGCTGTCTCCTCCTCGGCTGCCGCCTCCTCTGCGCTGGTTTCTGCCTCTGCCTGCGTGCTCTCAGCCGCATCTTTTGTACCGGAGCAGCCTGCCAGGGAAGCTGCGGTAAGGCAGAGTGCCATTCCCATTGCCATCCATCGTTTCATCATAATCGTTCCTCCTCTAAATAAAATGTAAATTATTTATAATATCCCTTTTCAGGGTTATCATCTCATCCTCCAAAAGATTCCTCTCTTCCTGCGGCGCCTTGACCTCATAGAGCGCCTTGACCATGCCCTTTTCAATGACCGCAATCTGGCTTCCCAGAATCAGTGCCTCATCGATGCTGTGCGTCACAAACAGAATGCTCGCACTGCGCTCCTGCTGGACGCGCAGAAGCTCTTTCTGCATCTGTTCCCTTGTAAAATAGTCAAGTGCGGCAAACGGCTCATCCATCATGATAAAGGTCGGCTCATACGCCAGCGCCCGCGCGATCGCCGCCCGCTGCTGCATTCCGCCGGAGAGCTGTGCCGGATATGCTTTTTCAAATCCAGATAATCCGACCGTGCGGATAACCGCCTCTATTTTCCCCGGATCTGTCTCCTTTTTTGAAAGCCCGAACACCACATTTTCCCAGACGGTCAACCACGGCATGAGGCGCGGTTCCTGAAAGACAAATGCCGTCTTGTGGGCGCTCTCCCAGCGAATCTCTCCGCTGTCCGCCGTCTCCAGTCCTCCGGTCAGCCGCAGAAGCGTCGTTTTCCCGCATCCGCTCTGCCCCAGAATCACAGTGATTCTCCCCGCCGGAAGCGACAGGTTGATCCCGTTTAAAACGGGAATCTCCCGGTTATCCACCCGGTATGTTTTATGAATATCAATCAGTTCAATTCCAGCCATTTTCCCCGGATCCTTTCAGCACAAATCCTATCATCCATCCAAACAGGCGGTCCGTCACATATCCGACTGCCCCGATCGCCAGAATCCCCACGATCACCTTGTCGGTCCGCGACATCTGCTGCGCAAATAAAATCATATGTCCAAGCCCGGTGGACGCCGCCACCATCTCCGCACCGATAATGGCGCGCCAGCTATAGCCAAGCCCGATCCGCATTCCGACCAGAATATCTGCCATCGCATAGGGCAGAATGATGCGGAAAAATTTGCGGCGCTTCGAGTAGCCGAACATATCGCCCACTTCCAGAAGTTTCGAATCGCACCCGGTAAATCCCTTCACGATATTTAAGTACATCGGGAAAAATGACGCCAGCACAATAATCACCGTCTTCGTCATCTCTCCGATTCCGCACCAGAGAATCAGCAGCGGAATCATGCTGAGCGGCGGGACATTGCGGAAAAACTGCACAATATACTCATAGTAAACGCTGCTGCCCGGAAACAGCGCCCGGAACATTCCCAACACAAAGGCAAACAGGAACGCAATCGCAAATCCCTTCATGACACGCAGGAAACTGATTGAAATATCCCCCCACAGTTCCCCGGTTTTCACCATTTTTAAAAAGCTCGTCCACACCCGCGCCGGGGACGGCAGCACATACGCACTGACCATCTCCATGCGGCAGACCAAACACCAGATCAGAAATACCGCTCCGATTCCCAGCGCCGGACCGAAGTATTTCTGCCCATTATCCTTGAATTTCTTCGTTTCTTTCATTCTTCCCATTCTTTTGCCGCAATTCATGCATTTTCCGCTTCCTCAAGCTTTTTCCATGAACCACAGATTTCTCTCACTCTGTCTGCACGCCATCCCCGTGATGGCATCCATCCTTACAATACAAAAGTTCCAGCAGATCCGCCTGCTTCCAGCTTCCGCTCTCCACATATGCCCGGATTTTCTCCGGACTGCTGACACTCTCTACCTTCGCCGCCTGTCCATCTTTCCGGCAGATTCCCGCAAAATACCCCGGCGGAATCGGGCTGTCTTCGATCGCCCGGACGCGCACCTCACCGCCTGCCAGACGATTCCATGCGATAAACCGCGTATTCTCAAGTCCCAGCAAATTTCCAAGCACCGCAAGACTCTGGCATGGCGTCGTGATGATCTTCTCCCCATCCGCCAGATCCGGACGCGTGCTTAATTCCCGCGCACAGTGAAGTAAAATCGGCTCGATCGGGGCAACTTTCAGGTTTTCAATTCCAGATTCGTTTTCCGGCTCCTTCTGTATCTCTTCAAGCAGCCGAACCGCCTCCGGACAGCGCGCATCCGCAAGCGTCACGCCCGCCCGCAGACTAGCTTCATATCTTTCCCGGACGATCCGTCCCCAATCGCCCCGGCACTCGACCCGCGTCAGACCATGCCGTTCTAAAAAACGCTTCAGCGAATCTTCCTCACACATCCCGGCAGAAACCGGATTTATCCACAAATACTGCATTGTTTCTCCACTCTATCCAATCAGGCTGCCTAGCTTTCACACCTACGCACCTAATTTACTGCGTTTTCACGTTTCCTGCAAGTTAGTTTTTTCTAACTAGCTTATCATAGCAAAAAATCGATATATTGTCCAGTTTTGATTGTAAACTTTTACATTTTTATAAGTTGACACTAGCCGGTAAAAATGATAAAATCGGTTTTAATAGTTCCTATTTTCCTACATCTTTAATAGGTTTTATTCCGAACAGATTCCTGTTTTTATTGAATCCTATAAAAAAGCAGGCGGACAGGGCATCAAGGATACAATTCAGGCGATCGAAAATGCCGGATATACCTATGAGATCGAGTCGGATGACCGTGAAGAATAATGGGACGCATTTTTCTATAAAAAAGGTTTTAACCAATTCTCGCACTTTCCGTGAAAATCGGCTAAAACCATTTTTCATTACAGCATATTAATAAACCCGGTCGATACCAGGAAAAGAACCAGCATGACAGCCGGCACAATATACCGGATTAAGAAGCTGTACATACCTGCTCTTGAAAAATGTTCCCCATTTTTCTCGACTTCTTCCACGATCCACTTCGGTCCGACCACCCATCCGATCAGGATGCTGGTTAAGAAGGAAATGATCGGCATAAGGAAGCTGTTGCTGATATAATCCATCACATCAAGCAGCTGTCCGGTGGAACCGTTCGGCAGCTTCAACTCAAAATACAGAACATTGTAGCCCAGACAAATGAGAACTGCCGTGATCAGGGAATAGATTCCGACCATCACACACATCTGTTTTCTCGTCTTTCCAAACACTTCCATGCAGTTGGCAACCAGCGTTTCCATGACAGAAACGCAGGATGTCAGCGCCGCAAAGCCAAGCATCAGGAAAAATGCAAGTCCCACGATATGACCGGCGCCGCCCATCGCCTGAAATACCTTTGGAAGCGAAATAAAGGTCAGACTCGGACCGGACGCCATGCCATCGCGTCCTAAAAATACAAAGACCGCCGGAATAATCATCATACCGGACAGAAGCGCCACACCTGTATCAAAAAATTCAATCTGGTTGGTCGCCTTATTCAAATCGATCTCATCTTTGACATAAGAACCATATGTTACCATAATTCCCATCGACACACTCAGTGAGAAAAAGAGCTGGCTCATCGCATCCAGCAGTACTTCCAGAAATCCTTTTACCGTCAGTCCCGTAAAATCCGGGCGCACATAGACGAGGAATCCCTGTATTCCCGTCCGGACCGTCCCATCCGCGTCCGTGTAGGAAAGCGTCAATGAAAAAATCGCGATTCCGATGACTAACAGGATCAGTCCCGGCATGATAAAACAGGAAAATTTCTCAATTCCCTTCTCCACACCTCTGTATACAACCCAGATTGTGAGCGCCAGAAAGATTCCCGTGAAAATCAGCGGCGCATTCTTTTCCGTGATAAACGATGTAAAATATCCGTCCTCCGCCACATTCCTGCCGGATGTCGTCAAATACTCAAAGAAATATTTCGTGATCCATCCGCCGATGACCGAATAATACGTCATAATTAACATCGGAACCAGAAACGTCAGGTATCCGACAAACTTCCACTTCGGATGCAGCGTTCCAAACGCCTGCAGCGCATTCTCCTTCGTTCTTCTGCCGATCGCCACATCCGTCGTCAGAAGTACAAATCCAAATGTCGCCACCAGCACCAGATACACCAGCAGGAACAGTCCGCCTCCGTCTTTCGCACATAAATACGGAAAACGCCAGATATTTCCTACACCGACGGCACTTCCGGCTGCTGCCAGCACAAACCCCAGCGAACCGCTGAAGCTGTTTTTCTTTTTTGCCATTTACTTATAACCCCCGTGATTGTAACTTTTATGTCCGTCTCCCGAGGACATAGACAGCTTCTATTCTACCTGTTTTTATTAGAATTACAAGTATCTGCCGGCAATTTTCTCCTCAAATTTCTCCCCCTCCCGCTTTTCTTCCCAGCCGCCCCATCGTTACTGTTCTCGCATCATGCCCAGTAACGGAATTTGCCGTGGCTTCGCATTTAATTTATTTTTCCCCCCCTTCATCTCTACTTGCCTGCCTTATCATCTTCTGCTAAAATTAAAAAGACAAAAACAGGAATTTTCCCATGGAATGAGGCATATACACAATGAACAGCAATCAAACATTCCCGCGTCTTTGCCGAGTTTTAGAAATATACGAAGCCGATTTTGGCTGTGAAGAACGCCCGGACGGACAGGAAACGATGGTCTGTGTCCGTCTGCTGGACACAACTGAAAATGCAAACCTCTCAGAGCATCCAGAATACACGATACGCACCGCGGATCAGGCACTCTATGATGCCGGAATCGATGAGGGCGATCGCGTCTGGTTTGACCCGGAATCCGGGCAGATTGAGAAAGCGGCTGAATCACACTAAAATATAAAGAGGTTACAAAGGAATATCAAAATGGAACCATTTTACTATAATCACATGAACAAGAACCAGCAAGCCGCCTACCGCGCCATGCAGCAGGGACTTACCAATCTCTCCGACGAATTTCAGATTCCGCGCCTGGAGGGAAAGGATTTAAGCAATGTATTTTTTGAACTCCGGCTCGACCACCCGGAGATTTTCTGGGCTTCCGGCTTTAAATATAAGTATTACCCAGATTCCCCGAACCTGATCCTGATACCGGAATACCTCTTTGACAAGGGCAAGATCCGCGAACATCAGAAAGCGATGAACGCCCGCGTGGAGAAACTTGCCCGCCCGGCAATGAAGCTGACTGAACTGGAAAAAGAACGCTATATCCACGATTTTATCTGCGAACACGTTCACTATGACAAATTAAAAAAGCCCTACTCCCATGAGATCATCGGACCTCTGGGACAGGGCGTCGGCGTCTGCGAGGGCATCGCCAAATCGGTCAAAATTCTCTGTGATACGCTCGGCATCTGGTGCATGATCGCGCTCTGCGGCAATAACCCTGAAAAGGGCATCAAATACCGCCATACCTGGAACATCGTCAAGATCGGGAAAACGTACTACCATCTGGACGCTACCTTCGACAACAGTCTCGGCAAATGTCTCCAGACCGGCGAGGAAATCCGATATGACTACTTCAACCTCGACGATAAGGCGATCTTCCGTGACCACGAACCCCTCATCGCCCCGGCGCCTGCCTGCACCGACAGCGACCATTTCTATTATAAAGAAAAGGAACTCTCCTTTACCAAGCAGGAGGACGTTTACAAGCGCTCCCTGCAGGCAGCCAAAAAAGGAAAGACGCTGACCTTCCACTGGCGCGGCGGCTATCTGACAAAAGAAGTTCTGCGCGAACTGCTTGACCTGATCGAAAAAGCCGGAACAGAGCGCCAGAAGACGGCTCTCATTAAGCTGAACTGGCCACAGGCCGTCCTGCGCGTCCGCTATACCGATGAGGCCATCCAGCCGGTTGTCACCATGGAGGAAGCCAATGAAGGGGAAGAAACCCCGGAAGGCACAGCGTCTTTATAGTTCGCTGTGCTTTTCCGCGGAGCATTTTTTGTGTCATAGGACGAAGTTTCCTATGACATGAGAAGCCTCTAACAATCATACCTGTCATGAAGTCTCTTATACGCATATCCACTTTCACTCACGCCTCCACATTTACTATCTCTTTCATACTTTTCACTTTCTTTCTGAAAAATCCTTTCAAAATATTTCCTATCCTCATCACCCATTGCATACTTTTTGCTGCTATATATTTTTCATAAAAAACAGCCACAAAATTCATCTTCCTGCTAAATTCCAAAAACAGAACGAAATGAATTTTGTGGCTGTTTTTTTGCTATACGTCAATGATTAGGATGAAATTTCTTAGAATTTTTCTCAAAGGAACTATTGCTATAGTCTCTCTTTTACTTCCATAACTGGGCACACACCAACTCCAGTACACTTCCCGCGATACATCTCGCCTTGTCCGAGATCAGAAAACAGTTGGAAAGTTCCTCTTTTCTCGGATCGACATCTGCTACCTTGAAATGTTCCGTCACCCGATAACCATCCCGCAAAAGACCTCGCAGAATGCCCGTGATCTGTGTCTGAACCAGAAGTTTCGTTCCGTCCTCCTGCCAAATCTCCGCGATCGTGTCCCCGGCTTCAACGATATCACCGATCACACGCACATTTTTGAAAATACCCGCTGCCTGCGCGTGAATCACCCGCTCTGCACCGTATCCACCGATCACGCCCGGAATCCCCGTATTCGGGATTGCCGCACCCTCGCGGATAATTCGCCCCAGCCGATGACCGCGCTTTGTCTCCACCACAACATCCACATCCTCACCTGCCGTAAAGCCCGGACCAAGTGCAATCGTGAGCGGTGCCATATCCCGGCGGGTTCCAAGATTTCGCTTTGCCAGAATCGCATCGATCACAACAGCCGGTTTCAGCGCTCCAATCGACACGCCTTTCGGATCAATCAAAATCGGCACGCTATTTTCCTGCCAGACCGCTTCTGCCTCCTCATATCGATCAATCCGGACAGCACGAAGCCCCTCGACCTCAGTTGTTTTTGTATAAACCGCCTCACACAGAGCTACCTGTCGCCGAATCGCCGCCGGATTTTCAATCTCCAGCACCAGCACCCGAAGCCCTGCCGCCCAGAGCCGATGAATCGTTCCAGTTGCCAGGTCACCGCCGCCGCGCACAATAATTAAATCATCTCGTTTCATGAGGATGCCTTCTCCTATCTCACTTTTGTTACTATTATTTCCATTACCTGTTTATGCAGCTTCTTCTTCAAATAATTCCTTTGATTGTGTTTTCTGCTTTTAGAGTAATTCTTTTTACTGCCACACACACGACACCTTATCATAAACAGAAGTGTCTACCCGTCCGCTCCACTGCTCCCACTCTTCCGGACGCATCCGCCACGCAAGACCACAGCCGGCAGAAATCTCCCTCGGAAGTGGAATTAAACGTCCCGGAATGCCCGTTTCCATACATCGTTTTTCCCATTCCATCGCCGCCACAGTTGTCTGAAAGGACAGTACGATAAATGGATGTTTTTCTCTCATACTACCAATTTCTCCCCTACGCTTCCTCTGCCAGTGCCCGAACTGCTTCTGCTGCCCTCTCAATCTCCTCTTCCGTATTAAAATGCGAAAAACTGAACCGCACCACTCCCTGACCGACCGTTCCAAGCGCCCGGTGCATGAGCGGCGCACAGTGTGCCCCCGCGCGGACGCAGATGCCGTATTCCTCCCAGAGTGCATCCGCCACACGTGCCGAATCTTCCCCGGCAAGGTTGAGGGAGACGATCGGCGCATGACATTTTGCCGCCGGATCTCCATACACAATGATGCCCGGAATTTCCTTTACCTGTTCGTAAAAACGGCGTGTTAAATCCCGCTCCCGTTTCTGCAATTTCTCGATCCCCTGATCCATCCGGTAACGGATGCCTGCTGCCAGCCCCGCCAGACCATGGACATTGAGCGTCCCGGCTTCGAGTGCCGTTGGCATTTCCTTCGGATGGTGTTCATCATAACTGTGAATGCCGCTGCCGCCAACCAGAAGCGGTTCCACCGAAAGTCCCGGCTTCACATACAGCCCGCCGGTTCCCTGTGGTCCCAGAAGCGCCTTGTGCCCGGTAAAACAGAGCACGTCGATTCCGAGCTTCTGCACGGAAAACAGTTCTTCCCCTGCAGTCTGCGACGCATCCACAATCAGAAGCAGTCCATTCCGTTTAACAAACGAAGAAATATAGGAAAGATCCGTCACATTTCCTGTCACGTTGGAGGCGCCGGTAATTACCACCGCACGCGTCTCTGGGCGCAGAAATGCTTCCAACTCTTCATATTTTAGATTTCCACGCGCATCCACACCCACAAAACTAAGCATCGAACCCTGATCACGAAGACGATAAAGAGGACGCAGCACCGAATTATGCTCACAGACCGTCGTGATCACGTGATCGCCCGGACGAATCAGCCCGGAAATGGCTATGTTCAGCGCCTCCGTTGCGTTTGCCGTAAAAGCAATCCGCGACGCATCTTCCGCATCAAACAATTCTGCTGCTGCCGCACGTGCCCCGTACACCAGTCTTGAAGCATGTAAGGTTGCCTCATGCGCGCCGCGCCCCGGATTTCCTGCGGTGCGAAGCGCCTCAAGGACCGCCTGTTCCACCTGCAGCGGCTTTTGAAGCGAAGTCGCCGCATTGTCCATATAAATCATGGTTTTACCACATTTCCAGCGCCCAGCATTTTTTCAGCGATGACATACATGTTGGTTACACCGCCGACTGCCAGCTTCTCGGTCAGACCATAGAAATTCAGGCAGGTGCCGCAGGTCAGGATCTCCACACCTTCTGCCTCCAGTGTCTTCAGATCCTCCAGCATCGGAGATCCTTCACAGGTCAGACTGGCTCCGCCGTTATAGAAAAGAATGGTTTTCGGCAAGTTGTCCTGCTGGGTCAGGGCAAATGTAAATGCCTTCAAAAGCGTCTTTCCAAGTTCCTCACTGCCCTCGCCCATCTTATCATTGGCAATCACAACCACGGTATCGGTACGGCTGTCCGGAATACAGGCTTCGCATCCGGCTCCTGCCTGTGCTTTTTCCTCTTCTGTCTGTTCACCCACCGTAAAGATAACCTGATATTCCTGATCCGCCAGCTTCTTTGCACTGCTCTGATAGCCCTTCTGCTCTGCCATTTTCGTCAGATTCTGAACTGCAATCTCATTATCCACCAGCACTTCCACCTGTCCGGCACCCGAAAGTTCCTCTATCGCGTGTTTTGCCTTTACGACCGGAATCGGGCATGCGTCTCCTCTTGCATCTACTTTCTTCATTTCTGTTTCCTCCTATCCTCGTACAAAAATTTCAACCTTTCCCGGTTCCGTGATCGTTCCCACGATCCGCGCCGGAAGCCCGGCGTTCTGCAGCTCCTGTTCCAGTTTCTCCGCCTCATCCGGGGCAGCTGCCATCAGAAGTCCGCCGGAGGTCTGCGGGTCAAACAAGACCTCTTCCATTGAAAACGGTACATTTTCAAACTGCACCGCCGCCCCGACATAGTTGCGGTTTCTCTGTCCTGCCGCCGTGTATAAAAACGCATCTGCCGACTCACGTGCGCCCGGAAGCACCGGGATATGCTTCACATCAATCTCGCACGACAGCCCGCGCCCCATCATTTCATGCAGATGTCCCAGAAAACCGAACCCAGTCACATCTGTGCACGCGTGAACCGTGTACTTCCGGCTGATTTCCGCCGCTGTTTTATTGAGCGTCGTCATCGACTGTACCGCTCTGTCCATCTGCTCTTTTGTCACTTCTCCGACGCGGTTTGCCGAACAAATCAGCCCAACACCCAATGCCTTTGTCAAAATCAGGCGGTCGCCCGGCTGTCCGGCATCATTGGCGTACAGCTTTTTCGGATTTACCAGTCCCGTCACGGACAAACCGTATTTCACGCCCGTGTCCGCAATCGAGTGACCGCCCGCGAGAATGCCGCCTGCTTCTGCCACCTTCTCCGCGCCGCCCTGTAAAATCTGTCCCAGAACATTCAAATCCATTGATTCCGGAAAACACACCAGATTCAGCGCCGTCTTGACCTCACCGCCCATCGCGTACACGTCGCTCAGCGCATTTGCCGCTGCAACCTGTCCAAAAATATACGGATCGTCCACCATCGGCGGGAAGAAATCAACCGTCTGTACCAGCGCCAGCTCCTCCGTGACCTGATACACTGCCGCATCGTCCCGGCTGTCATATCCGACTAAAAGATTCGGATCCTTCTCGCCGCGCGGTAGTTTTTCCAAAATGCGGCTTAAAACACCGGCTCCCAGCTTCGCCGTACAGCCGCCGCCCGTACAAAATACAATGTCCTTTTTCTCACTCATTTTTCTCACCCCTGATTTCGTTCTGTTTCTGAAAAGGAAGTTAAAATTCCCTGAATTCCGTAGCTATGTTTCAGGATATCCAGTACCTTTCTGCCATCCTCCCGGCGCTCTGACGTGTCCGCCTGGTTCAGAACCACAAAAAACGAACGCCCCGATATATCTTTTCTGGCACCGTTTTCGCTACCAAGAAGCCACGCCAGAAGTTCTGGGGTCAAAGGCGTATCTTTCGAAATGGGCACTTCTTTGAGCAGTCTTTTTCCTTCTTTGGGATAAGCTGCGTCCCCATACTCGCACACATCCCTGTTCCACGCCTCAATCGCCAGTTCCGCCCGAAAGCACACCTCCCCCAGCGGACGATACAGGGCACTCAGCCCCGCAACCGCCAGCACGATATCGCTCTGCGGCAGTATCACCGGCTCATACGCCGCCGGAAATTTACACGGAAGACATTTCGCGCCATCCGCCTCCAGAAATGTGATATCTGCATCCGAAATCCACTCGCTTCGAATCGATTCTGGCAGAATTGTCAATTTTTCGTGTGGGGCTGGGGTTCCGGCTACGACATAGGTTCCCTGCTGCCAGAGACGATCGCGCTCTTTTCTGGCATTCTCCCACGCGGTATTTTCTTCCTCATTTACCACAATCCACGGCACATTTACCGGCTTCCGAATATGCGTCGTCGTCGCCGTCAGCACCCGCCATCCCTTCGCCGTGCAGTACGCCGACAGCGCATACAGAAGCGTCGTCTTTCCGCCTCCGCCAATCAGCGAGACCACGTGTCCTTTTTCACGTAAGAAAGGAAACTTCTGCTCCCAGTCCATCACCGCAGCTTCTCTTCCCATTCCTTCTCCCGAAATCCCGTTAAAACAGTATCTCCATCCACAATGACAGGGCGTTTTACCAACATCCCATTGGTGGCAAGCAGCTTCAACTGTTCGTCCTCGCTCATCTGCGGCAGCTTATCCTTTAACTGCATTTCCTTATATAGCATCCCGCTCGTATTGAAAAATTTCTTGATCGGCAGCCCGCTTCTCGCCTGCCACTTCTTCAATTCCTCATACGTCGGATTTTCCTCCACGATATGGCGCTCTGTATATGAAATTTCCTGTGCATCCAGCCATTTTTTCGCTTTCTGGCAGGTACTGCATTTTGGATAATAAATAAACAGCATCGTATTCCTCCTTTGTGAGCATGCTTGCTATTATACGGCACCTTCTATTTTAAATGCGGCCGTTTTAAACAAAGCATTTTACCTTTTTAAATTACCTACAGAAATTATACCCAGACACCAGAAAGATTGCAAGGGATGCCTGAAAATGATACAATAATAGTATCTGCAACTATATTCAAGTCGAACGTCCGTGAGACTTGGCGCGTGATCCTGGTCAGCGAAGCTGACATATTCCTATCAGAATCACTGCGCAACCTCGCGGAGCGTTTATCTCAGTCGGAGACAAGGCTTCCACTGAGACAAATTTGCTATTACTCACCACCTGAAGAGGTAGGAATCTTCTCGACTGAGATACCCCCCTCTTTTATACCAACAGGGAAACACATTCACCCAAAAATTATTATAAAAATATCCACTATGAAAGAAAAAATATTTAACATCATCCAGATCGGCGACAAGAGCAACCGTATCAGCCGTGCATTCGATATTTTCATCACCTTCACGATCATCTGCAATATCATTGTCACGTTTCTGGAAACATTCGATCAATTAACATCCTTCGGTGGTCTGTTTACCATGCTGGAACATGCCAGTGTCCTGATTTTCTGTATTGAATACGCGCTGCGCATCTGGACTGCCGACTATCTCTATCCAGAAAAAACGCCGGGACGCGCCCGGTTCTGCTTTCTCATTTCCTTTGATGGAGTGGTGGATCTACTGACGATCATCCCGGTCTTTTTTCTGTCGGGCTTCATCATTTTCCGTATGCTGCGCGTGGCGCGGATTTTCCATCTGTTCCGGCTCAATGCGAAATACGACTCGTTCAACATCATTACCACCGTACTCTATGAAAAACGGAACCAGATCATTTCCTCTGTGTTCATCGTCATGGTGCTGATGCTGGCGAGCAGCATGTGCATGTATAGTGTCGAGCACAACGCTCAGCCGGACATTTTCCGCAATGCATTCAGCGGCATCTGGTGGAGTATGTCCACGCTGCTGACCGTCGGTTACGGCGATATTTACCCGGTCACAACGCTTGGGCGCGTGATGGCGATCTGCATCGCCTACCTCGGAGTCGGTGCCGTCGCGATCCCAACCGGTATCATCAGCGCCGGTTTCGTCGAACAGTACCAGCGCAAGAGCAGCCTGTCCAGCATGAAGGACGCGGATATTCAGGAAATTGCCGAGGTTTTCGTCGATAAACGATATGCCGGAAAAACCATTGAAGAGATGGAAGAAGAGCAGAATATCAAGATATTTCTGGTGCTGCGCGATGATCTGTCGGTGCTTCCGCAGAAAAATATGGTTTTGAAATTAAATGATATTGTGATTATACGAATAGAAAATGAAGCGTAATCAAACTTATCATCAAACATTTTTTATGAACGTGAAAAAGAATGTGCCTTGGCACATTCTCGCGCCGAGCGCGGTCGCTTGCGACATGTTTCTGCTTCGCGCGAGTGCGCATCATTGGCACGTTAGTGCCTTTTTGTGTAATAGGGAATTCCAAGGAATTTCCTATTACACAAAAAGACTGCCGTCCAAAGTTTCTCTCTCTGGACAGCAGCCTTTTCTTTTCTTCAAAATCAGCTTCTCAGCTCAATTCCATACATCTTATTCAGCTGTTTCAGCACTTTCTTGACATATCCGTCAACGGTATCTGCCTTGAACGCCTCTTCCTTCGGAGTGAAGAGAACGGTAAATGCCATCGATTTCTTATCGGCTGCGATCTGTCTGCCCTCGTATACGTCGAACAGGCTAACATCCTTGACGTAAGCACAAGCCTCGCGGATACAGCCCTCAACCTGTCCGCAGGTGATGTCTTTGTCCATAACCAGCGCCAGATCACGTTTTTCCTCCGGGAATTTTGGAAGCGGCTCAAATACTTTGGCTTTTCCATACCATTTCTCCAGCGCTTTCATGCTGATCTCCAACACATACGCATCTTCGCGCATTGCCTCTTCCTTCATGATCTCATATTTTACCTTACCGAGGTAACCAATCTCCTCGCCCTCGCAGAAGATCGCTGCGGTCTGATACGGATGCAGGAACGGTTTCTCTGCTTTTTCATAGTTAAAAGTAATATTTAAAACATCGGCAACTGCCTCTGCCATTCCCTTTAAGGTAAAGAAGGACTCTTCCTTACCAAATGCACCGATGCACAGCGTCTCTCGCTCTTCCGGATATTCCGTCAGAGGCAGGGACTTCGGAATAAATGCATTTCCAATCTCGAAGATACGTCCCTCGAAGATGCCTCTCTTCTGGTTGCGTCCCATCGCATGAATCATCTGCGGTGCCAGTGTTGTTCTCATCAGGGACAGATCCTCGTTGATCGGATTCATGATGCGGATCGCCCTGCGCTCTGGCGCGTCCTCTGCAAATCCCATTTCATCCAGATCCGACGGGGAGAAGAAGGAATAGTGGATTCCCTCAAATGCGCCAACACTGCACAGCGTTCTCTTTACTTTCAGAATTGTTCTCTGACGCAGGTTGCTTCCACCGATCGTCACCTTAGCACTCGGCAGGAAGGTCGATGTGATGTGATCGTAGCCGTACATACGGATCACTTCCTCGGCAACATCCGGATAATCTTCCATATCCTCGCGGTATGCCGGGAAATGCATGGTCAGTTCGTCGCCGTTGATCTCCGGCTGGAAGTTTAAGCCAGTCAGTATGCGTAAAATATCCTCGTTCGGAACGGTAATACCCAGAACAGCGTTTACCTTCTTAACACTTGTCTTGAAGGTAGTCGGCTCTAAGGAGTTTCCGGTATTTACATTTTTATGGGTCTTGGAAATCTTACCAACTCCCAGCTCCTCAACCAGGTGCAGGGCACGTTTCATCGCCATCTCAGTTGTGTACTCATCGACCCCCTTAGAATATCGCTGGCTCGCGTCGGATCCCTGTCCTAATGCACGGGAGCTTCTGCGGATGTTGTCACGGGCAAATTTAGCTGCCTCAAACATCACTTCCGTCGTGGTATCACGGATCTCAGAATTTAAACCACCCATGATTCCGGCAAGTGCTACCGGCTTTTTGCCGTCGCAGATAACCAGATTGTTCGGATTTAAGGTAAATTCTTTCTCATCCAGCGTCACGATCTTCTCGCCCTCGGCCGCGCGTCTTACGTTGATCGCATTGCCCTCCAGATAATCGCAGTCAAACGCATGAAGCGGCTGACCTAACTCACGCATGATATAGTTTGTAATATCAACAATATTGGAAATGGAATTATTCCCTACCAAAGCCAGACGTCGTCTCATCCATGCCGGGGACTGACCCAGTTTTACGTCATATACATAGTGTGCAATGTAACGCGGGCAAAGATCCTGTGCCTCTACCGTTACGTTGAAGCCTTCTTTCTCAACTTTTGTCTCAGTGTAATCCAGTGCCGGCGTCTTGAGCGGCTCGCCCAGTGCGGCAGCAACCTCTCTTGCCAGACCGAAAATACTCTGGCAATCCGGACGGTTTGCCGTGATAGAAACATCGAAGATCCAGTCATTTAAGCCGGTCAGCTCTTTGACATCCGAACCAATTTCCGCATCCTCCGGCAGAACCAGCAATCCGTTGTAACCAGCACCCGGATACAGATCCTCGTTTAAGCCAAGCTCGGTACCAGAACACAGCATACCCTGGGACTCATAACCTCTCAATTTACCCTTTTTAATGGTAGCCACGCCCTCGATCGTCACATGATCTTTTGCAGTTGCATATACTTTCGCGCCAATCATGGCAACTGGGAATTTTCCACCAGCTTTTACATTGTCAGCGCCACAGCAGATCTGTAAGAGTTCCGGACCACCTACATTGACCTGGCACACATGAAGATGTGTTTCCGGAATCGGCTCACAGGAGTCAACATAACCAACGACGATGCCGCTGATATCCTTGCCAACCTGCCATTTTTCTTCTACCTCAAATCCACAGTCAAAAAGCTTCTTCTCCAGCTCATCTGCGGAAATATTAATATCTACATAATCTTTTAACCAGCTTAACGGTACAAGCATTTCTAATCCTCCTGTCCTGATCAGTCATCGATCTGATCCAGCACACGCAGATCAGACTCAAAAAGCATCTTGATGTTGTTGATGCCGTATTTCAGCATTGCGATACGCTCCAGACCCAATCCGAATGCGAATCCACTGTATTTATTGGAATCAATGCCACAGTTTTCCAGTACCTTCTTATTTACCACACCAGCGCCGAGAACCTCGATCCAGCCAGTTTCCTTGCACAGACGGCAGCCCTTTCCGCCGCACTGGAAGCAGCTTACATCGACCTCGACAGACGGCTCCGTGAACGGGAAATAGGACGGACGAAGTCTCGTTTTTGTCTGCTCACCGAAAATTCTCTGAACAAACATATCCAGCATACCCTTTAAATCACACAGGGTGATGCCCTCATCAACAACCAGGCCTTCCATCTGGCTGAACATCGGAGAATGGGTCGCATCATCATCAGAACGGAATACCTTACCCGGGGAAACAACCTTGATCGGCGGTTTTTTCGCTTCCATGACATGAACCTGTCCAGCCGATGTCTGGGTACGGAGCAAGAACTCCGGAGACAGGTAGAATGTATCCTGCATATCGCGTGCCGGATGATCCTGCGGTGTATTTAAAGCCGTAAAGTTATAATAATCGGTCTCGATCTCGGTTCCCTCATATACCTCAAATCCCATAGAGGTGAAGATATCCGTCAGCTGATTGCGGACCGTCGTAACCGGATGCAGCTTGCCGTAACGGATTTTAACCGGCGGCATCGTAATATCAATCTTCTCTGATTCATAGCGCTGCTGCTGCTCTTTCTCCTTTAATTTCTGATCCAGCTCGTCAAAGAAATTGTTTGCCCACTCCTTGGCGCCGTTGATTGTCTTACCAAATTCCGCTTTCTGATCATTGGCAACATTACGCATTTCTTTCATCAGCAGACCAATTCTGCCCTGCTTATTATCCAGAAAGGTCTTCTTAAACTCATAGACACTCTTGGAAGTCGTCAGAGCATCCGCACCCTGGCGGATTTCCTCTTTGATCGCAGTGATCACTTCATTCAGTTCTTTTAAATCCTGCATGATTTCTCTCCTTCTATTACTTTTGTTGCTTTTTATCTTGATATTGCTTTAACTTGTGGACACGAATTTGTGCATAAAGGATGTTCTCTGGCACATTCGGGCGTCTCGCGCGGTCGCTTGCGACATGACATAAAAAAATCCCTTCGCACAAAACGTGCAAAGGGACGATCATATCTATACCGCGGTACCACCCAGCTTCCTGTCGGCAGGTCATTTTTTCGTCTGCCACAGACACTTTCCGGTATGTAACGTACACCAGACGGCAATGCCTACTCTAAATTTCAGCAATGCAGCTCCCGTGGGAAATTCGGATATCTGTCTGAACGGGAAAAGGCTCACAGCCGCTGACCTCTTCTCTCTGACCGGAAACAGTATCTTATAGAACACGATCATAGCTTTTGGTTTGTTTGTTTGGTTTGATTGATTTCATGTATGCAATCTGTTTATTATTTTAGGCATGTTGGTGGGAAATGTCAAGAGATTTCTTTCCTTGATATTTTCATTGATATTTTCATCTTGGTATTTTCAAATTATAAGAAATTTTACTTACTGCAAGCATTTTGCAAGCACAAAGCCCAGAAACCTCTAAAAAAGCAGATGTTTCAGTTTGAAAACTTCCGCGTAAGGAAGCTCACTGCAATCAATGCCCTAAATTTTTATATTCCCCTGTGCATGGCATTTCTGGCACATATGTCCATGAAATCAGAAACGCATGCCCTGAAGGTTGCAATCATACAGAAAGCAGACCCTATAAAAGAAAAAATCCATTTCAGCTATTATCGGCTGGCTAAAGGTATCTCAGGCATACTGTCGTATGTAAAAGAAGGGATCAGGCTATGGTTTCGGACAAAACGTCCGATATACCGTCAACTTTGCCTTAAGCTGGTCGCTTAAATAGATAAAAGAATAACTCTCCCAAGTAGTGAAAGGAATCATCCATTTATTATTTATCTCCTTCTTCTATCATATAGAATAATTATAATTCAAACATTTAGAATTGTTATTATATTTGTGGTGTATGTCAACAACTTTTTTTCTTTTTAATTCTACCAGCCGACAGCATCTCTTTTTATGCAAGGTTATCATTTTATCAACTGTATAAGCACGCAAAAAAGCACCAGCCAACTAAGTGACTGATGCTTCTCACATCTGATATCCTTTATTTTTTATAAACTGTATTCCCTTTTGCAATCACTTCAACAAGCTGAAGTTCCTGGTCGAGAATACAAAGATCCGCATCATAGCCCTCTTCAACCTTACCTTTTCCCTTAAGACAAAGAATATCTGCTGGATTCGATGTAATTGTAGAAATTGCTATTTCTAAAGGAATTTCTGTTTTAAATACACATTCCTTTACTTCCTTCAGAAGGCAGCTGGACTGTCCAACGCCCATTCCAAGGAATTTGCCATCACTACTGTACATCGGAAGGCTTCCCTGCCCGTCAGAAGAAATTGTTATGCGGTCAGGATTTACTCCTGCATCTAACATCCGTTTGATACCATTACATACACGTACCTCATCACAGATAGTTTCCCAATAGTCAATATCTTCATTTCCAGTAAAGTCTACTGCTCCGCCTTTCAGTGCATACTCAATCGACTTGCCAAAAAGCATCTCATTTCGATTGATATGTGTTGGCAGTATTTGAGTTGCCGGTATCTCTGTCTCATCGACTACTCGTTCAATCAGATCTAAGCATCTCGGACTATCGCCCAGATGAACATTTACAATGCCAGCTTTCCCGGAAAGAACACCACCAATCCTTGTATCCGCAATGACACGTGCAAATTCCTCGAAAGTCGGCTGTGAAGAACGATGATCAGAGATCGCGATTTCTCCCGTTCCAATGATTTCCTGAATCATCATAATATCTTTCACAATACTGTCAGTCAACGTGCGGACCGGAATCTGATAACTTCCGGTATAACAGTATGCAGACATTCCCTGCTCATTCAATCCTTTTGTCTTTGCAACCAGTGCACACATATCACGACCGATTCCATCTGTTCCAAGGCAGCCAACAACGGTTGTCACTCCAAACTTCGTAAGTCCTTCCATGGTTGCTTCCGGAGTACGATTGGCGAATCCGCCTTCGCCACCACCTCCGAGTACATGAACATGACTATCAATGAATCCCGGAGTTAAAAGTAGCCCCTCTCCATTGATCCTTTCTGTCTCAGAAAGAAATCCGTCTGCGGATATAGAACCCGCATCTTTAATCTTAACAATCTTATCATTGATTATAAGTACATCTTTTTTCCCCAGATGCTGTGGAGCATAAACATCAATATTCTGAATTAATTTCATCACAAATCACTCCCACTGAGACAAATTTTCTATTACTCGCCACCAAAAGAGGTGGGAGTCTTCTCGACTGAGATAAAATACATATTTTAGAATCCAATTCCAACTGCAACAAGAACTGTAATGATTGCACCAATCATTAAGACACCAAGGAATTTCCACATGAATTTAATCCAGTTAGACCACTCAATCTTTGCAATTGCAAGAGATCCAATCAAGCATCCGGATGTAGGAACAATCAGGTTTGTAAATGCATCACCAAGCTGGAATGCAACTACAGCTGTCTGACGCGAAACACCTAACAGGTCTGACAGCGGAGCCATGATCGGCATTGTGATGGCAGCCTGTCCTGTTCCGGATACAACGAAGAAGTTAAATACGGACTGGAACAGATACATAAGTACGGCTGCAACTGCTCCGGAAACTCCAGACAATGCATTTGAAATATTATACATAATTGTATTAATAACTGTAGGTGTTGTCGGATCAGAACCACCAAGAACCTGCATGATTCCCTGTGCCATAGCAACGACAAGGGCAGCACCGATCAGGTCTTTTGCTCCATCTTTGAAAGATGTTGCAATATCATTCAGTTTCATATCATTCAGTTTAAAGATAACTCCAAACACACCGGAAACAATTCCCATAATAAAGAACTGTGTTGCAATCTCCGGCATGTAGTATCCCTGAGTCATAACTCCCCAAACTACCCATACTACTGTAACAGCCAGTGTCAGAAGGACTAAAATGTGTCCAAGACCAAATGAATGTCCTTCGTCAATTCCTGTTGTTTCATTCTGCTCACGGAAATATGAATCCGTCTTATATGCGATTGAGATTGTCGGATTCTTTTTAATCTTTGATGCATAGAACATAGTCATTCCACAGCCGAGTGCTGTAAATACGACCCACATTACCATACGGAATCCTGCACCGGAGAATACGTCAATACCTGCAATACCCTGTGCAATGCCTACAGAGAACGGATTCATCCAAGATGAACCGAAACCAATCTGTGTGGCAACATAAGTAACAAGAACTGCGATAACTGAATCATATCCAACTGCTACAAACAACGGACAAAGAATCATAGTAAACGGAAGCGCTTCTTCTCCCATTCCGAAAACTGCTCCACCAAGAGAAAACAGTACGAAAAGTATCGGAATCAGTAGTTTTTCTGCTCCCTTGGCCTTACGGATCAATCCGATCAATCCAGATTCAATCGCACCTGTACGGATCATGATACCAAATGCACCACCTACTACCATAAGGAATGCGATAATCTCGATTGCAGAACTATTTACGATTCCGTTATACATATAGTTGAAGAATCCTGTTCCACCATCTCCGCTAAAGAGTGCTACTCCTTCTGTTACTACATTTCCTGCATCATCTGTCAGATACTGGAAACTTCCGTCCTTGATTACTGTACGGGTTTTCTCAACACCATTGATCATATATGAAATATCCTGTGTTTCATAAAATCCCTTTGGTACAAGGAATGTCAGAAGTGCTGCGATAACAACTACTAAAAAGATGATAATGTAAGTATCAGGCACTTGGAATCCCTTGTTAAAGGACTTTAGCCCTTTTTCTTCTTTTTTGCTCATTTTTGAGTCTTCCTCCCATTTTTTGATATACCATATTAGTGTACCATAGAATGCTAAAAAGCCAACTAAAAATTTACATGTTTTTTGTCATTTTCCTGTATTTTTATATACCCAAAAATGGAATTGGCTCTGGTAATGCAAATCATGACCACTGGCTTAGCCAGTGATTAGACTGCGCCTTCCGGAACCTGCGGAAAGGCCAGATCCTCAATCGTGCCATACTGAAGAGCCGCATTTCTCTCTTCCTCTGCCCAAAGTTTGCTTGGATGATTGGAAAAATTGATAAACATAGTAACATCCCCCTCGTTTTTATCTTATCTTAAATCCCCGTTCTTCTTCACAGGGAATCTCTGTGATCTCCATATCCGTCACGTTGATCCATCTCTGCTGCTGAATCCTAGCTAACATTTCCCGAATGGAAACTTCGCTTCCCTGCACTTCCATCTCCACTCTTCCGTCCCACAGGTTCTCCACCCAGCCGGTCAGGCCAAGGGACTGGGCGATATAAAAAGAGCGGTAACGGAAGCCGACTCCCTGGACATCGCCGGAAAAAAAGATATGTTTTCGTACCATAATTTACATCTCCTCCGGATACTGAAATCCCCATTCTTTTCTGAATTCCGTCATCATATCCATCACATCTTTTGTATAATCCAAATGCATGCATTCTGCATCCCCACGGATGGCTTTCTCCATATCCGCCAGCTCATAGGCCAGCGCATCTGCATGCTCGCCGGCCTGAATCACTTCCGTTTCTCCGGAATCTGTATAGGTGATTCTCGCTTCCCAGGCTCTCGGATATTCCATGATTTCTATATATCCCTTTTCACAGGATACCATGCCTCTTTTCGGCTGCTTGGAATGCAGCGACAACATGACAGATGCCATCTGGTCTTCCTGATTCATCAGCAGCAATCCTGCCTGTTCATCCACTCCTGTAGGTGCCGGTTTTACCTGGGATAAAAGCTGATCTGGCTTGGAATCCATAAACCACCGAATAAAGGAAAGCGCGTACACCCCGATATCCAGCATGGCACCTCCTGCCAGGTTTTTATTAAAAAAGCGGTTGTTCATATCATATTCTTTGAAGCTTCCAAAATTCATAGTGATCAGATTCACCTTTCCAAGTTTCCCTGACTCAAGAATCTCTTTAAGCTTTTTATAAATCGGCATATGATAAATCGTCATGGCCTCACCTATGACAACACCCTTTTTATCCGCCAGAGCAATTGCCTCATCCAGTTCCCGGCTGTTTAAGGTGATAGATTTTTCGACCAGAATGTGCTTTCCATTCTCAATTGCCCTGCGCATAAAATTAATATGGGTATTATGGGGAGTTGTGATATAGATTACATCAATATCCGGGTCTGTAAACATGTCATTATAATTATCATATACCTTTTTTATCCCATATTTTTCTGCAAATGCAACCGCTTTCTCATGGGTTCTGTTACCCACCGCATCGATGTTTCGCCCGTTTTTCTTTAAGGCCACGGCCATTTCATTTGCAATCACTCCGGTTCCAAGAACTGCCCATCTGATGTTCTGCATGTATCTCTTACCTTTCTTTATCCAACTAGCACTCCACCGCTACCTTAATCACTCCATCTTTCTTGTTCTCAAAAAGCTCGTATGCATCTTCGATCCGGCTAAGCGGATAGGTATGGGTAATAAGCGGTTCCGTATCGATCTTGCCCTCTGCAATGAGGCGAAGCGTCTCCTCACAGTCGCATCCATCTACACCGCCGGTTTTAAAGGTAAGATTCTTGCCATACATATCCGGAAGCGGCAGCGTCTGGGCTTCGTCATAGAGCGCTACCACTGTGACGATTGCATTAGGCCTTGCACATTCCCAGGCTAACCGGAAAGTAGAGGGGGCTCCTGCCACCTCAAGGACCACATCGGCTCCGCCGTGATCACTGTTTTTCTGAACATATTCCAGACATTCCTCCGGTGAAACGGTGTATACATCCGGATAATGCTCCTTTATAAAGCGGATACGGTTTTCATCTTTCTCGCAGACAATGATTCGTTTCGGTTTCTTTAACATTACGCATAGAAGGGTACAAATACCCGTCGGACCGGCACCGATGATCAAAACCGTATCTTCCTCCGTGATCTCAGAGATTCTCGCCGCCCAATAGCCGGTCGCCAGCACATCTCCCACAAACAGTGCCTGCCGGTCCGTCACTCCATCCGGAATCTTATTTAATCCCTGATCTGCAAATGGAACCCGCACATATTCGGCCTGCCCGCCGTCGATACGGCATCCCAGGGCCCAGCCGCCATTCTCGTCCGTACAGTTATTTACATATCCATTTTTACAGAAAAAGCATTCACCACAGAAGGTCTCTACGTTTACAGTGACTCTGTCCCTCGGCTTCACATGGGTCACCGCTGACCCAACTTCTTCCACAATTCCTACCATCTCATGACCGACTGTAATTCCAGGGACCGCCCGCGGCACACTTCCGTGTTTGATATGCAGATCACTGGAACAGATGCTGGCCAGTGTTACCTTTACAATCGCATCCCGTTCGTGCATAAGCACCGGTTTTGGTTTTTCCACTAATTCAAACTTTCCCTTAGAAATATATGTATATGCCTGCATTGCTTAACCCCCTTCTTTCTATTATTCATACTGAATCCTATTATAGGCGAAACTTGGGGTTATTAGCAAGATTTGCCGTAAAAAACATGCTTCTGCTTCATTGAAACATTCCGCGTACATGATGGCTAGTTCCAACTGCTGGCAGGCTCCGGTATCATATATCATTTTTTCAGAAAAACGTCCAAAGCGAGTTGCCTGCGCAAGGTTCCATTTTTCAAGGATCACCTGCATCTGCTGGTTTGTCCGTTTCAACTCATCCGTAAGAACAGCCAGCTGGCTACGTAATTCTTTTTCCTGCTCCATGCTTTCAAGCAAGAGCTGCAGGATATCTTTTTTATTCAGTTTTGCCAGCTGTTCTTTTGATAACGCAAGTGCCATACGGACGATCAGTCTCCTTCGCTTTTATGGATCCAGTATAACAGAAGAAGCGAAAATTTCATTTGGATCAGCTGTTACAGACCTCTGCACAGGGAACTGCTTTGGCTGCGTTACTTCAACAAAGCCGCTTTCTACAAGCAGGGCCTCTTTCACTTTGCGGAGCCAGTAATAATAAGAGTCTCATGAAAGCTGATGCTGTGCACAATAATCTTTGACAGACAGACCAGATTCGTTGCGCTCCTGAATAATAGCAGCCCAGTTTTTTACACAGATCTGTGCTGTGGCAAGTTTGGTGTTCATAATTGACCTCCTAGTGTGAAAAATGGAAAAAGTGTATTGTACAACTTTTCCAACATTATCTCAAACTTGGAGGTGTAGTTCTAGAGATGTGTGGTTTACCATTTACGATCGAAATGTTCCAAGACAAACTTAAACCAGATAAATAAGCACGACAAAAGCCCTTAGCTATGAGTTTTATACCCACAGCTAAGGGCTTTTTAGATAAATATGGATTTATTTGTTGCACAACCACCTGTCAATCATTCTCTAACCCTAAAACCACTGGATTACAAGAATAATGGCTCTCATGCAACCGTTATCAAATTGTTATCAAAAGACTTTTAAAAGTGCTGCAAACCCGCATAAATGCCGGATTCACTAAACATTTTTGTTTATTCAAACTCAATCGTAGCCGGCGGTTTCCCCGTGCAATCATACAGTACGCGGTTTACACCTTTCACCTCATTTACAATTCGGCTTGTGACTTTTCCGAGTACTTCCCACGGAAGTTCTGCGGATTCTGCGGTCATGAAGTCGGATGTGAGGACGGCACGAAGTGCGATGGCATAGTCATAGGTTCTGACATCGCCCATGCAGCCTACGGAACGCATATTGGTCAGGGCTGCGAAGTACTGACCGAGTGTGCGGTCGATACCTGCTTTTGCGATCTCCTCGCGGTAGATAGCGTCTGCATCCTGTACGATGCGTACCTTCTCTGCGGTTACCTCACCGATGATACGAACGCCAAGTCCCGGACCCGGGAACGGCTGACGGTATACCAGATTTTCCGGAATACCAAGCTCCAGACCGGCGCGGCGGACCTCATCTTTAAACAGCATACGCAACGGCTCGATGATCTCCTTGAAATCTACGTGTTCCGGAAGTCCGCCTACGTTGTGGTGGGACTTGATAACAGCGGATTTTCCAAGACCGGATTCAATTACATCCGGGTAAATCGTACCCTGTACGAAGTAATCTACTTTGCCAATCTTCTTTGCTTCCTCCTCAAATACGCGGATGAACTCTTCGCCGATGATCTTACGCTTGCGCTCCGGATCGGTTACACCTGCCAGCTTATCGTAGAAACGCTGCTGTGCATTGACACGGATGAAGTTCAGCTTGTACGGACCGTTCGGACCAAATACTGCCTCTACCTCGTCACCCTCGTTTTTACGAAGCAGACCGTGATCGACGAATACGCAGGTCAGCTGGTCGCCGATCGCTTTCGCCATCAGGACACCTGCTACGGAAGAGTCTACGCCGCCGGACAGAGCCAGAAGGGCACGACCATTTCCTACTTTTTTACGGATTTCTTCGATGGATTTCTCTACGAACGCATCCATCTTCCAGTCACCTGCACAATGGCAGACACTGTATACGAAGTTATGCAGCATCTTGGAGCCTTCCTGTGTATGAAGTACCTCCGGATGTGCCTGGATGCCGTACCAGCCTTTTTCTTCATTTTCCATACCTGCAATCGGGCAGACCGGAGTATGGGCTGTCACACGGAAACCTTCCGGCGCCTTGGAAATATAGTCGGTATGGCTCATCCAACAGATGGTCTTCGGGGATACACCCTCATACAGCTTAGATGTTGTGTCTACCTCTACCTCAGTCTTTCCGTATTCGCTGACCGGTGCTGTGGCAACCTCGCCACCTAACAGGTAGGACATCAGCTGTGCGCCATAGCAGATACCCAGTACCGGGATTCCCAGATCAAAGATTTCCTTTGAACATCTCGGAGATTCCTCCTTGTATACACTGTTCGGTCCGCCGGTGAAAATGATACCCTTCGGGTTCATCTCTTTGATTTTTTCCAGCGGCAGGGTGTAAGGATGAACCTCACAATATACGTTACACTCTCTTACTCTTCTGGCAATCAACTGATTGTACTGTCCGCCAAAGTCCAGTACAATGATCATCTCTTTCTCCACGAGTATTCCTCCTATAATTTTATGCTGCGATCCGTACTTCATCAACTTGTAGCTTCGAATCAACTTCCAGGATTTATGGTCACACGCTTGCACAACATGTGAACTGTAACAGTCATACTGCTGCCGCAGGTAATCGCTCCGTTTCAGCCACATCGCCGCCAATCGAAAAATAACCGGTCGCAATCTGTTCAGCAGCTATACCACGTTCTCTTCCTGTCAATTCCTGTAACTTTTATTATAAAATACCCGGCAATTAAAGACAAGCCATTTTTACGGTATTTTCAGGCACTTTTTCCAGAAAAATACTTTTCGATTCAATTCAAGTCGAACATCCGTGAGACTTGGCGCGTGATTCTGGTCAGCGAAGCATCGGCAAAATCCGCTACCAGTATGATATCGTACGGAATTTTCAGTGCAGAAAATTTCTATCCGCAAGTAAAAATGCATATTCTATGCAGAATCACTGCGCATCCTCGCGGAGCGTTTATCTCAACCGGAGACCTAACTCCCACTGAGACAAATTTGTTATTACTCGCCACCTAAAGAGGTGGGGCTTCTCAACTGAGAGCAAAGGATGAGAATTATTATACTATTTGCATTGTGCAGATATGCACCCCCTGCGCTTTCATCTCGGTAATTGAATTGCCGAGGATTCCCGCTTATTGTCCTAAACATTTAAATATTTCTTCACATACTTCCCCGTATACGATCCCGGCGTCGCTGCCACCTCTTCCGGTGTTCCTTTCGCAATCACGGTTCCGCCGCCCTCGCCGCCTTCCGGTCCGATGTCGATCAGGTAGTCAGCAGTTTTGATGACATCCAGGTTATGTTCAATGACAACCACGGTATTTCCACCATCCGACAAACGTCTTAATATCTCAATCAGACGGTGTACATCGGCAAAATGAAGTCCCGTAGTCGGTTCGTCCAGAATATAGATCGTCTTGCCGGTTCCACGCTTGCTCAACTCCGTCGCCAGCTTGATTCGCTGTGCCTCTCCACCGGACAGCTCGGTGGATGGCTGTCCCAGACGGATATAGGAAAGTCCTACATCGTAGAGTGTCGCAATCTTCCGGTGTATGGACGGCACATTTTCGAAGAATTTCATCGCCTCCTCGACCGTCATATTGAGGACATCATAGATGCTTTTCCCCTTATATTTGACCTCCAGCGTTTCCCGGTTATAGCGCTTGCCGCCGCAAACCTCACACGGCACATAGATATCCGGCAGGAAATGCATCTCGATCTTGATGATGCCGTCGCCGGAGCACGCCTCACAGCGCCCGCCTTTTTTATTGAAGCTGAAACGTCCTTTATTGTAGCCTTTTGCCTTGGCATCCGTAGATGCCGCAAACAGATCCCGGATCAGATCAAATGCCCCCGTATAGGTTGCCGGATTGGAACGCGGCGTCCGCCCGATCGGAGACTGGTCGATCGCGATAATCTTATCGAGCTGCTCGACGCCCTCAATGGACTTATGTTTTCCCGGAATCGTGTGTGCGCGGTTCAGCTTCTTTGCCAGCGCTTTATAAAGAATCTCATTGACAAGTGAGCTCTTTCCCGAACCAGAAACGCCCGTCACGCAGGTCATCACGCCCAGCGGAAATTTAACATCGATATTTTTCAGATTATTTTCTGCCGCTCCTCTGACAGTAAGCCATCCCGTCGGTTTCCGCCGCTCGGACGGCACCGGAATCTGAATGCGCCCGCTCAAATATGCACCGGTAATCGATTTTTCATTTTTCATGATCTCTTCCGCTGTGCCGATCGCCACGACCTCGCCGCCGTGTTCGCCCGCGCCCGGACCGATGTCCACGATACAGTCTGCCGCGCGCATCGTGTCTTCATCGTGCTCAACCACCAGAACTGAATTTCCCAGATCCCGCAGGTGTTTTAGGGTATCCAGAAGCTTGTCGTTGTCCCGCTGGTGAAGTCCGATACTCGGCTCGTCCAGAATATATGCCACACCGACCAGACCGGATCCGATCTGGGTTGCCAGGCGGATTCGCTGCGCCTCGCCTCCGGACAGCGTGCCAGTCGCACGCGACAGGGAAAGATATTCCAGACCGACATTGATAAGAAAGCTGATTCTCGCCCGAATTTCTTTCAAAATCGGTGCACCAATCGCCTGCTGCATCGGCGTCAACTCCAACGCATCGATAAATTCGCGGAATTTGACGATCGACATATCGGTCGCCTCGAAAATATTTTTCCCGCCGACCGTGACCGCCAGAGATTCTTTTTTTAACCGCTGCCCCTTGCAGGTTGGACACGGTGTGATCCGCATAAATGTCTCATATTCCGCCTTCATTGAATCAGAGAACGTCTCACGGTATTTGCGGTTCATGCTCTGAATCAGCCCCTCAAAGGCAATATCATAAATTCCCTCGCCACGCTGTCCACGGTAATACACCTTCACAACCTTGCCGCCGGTTCCGTAAATTAAAATATCATGGATCTCCTTCGGATAATCCTCAAACGGAGTATCCAGACTGAAATCGTATTCTTTTGCCAATGCATTTAAGATCGCGCCGGAAAAGCTCGTTTTGTCCGTGCAGGACTGCCATCCCATCGCCGTGATCGCACCCTGGTTGATGCTCAAACTCTTGTCCGGAATCATCAGATCCTCGTCAAACTCCATCTTATAACCAAGTCCGAAACAATCCGGACACGCGCCGAACGGATTGTTGAAGGAGAAGCTGCGCGGCTCGACCTCATCCACGCTGATGCCGCAGTCCGGACAGGAGAAATTCTGACTGAACGTCAGGGTATCGTGCTTTTCTTCGCCGTTTTCATCCCGAACCGCCGTATCGGCCAGCATCAGGCCATTGGAAAGTCCCATGACCGTCTCAATCGAATCCGAGAGGCGTTTCTCAATCCCCGGCTTGACCACCAGACGATCGACCACAATCTCAATATTGTGCTTGATGTTTTTATCCAGCGTGATCTCCTCGGAAAGCTCGTATAAGCTGCCGTCCACCCGCACACGGACATAGCCGCTCTTCTTTGCCTGCTCCAGCACTTTCTCGTGGCGTCCTTTCCGCCCGCGCACGACCGGGGCAAGAAGCTGGATCTTCGTGCGCTCCGGCAGCGCCATGATCTGGTCAACCATCTGATCAACCGTCTGGCGGCGGATCTCACGACCGCACTTCGGGCAATGCGGAATACCGATCCGTGCGTACAAAAGACGCATATAATCATAGATCTCCGTCACTGTGCCGACCGTCGAACGCGGATTCCGATTCGTCGATTTCTGGTCGATAGAGATCGCCGGGGACAAGCCCTCGATGCTCTCGACATCCGGCTTTTCCATCTGACCTAAGAACTGACGCGCATAGGACGACAGGGACTCCATATACCGCCGCTGCCCTTCGGCATAGATCGTGTCAAATGCCAGAGATGATTTACCCGAACCAGAAAGTCCGGTCAGGACGACCAGCTCATTTCTCGGAATATCAATGGAAATGTTTTTCAGATTGTGCTCATTGGCACCTCGTATCTTTATATATTGCTTCGCCATATCTGTACCTCAATTATCATTGACTCTGCTCTGTTTTATCATGTCACTGCTGACTTATTTTATAGTCATTATAGTCACAGTCTTCCCTGTAATTATGCTTAGTATAACACATTCCAAGAGCCTTTGCAAACATTTGTTCTGTTTGATAAAATTGAATCAGCTAAACATAGATATTCCTTAGGAATAGAAGTCAAACTTTTCATCGATTCTAATACAAAAAGGGCACCTCCGCCCGGCTCCAAACCTAGCATGGAGACCAGACAAAAATACCCTTTCGCCCTATTTCATTTTTTCACGCATTCATTTTATTTCACGATTTTTCGTTCCCCGAAGATACACCAGCCAGTACCCGCCTCCAATCACCAGCATCCCGCCGATCATATTTCCGATCGTAGCCGGAATCAGATTATTGAGAATAAAGGTTCCGATCGTCAGCCCTTCCGCTGCCAGACCGTACTCGCCCATGATCATCAGCCCCGCCGGGATGTAAAACATATTGGCGATGCAATGCTCGAAGCCGCAGAGAATGAAAATCGCCACCGGCGGATAAAGCGCCAGAATTTTGCCAGATACCTGCTCGGAGCTCATCGCCGCCCAGACTGCAATACAAACCAGCACATTACAGAGGACCGCACGGCACAGCACCTCCGACAGAGTCAGGGTCACCTTGGAAACGGCTGTATTCAGAAGAACCTGCGCCAGATCGCCGCCGTACAGGCTTGGAATATGCCCGTAGACAAATAAAACCGCCACAAAGATCGCGCCAATCAGATTTCCCAGATAGACAAACAGAAGATTTTTAAACAGCCCGCCCACGGAAATCCGTTTCTGCAGCGCCGAGATCGTCATCAGGCAGTTCCCAGTGAAAAGTTCCGCCCCGGTGCAGACCACAAGCGCCAATCCTGCCGGGAATACGAGTGCCGAAGCAATCCGCGATGCCGAGGCATTTGTCATTGCTGCCGAGGCAACCGACGCCCCTGCGCCTGCCAGCGCGATGAACATTCCGGCGAAAAAGCCGAGTATCAGCATATGAGACACCGGAAGTTCCGCCTTTTTTCTGCCCGTCTCCACATAATTTTCTGCAATCTGTTTCGATGCAATCATAGATTTTCCTCCCATCAGCCTTTCTATGTCCGAAATTCATTTTTCAAATTCTTCCTTTTATCTTCTGAATTTCCGAACTTGCCACATCGTTTTATAACCTTTCCTTCCATTTCAAACAGAAAAAGACGGTTTTCGTCCGATCTTTCTGTTCTATCCCTTTAAAATCTTTGACAAACAACCGTCTTTTCTATTATTTCTATATCATTTCTGATGTCGTCCTATCACCTCAAGCCGCCATCTGACATCACCTATCAAGGGCTTCCCTTATTATTTCATGTGACTACTTTTTGCAGCCCTCCCACAAATCCTATAAGTTCCCCTTCATTTTCCTACCGTTCCTCCCGGAAATAATTCTCGCCCAGATGCGCCGGGATATGTGCCCCTTTATTCTTACGCATCGACGCGATCACCAGCACCAATGCGGTGATAATGAACGGAAGGGCATCGAAAAATGCCGTTGGAATCGCATACGTGTTTTTCGGCACATAGTATTTCAGCACGCGCAGAGCCCCGAAAATAAAGGAACCGTAAATAACATTGATCGGCTTCCACGCCGCGAAGATAACGAGGGCAACGGAAATCCAGCCAAGACCGCCGACGCTGTCGCGCAGCCACACGCCGCCGTTGATGATCATCGAGCAATATGCGCCGCCGATACCGCAGATCGCACCGGATAGCAGGATATTAATGTATCTCCACTTTGTAACTTCGATACCTGCCGCATCTGCTGCGCCCGGATTTTCTCCGATCGCCTGCACATTTAAACCAACCTGTATTTTATATAAGTAGAAACTCGCCACAATCGCGATGATGATTCCAAGATAAACGAACGGGTTATAGGAAAATAATAATTCTCCGACCACCGGCAGATCACTGAGTCCCGGGATGTGGATGTTACGCATCTGTGCCGTCACCGCATCCGGAAGTTTCAGGGTGCCGTTCTCTGATTTTTCCAGCATAAAGACACCGATAAAATTGGCTAATCCGACGCCGAAAATCGTCAGGGTCAATCCCGTTACGTTCTGATTTGCCATAAATGTGACAGTCAAAACACCGTAAATCAATGCCGACAGCATTCCAGCCACCGCCGCAGCTAACAGCGCCGCAACAAAGTTATCCGTCTGATAGCCGACCATGAATCCGGCGCACGCGCCAATCGACATCATGCCCTCGACGCCCAGATTCAGGTGTCCGACCTTCTCACTCAAAATTTCGCCAACCGTGCCAAAAAGGAAAGGCGTACCCGCCAATACAGCCGCCACCAGAAATTTAATTACGATCTCGCTGCTCATGCGCGTGTACCTCCTTTTCCGCGAAATACAAATTGATACCGTATAAACAGTTCACATCCCAGAATGAAGAACAGGATGATTCCCTGCAGCACATCCGCGCAGTCCGAGGACAATCCGAATGAAGACTGAACTACGCTGCTTCCTTTTTCCAGCACGCTGAACAAAAAGGTAACCAGCAGAATCACCGGCGGATTCAACTGTGCCAGCCATGCCACGATGATCGCCGTAAATCCGACACCTCCGGCAACTGCCGTCGTCAGCGTGACATCCGAACCGGTCGCCTGCACCATGCCGCCGATGCCGCAGACAGCGCCGGACAGAAACATCGTCCGCAGAACCACTTTTTTTACATTCATGCCGGCATAGCGGGCTGTCTCCTGGCTCTCTCCCACGACGCTGATCTCATATCCCTGCTTGGAACGATTTAAGTAAACCGCTATCACTACCACAAGAATCAGCGCAATCACCCAGCCGAACTGGATGCCGAACACCTTATCGAGCGCCGCATTCTTATTGAAACGGGCAATCTTCGCATATCCCTGGGAACCTGGGTCACGCCATGCGCCCTCTCTCAAAAATACGATGACATTCAGCGCGATATAGTTTAACATCAGCGTAAACAGCGTCTCGTTCGTATCATACCGGGTCTTAAACCACGCCGGAATGAGTCCCCACAGACCTCCGCCGATCGCGCCTGCCAGAAACATCACGATCACCAGCAGCCAGTGATTCCAGTTCGCATGGAACAGGGCAAAATACGAGGCAAAAATACCGCCCATAATGATCTGTCCCTCGGCTCCGATGTTCCAGAATTTCATTTTAAATGCCAGCGTCACGCCCAGCGACGCAATCAAAAGTGGAATCATGATTTTGACCGTCGCCTGTATCGCCATCTCGCTTCGCAGCGCTCCGGTTACAATCGTCTGATAAATGACAAATGGATTCTGCCCAATCAGCAGGATAAAGAATCCGCCTGCCACCAGAGCCAGCACGATCGCCTCCAGACGGAGGATCAATGTTTCTCTTTTTCCAAGTTCCGCCTTTTTTACAACGCGGATCCACGGTTCTTTCATGCCTGTTCCTCCTTCTTTTCGGATGCCATACTCTTATCCAGCCCCAGCTCGCCCGCCTCGGTACCGGTCATCATCAGTCCCAGCTGTTCTTTCGTGAGCTTCTTCGCATCCACGATACCCGTGATCTTTCCATGGCAGAGTACCATGATCCGGTCTGAAAGCTCCAGAAGCACATCCAGATCCTCGCCGATATAGACAACCGCCACGCCCTTTTTCTTCTGCTGGTTCAGGAGATCGTAAATCAGATAGGAAGAATTAATATCAAGCCCTCGCACCGGGTAAGCCGTGATCAGCACCTGCGGGCTCGACTCAATCTCACGTCCCAAAAGTACCTTCTGGACATTGCCCCCCGACATCATACGCACCGGCGTATCAACGCCCGGCGTCACGATTCCCAGTTCTCCGATCAGGCGTTCTGCCATCTCCCTCGCCGGTTTCCGGTCTACAAACAATCCTTTCCCTTCCGAATAGGACTTGAGCAGCATATTATCAACCATACCCATTGAAGCAACCAGTCCCATACCGAGACGATCCTCCGGCACGAAACTCATGCTGATTCCGAGGCGGATGATCTCCGCCGGAGTCTTACCAATGATATTTTCCTTACGGTACAAAATAGCGCCCTTTTTCGCGTCCATCAACCCGGTCAGCGTCTCGCAGAGTTCTTTCTGACCGCTTCCGGCAACACCGGCAACGCCCAGAATCTCGCCTGTTTTAATCTCAAAAGAAATATCATCCAGCGCCACGCCGCCGTCACTCTTATCGACGGTCAGATCGACAATCTTCAAAATAGTCTCTCTCTTCTCCATCTCCGGGCGCTCGATATTCAGGCTGATTGGTCGTCCAACCATAAGCTCCGTAAGTTTTTTCTCATCACATCCGGCGGTTTCTACCGTCTCGATGCTCTTTCCTTTTCGCAGAATCGTGACACGGTCACTGATAGAAAGGACCTCATTTAATTTATGGGTAATAATAATAATCGCACAGCCCTGTTCTCGCATCCGGCGCAGGATTTTAAACAGCCGCTCCGTCTCCTGCGGCGTCAGGACTGCCGTCGGCTCGTCCAGAATCAGGATCTGGGCGCCTCTATATAATACCTTCAGGATCTCGACCGTCTGCTTCTCGCTGACCGACATGTCGTAGACCTTTTTCTCTGGTTCAATTTCAAGTCCAAATGACTGTCCAAGCGCTTCAATTTTTTCCCGCAACGCCTTTCTTCCCAGCCGTTTTCCCTTGGTTCCCAGCACGATATTATCCATCGCACTGAACACATCCACCAGTTTGAAATGCTGATGAATCATACCTATTCCTAAATTTCTCGAATCTACCGGCGAATTTATGGAGACTTCTTTTCCTCCAACCAGAATCGAACCGGCATCTGGGTGGTAGATACCGGAAAGCATGTTCATGAGCGTTGTCTTACCGGAACCATTTTCTCCCAAAAGTGCCATAATCTCGCCGTACCGGACGGTCAGATCAATCTTATCGTTCGCCACGACGCTTCCGAATGCTTTCGTGATCTGCCTACACTCAATGGCATACTGTTCTGTCATATCGTCACCTCAAATGAATATTTAACCAATTTTTTAATCAATTTTCTAAAAAAGAAAAAAGAGGTGCCGCAAATGAAAGTGGATCCATTTGAAGCTGCCTCCTTTTATCTGTTATATACTCTTGGAATCTGCAACACCCGGAAGCGTTTCCGAACCTGTTTCAGCATCGCTTCCAGGTATATAATTCCGTGATTATTTCTCTACGATGTTCTTGAAGTACCAGTGAATATTGCCTGTGATATCTGCATCAGACATATGCTCGCCCTCGGTGCCAACGGTGGTTCCGTCGTTGCACTCGATCACGCCGTCAAATACATCCCAGTCGCCAGACTCGATCTTCGCACGTGCCTCGTCGATCTTCTCCTGCGTACCATCTACGCACAGGTCAGATAACGGGGAAATGTCTACCAGACCTTCCTCCAGACCGCCGAAGTAGTTCTCGCCTGTCCATGTACCATCAATCAGATCCTGTACAGCTTTGGTATAGTATGCGCCCCAGTTCCAAACGGTGGAGGTCAGAACTGCCTTCGGAGCATCCTTGCTCATATCAGAGTTGTAACCAACACCAAATACGCCAGCTTCCTCAGCTGCCAGCTGCGGGTTCGGTGTATCGCAGTGCTGTCCAATGACATCACAGCCCTCGTTGATCAGGGCTACGGCTGCCTGTTTCTCACCTTCCGGATCGTACCAGCTGTTGGTGGTCTTGATGTAAACGGTTGCATCCGGGTTTACAGAATATACACCCATTGCAAATGCGTCACATCCGCCGGTAACCTCGGCATTGTCCTTGCCCCAGGCGCCGACATAACCGATCTTATTGCTCTCTGTCTTTAAACCAGCCGCGATACCAGTGAGGTAACGGGACTGATAAATCCGTCCAAAATAATTGTTAAAGTTCACACCGTTGGATTTGTAGCCGGTTGCATGGGAGAAGATAACGTCCGGATATTCTTCTGCCAGTGCCTCGCATGCATCCATGTAGCCCCAGCTTGTCGCGAAGATAATCTGGCATCCTTCCTCGACACACTCGCGCATTGCTGTCTCGATGGCAGTCTGATCATCGTCCGCTACGTTGTTCTTGCGGATAATCTGATCATCCTCCAGACCAACGGCTTTCTGCATCGCTACGATACCCTGATCATGCGTATAGCTATAACCGGAACCATCCGCCGGATTTCCAATATGAATCACTCCGACCTTCAGATCCTCTTTAGCAACTGCCGGCATCACGCCCTCTGCTGCCTCGCCTGCTTCTGTGTCTGCCGCGTCAGCTCCCTTTTCCTCCGCTGCCTTCGTATCCGCTGTATCAGAAGACGAAGAAGAACAGCCTGCACACAGGGACAGCGCCATGGCAGCGCTCAGTAACACGCTTACTACTTTTCTCATAACATTTCCTCCTAAGAATGCCTGCGAATGCGGTTCTCTCCCTTTCTCATCGTTTGTCAGAATTCCCTCGCAGAACCTGAAATCCGAAAATAAAACCGCATTCCCGAAAATTTGGATCGATACAGGAAATATTATTGCATATTTACAGACGATTTTCAAGGAATTTGCCTGATTTTTACTGTGATATTTATTAATCTCTTTTCATAAGTTTTACTTATTTCTTTTTCTCTCCTGTAATCCCCCGATATGCAGGAAGGGAACACCGGAGGAATCAGCTGCCAGCATCTTTTTTCGACGCAGACAACACAAAAACAGGCACCAGACATTTCCTTTCAAAATGCCTGATACCTGCTCAGCTCACTGTAACTGATTTCTCTTATAACTTCGGCAAACACGTAACCGTCCACCTTATAATACACGGCTCTGTTTTAAGCCTCTGCCTCGCCATCCTCTTTCTTCTCTTCCAGAATCTTCATAAACTCCTCACCGGTGATCGTCTCCTTATCCAGAAGATAGTCTGCCAGCTCATGAAGCTTATCCTCATGCCCGGAAAGAATAGCTTTCGCTTTCTCATACGCGCTCTTTACCAGCGCAATCACTTCCTCATCGACCCTCGCCGCCGTCTCTGCCGAACAAGCCAGGGAAGTATCGCCGCCTAAGTAGGCGTTGTTGACCGTCTCGAGCGCTACCATGCCGAAATGGTCACTCATGCCGTAACGCGTCACCATCGCACGGGCGATCTTGGTTGCCTGTTCGATATCATTCGAAGCCCCAGTCGTGATAGAATGGAAGATCAGCTCCTCCGCCGCACGGCCGCCGGTCAGTGTCACGATCTTGTTGAACGCCTCTTCCCTGCTCATCAGGAAGCGCTGATCCGCCTCCACCTGCATCGTATATCCGAGTGCCCCGGAGGTTCGCGGCACAATCGTAATCTTGTGGACCGGAGCCGAGTGCGTCTGCAGCGCCGCTACCAGCGCATGACCGATCTCATGGTAGGAGACAATCTTCTTCTCATCCCCGGAAACACCGGCATCCTTCTTCTGATATCCGGCAATAACCGTCTCGACACTCTCTTCCAGATCCTGCTGGGACACGGTCTTTCGTCCCATCCGGACTGCCCGCAGCGCCGCCTCATTGACAATATTTGCCAGCTCCGCGCCGCTCGCACCGTTGGTGGCACGGGCGATCTCATTGTAATCCACACTCTCATCCACTTTAATCTTTTTGCCATGGACTTTCAGAATTGCCTCACGGCCTTTCAGATCCGGCAGCTCTACCGGAATCCGGCGGTCAAAACGTCCCGGACGAAGCAGCGCCGGATCGAGGGATTCCGGACGGTTGGTCGCCGCCAGAATGACAACACCCTTCTTGCCGTCAAAACCATCCATCTCAGTCAGAAGCTGGTTCAGCGTCTGCTCGCGCTCGTCATTGCCGCCCATGCCGGCGCCGTCACGCTTCTTACCAATCGTATCGATCTCGTCGATAAATACGATACACGGCGCTTTTTCATTGGCCTGTTTAAATAAATCACGCACCTTCGCCGCACCCATGCCGACAAACATCTCAACAAATTCCGAACCGGAGATCGAGAAGAACGGAACGTGTGCTTCCCCGGCAACGGCCTTCGCCAGCATCGTTTTACCAGTTCCTGGAGGTCCGACTAACAGGGCGCCCTTCGGCAGCACCGCACCGATCTCCGAGTATTTTTCCGGCTTATGCAGGAAATCGACAATCTCTTTTAACGCATCCTTCGCCTCTTCCTCGCCAGCCACATCCGCAAATGTGATACCTGTCTCGGATTCTGCATAAATCTTCGCATTCGACTTGCCAAACGTCATTGCGTTGCCGGGTCCGCCGCCCATCCGTTTCATCAGTGAACGTCCCATGAGCTGTCCGATTCCCACAAAGAGAATCAGCGGCAGGATCCAGGTCAGCAGGAAATTCAGCAGCGGGGACGCCTGTGTGTTGATCTCCGCACTGTATTTCACATCCTTACCATCCAGCAGGTCATACAGGTTGACACCCGGAATCTCGCCGGTTTTGTAGGTGACATTCCACGCTGTGTTTTTATTGTCATTTTTCAGCGTATAAACGATCTCATTGTTCGTCGTCACATACACTTCATCGACATTATCTTCCTTCAACTGATCGCTGAACTGGTCAAACCGCACCTGCTGCGTCCGATCCATCATAGATGGAAAGAGGAAAATATTTAACAGCATGACAATCAGCATAACCAATCCATAATAATATAAAAATGATTTTCTGGGCGGCTGCTTTCCGCCGCCGTTCGTGTTCTCTACCATAGATTGTTCTCCTTATTGTGAGTCTGTGACAGATGGTTTCTGTGTTTCTGTCACATCGTTTCGTGATACATTAACATATACCGCATTCTTTGTTATTTGTCAATCCACAACAGTAAATATTTATTTACTTTTTATATTTGTTGACCTTTTTGTCTGGATGTGCTAGAGTACAAGTAAATTGATGTTTCCTTGTTTGCAATTTATGTTTGTGAAATGGACCGCATTTTATTACTTTGATATTTAAATTTGGAGGTTTTCCTATGAATCCAGGCAAAAAAAATTCAAATCTTTTAAAAAACACCGGTATCCACTTCCTGGAGTTTGCACTCGGCTTTCTCTCCCTGGCGAAATGCCACTACCAGCCAAGCCATGATATGAAAGTCAACTCGCTTCCATTTTTTGCCCTGATCGCGCTCGACAGCTGGGCAGATCAAGACTATACCATGTCTGAGCTGGCGGACAAGCTGAGTATCACAAAGCAGCAGCTCTCCCATATGATCAAGGTTCTTGAGGAACGCGGTCTGGTCGAGCGGATCCACGATACAGCCAACCGCCGCCGCGTCTACATCCGCATCTGCGATTCCGGTCGTGAGATGATGAACCAGATGAAGCAGGAAATGCTGTCTTCCACCCTGTTTGGGCTGCGCGCTTACACCCCGGAAGAACTGGCATCGATGGACGAGTGCCTGTGCCGCCTGATGGAATTAATGAAGAAATTCAACTGTGAAACCGATGAACCTGTAAAGAATGTATCCGTATGATAAAGACACCGGAGACACTTTTTTCTCCGCTTTCTTTTAAATCCTGTATAATTGACTTTTGTAACGTCCAGCAGCATTCCGGATTGATTTCTCTGCCATTTCATCCTTTCATCCGTTCCGGTGTGTTCCACGCCTCGGCAGAGTTTTCTTTCTGTGCCAATGGACGTTTCTCAATGATACAGAAAGAAGGTTCCTACATATTATGCCACAAATGATAGAAAATCATATTTTTCCACACGCTGCTCATAGCAAACACACTCTCCCCCTCTCATCCAGGCAAACTTCTGCTGCCATTCCACGCCTTTCCGGTCAAACGCGTGCTGCCGCACCTGCAAGAGCCCAAAAGGCCGCGGACGAATTTGCCCGCTACCTGCTCACGCGCAACCTTGCCGATGAGACACTCCGCGCTTACACTTATGCTGTACGGCAGTATTTTACCTATTACCGTGACATTACTTACCCCAATTTAAAGCTATACAAAATCTTTCTGCTCGAGCACTACAAGCCGCAGACCATCAACCAGCGGATCCGGGCTTTGAATGCCTACCTGGATTTTAAAAAGCTCTATCCCGGGCATCTTCCCATGGTAAAAATCCAGCAGAAAACATATCTGGATCACATGATCAGCGAGGCGGATTATGAATACCTGAAACGCTGCCTGCTTCGGGATGAACGGTACACTTACTATTTTCTCATCCGTTTCATGGCGGCAACCGGCGTCCGGGTCAGCGAGGTGATTCAGTTCCAGGCAGAAGATATTTTCTCCGGCTATAAGGACATCTATTCCAAAGGAAATAAAGTCCGGCGCATCTACATCCCACAGTCACTCCGAACCGATACCCTCAAATGGCTTTCCTTTCTCCACAAATCCCACGGTCCCATCTTCCTCAACCGCTTCGATTCCCCCATCTCTCCAGGCGGCATCCGCAGCCAGCTCAAAACCATCGCCCTCTCCTACCACATGACACCGGAAATGGTACATCCGCATGCATTCCGCCACCGGTTTGCCAAGAGTTTTATCGAAAAATGCGGCGATATTTCCCTGCTCTCCGATCTGCTTGGACACAAAAATCTCGAAACAACCCGGATTTACCTGCGTCGTTCCAGCAGCGAGCAGTATGAGATTGTCAACCGGGTAGTCACCTGGTAGAGAGGAGGAAATGAAGCACATATGAATTTTGAAACACTTATTTCCGACTTTGGCATTTACCTTGAAAAACAGGGGCACGCCGCCATCACCATCCGGGTCTACAGCTGTTCCGTCCGGCTGTTTTTTTCGCATTATAACAGCCTTTCAGTCGAGCACCTGCAGTCGTACCGGCGCTGGCTGCTGGAATGTTATAAGCCATCGACAGTGAATACGCGGATTCTGGGGATGAACCGGTTTCTGGATTTTATGCAAAACAGAGGATTGTTGGATAATGAAAAGGCGAATTTTCAATCCCCCATATCCGCCCCCACAGATTCACTCCGCATCACTCCCACGGGTCACTACCGCCTGCGCCCCATCCGGGAGCAGAAGCACACCTACCTTGATACAGTGATCTCCCAGAAAGATTATGACCGGCTCAAACGGCGGCTAAAAAAGGATGAAAATTACTTCTGGTATTTCATCGTGCGTTTTCTCGCCTCCACCGGCGCGCGCGTCAGTGAACTGCGCCAGATCAAAATGGAGGATCTGCAGCTTGGCTATCTCGATCTCTACTCCAAAGGCGGCAAGATACGGCGATTGTTCTTCCCCCTCTCCCTCTGCGGGGAAGCAATCCCCTACTTTGCCTCTCGCGGCATCGACAGCGGCTTTCTCTTCCTGACCCGCCGCCGCACCTGCATCTCCGCACGCGCCATCGAGATGCAGTTAAAAAATATCGCAAAGCGCTACCGCATCAATCCGGCAACAATGTACCCGCATTCTTTCCGGCACCGCTACGCCATCAATTTTTTGAAACGGTTCAATGACATTTCCCTGCTGGCGGATCTGTTAGGACACGACAGCATCGAGACAACCCGGATTTACCTGATGAAATCGAGTCAGGAACAGCAGACAGTGATTGACCGGGTGGTGACGTGGTAGGCACAGGCGTGTGAAAACCATAAAAGGGGAAAGAACTGCCATTTTCCACAATTCTTTCCCCTTTATTATAGATTTATTTTTTCTCTGCCTCCACAATCACGAGCTCATATGGAAGTGCTTCCTCAGCGCTATCGGTTCTAATGTTTTCACCCGACCGTTCTACCGCATTCTCTTTTTTCTCCTGCTTCCCACTGTCCAGCTTTGTCTCAACATTCTGTTCCGCCTTCTTTTCAGAATCTTCCTCCTTTTCTGCTGTTCTACTAATAAGACGATGGGAGATTTCATTTGGTTTTATATATTTGCAATTTTTTTAACAACTTTTCTTTCCAAATAAACATTTTTCAAAACGGAAATTAGAAGAACCAGATGGATAATAGAAAACGCATAAAGATATTACAGGCATAAAAAAAAACCGGCAGAAAGAAAATGTGCTATGACATTCTCTCCCTACCGGACTTTTCCTAATATTAAATTTCCTTACAGCACCTTACTCAAAAATGCCTTCAATCTTTCGCTCTTTGGATGCTCAAAGAACTCCTTCGGTTCGTTTTCTTCGATGAAGTTGCCGCCCTCCATGAACATGACGCGGGTTGCCACCTCGCGGGCGAAGCCCATCTCATGGGTAACCACGACCATCGTCATGTGTTCCTCGGCAAGCTGGCGCATTACGTTTAATACCTCGCCTACCATCTCCGGGTCAAGCGCAGAGGTTGGCTCGTCAAAGAGCATCACATCCGGATGCATTGCCAGGGCGCGGACGATCGCCACACGCTGTTTCTGACCGCCGGAGAGCTGTCCCGGATAGGCGGATGCCTTTTCCTTTAATCCGACACGCTCCAGAAGTTTCAATGCTTCCGTCTCCGCCTCGTCCTTCGGGCGTCCGAGCAGTTTCATCGGTGCCAGCGTCATATTATCAAGAATCGTCATGTGCGGGAACAGGTTGAACTGCTGGAATACCATTCCCATTTTCTGACGGAGTTTGTCAATGTTTGTCTTTGGATCCGTGATATCCGTTCCCTCAAAATAGATGTGTCCGCCGGTCGGAGTTTCCAGCAGGTTCATGCAGCGCAGAAATGTGGATTTACCGGAACCAGATGGTCCGATCACACAGACAACATCCCCCTTGCGTATCTGGGTAGAAATATTAGTCAGGACCTTTAAATCACCGAATGCCTTGGAAAGATCCTTGATGTCAATTATCACTTCTCCGTTTTGTACTTTATCGTTCATTCTTTCTCAGGCTCCTTTCCAGATTCTGTGCAAAGTGGTTGAAGATCATCGTCAGCGCCAGATAAACAGCAGCCACTATCAGAAGCGGTGTCCACGCGTCATACGTTCTGGAACGGATGATATCGCCGCCCTTCGTCAGATCCTGCACCGCCACGTAACCGGCTACCGAAGTCTCTTTCAGAAGAACAACAAACTCATTGCAAAGTGCCGGAAGTACGTTTTTAAATGCCTGCGGCATAATGATATAGCGCATCGTCTGCACATAGTTAAAACCAAGGCTTCGACCTGCCTCCATCTGTCCCTCGTCGATCGACATGATACCGGAACGGAAGATCTCCGCTACATACGCTGCCGAGTTAAGACCAAACGCGATCACACCGACAAAGACGCCAGCAAATACACGCGATACAAAAATACAGTAGTAGAAAATCATCAGCTGGATGACAACCGGCGTTCCCCGGATGACCGTCAGATATACCTGGCAGACACCATTTAAAAATTTCATTTTTCCGGTTTTGTCGTGAGTTGCACGGACAATCGCAATCAGCAGACCAAGGGCAATGCCGATCAGGGTCGCAAATAACGTGATGATCAGGGTATTTTTTAGGCCCCCTGTCAAATACTGCCACCTGTCATCCTTGATCAGGTTTAAATATAAGGCCTGCTTGAGTTTCTCCAATCTGTTTTCCTCCTTGTAAGGTGATATAGACTTGAAAAAGGGCTGCCGCCGAACCGTGTTTTCGCCATTCTGCAGCAACCTTTTTCCGTTCCGTCAGATACCGGAAGCACTCTGGGTGTTTTCCGGATCACCTGAATCCATCCATCTGACGATTCATTTCAATTCTCTTTTATATTACTCAGCGGTAATGTATTTTTCAACGATCTCGTCCAGTTTTCCAGACTCTTTCAGGTTTGCGATGGATGCGTTGATAGCGTCCAGAAGCTCTGTATTGCCCTTCTTAACTGCGATTGCGTACTCTTCTTCTGCATACGGTGTTTCCAGAAGCTTTAAGCCTTCATTCTCGTCTACAAATACCTGTGCCGGTTTGTTGTCAATGATAACTGCATCGATCTTGCCAGTGGACAGCGCCTGTACTGCATCGGCGCCCTTGGAAAATCTCTGTACGCTCTCCTCGCCGAAATCATCGGTGGAGTACAGGTCGCCGGTGGTACCCTGCTGAACGCCGATCTGCTTGCCCTTTAAATCATCCAGGGATGCGATGTCGCTGTCCTCTGTTACGATAACAGACTGAACGCCGATTGCGTAAGTGTCAGAGAAATCCACCTGGGTCTGACGATCCTCGGTAACAGTCATACCTGCTGCTGCGAAATCAGCTTTGCCGGACTGAACCTCCGGGATGATAGAATCGAATGCTACGTCGGTGATTTCCAGAGATGCTCCCATATCCTCGCAGATAGCGTTTGCAATATCTACGTCGATACCTACGATATCATTTCCATCGTGGTACTCATACGGTGCGAACTCAGCGTTGGTGGACATAACCAGAGTCTTTCCTGCAAATGCGCTGTCGCCAGCTTCTGCTGCCTCGCTGCCCTCTGCTGCCTCTGCGGTTGTCTCCTCATTCTCCTCTGCGGCTGCGGTTGTCTCTGCCGGTTTGGAAGAGCATGCTGCTAACGATGCTGCCATAGCAGTTGCCATAGCGATTGCTGCTAATTTCTTTTTCATAATAAATTCCTCCTCATTTCTATTCGCTGCTTTTGTATTTTTATGCAGTAAATACGAATATTCTTACTTTTATTACTGTATCTAGGAATACATTATACCGCATTTTTATAAATAATCAAGCCTGAATTCCTGTTTTTTACATGGTTTTGTATGATTATGCATTCTTTTCCAATTTGTACGGTTCCAGTTACGGACAGATCTGGTTGTTAATTCTTGGCACGGGAGTTTAATAGTTGCATAATCAGGTTAGTGAAATTTTGAAAGTAAATGAAAGCAGATGACAGCTCGAAGAATGTTTCCGGTTTCCGAACGGATTATCAATTCATAACGAACAGTAAAATGAGAACAATTCCAAAAATGGACAAGGAAGAAAAAAATACTATAGTCTGCAACAGCAACAAAAATCGCTGCACCCCAGCAAATACAAGGGTTACAGCGATTTTATTTTCACTCAACTGCCAAAGACTGGATATATATTTTTTTCAATAATCCAAATTTTTGTTTTTTCTGTGTTTCCTGTTTTCAAACTTCACGTTCTCTCCACAGGCAATATCATTTACTTAGAGAATTTCTTTGAAAAAAATTTCCTTTTTTCTACCAATAACTCAACAAGCACTTGACAACACCTTGATAGTTCAGCGCCTCAGCTAAAAAAACGCATAAAAGCAATCCATTCGTTATAATAGCGTTGACTAGAAACTATAAAACAAGCCCGGCAACCAGGTTGATACGACAGGAACAAACGATACCAGCAGCAAAATAGGTAATGCACCAAAAAGCAAAAATGGAAGAATAGGTTTAATAAGTTTATGAATCGGAACATCACAAACTCTGGAACATGCCATCAGACAAGTAGCCATTGGCGGTGTAATTGAGCCAATACCTATCGAAACAAAAACGATTACTGCTAACTGAATTGTATCAATTCCACATGCAGTAGCAATCGGTGTAAGAAGCGGCACCAGCGTCAAAATAATAACATTTCCATCCAAGAAAAAACCTATAAAAAACAGCAGAAGATCTATTAACAGGATAAGACCAATACGATTATTGGTAATTCCCAACATTAACTCTGCCACCAACTCGGGAATATGGTTAAGTGTCATCAAACGACTGAAAATCAAAGTCATTGGAAACATTATAACCAATGCCGAAACATCCTTAACTCCCTTAGAAAAAACGCCCATCAATTGAACCAGAGAAAGCTTTTTATAAACTACCACTCCCATGATCGCTCCATATAAACAGGTAATTGCACCTGCTTCTGTCGCTGTAAAAATGCCGCCATAGATACCCCCTAACACAATTACCGGCATTAAAACTGCTACAACAAGCTCTAAAAAAAATCTATTCCGGCTTATAGTCTCACGCGCATTTTTTTCTGATTCTTCTTTAGGCTCATTATCTTCAGTACATGCAGAAACGGATGCAACTGTTTTACCCGCATATTCTGGATGATAATATTTTATATAAATAATCCGATTAATGATCAAATAGAGCCCTGCCCATATTAATCCCGGCACAATCGTAGCCATAAATAAAGCACCAACCGATGCCGAGGACACGGATGCAAAAATAATAGCATTTACATTTGGTGGAATCATAAAGCCAAAAGGACTAGAAGCTGCAATTAATGCCGCTAAATATGCTTTATCATATCCTTTCTTTTCCAATTCTGGCACCATAGCTGTTGACAGTGTATTAGCCGTTGCCAATGCTGAACCGCAAAGGGCTCCAAAAAAGCAGGAAACTACTGGAATTGTGGCCGTCAATCCTCCCTTTACATTATGTAGCATCTTATCCGCTACCCGAATCAGCACATTTGCAATTCCGCTTCGCTCAATCAAAGAACCTCCTACTATAAAAAGCGGAATCGCCAACATAGAAATAGAGTTCAAAATGTAAAACGCATTCGTTGCAAACGTTCCTGTACTTCCAAGCCCCATATATGCCACAAAAAAGGAGCCGCCCAAAAATGCTAACGGAACTGCAACGCCGGAAAAAATCATGAGTAAAATTAATACTGCAGCTATTCCAAATATCATAATGTGCGTAACCTCCTTATAGATTTACAAACATTCACCACATAATAAACCATCATCCCCAAAGCTCCTAAAAATACAGAAGCATATACCCACCACATGCTAAATCCAACAGCCGGAGACACCGTATTACGTTCAATGTGTGTCATCATTAAATTAAATGTTAATGGCATAAATAATCCACATATTATAGTAGAAATAATCAAACTAAACAAATGAAGTGCTTCTTTTGACTTTTCCGTCTTACACAGATTCAAGAAGAAATCGACTTTTAGCATATTGTCATCACGCACAACCAGTATTACTCCAAGCCATACAAATACAATAAATAGAATTGTTGGCAATTCCTCATAGCCGTGCATATTAATATTAAATACCCAACGACTGAAGATTGTCAGATTAACCATAATCATCATCACAATCAACAAAATACCCGCTAAATTTCCAACCACAAATTCAACTATATGATCTAATTTTTTTAAAAATTTCACCACGTTCCTCCTCTCTTTAACGGTAAATAAAAAAGCAGGGGATACTACAAACATAGATATCAATCCACTTGCAGCATCCCCCATACCATTAATAATTAAACAGCTCAGATACCTGATTGTATAATTCTTCTCCAATCAGTTCTCTCCACTTATCCGACAGAGAAGCCGCATACTCTTTCCATTGATTCAATTCCTCATCTGTTGGCTGATAATATGTAATTCCTTTTTCATCAAAGAATTTTTCTGCGTCTGCTTTCATATCTTTATAAGATTCATATTCAGCCTCTGAACACGCCCAGGCAGCATCTACAAATATCTTTTGATCCTCTTCGCTATACTGATTAAACTTATCTAAATTCATCATCAAACTATACGAAGTCCACTGAGCTCCAACATATGAATAAAATGGTGCTACTTCATAATAATTTTCAATAATATATGAAGGTATCTGCTGATCCGTAGCCGTAATCAAACCATTCTGCAGCGATGTATATAACTCTCCGTATGGCATAATTGCGATATTTCCCAAACCGCCATAAAATTCGTTAACAATAGCATCTTCATATGTTCGAAACGTTTCATTCGCCAGATCCTTCGGCACTTTAATCAATTTATCTGTCGAAAAGATGTGGCGCTGTAAGCCACTGTTTTGTGCCAAAAGTTTAATTCCATTTTCTTCATAAAGCTTTGTATTAATAGCAAATCCTTCTGCATTCGGATTAGCAAGCTTTTCCCTCACTGTGTCTAAATCAGGTAATAAAAATGGAATTCTTTGCCATGCAAATCTCTTATCTACATTAGACATTCCAGCACCAAAGTTAAAATCCGTCTCCCCATCCTGAATCATCTGAAAGGATTCCGCATCGCTGGCATAACTGGAATACCAATAAATATCTACTACATAACGGCCATTACTATTTTTCTCCACCTCTTCTTTAAATTTCAGTAGTCCATCAGCCCAGGGATTATAATCCGGGGCAACCTCTGGATCTAACGCTGATGTTGTCAAAACAAGATGAGTTGCATCTGAATCTGCTTTCGTAGTTTCTTCCGCTTTATCGCTCTGCAGTGCAACTGTATTATTACCTCCACATCCAACTATAGTTAATGCCATCATTGCTGCCATTGTCGTTGCAATTAATTTTTTCATTGTACTCCTCCTTTTTCAACATCCACCATATTCTTTTTCTGCTCGTTCCTGGCTGATCAAGCCATCTTTCACATCACACTTTAATGCTTTTTTATCTCTCTCAAGCGGATTACCCCAACCTCCGCCGCCACTTGTCTGAATATAGAGTCTATCTTTCTTATAAAAACGCACCCTTGCTTTCGAAGGCAAATGTTCTTCCGTTCCATCAGCTCTATTTACTGTAAAACGAGCTCCTAATGCTGCTTTTCCACCATTCAATCCCCACGGTGCCGTATTAACACGATCAGAGGCAATAAAGCAGTCCACCTCATCTGTCTGGAATTCCAGGACTCGCTCAATTCCAAATCCACCCCTGTGCTTACCAGGTCCTTCAGAATTTGGAGCTAAACCATATCGTATTACCTTAACCGGCATGATTCTTTCAAGAACTTCTACTGGTGTATTTCTGGTATTAGTCATATGCGTATTAACTCCACTGGTTCCATCTTGATCGCACATTCCACCATATCCTCCTCCAACAGTTTCACCATTAGCAAAGAACGAATGTGTTTCTGGATTATAACCACCCAGCTGAATTCCATTCATAGATCCACAAGCAGCCGCACATACTTTTTCTGGAACCACTTGAGCCAGTGCACCAAGCAGTACATCTACCAAACGCTGACACGTAATAGAATTTCCAGAACCGGTAGCTGCTGGATATACCGCATTTACCAAGGAACCTTCCGGTGTTATAACCTCAAAGCGGCGATATGTTCCAGAATTCGGTGGAATCGTGGGATCCGTCACTGCTCGAACAACATAATAAATGCAAGCCAACGCCATCGGACGAACACAATTCAAAGGTCCTCTTACCTGAGGGCATGTTCCCGTAAAATCAATTTTAATATGTGGACCTCCTGTAGTAATTGTTACCTTGATTTTTAATGGCTCTGTTGTAGTAATTCCATCTCCCTCTAAGAAATCCTCAAATTCAAATGTCCCTTTCGGAAGTTTTTCTAACTCTGCTCCCATTCGCCGGTCACAGTAGTTCTCTAACTCTGCAATTGCCTCAAGAACTACTTCTACGCCCATCTCATCACATAATTCCTCAAACCGCTTTTCTCCTACATTATTTGCTGCAATCTGAGCCATCAAATCTCCGCTACTTTCGTATTTTGTTCGGATATTAGAGCGAAACATAGCAAAAATCTCAGGATCTACTTTTCCTTCTTTTTTTATCTTTACTGGTGGGAAGCAAATCCCTTCATGGAAAATTTCCGTTGCATCTGGTGTTAACGAACCCGGAACCTTTCCTCCCACATCTACATGATGCGCCAGATTTCCTACAAAAGCTACTAGCTCTCCTTTAAAAAAGATCGGAGAAAAGATAATAATATCTGGCAAATGAGTTCCACCAATGAATGGATCATTGTGCATGATAGCATCTCCAGGTTTCAGTTCTTTTTTGTTAATATGCTTTAAAGCTCCCTTTACTCCCCAAGGCAACACTCCTGAATGAACAGGTATATGCTCTGCCTGTGCAATCGTCTCTCCATTTACATCAAATAACGCACACGAACAATCTCTTCTATCTTTAATATTTGTGGAATAGGCTGTCCGAATTAATGCTGCTCCCATCTCTTCTGTAATTGCAAAAAAGCGATTTCGCATAACTTCCAATGTGATTGCATCCATCTTTTCATTCCTCCTTTTAGTTCTCTTCTAATGCTTCCATCTTCCCAGTCTCACGATTTGCAATCTTCACAACCAAATTCATTCTCTCATCTACTGTCACCTTATCGCCAGGCCCTACTACGGACGTAGCTCCTGTTTCCTCTATGATTGCCGGACCGATAAAGCTGTTACCTGCTTTTAAAGCATCTCGCTTATATACGGCTGTATCCAGCCACTCTCCCATAAAATAAGCTTTTCGAATTTCTTCTGGTTTTGGAAGTTCCTTGCTAATTTCTCCTTTTGAATACAAGTTACTTTTGTCCATTTCCCCAACTACAGAAAGACGCAAACTAACCAACTCCATGGGATCATTCTTCTTAAATCCATAAGAACGCTCATGTGCATCACTGAAATCATTCACAAGCTTATCCCAAACCAGCTGATTCACCGGGCTATTGGGTACCGAAATCGTTAATTCGTAGGCCTGACCAAAATAACGGATATCTATTTTTCTCTCAAAACTTACGCTACTCTCTGATACGCCATCTCGAGCCATTTCTTTTCTTGCTTCAGCCTCTAATTTTTCAAATTTTTCTTCCATATGGTCGAAAGAAACATCTTTTTCATGTTTATGATACGTGCATACTTCATCATATCTAATTGGTGCAACTAATAATCCAAAAGCAGAAAAGTTTCCAGGTGCGATAGGAATAACAACCGTTCCTATATCCAGAGTTCTTGCCAGTTCAACCGCATGAAGTGCTCCCGCTCCTCCATATGGCAGAAGCACAAACTTTCTCGGATCGATTCCTCTTTCTACCGTCATAACTCTAATTGCTCTGACCATGTTGGAATTCGCTACACGAAGAATTCCCTCTGCTACTTCCTCCACTGTCATATTTAATTTTACGGCCAATTTTTCTTCTATCGCTTTCCGTGCAGCCGCCACATCCAGGTGCATTTTTCCACCTAGCAATTTTTCACCCACACGACCTAACACAGCATGAGCATCTGTTACTGTTGGTTCTGTTCCTCCTTTGCTATAACAAACCGGTCCCGGTACTGCTCCTGCACTGCGAGGACCAACCCGAAGCGCTCCGCCAGCATCCAGCCATGCTATAGAGCCTCCTCCTGCTCCAATCGTAGTAATATCTATATGTGGGAATTTTACCGGAAATCCCTCAATCACTCCTTCACCTGTGATACCAATAGAACCATTCTGCACAATTCCTACATCAAATGACGTTCCTCCAAGATCTCCAGTAATAATATTATGATAATCCGTAATCTTGGAAAGAAATTCGGCAGCCAAAACACCTCCAGCCGGACCAGATAATAACGTATTCACACTCTTCTGAGCTGCAATCTGATCGGTCATCATACCTCCAGAAGATTGCATAATAGTCAATGGAGAATTAATCCCATTTTCATCTAATCGTCTACGCAACTGGGATACATATTTCTGCATTCTTGGCTGAACATATGCATTCATAACGGTTGTATTCATTCGTTCAAATTCACGAAACTCCGGCAAAATTTCACTAGATACAGACACTGGAAAATCTGGTGCGATTTCACGAATAACTTCCAACGCTTTTTTCTCATTTTCATCATTCGCATAAGAATGAAGAAAACAGATTGCAATGGATTCCGCTCCCTCTTCCATTAATTCATGAATCGTTTTCTTTAATTCCTCCATATCCAACTGCACCAATACAGTTCCCGTATAATCCATTCTTTCGTCTGCCTCCCGACGAAGATATCGGGGAATTAATGAAGCTGGTTTTCTAGCATGTAAATCATAAAGTTCTGGTCTGCTCTGGCGACCAATATCTAAAACATCTCTAAATCCTTTTGTTGTTATTAATGCTGTTACAGCGCCGTTTCGTTCCAAAAGTGTATTTGTAGCCACTGTCGTTCCATGTGCAACACCCGTCACACAATCTGGTGATACTCCCAACTCTTCTAAAAGTGCTCTAATTCCGTTCAGAACACCTATACTTTGATCTTCAGGTGTAGAAGGCGTTTTTGCAAAATACACCTTACCATCTTCATTTATTCCGACTACATCGGTAAACGTTCCTCCTACATCTACACCTAATTTCAATTTAGCCATTTTTCATCCTCCTTTATCTCTATCCCTGGTAATAATTTACTTTCGGCATATATTTACTTCCTAGCATCTTATGAAATTCTGGGTATCTTGATTGTTCTGGGTGACGTCCTTTCTTTTCTGTTACATCATTAGCCAGCCATTGTAATGGAATAATGTAAAATAATGGAGTTAAAATTTCATCCATTCCTCCTGGAAGCGAGATAAAACGACCTTTTATTTCAATCTCTTTTTCAAAGCCCTCGTAACCAATAACTGTCACGTGATCCGAATGCTCCTGAGCAAATTGAATCATTCTCTTTATTCGCTCTACTCCAGGTCCCTCGTTTACCAAAAAAATCAAATATGACCACTTTTCAAGACAATGATACGGACCATGCATGTACTCTTCCACATCATATACCTCTACCGGGATTCGCACTCCTTCTAATACCTTAAGAGCCCCTTCTTTAGCTGCAGCTGTTAAAGTACCACCTCCGATAATTGTCACAGATGGAGCAGATTTATACTCCTCCGCAAAATCTTCAATTTCTTCAGATGTACATCTCAAACTTTGCTCCATCCATTTTGGAACTAACGAAATGTCTAATTCCTTACCAGCTAATCCCGCAGCATATAAATACAACATTGCTATAGTCGAAGTAAATCCCTTCGTTTTGGCCCCTACCAGTTCTTCTCCTGTACATGTATCCAAAATCGCCTCAGCACTTTTTCCGCCAGGATTATCAGGCTCGGCTGTTACCATAACGGTTCTAGCCCCATACTCTCTTCCTTTTTCCAAACAATGTATCGTCCCAATACTACGTGCCGTCTGTGAAATTCCTAAAATCAGCGTTTTCTCATCTAGTCGATAATGTGGATAGTAATACAAAAAATCAAATGGGGTAAACACCTGAACCTCTGCATTGAACCATTTTGTAAATGCATATTTAGCCGCAATTGCTGTATGAAGTGAGGTTCCAGAACCAATTAAATAGATTTTATCAAATGGACCTTTTCCCACTATAGAATACACACTATCACACACTTTTTCTGCATTTTGGCAAACTCTTCTAATTGTGTCTGGCTGTTCCAATATACAGCTCTTCATGGTTTGCTTCATTCTATGTATGCCTCCCAACTCTTGTATTTTTCTCTATTTTATTTTTTTACCTGTATGTCCTGCTCTTCGATTTTTTTTGAAGCAAAATTAATTGCTCCTAGAGCTCCTGCTTTTCCTCCCAAGTTTGCCAAACAAATATCCGCCTGAATTGGCGTAAGCCTGCCAACCTCCTCTCGAATCCGCTGAATCACAGATCCCATAGAATCAGAAACTCCACCGCCTATTACAACCTTCTCTGGATTTAAAAGACTAATCGTATTGGCTATCGCAACTGAAAAATCACGAACAAATTTGTCTATTACCGGTATTACTGAGGCATCTCCTCGGCTATATGCTGTAAATAATGCTTCTGCCGAACCAACAATTTGATCCAGTGCCGAGCCAGAACATTTTTTTTCTAAAATTCCCTGTTGTCCTAATTTATTAATTTCCCCTTTTTCCACATCAGAACTTTCTAAATAATATCCTAATTCTCCTGCTCTTCCTTGAGCCCCCAATACCAACTGTCCACCACATACTAATGCTCCGCCAATACCTGTTCCCAATGCAATAAACAACATATCATCCGTCTGTTCACCTGAACCTATCCAACGTTCACCTAATGCTGCCAGATTCACATCATTTCCGACATACACTGGAAATGAAAAATATTCATTCATTAAACTTTGCAAAGGAAATTGATTCCACGATAATGCTTTGGCACGCACCACTGTTCCATCTGAATCCACCGTTCCCGGGACTCCAATTCCCATGCCAAATATCATTTCTCGTTTAATTCCTGCTGCTTCTAATGACTCCTCTACAATCTGGACTAATTCCTCAAACTGATTTTTGGTTGGTATTTTTTTTTCGTACACAATATTACCCACCAAATCTGTTATCAAAAACAAAAGTTTTGTTCCGCCAATATCCATGCCAATACAATACGCAGATTTTGGATTAAATCCCAACATAGTAGATGGGCGTCCAACCCCTGATGGAGACATACAGTCTCCATACTCAACTAGGAGCTTTTTCTTAATTAATTCATCTACAATCGCACTAACTGTTGTTTTACTTAAATTTAATGCCTTTGATATCTGTGCACGGCTAATCGGCTGTTTCTCCTTGACCATATTCAGAATCAATGTCCGATTAATTTTTCGTATTAATTCTAAATGCCCTAAATTTCCATTCTTCTCCATATTACACCCCTTACTCACTTAATTAGTTCAGTGCACTTACTAATTCTTTTAAAAATTACCTCTCGTATTAAGCAAGAGGATTTATATATAAAATACACTTTTATTATTCTGTTTTCAATAGGATTTTTCAACAAAATATCTTTATATTTTCGTAAAAATTACCAAAACGCGTTTCACATAATTTGTTTCTTCAGAAAACTAAATGTCACTTTCAAGATACACGTCCATATATGCTGAACTCTTTTTGCAATGCAATTGATAATTCATAAAATCAATTATATCTAACAAAAATGCAATTACAAACCAAAGATGACAGTAACTGTCAACCTGTAACGAATCAACAATTTCAAGAATGTTTTTACTAACCTTCTATATGGTTCCACACATACCCATGCAGTAGAACTTTCAACATTTCCTTATCTCGCTCTTCCCAGGCGGCTTGTACATTCTCCATATCGAACATGGGCATTCTTCGTAAATCTGATATGCTGAAATCTCCCAAGAGCAGGCGTGGCAAAGGCAACTGAAAGAAACGATAGCAACAAAAAACAGGTCCGGACGCACGGAGAGTAATCAGTGTATCTGAACCTAGCTTTTCTATGGTCTTTCCGATGAATAGCTTGGCTGGCTTTTCATTGAAATTTCTTATGCTTTTTTTCGTTGACATTTAATACTGTTCAATGTATCATATAATCAAGAAATGGGTTTGTTACCGTACAGCTATTGCTTAAGCGGGGTGCTCGTTTCTTTTTTGTGTTCACCATATCGTCCTGTCATTATTCAAGAATGCCTCGGTGCTCTTGTAGCAAAAAGCAGACGCACCCTTTCTTACGTCCTCGAACATTTTTCCGCATCGATCGCCAGCACAAACATTAATGCATCCAGTGCATATTCCGGCTCATTTACCTGAATCACATACGTGTCCGTCATATGGAACAGCTCTTTGCTGACACTGGCAACCGAATATCCCCTTTGATCGAGGATATTATAATCCCATTCCATAATCGAACCGTCGATATGCCAGCCATTGTAATCAATATTGTAATGCGGCATCAGGAAAGAGAATTCTTTACTCAAGCATCCGATATAGGTGCCTTTTTTATATATCTCAAATTTTGGCAGAAATGTCAGTACACGCTGAACAACCATTCCAATTTCATTGCCGTCTGCATCATATATCACCAACTTATGGCCCCAGGACAACTGGCCTTTTACCACATATACTGTATTGCCAAACTCATCATAAATATCATAACTGTCAAACCACGAAAATAACCGCTGTTTAAATAAAAGCTTCATAAAATCACCTCAAATATCATAATCCGTTCTCTTTTGTCCTCGCCCGGAAACAAATCCGATGTGTCAATCTCATCATAAAACATTAGCTGTTCCTCCGTCATCAGACAACTGATATATTCCTCCGATGGATAATAAAAAAACAGCAGTATCTCTCTCGGATTTTCGTAATAGGACTCATATATCCTGGCAAGAACAGAGTGCAATATCTCTACCGAAAATGGATTGAAAAAATAACACCGGTCCACTTCTGAAGGAAGCTCATAGTTCTCCGCACTGCTTAAGATAAAGGACGTACGGTTTCCGGACACTGCCGTCTCCTTATTTTCTGCTGCCCCCTGATAAATACGTTCATCGTATTCGATTCCGATTGTTTTACTCCTTGTCTGATAGGACAAGTAAAAACAGACTCTTCCCTTGCCGGTTCCATAGTCCAATAAGGTATTATTCTTCCGAATTAATCCGCTGTTCGCCAACCGTTCCAGAACCACGTATGCCGTCGGTTCGTATGGGTATCGGTATTGATCCGCATGCGAATCATCTCTGCCGCTTGTTCGGATTTTCAGAAATCTATCCCATTGGGTCTCATTTTGGTTCATGGTATATCTCCCGTATCATTTACTCGATTCTTATATCTACAGAATATAGGAAATTGGCGGCGCTTGTCAACTTGCAGCTTTGGAAAGAAAAAAATTGCAAATATGTAAATCTCCCATCGTCTTATTATGGGCAGATCTTGTTGTTAATTCTTGGCAAATCTAATATTTCGTACTATAACTATTCTGTACCGTTTTCTCTGTACTGGGCATCTGCTTCCGTAAAGAGAATGTGCCTTGTCACATTCTCTCGCCGGGCGCGGTCGCTTGCAGCATGATTCACAAGATACGGAACCATTCCTTAGGTTTTATTACGAAAGAAGGCTTTTTATGATTTCCCGTCTACTTACCTTAACTGCCTGGTCCATGACACCGCCCGCAGTCTGGTCTCCCTTTCATTTAGTATTTATGCTGATCGGCATCCCGCTCGCCGCCTTTGCCGCATGGAAATTGCGGACGCGCTCCGAAGCGTTCCGTCTGCATCTGCTCTTTGCCTGCGGTGTTTTTCTGGCATTTTCCGAGGTCTACAAACAGCTTTTTCTCTATTACATAGAAAACAACCGGCACTACGACTGGTGGTATTTTCCATTCCAGCTCTGCAGCCTGCCGATGTACCTCTGCCTGCTGCTGCCCTTTGTTCCGCATAAATATCAACGTATTTTTTGCACTTTTATGTATAATTACAACCTGCTCGGTGCCGTCATGGTGTTCGTCGATCCGTCCGGTCTGATGCACCCGTACTGGACGCTGACCCTGCATGGATTTATCTGGCATATCCTTCTGATCTTCATCGGGCTACTCATCGCCTTTTCCCGCATGGTGCTGCCAACCGCCAAAGGATTCTGGCAGTCTACAGCTGTATTTGCGGTCGGATGCGTCATCGCAACCATCATCAATGTTACCTCACATCCGTATGGAAACGCGGATATGTTTTATATCACGCCGTACTACGCGACCACGCAGATTGTGTACTCCCAGATCGCTGCTAAATTTGGAATTTTTGCCGGAAACACGGTGTATGTGCTTTCAATCATTTTGGGCGCATGGCTGCTGCATCTCGTATTTCAAGTCGAACGTCCGTGAGACTTGGCGCGTGATTCTGGTCAGCAAAGCTGGCATATTCGTTGCTGCTCACTCATTCCGTGCACATCAACGGGATTTTACCGATGCTTCGCATTTCAAATCGGCAAAATCTGCTATCGATACGATATCATACGGAATTTTCAGTTCAGAAAATTCCTATCTGCAATTAAAAGAGCGCCAGCCCCGCATTCACAGCCGGGCAGACGCTCTTTTCTATAACAGCTCAATTAATTCACTGTCACGGTAAAATCCACTGAAACGACTCTGTAACAATGGATTTTACCCTTTTATTTTTATTTACTGAATCTCGCTATGGAACTCCTGCAGGGACTTAACCTCCAGATGTCCGTTCTTCTTGATACTTCTCAGAGCCTGTACGGTAGCCTTTGCTGCTGCCATGTTGGTAAAGTACGGAATCTTCGCCTTTACAGCTGCCTTACGGATGTAGCTGTCATCGCCTCTGCCCTTCTTATCGTTCGGGGTATTGATAATGATTGCCACTTCTCCGTTGGTAATCTTATCTAAAATGTTCGGACGGCCTTCGTTGATCTTGCATACCTTCTCAGCCGGAAGTCCTGCTGCTACCATCACATCACAGGTTCTGCCTGTACCCATCAGGGTAAAGCCACACTCGTAGAAGCCTCTTGCAACCTCGATAAGCTCTATCTTATCCTTGTCATTGACACTCAGGAGGACAGTTCCTGAGGAAGGAAGACGTGTCTGGGTTGCTTCCTGTGCCTTGTAGATAGCCTCACCAACGCTGGTGGACATACCAAGAACCTCACCGGTGGAACGCATCTCCGGTCCAAGTACCGGGTCAACCTCCGGGAACATCTTGAACGGGAATACCGGCATCTTAACACCGTAGTGCGGAATCTTCTTCTCTTTCAGTGCCGGAACCGGTGACGGACGGCCTGTTAAGTAGGAAGTCATGATATCCGTTGCCAGTTTTACCATCTTGATGTTGCATACTTTAGATACCAGCGGCACGGTGCGGGATGCTCTCGGGTTTGCCTCCAGCACGTATACTTCGCCGTCCTCGATTGCATACTGCATGTTCATCAGACCTACAACGTGCATCTCTTTTGCAATACGGCTTGTGTAATCACGGATTGTCTCTACCTGATCCTTGGTCAGATTTCTGGACGGAAGGATACAAGCGGAGTCACCGGAGTGGATACCTGCCAGCTCGATATGCTCCATAACAGCCGGAACAAATACGTTCTCGCCATCGCTGATAGCATCTGCCTCACACTCGGTTGCATGATGCAGGAAACGGTCAATCAGAATCGGACGATCCGGAGTTACACCGACAGCTGCTCTCATATAGAAGGTCATCGCTTCATCGTCATGAACAACCTCCATGCCGCGGCCGCCAAGTACATAGGACGGACGAACCATAACCGGGTAACCGATCTTATTCGCAATCTCTAATGCGTCATCAACGGTAACTGCCATGCCTGACTCCGGCATCGGAATCTGCAGTTTATCCATCATCGCACGGAACAGGTCACGATCCTCTGCCATGTCGATGGTTTCCGGAGTTGTACCCAGAATGTTGACACCATATTTCTTCAGATCTGCTGCCAGGTTCAGCGGTGTCTGGCCACCAAACTGTGCGATAACGCCCAGCGGTTTCTCCTTGTGGTAGATGCTTAATACATCTTCCAGAGTCAGCGGCTCGAAATACAGTTTATCGGAGGTATCATAGTCAGTAGATACGGTCTCCGGGTTGCAGTTAACGATAATTGTCTCAAATCCAAGCTCTTTCAGAGCGATAGCTGCATGTACGCAGCAGTAGTCGAACTCAATACCCTGACCGATACGGTTCGGACCGCCGCCCAGAATCATGATCTTCTTGTTGTCGCTGCACGGACTCTGATCCTTGATGTGATAGCTGGAGAAGTAGTATGCAGAATCCGGTGTGGCACTTACGTGTACGCCCTCCCAGCCTTCTACGATACCTTCTTTGGTTCTTGCATCGCGGATCTCTTCCTCTGTAACGCCTAACAGCTCGCTTAAATATTTATCTGCAAAACCGTCCAGCTTCGCCTGGCGGAGAACCTCAACCGGCGGAACCTCGCCCTTATACTGCATCAGGCTTTCTTCCTCTTCTACCAGTTCCTTCATCTGCTGGATGAAGTAATGTTTAATCTTGGTTAATTCGAACAGCTCGTCTACGGTAGCGCCCTTACGAAGTGCCTCGTACATAATAAACTGACGTTCGCTGCTCGGAACATGCAGCATCGCAAGCAGTTCTTTTTTTGTCTTCTTATCGAAGTCTTTCGCATGACCAAGACCGTAGCGGCCTCTCTCCAGGCTTCGGATTGCCTTCTGGAATGCCTCTTTGTAGGTCTTTCCGATACTCATAACCTCGCCGACTGCCTTCATCTGGGTTCCCAGCTTGTCCTCTGCGCCTTTGAACTTCTCAAATGCCCAGCGTGCAAACTTGATAACGATATAGTCGCCGGACGGAACATACTGATCCAGAGTACCGCTCTTGCCGCATGGAATCTCATCCAGAGTCATACCGGTTGCCAGCATCGCTGATACCAGTGCAATCGGGAAACCAGTTGCCTTGGATGCCAGGGCGGACGAACGGGAGGTTCTCGGGTTGATCTCGATAACAATATCACGGTCTGTCTTCGGATCGTGTGCCCACTGTACGTTGGTACCGCCGATTACCTGGATTGCTTCTACGATCTTGTAGGATTTCTCCTGCAGACGTTTCTGTACTTCTTCCGAAATGGTTAACATCGGAGCAGAACAGAAGGAATCTCCGGTGTGTACGCCCAGCGGATCAATATTTTCAATAAAGCAGACAGTGATCATGTTGTTCTTCGCATCGCGGACAACTTCCAGCTCAAGCTCTTCCCATCCAAGGATAGACTCCTCTACCAGAACCTGACCAACCATGCTGGCCTGCAGGCCTCTTGCACACACGGTCTTCAGTTCTTCTACGTTATATACAAGACCGCCGCCTTCGCCGCCCATGGTGTAAGCCGGACGAAGAACAACCGGATAACCCAGTTTATCTGCGATTGCCAGTGCATCCTCAACGCTGTAGGCAACCTCACTTCTAGCCATCTCGATGCCCAGGCTTTCCATTGTATGCTTAAACTCGATACGGTCCTCACCACGCTCGATAGCATCAACCTGAACGCCGATTACTTTAACATCATATTTATCCAGAACACCTGCTGCTGCCAATTCGGAGCAGAGGTTCAGTCCGGACTGTCCACCCAGGTTCGGGAGCAGCGCATCCGGGCGCTCTTTTTCAATGATCTGAGTCAGACGGTCTACGTTCAGCGGCTCAATATAAGTCACATCTGCTGTCTCCGGATCCGTCATAATCGTAGCCGGATTGGAATTGACCAGCACAATCTCATAGCCGAGTTTTCTCAGTGCCTTGCACGCCTGTGTTCCCGAATAATCGAACTCACACGCCTGTCCGATAATGATTGGACCGGAACCGATAATCAATACTTTGTGAATGTCATTTCTCCTCATGTTTTCTCCCTCTCATTGTCTGCTGTTTTTTGGCTTTAAAAAAGCGGCCTCCCGGATCAACTAAAAATCAAGCACCTCCGCGGTGCCTTCACGCGCGTCTGTCTGATCTTCCGTCACCCTGACAGCCTCCGCCAATCGCAGCTCTGCCAGACCCCAGTTAGCCATTATCAGCATTATAATAGAAAGCGCTTTATTTGTAAACAAAAAATTTTACAAAAATCGATCTTTTTTGCTTTTCTTTTTTCAAAATGTATGATATTATAGTAAAGATATACTGGGGTGTTTATTTTGTCCAAAAGGCAGATTTAGACCCTCTTATTTTCGTTCCTGCGCGAGAATGTGCCAAGGCACATTCTTTTTTATTATCTTGTCCTACGAAAATCCTACGAAAAGGAAAGGGGTTATCCATTATGAAAAAAGTTGTCATCATCGACGGTCAGGGCGGACGCATGGGGCGCGCCCTCGTAGAAGAAATCCATAAACTCTGTCCCGGACAGCCGCTTCTCGCGCTCGGTGCCAACACCACTGCCACTGCCGCGATGATGAAAGCCGGAGCTGCCATGGGCGCCACCGGAGAAAACCCCGTTCTCGTCGCCTGCCGCGATGCCGACCTAATCATCGGACCAATCGGCATCGTCATTGCAGACTCCCTCTTAGGAGAAATCACCCCCGCCATGGCAGCCGCCATCGGACAAAGCCGCGCCCAGAAAATCCTGATTCCTGTCAGTGGAAGCTCCTATTGCCGCCATATTTTAGTAGGAACACAGAATTTACCAATGAATGAATATATCCATTTGGCGGCAGAGGAAGCAACTGCCTACCTGAATCATATTTAAAAAATGCACGAAGCTGAACTCTCATCGTTCCGCTCCGTGCATTTTTCTCCCGGTCTCTTTATCCTTCAAAACCTGCATCTTCAACTCATCCACCCCGGAAAATTTCATCTCCGGCCGCATAAAATCTAAAAAATGAACCTCTATCTTTTTCCCATACAGGTTTTCATCCAGATCATAGATATATGTCTCCGCCCCCGCCGGTCGTTCTCCGGCAATCGTCGGTTTTTTTCCAATATTCGTGATACTTCCATAAGAAGCACCCTCAATCACCGTCCGGGAGAGATATACCCCGAACGCCGGAAGATGTTTCTGGATTCCCGGCAGGATATTCGCCGTCGGAAACCCTAGGGTGGAGCCTAAATGCTCCCCGTGTACCACCTGTCCGCTGATCCGGTACTCGTATCCCAACAGTTCATTCGCCTTGCGGATATTTCCCTTCGCCAGCTCTTCCCGGATATAGGTGCTGCTGATCTCGCGATCGCCGTCCATCGCCTTTTCAACGATCGACACCTCATATCCATATTTCGGTGCCAGTTTCCGAAGCAGTTCAGCATCGCCCTTCCGCTGGTAGCCAAAATGGCAGTCCGGACCGGACACGATCGCCTTTACGCCCATCTTGCCGACCAGAATCTCGGCAACAAACTGTTCCGGGTCCATATGTGCGACTTCCTGGTTGAACGGATATTCCACCAGATACTCCACCCCCGCCTCGCGCAGGTTCTCCTCGCGCTCCTCGTTGGTCGTGATCATCGTCTGCAGCTTTCCCCGGATCAGGGTTCCCGGTGCCGTCTCAAAGGTAAACACCGCTGGTTTATATCCTTTTTCCCGATACCGCATCACTTCCCGCAGCAGCTTCTGATGTCCTCTGTGAAGGCCGTCAAACTTACCGATCGTGACCGCAGTCGGCTCTTTTATCTGAAATTCTCTGGTTCCGGCAAAATACTGCATCTTACTCTCCTCCCAGAAAGATCTTACGTGGTTTCCATTGTTTCTTCTCCGGCTGATAGGCATAGAGACCGATAAACTGGTTCGCGCTGTCATAGACGCGGATGATTCCAGAATCCGGAAGTACCATCTCTGAGTTTCCATCCGCAGAAACCTGGTGTTCAGCCAAACTGCTTCCGATCTGCACCAAGCAGCCGTCTCTCGGTCCCAGCCCCTTCGGGAATGGATTTCCATTCTGCAGAAGCTTATCCAGAACTTCGCTCTCCGACACATACGCCGGGCAGTCCTCAAACATTCCATCCACCGACACGATCCTATCCTCGATCTGACCGGCTTTCGCCAGCGCTTCCACCTCGGACAGGCGCAGGCTGTCCCCGATCGCAAATCGATCGACGCGGGTGCGGATCAGTTTTTCCATACAGCCGCCGCATCCCAGCTTTTCACCGATGTCATGGCACAGGGTACGGATGTAGGTTCCCTTGGAACAGGTCACGGTCATCGTCACACGCGGCAGTTCCATCGCATCTATCTGAAGATCATAGATTTCCACCGGACGTGCTGCCCGCTCTACCTCTTTTCCGGCTCTCGCCAGCTCGTAGAGCTTCTTTCCGTTGACCTTAAGCGCCGAATACATCGGCGGTACCTGCATATACGGACCAACAAAGCTCTCCGCCGCCCCGCGGACTGCCGGTTCTGTCAGCTGTTCCGTCGGTTTCTCCGAAAGAATCGTTCCTGTCGTATCCTGCGTATCGGTTTCGGTTCCCAGCAAAAGAACTGCCTGATACGTCTTTCTCTTATCCGTCAAAAGGTCGCACAGCTTCGTGCCCTTCCCCAGACATACAGGGAGTACGCCCTCCGCTGCCGGATCGAGCGTACCCGTATGACCGATCTTTTTCTGTCTCAAAATGCCCCGGAGCTTCGCCACCACATCGTGGGACGTAAACCCCGGTTCTTTATAAATGTTTATCACACCGTGAAACATAAAATCTCCTAAAAAATCAGAACTATTACCGTCCATGCGCTGTGCACCTGAAAGCAGGCAGCGCAATCAGCAACAGAACCTCCTATTCCTCCCTACGGGCATCCATCTGTTTCTCAATATGTCCCGTCAGGTTGTTGATCACATCCCTCGGATGTCCCTGCATCGTGCAGCCCGCCGCGTGGATGTGTCCGCCACCGCCGAAATACGCCGCCACCTTGCTCACATCGACATAGTCGTTGGAACGAAGGCTGACCTTGTACTCGTTGAACGCCTTTTCATAGATGAAAATGGCACATTCCACTCCTTCGGTAATCCGGAGCTGATCGATAATGCCATCCAGATCGTTCGTATCGACACCGTAAAACTCCATTTCTTTCTGGGAAACCACACTGAAAATACATCTTCCATCCAGAATCCGTGTACTGCTAAGCAGCGCTTTTCCGAGAATCTGGTTCTGTGCGTAGGTCTTGCGGTAAAAGCTGTCGTCGATGATCTTCGCCGCGTTCACGCCTTTTTCCATCAGCGCGCCCGCGATTTCCATCGTTTTCCGGGTCGTTGAATTGTACTTAAATACACCTGTGTCATGCACAATTCCGGTATAGAGACACTCTGCCGCCTCCCTGCTGATCTTTGCCTCATCAAGAAGCGTGTATAACACTTCGCTGCAGGAGCTTGCGTCCGGAATGATGTAATTTTGTTCTGCAAATCCTGTATTGGTTCTGTGATGATCGATGCAGAGTGTCTTGGCGGCGTTGTCAAAATAGACCGCGTAGCTGCCCAGACGCTCTTTGTCGCTGGCATCCAGTGTAATGCACAGATCAAACTGTTTTTCCGGCACAATCTCGGTATGAATTTTCTCAAAATCATTCATATAAGAAAATTTAGCAGCCGGATGGTCGAGAAACAGTTCTGCCTCTATCTGCGGATAATTCTCCCGCAGATAGTTAAGCAGTCCCAGAGTCGTTCCGATACAGTCCCCGTCCGGATGGATGTGACCAAGCAGTACGATGTGCTCCGCCCCTTCCAGTGACGCCTCTAAGATATTTTTACTCATTTTCTTCCTCATCTCCCGATTCTGAGTCTCTGAGGTTTTCAGTTACTTCATCGATCAGGCGGGTCATGTGTACACCGTACTCAATCGACTGATCGAGAATAAATGTAATTTCCGGCGTATTCCGTAAATTAATGCGTTTTGCAAGCTGGGTGCGGACAAATCCGACAGCACTTTTCAGTCCCTGGATCGTATCCTTCGCCGCTTCCTCGTTGCCTAACACGCTGATATACGCCTTGCAGTACTTGAGATCCGGAGTCACCTCCACGGAGACAACCGTTGTCATCGGATGAATCCGCGGATCTTTCAGCTCACGGCTGATGATGGAACTCAGCTCTCTCTGTACTTCACTGTTAATTCTTGTATTTTTAATGCTATTTTTACGCATGAATCCCTCTGCCTTTCTAGCGCGGAACCTCTACCATCGCATATGCTTCGATCATATCGTCTTCCTGCAGATCGTTGAACTTCTCAAATACAAGACCACACTCGTATCCGGAAGCAACTTCCTTCACGTCGTCCTTGAAACGCTTTAAGGATGCCAGCGGACCATCGAAGATCTGATCGCCGTCACGGGTAATACGTGCCTTGCAGCCTCTCTGGAATTTACCATCCAGGACGTAGGAACCAGCGATAGTACCAACGCCGGAAGCCTTGAAGGTCTGACGTACAACGGCGTGACCGATTACCTGCTCCTCGTAGATCGGGTCAAGCATACCCTTCATCGCTGCCTCGACATCCTCGATTGCCTGATAGATGACGCGGTAGAGACGAACGTCTACTTTCTCACGCTCTGCGATGGACTTCGCGGTTGCGTCCGGGCGCACATTGAAACCAATAATGATCGCGTTGGATGCGGCTGCCAGACTGACGTCGGACTCGTTGATCGCACCAACACCGCCGTGGATGACCTTGACTACAACTTCCTCGTTGGACAGCTTCATCAGGCTCTGTTTTACTGCCTCGACAGAACCCTGTACATCTGCCTTGACGATCAGTGGAAGTTCCTTTACATTTCCTGCCTTGATCTGGGAGAACAGATCGTCCAGGGAAAGCTTCATCTTTGTATCTTCAATTAACTTATTCTTGCTCTCAGAGATAAAGGTTTCTGCAAAGCTTCTCGCCTCTTTCTCGTTCTCCGGCTGTACAAATACCTCGCCGGCGTTCGGCACGTCATTAAGACCCAGAATCTCGACCGGAGTGGATGGACCAGCCTCTTTGACGCGGCGTCCTTTATCGTCCATCATCGCACGGACACGACCGTAGCAGGCACCTGCCGCGATCGGATCACCGACATGCAGGGTACCTTTCTGTACCAGGACGGTCGCAACCGGACCTTTACCCTTATCCAGCTCCGCCTCGATGACAAGACCTCTCGCATTACGGTTCGGGTTTGCCTTTAACTCTTTGACCTCTGCGGTCAGAAGGATCATCTCAAGCAGTTCCTTGATACCTTCCTTGGTATGTGCAGATACCGGAACGAAGATGGTGCTGCCGCCCCAGTCCTCCGGAACCAGTTCGTACTCGATAAGCTCCTGTTTTACCTTCTCGATATTGGCACTCGGCTTATCGATCTTGTTGATCGCTACGATGATCTCAACACCTGCTGCCTTCGCATGGTTGATCGCCTCGATGGTCTGCGGCATAACACCGTCATCTGCTGCAACAACGAGGATTGCAATATCAGTGGATTTTGCACCACGCATACGCATTGCTGTAAATGCCTCATGTCCCGGCGTATCGAGGAATGTGATCTTCTGTCCGTTGATCTCTACCATGTACGCACCGATGTGCTGGGTGATACCGCCTGCCTCTTTTGCAGTTACATTGGTCTGGCGGATTGCATCCAGAAGGGAGGTTTTACCATGATCTACATGACCCATAACGCATACAACCGGCGGACGGGTTACCATGTCCTTCTCATCCTCTTCTTCCTCTTTCAGAAGTTCCTCGATGACGTCAACCTTGACCTCTTTCTCACAGAGTACGTCAAACTCCATCGCGATCTCTTCTGCCTGCTCGTAATCTACTTCCTGATTGATGGTGACAACCTTGCCCTGTAAAAAGAGCTTCTTTACAATCACAGACGGCTGAAGTTTCATCTTGTCTGCGAGATCCTTGATGGTGATTACCTCCGGGATCGTGATTGTCTTGATCTCCTCAACCTTTGCCTCCTTCTTCTGCGGCGGCTGAACAGCGCTCTTTACGTTCTTTCCGCCTCTTCCCTTGGAGTGCATCTCTTCCTCATGGTCGATCTTGCTATATTTATCGTTCTTGTAATTATTCTTATTCTGCTTGTTGTTCTGCGGTTTCTGTACAACCGGGCTGTCGAAGGATGGCTTCGGAATATTTAAACCGCCGCGTCCATCGCGTCCGCCTCTCTGACCATCACGGCCGCCCTGATAGCCGCCGCTTCTCTGGCCGTC
>NZ_QUKJ01000006.1:0-182999 GCF_003481065.1 Clostridium sp. TF11-13AC
CGTGGGTTCGAACCCCATCCGGGTCGTTTAGATACGACTATTTCAATTCTTTGAAAAATGAATATGGACTGGTGCAGTATCGTAGATGGGGTCTTAGCTCAGCTGGGAGAGCATCTGCCTTACAAGCAGAGGGTCACAGGTTCGAGCCCTGTAGGCCCCATTGTTACCAATGTTTTATGCCGATGTGGCTCAATTGGCAGAGCAGCTGATTTGTAATCAGCAGGTTATCGGTTCGAGTCCGATCATCGGCTTTTTAAAATGGATGGGTTCCCGAGTGGCCAAAGGGGGCAGACTGTAAATCTGTTGCGTCTCGCTTCGGTGGTTCGAATCCACCTCCATCCATTATTATTTTTACAATAATGGTTGTATTTTTCCAGAAATTGTATATAATAATAGAGTAAGAATTAGCGCGGGGTGGAGCAGTCTGGAAGCTCGTCGGGCTCATAACCCGAAGGTCGCAGGTTCAAATCCTGCCCCCGCAATTTTTTTATGCAATGAGAAGTGCGGTCTTCAAAATATAGGAGTCAAAAATATGCTTGCATATTCTTTGACGGATAGATTTTGAAGAACATACGGCGAATGCCGTAAGCGAAAAAACGAAGTTTTTGAGCTGAGCACTTCGGACTAAAAAAAGCGACAAGCAAACTTTTAATCCGCATAAAATCAAATAACCATTACGCCCAGATAGCTCAGTTGGTAGAGCAGAGGACTGAAAATCCTCGTGTCACTGGTTCGATTCCGGTTCTGGGCATATGGGGTATTAGCTCAGTCGGTAGAGCACTTGACTTTTAATCAAGTTGTCCGGGGTTCGAATCCCCGATGCCTCATGAAGATGAGAAGCCGTCACACTGGAGACAGTGTGGCGGTTTTTTTGTAATAGGGAATTCCAAGGAATTTCCTATTACAAAAAAAGGCACTAACGTGCCAATGATGAGCACTCGCGCGAAGAAGAAATAGGAAACTTCGTTTAACATTCATGTTAAGTAAAAAAGCCATTCAGACAGGAGTCTTTCTTGAATATATAATTTCTTGTTTTCGGATATGGCAACTGTTATAATTGATTGAAAACAGAAGCAAATAGAAAACCAAAATGGAAGTAAGAATAGAACTAGGCAAATGCAGAAATTTTAAAATGGAGAAGAAAAATGGAGCCAAACAAGATGAAACAGAAACGCCGGAAATATTTATATGCAGCGGCGCTTGGCATGACGTTCCTTTTGAACTTGAGCGGATGCAGCCGCCGGTTCACGAACTATCCGGAGACAGCCGGAACGGTAGCAATCGTGGACAGTACAGAGCGGGAGACTGTCCGAGATGAAAATGGAGAAAATCCAGATCAGCCGATTGATTTAGATAACCTGGGGGAACAGCAGTCGGCGGCAGAAATGGAAGCATTAGCTGCGGCGGAGGCGGCGGAGCCGGGCGTGGAGGAGCCGTATCTGGACGGGGGAGAGCTTCGGCTTTTAGCGTGTGCGGATATCTGGCAGAACCTCTCCTGCGTTATGAAGACGAAGGAAGGCGCGGTGATCGTGGTAGACGGCGGTCGTGATGTCGATGCACCGCATTTGATTGAGGTTATTCAGGAGTTGGGCGGTCATGTGGATGCATGGCTTTTAACCCATCCGCACAGCGATCATGTGGGGGCGATCACGGAGATTTTAAACATGGATCCGATGCCGATCTCGATCGGTAAGGTGTACTATTCATTTCTGAATAAAGAATTTTTAGGTCAGGAGCAGGTTTCAAGACGGGATTCAGATTTGGAGTGTTATGATCAGATCACGGAAGCGATTGCGAAACTGCCGGAAGCAGAAAAATGCGGGACGCTTACGAAAGGGCAGAAGATTTCAGTGGCGGGCGCGGAGATCACAGTGATGAACGAGCCATTTGCCTGCACGGAAAATAGTTTTAATAACAGCTCGGTCGCGTACCGCGTGGAGATGGGCGGAAAACGGATCCTGTTTTTGGGTGATATGGGCTGGCAGGCAGGGGAAGATTTTCTTGCCAATCATACGCAGGAGGAACTGAAATCGGATGTGCTACAGATGGCGCACCATGGGCAGAGAGGCGTAGAAGAGGAGCTCTATCAGGAGATTTCACCGGAGGTCTGCTTATGGCCGACGCCGGACTGGCTCTGGGATAATGTGCAGGATGGCGTCGCGGGCGCTGGTTCGTATAAGACGCCGATTGTCCGTGGATGGATGGTAACATTAGGTGTGAAGAAAAATCTTTGTGTCAAGGATGGCGATCAGATACTGCGGTAGTTTTTTATAAAAGATTAAAATAAAATTTTAAAAAGTTGTTTTCAGGGAAATGAAATGCTTTTGGGATGCGGTGCAGCGGATAGAAATAAGACATGAGCGAAAAAAGAGAGAAACAGAAGGAAGAAGAAAAAGTGAATAAAGACAGGAAAATGCGGTCGGAAACAATCATCCTACGTCCGGAAGTGCCGCTTTTAGAACGTTTATCCACCTATGCGGCGTCGGATGCCTACCCGTTCCACATGCCGGGCCACAAACGCCAGGTGAAAATGGGGATAACTTCCGTTCCGAATCCATTTTCGGTGGATATCACGGAGATTGATGGATTCGACAACCTGCATCATGCGGAAGATATTTTGAAAGAGTCGATGAATTCGGCGGCTGCGGTGTACGGAGCAGACCGGAGCTGGTATCTGGTGAATGGCAGTACGTGCGGGATTCTGGCGGCGATCGCGGCGGCGGTGAAGCCGGGGGAAAAAATCCTCATGGCTCGAAATTCCCACAAATCGGCGTATCACGCGGTGGTTTTAAACCAGCTGGAACCGGTATATTTATATCCGGAGGAGGTGCCGGAGTTTCAGATTCCGGGAGGGATCGAGCCAGAGCAGGTGGAACGAGCACTTTTGGAGCATCCGGAGATCCGGGCTGTGTTTGTGACTTCCCCGACCTATGAGGGGATCGTGTCGGATATCCAGGGGATTGTAGCGACGGCGCACCGGCATGGAGCGGCGCTGATTGTGGATGAGGCGCACGGCGCGCATCTGCCGTTTGGGGATGGGAACTATTTCCCGGATGGGGCGTTACAGGAGGGGGCGGACCTGGTGATCCAGAGTCTTCACAAGACGCTTCCATCCCTGACACAGACGGCGATTCTGCATCTGAAAAGCCAGATTCTGGATGCGAAGAAGGTGGAACAGTATTTATCGGTTTACCAGAGTTCCAGCCCGTCGTATATTCTGATTGCGTCGATGGAGAACTGCGTCCGGTATATGGCAGAAAAAGGAGCCGGGGAGATGGCGCGGTATGGCGCGCGATTGCGGGAACTCCGGGAAAAATTGGCGAAGCTAAAACATTTCCGGCTTCTGAAAGAGGAAATCTGTGGTGCGGCAGGTGTGTATGGATATGATCCGTCAAAACTGGTGCTATTTCCAGATTTTATGACGGGAACTAGACTGGCAGAGGTTTTGCGGACAGAGTACCATCTGGAGGCGGAGATGTCGAGCGGGCGGTATGTGCTTCTGATGACTTCGTTTATGGATACGGAGGAAGGATTTTCGCGTCTGGAGCGGGCACTTTTGGAGCTGGATGCGCGGGTGGAAAAGCTGGAGGCGGAAAGTGTTGGGCTGAAAGATGCAAAACAAGGCAGGCAGGAACCGTTTTCGGGAGCACAATTGAATCAGAAACCGAACCAAGAAAATGATTCAGAAAACTATCCACAGCAGATGTGTCTCCCCTGGCAGGCATGGCATGGGGATGGCATGCTGGTGCCGCTTGAGGAGGCGGAAGGAAGGACGGCGCGGACCTGCGTTACCATTTATCCGCCGGGGGTGCCGATGCTGATGCCGGGAGAGCGGATTGGAACAAGGGAGATCGCGCGGATCCGTGAGGATTGGAAGCTGGGACTTACGGTGGAAGGAATTTGTGAAAAATCAGACAAATTGGATTTGTGGATAGAGGTTGTTATTTAGCAGGTTCGCACATTTGCCATAAGAAACAGAGAAAAATCGGATTTATATATACGATGGAATGCGTGTGAAAATACTGGCTGGAAAGGCATAATAGGAAGATGGGACATATATTTTACGTGATGGGAAAGAGCGCGTCCGGGAAGGACACGATCTATAAGATATTGAGAGAGCGGCTGCCGCAGATCCGGACGGTGGTGCCGTATACGACCAGACCGATCCGGGCAGGCGAGCGGGACGGTGTGGAGTATTATTTTGTGACCGGAAAAAGGCTTGCGGATTTGGAGAAACAGGGAAAGATCATTGAAAAGAGAACCTACCAGACTGTTTATGGACCGTGGAGTTATGCAACGGTGGACGATGGGCAGATCGATCTGGGATCGCATGATTATTTCATGATCGGGACGCTGGAATCGTATGAGGGGACGCGGAATTATTTCGGTGCGGATGCGCTGGTGCCGCTTTACATTGAGGTGGAGGACGGTGAACGCCTTCAGCGTGCGCTTGACCGGGAACGGCAGCAGACAGAGCCAAAGTATGCGGAGCTGTGCCGCCGTTTCCTGGCGGATGAGGCAGATTTCAGTGCCGAAAATATGGAAAAATGTGGGATCCGGGCGGAAAACCGGTTTGAAAACCGCGAGCTGGAAGCGTGTGTGGATACGTTGGTAAGGGAAATTCGGGCTCAGGGATTGGCACTTTTGGAACCGAAAGTGCCGTAAGAAAACGTGGTGGCAGCAGGAATTTGCCGTATTTAAATGCGAAGCCACGGCAAATTCCGTTACTGGGCACGTATGCGTGAACAGTAACAAATTCGGAATTTCATCGCACTAGGCAGAGGGTAAATCTTGTGTTATACTAAGATGATAGAGATTTACAAATAATAAAAGAAGGGCATGATAGAAGGGATCCCAACCGATCCATACGATTGAAACGATTTTAGAATTAAAATCCAGAGTCCAGCCCTGAAAGGAGCATCAAGATGGCAGGTTTTCACGATATTATTGGACATGAGAAGATAAAAGAGCACCTTCAGAAGGCGATCGGGTATCAGAGAGTTTCACATGCCTACATATTGTCGGGCGAGGAAGGAATGGGACGCAAGACGATCGCGAAGGCATTTGCCATGACGCTTTTGTGCGAGAAACATGGGACGGAGCCATGCATGGAATGCCATTCCTGTAAGCAGTTTTTGTCGGGCAATCATCCGGATGTGATCTGGGTGACACATGAGAAACCTGCGAGCATTGGTGTCGATGATGTCCGGATTCAGATCAATGATACGGTTTCGATCCGTCCGTATAGCAGTCCATATAAGATATATCTGGTCGATGAGGCGGAGAAAATGACGGTGCAGGCGCAGAACGCTCTTTTAAAGACGATTGAGGAGCCGCCGGCCTATGCGGTGCTGGTGCTTATCACGACGAACCCGGAGGTATTTCTGCCGACGATCCTGTCCCGCTGTATCCAGTTGAAACTTCGTCCGCTCAAGGATTCGGTGGTAAGCGATTACCTGACGGAGAAAATGGGCGTTTCGGATGGTCAGGCGGATATTTATGCGGCGTTTGCGAGAGGAAATTTAGGAAAAGCGATTCATCTCGCCTCTTCGGAGGAGTTTGCACTTTTGTACCGAGAGGTGCTGACGCTGCTTAAAAATATTAAGGATATGGATATTCCGATGCTTCTGGATTATATCCGCAAGCTGCAGGAGGACAATCTGGATCTGTATGAGTGCCTGGATTTCATGCAGCTCTGGTACAGGGATATTCTGATGTTTAAGGTCACAAAGGACATGAATTCGCTGATCTTTAAGGAGGAGTATTCAGCGGTCAGCAGTTGCTGCCAGAAGAGTTCCTACGAGGGTCTGGAAGAGATATTGAGTGCGATTGAAAAGGCAAAAGTCCGGCTGAATGCTAACGTCAACACCGATTTGGCGCTGGAGCTGATGCTTTTGACGATGAAGGAGAATTAAATTTATGATAAAGGTAATCGGAGTCCGGTTCCGCAAGGCCGGAAAGGTATATTACTTCGATCCGGCGCAGATGGAAATCAAGATGGGCGATCATGTGATCGTGGAGACCGCCCGCGGAATCGAGTTCGGAGAGGTGGTTCTTGGCGTCCGCGAGGTGGATGAGAAGAAGGTGATCCAGCCGCTGAAATCGGTCATTCGTATGGCGACGAAGAATGACGAGGAGCTGGAACGGAAGAATAAAGAAAAAGAGCATGAGGCATTCCAGATCTGTCAGGAAAAGATCCGCAAGCATGAATTGCAGATGAAGCTGATCGATGCAGAATACACCTTTGATAACAATAAGCTGCTGTTTTATTTTACGGCGGATGGAAGAATCGATTTCCGTGAGCTTGTCAAGGATCTGGCGGCGGTCTTTAAGACGCGGATCGAGCTGCGCCAGATTGGCGTCCGGGATGAGACGAAGATTTTGGGTGGCGTTGGTATCTGTGGTCGTCCGCTCTGTTGTCATTCATATTTATCGGAGTTTATTCCAGTTTCAATCAAGATGGCAAAAGAGCAGAACCTGTCCTTAAATCCGACGAAGATTTCGGGTGTGTGCGGTCGTCTGATGTGCTGCCTGAAATACGAGGAAGAGACGTATGAGGATCTGAACAGCCATCTGCCGAGTGTTGGCGATTACGTCACAACGGATGACGGGCTGAAAGGCGAGGTTCACAGCGTCAGCGTCCTGCGCCAGCAGGTAAAGGTGGTTGTGACGGTAGGACGGGATGAGAAGGAGATCCGTGATTACCGTGTGGATCAGCTCAAGTTTAAGCCGAAGCGCCGCCGTGACAGGGGAAATGTCAACGATGCGGAGCTGAAAGCGCTGGAGGCACTGGAGAAAAAGGAAGGAAAGTCGAAGCTGGATGATAATTAAAGAGGGCGAGCGGATCGATGAACTGCAGCGGAACGGATACCGGATCATCCAGAAGACGAACGGGTTCTGTTTTGGCATGGACGCGGTGCTTTTGTCCGGGTTTGCATCGGTAAAGCTGGGCGAGAAAGCGCTTGATCTGGGAACGGGAACCGGTATTATCCCGATTCTTCTGGAGGCAAAGACGGAAGGAAGCCATTTTACAGGTCTGGAGATCCAGGCGGAGATGGCGGAGATGGCATCCCGGAGTGTGGCGCTCAACAGGCTGGAAGAGAAGGTTTCGATCGTGCAGGGCGATATCAAGGAGGTTCCGACGCTGTTTGAGAAGGCATCCTTTGATGTGGTAACGACGAACCCGCCGTACATGAACGACAGCCACGGGCTGAAAAATCCCGATCTTCCCAAGGCGATTGCCCGCCATGAGGTTCTCTGCAATCTGGAGGATGTCGTGCGCGCGGCGGCTTCAGCACTTCGTCCCGGCGGACGACTCTATATGGTGCACCGTCCGAGACGGCTCATTGAGATTCTGATGGCGATGAAAAGTCAGAAATTGGAGCCGAAGCGGATGAAATTTGTCCATCCGTTTGCAGATAAAGAGGCAAATATGGTTCTCATCGAGGCGGTGCGCGGCGGCGGTGCGCTGATGACAGTGGAAAAGCCGATCATTGTGTACAAAAAGCCGGGCGTGTATACGGATGAGATTTATGATATTTACGGGTATTAATGGAATAGGAGAACGATGGAAGGAACATTGTATTTGTGTGCCACGCCGATCGGCAACTTGGATGATATCACATTCCGGGTGCTGGAGACGTTAAAGCAGGTGGATCTGATTGCGGCGGAGGACACGCGGCACAGTATTAAGCTTCTGAATCATTTTGATATTCATACACCGATGACGAGCTACCATGAGTACAATAAGGTCGAGAAAGCGCGTGTGCTGGTGGAGAAGCTGAAATCAGGTATGAATATTGCCTGCATCACGGACGCCGGGACGCCGGGTATTTCGGATCCGGGCGAGGAGCTGGTGCGCCAGTGCTGCGAGGCGGGAATTAAAGTAACCGCGCTTCCGGGAGCGGTGGCGTGTGTTACGGCGCTGATTATTTCGGGACTTCCGACGAGACGGTTCTGTTTTGAGGCATTTCTTCCGACGGACAAGAAGGAGCACCAGCGGGTGCTTGCAGAGCTTCAGAATGAGACGCGCACGATTGTGCTTTACGAGGCGCCGCACCACCTTCTGCGGACGCTCACGGAGCTTTACGAGGCGCTGGGGGATAGAAAGGCGTCCATCTGCCGGGAGCTGACGAAGAAATACGAGACGGCGTTCCGGACGACGCTTTCGCAGGCGGTGGCGTATTATACGGAAAATGAGCCGAAGGGCGAGTGCGTGATCGTCATCGAGGGCAAATCCGTCCAGGAGATCGAGGCGGAGGATCAGGCGCGCTGGCAGCAGATGTCCCTGGAAGAGCATATGGAACATTATGAATCACAGGGAAACAGCCGCAAGGAAGCGATGAAGCTGGTGGCGAAGGACCGCGGGGTTTCGAAGCGGGATGTGTACCAGGCGCTGCTGGAGGCGGAAGAGGCGTAGATACGATCGGAAATCTGAAAAATGGGTAAGCGGAGTGGTATTGGTGGAATGCCGGGGCGCTCCGGTCTGTGTAGATAAAAGAAAAATAGAATAAGATTTGAGAAAAGAGCAAACTGTACCGATTAAAATATTTAAAAGTGTATATTTTAATCAGTACAGTTTTTGCTATAATTCCTACTAAGTTGATGCGGAAATGAATGTAAAAATACAGAATGTCAGTGAATTGTTTTTCGCAAGGCAGAATAGAAAGGCAGAAGAGGCGCTTGCCTGTGAATGATTCAGTGGATTCGGGTATTGATTGCAAGGATCGTAAGGACGCTTGGCTTACAAAGAAAAATCATATTCAACTACGGGAGGAATAAAAATGGCAGAGAATCGTTATGAACTGAATAAACAGCTGGCACAGATGTTAAAGGGCGGCGTTATCATGGATGTCACAACCCCGGAGCAGGCGAAGATCGCGGAGGCGGCAGGTGCGTGTGCGGCTATGGCGCTGGAGCGGATTCCGGCGGATATCCGGGCAGCGGGCGGTGTGTCCCGTATGAGTGACCCGAAGATGATTCGCGGCATTCAGGAGGCAGTTTCGATTCCAGTTATGGCAAAGTGCCGGATCGGTCATTTTGTGGAGGCGCAGATTCTGGAAGCGATCGAGATTGATTATATCGATGAGAGCGAGGTATTATCTCCGGCGGATGATGTGTACCATATTGACAAGACACAGTTCAAGGTTCCGTTTGTCTGCGGTGCGAGAGACCTGGGAGAGGCGCTGCGCCGGATCGAGGAAGGTGCTTCGATGATCCGTACCAAGGGCGAGCCGGGAACGGGCGATGTCGTACAGGCAGTCCGCCATATGCGTGCGATGAATTCGGAGATCCGCCGGGTTCAGAACCTGCGTGAGGATGAGCTTTATGAGGCAGCAAAACAGTTAAAAGTTCCGGTTCATCTGCTCCGCTATGTACATGACAATGGACGTCTCCCGGTTGTCAATTTCGCGGCAGGCGGCGTGGCTACCCCGGCGGATGCGGCTCTGATGATGCAGCTGGGCGCAGAGGGAGTCTTTGTTGGATCTGGTATCTTCAAGTCAGGCAATCCGGAGAAACGTGCGTCGGTGATCGTGCAGGCAGTAACGAATTACAAGGATGCAAAATTACTTGCTGCGATTTCTGAGGATCTGGGCGAGGCGATGGTTGGTATCAATGAGAATGAGATTGCGATTTTGATGGCAGAGCGGGGACAGTAAGATGGAGAAAAAACAGATAGGCGTGCTGGCGGTGCAGGGCGCGTTTGCCGAACACATTGCCATGGTACGGAGACTGGGCGCAGAGGCGTTTGAGATCCGGCAGCTTCCGGATCTGGAGCGGCCGATGGACGGACTGATTCTGCCGGGCGGCGAGAGTACCGCGATGCGTAAGCTCCTGGATGAGCTGGGGCTTTATGAGCCGCTTCGGGCAAAGATTGCGGCAGGGCTTCCGGTGTATGGAACGTGCGCGGGGCTTTTGCTTCTGGCCAAGGAGATCGAGGGCGGAACGCCGTGCTTTGCGACGATGGATGTGTCGGCGGTGCGGAATGCCTACGGACGTCAGCTCGGAAGTTTTTACACGGAGGCTGAATTTGCCGGTCTGGGGACGATTCCGATGACTTTTATCCGCGCGCCGTACATCGCTTCGGTTCAGAAAAATGTTAAGGTGCTGGCGACAGTGGACGAAAAGATAGTCGCAGCCAGACAGGGAAACCAGTTTGCGACGGCATTTCATCCGGAATTGAATGAGGATGTGACGGTGCACCGGTATTTTCTAGAGGAAGTCTGTAAAGGAAATTAAGAGTGTAATTTGGTAGAAATTAGCGTGTGGTTGATGAAAAGTGAAACCTACTGGTAAGGGGAGCGAGAACTGCAGCCATTTAAAGCGGTCAGAATGGATGATATATTTCTGAAATGTGGGAAGATGTCATTGATTCTGACCGTTTTTTTATCTCAGTCGAGAAGACTCCCACCTCTTCAGGTGGTGAGTAATAGCAAATTTGTCTCAGTGGGAGTCCATTCTCCGACTGAGATAAACGCTCCGCGAGGATGCGCAGTGATTCTGTAAAGAATATGTCAGCTTCGCTGACCAGAATCACGCGCCAAGTCTCACGGACGTTCGACTTGAATTGTTTGGAAGGTGCGTTCTGTGAAAAAACAAAAAATGTACCTTGATAGGTTTTTGCGCTGAGGAAGGAAAACGCCCGGGAAAATGGCGGACTGCATGGAATTCCTATTGACAAAGTAGGAATTTCGCATTACAATCACTGATAAACCAATTAAAACAATATGAAATAAGAAAATTATATAAAAAACGAATTTGCTGATATAGCAAATAGACACAGGAGGATGACATCGTGGCTTATCAGATAGAGACAACTTGTATTTGCGGAGATCCGGAAACTTCTAAAAACCATTCTTTTGGCGCTGTTTCAGTGCCGATTTACCAGACGGCGACTTTTGCCCACCCGGGTATTGGGGAATCAACCGGTCATAATTATACGCGTGAGAGCAACCCGACCAGAGACGAGCTGGAAAAGACTGTTTCGGCGCTGGAAGGAGCGGTTGATACCGTTGCCTGCACATCCGGTATGGCGGCGATCTCGCTGATGATGGAGCTGTTTGACAGTGGCAGCCATTTTGTATGTACCGAGGATCTGTATGGCGGTTCCGTCCGTATTTTTGAGGCACTGGAAAAGAAGCGCGGTTTTTCATTTTCCTATATAAATACAGCCGATGTGGAGGCGGTTGAGAAGGCGATCACGGATCAGACGAAGGCACTCTACATCGAGACACCGAGCAACCCGACGATGCAGGTGACCGATCTGGCGGAAATGAGCCGTCTGGCGACGAAGCACGGACTGCTTCTGATCGTGGACAATACCTTCCTGTCCCCGTATCTGCAGAATCCGATCGCGCAGGGCGCGGATCTGGTTGTCCACAGCGGCACGAAGTTTTTAGGTGGTCACAATGATACGCTGGCTGGATTTTTATGTACGCCGATCAAGGCGCTGGCAGAGCAGATCCGGTATCTGTTCAAGACGATCGGAAGCGGACTTTCTCCGTTTGATTCTTTCTTAGTCCTGCGCGGCATCAAGACTCTGTCAGTGCGTGTGGAACGGCAGCAGGAGAATGCGATGAAGATCGCGAGCTGGCTGAAAGAGCAGAAAAAAGTAACGGATGTCTACTATGTAGGACTTCCGGAGCATCCGGGTTATGAGATCAACCAAAAACAGAGCCGCGGCGCGGGCAGCATGATTTCGTTCCGCACTGATACAGAGGAGACGGCGAGAAAGGTGCTGGAGCGCGTGAAGCTTATTTCCTATGCGGAGAGTCTGGGCGGCGTGGAGTCCCTGATTACCTATCCGATGCTGCAGACACATGGCGATGTGCCGGTTGAGATCCGGGAACGTCTTGGAATTACAGAGACATTTTTACGTCTGTCTGTCGGTATTGAAAATGTGGATGATCTGATTGCGGATCTGGAGCAGGCGTTAGCGTAAAAAGAGGGTAACTGTTCAGTAGGTCTGCGCATTTACTGCGCTGACCGTACGAAAACATGGGCCAGCAGGCAAAAATCCCATTGCCGTAGGCAATTTTTAATGGTTTTTTGCGCGTGACTGTGAAGGTACTGAACAGTTACAAAAGAGGATAGATATGTTTGGTATCGGTTTTGCATGGGCAGTGGGATATGGGCATGGATGACAGGATGCCAGAGTGAAAACCGTTCATTGACAGGAACGATGGATTGGGAGGAAAATGCATGAAATACGATTTTGACAAAGTGATGGACCGGCATGGTACCAACTGTTTAAAATATGATTTTGCCATCGAGCGAGGAAAACCAGCGGATATTTTACCGCTTTGGGTGGCTGATATGGATTTTCAGACGGATCCGGCGATTTTAGAGCGGCTGGAAGAGACAGTAAAACATGGTATTTTCGGCTACAGTGATGGAAAAGAGGGCTATTTTGCGGCAGTCCAGAACTGGTACCGGGAGCGCTTTGGCTGGGAGACGAAACCGGAGTGGCTGGTGAAGACACCGGGCGTTGTATTCGCGCTGGCGGCGGCTGTCCGGGCGTATACAAAGGAAGGTGACGGCGTACTGCTTCAGCAGCCGGTGTACTATCCGTTTTCGGAAGTAATTACGGACAATGGGCGTAAGATTGTCAACAGCTCGCTGAAAATCACGGATGGCTATTACACGATGGATTTTGACGACCTGGAAACGAAGATCGTCGAAAATAAGGTAAAATTGTTCCTGCTTTGCAGTCCGCACAACCCGGTCGGACGTGTCTGGAGCGAGGAAGAACTGCGCCGGGTCGGCGAGATTTGTCTGCGTCACGGTGTGCTCGTGGTCAGCGATGAGATCCACAGTGATTTTACCCGCGAGGGACATCCGCACACAGTATTTGCGAAGCTGGGTGCAGAGTTTGAGCAGAACTGCCTGATCTGCACGGCACCATCTAAGACGTTCAATCTGGCGGGACTGCAGATTTCCAATATCTTTGTGCCGAACCCAGAGCTTCGGAAGAAACTCTTAAAGGAGATCGCGGCGGCAGGCTACAGCCAGGTCGGTCTGATGGGACTGGTAGCATGCCAGGCGGCGTATGAAGAGGGAGCGGAGTGGCTTGCACAGCTAAAAGCGTATCTGGAGGAGAACCGGAAGTTTGTGAAGGCGTATCTGGAAGAGCATCTGCCGGAAATCCGTCTGATCGAGCCGGAGGGAACCTACCTTCTGTGGCTGGATTTTAAGGCGCTTCATTTGAATGAAAAAGAGCTGGAACATCTGATCGTGGACAAGGCACATCTGTGGCTGGACAGCGGCGCGATGTTCGGACCGGACGGCGAGGGCTTCGAGCGGATCAATATCGCATGCCCGCGGGTGACGGTGGAGAAAGCGCTGAAGCAGCTGGAAGCGGCGATCCGCGGATAAAATTGATTGGGTCACGAATCAGAACCCGTATAAATAAAACCTGCCGCAGGCAGACTGTATCCCCCCATATAAACAGTCTGTCTGCGGCAGGTTTTTTGACTTCATAGGAACATTATTTTATGAGAACCGGAACACCGCAGTTCCATACGCCGGAAGCGGGTACGCGAAGGAGTATGGCTGTCCGTCACATTCGCTCTTGATGGAGCGGTAATGGCTGATCTTATCGCCGCGCTTGTAGTAGCCGTGTTCCTGGTCAAGCAGCAGCGTGTAGGTGCCGCGTTTCGGAACACCGATGCGGTAATCGTCACGGTCTACCGGGGTGAAGTTGCAGATGAAGAGAAGATTCTTTTTCTGTGTTTCATCGCGGCGGATAAAGCTGAAAATACTGCGGTCTCCGTCGTTGGCGTTGATCCACTGGAAGCCGTCATACTCCTCGTCCAGGCGGTAGAGCGCCGGATATTTGTGGTAGAGCGTCAAAAGCCCTTTCACATAATTCTGGAGGTCGGCATGGAACGGCTCTTTCGTAAGGTACCAGTCGAGGGAGACTTTTTCATCCCATTCATGGAACTGACCGAAATCCTGTCCCATGAAGAGAAGTTTCTTGCCCGGATGTCCGAGCATGAAAGTGTAGCCGACTTTCAGGTTGGCAAATTTATCCTCGTATTCGCCCGGCATTTTGTTGATCATCGAGCATTTGAGGTGGACGACCTCGTCGTGCGAGAGCACTAGAATGAAGTTTTCGCTGGTGCAGTAGGTGATGCCGAAGGTCATTTTGTTGTGGTTAAATTTACGGAAATACGGGTCGAGCTTCATGTATTCGAGGAAGTCATGCATCCAGCCCATATTCCATTTGAAGGTAAATCCAAGACCGTCCTCCTCCGGGCTCTTGGTAACGTTCGGCCAGGCGGTGGATTCCTCGGCAATGATGATGGCGCCGTCCTTCCGGCCGCGGATCACGCTGTTTAAATGTTTGAAAAACTCGATGGCTTCGAGGTTTTTGTTGTCGCCATATTTATTTGGTACCCACTGTCCGTCCTGGCGCCCATAGTCTAAGTAAAGCATGGAAGCGACGGCGTCCACGCGCAGACCATCGATGTGGTATTCATCGAGCCAGTAGAGCGCGTTGGCGATCAGAAAATTGGATACCTCGTTTTTGGCATAATCGAAGACCTTGGTACCCCAGTCCGGGTGCTCGCCTTTGCGCGGGTCGGCGTACTCATAGAGCGCCTGTCCGTCGAAATCGGCAAGTCCGTGTGCATCTTTCGGAAAATGCGCCGGAACCCAGTCTAGGATGACACCGATGCCTTTTTTATGTAAGTAATTGACGAAATACATAAATTCCGCCGGGGTTCCGTAGCGGGAGGTCGGGGCAAAATAGCCGGTTACCTGATAGCCCCAGGAGCCGTCATACGGATGTTCGGCGATTCCCATGAGCTCTACATGGGTGTAGCCCATTTCCAGGACATAGTCAGCCAGCTCATGCGCGGCTTCCATGTAAGTGTAGTAACCGTCCTTTTCCGGGCGATTTTTCTTTTTCCAGGATCCTAAGTGAACTTCGTAGATAGAGATTGGCGCCTTGACCGGATCGGTGCCCGCGCGCGATTCCATCCATTTGGAATCGTTCCATTTGAAGCCGCGGATATCGGCGGTCACGGAAGCGGTTCCCGGACGGTATTCTGCCGAAAATGCATATGGATCTGCCTTAAATAAAATCGTTCCCGTGTGCGTGGTGATGGCGAATTTGTAGAGCTGTCCCACGCCAAGTCCCGGTACGAAGAGCTCGTAAATGCCGCTGTCTGCGACCGGCTTCATCGGTGTTGCATCCGGATTCCAGGCGTTGAAGTCGCCGACCAGGCTGACGGCGGCTGCGTGCGGCGCCCAGACCGCGAAATAGTAGCCGTCCTGTCCGCGATATGTATAAGGGTGTGCGCCCAGCTTGTGGTAGAGCTGGTAGTGGCGGCCTTCTCCGAAGAGATACCGGTCAAGCTCGCCGATCACGCCGAGTCCCTCTGTCTTTGGTTTTTTCGATGTGGTTCGTTTAGTAGTGGAAGCTGCTTTTTTCATAAGGTTACCCCTCCGTGATTCCGAGAATAACAGCGCTGTTACCCTCTAATTCTATCTGAATTTTGTTTGTATTCTTATCGATCAAAAACGATTTTCCGGTAATCAGATCCGTAGCTTGTTCCGCTGTCGTGTGGAATGGAAGTGGAACTTGTAAATAAGCGGCGTTGTCATCGTTGTTGGCAGCGGTAAGGATCGCCTGGTGGTCACCGTGTCTGGCAAATGCGTACTGCCGGTTTGTCAGCAGAAGTTCCTGATAACGCCCACCGTGAAGCGCCGGTTCGGCGGCGTGGATGGCGGCGAGTTTCTGGATCAGAAGTGTAAGCGGTGTCACGGTGCCTGCGCTGGTATCTGTGTTTGAGCCTGTGGTGCTTGAAGTGGTCTGGCAGCAGGTGTTTGCGCCTGCGTGTATGTTTGGGCCTGTGGCGCTCGAAAAGCTCTGGCAGTTGCCATCTGTGCGGATGCCGGTGTTTTGTCCGTCGCTGGTCTGCATTTCTTCTGCAAGCGGTCTCGGCGGCAGGATTCTCGGACGGAGTTCCGTATCAGAGTTGTGTCCGCGGCGTCCCTGAATGCCCCATTCACTTCCATAATAGATGGACGGAATGCCCGGAAGAGTGAACAGCAGCGTGTAAAGCGGCGCAAGATGTGCCGGATTTAACAGTTTGCTTGCGATCCGGTCTTCGTCGTGGTTGTCCACAAAGGTGTAGAGATCCCGCCCCACCGCTTCGAGGCGGCGGACATTGTGTGCCAGTTCGAAATAATTGTGGTCGTTGTGCGCGGAATAGATACTTTTGTGCATCTCGTAGTTGGTGACGGAATGAAGCATCTGCGGATTGACCCAGCGGGCGTATTCGCCGTGGATGACTTCGCCCATCAGCCAGAATTCCGGCTTGATTTCATTTGCCAGCCGGCGCAGTTCCTGCATAAATTCAAAGGAAAGATCGCCCGCGCAGTCGAGGCGGATACCGTCGATGTCAAATTCCTGCACCCAGAAACGGACAGTGTCAAGCAGATAGTTCCGCACTTCCGGGTTTCGGTGGTTTAAGCAGGGAAGCTCCCAGATGCCGTGCCAGGATTCATAGCCGAAGGAATCGCCCGGCGGGCTGCCCCAGCCGAAATTGACGTTCCTGTACCATCCGGCGTAAGGGGACTGGTCACGGTGCGCCTGCAGGTCGCGGAAGGCGAAAAATTCGCGACCGGTGTGGTTGAACACGCCGTCCACGACGACGCGGATGCCATGCTCATGGCAGCAGTCCACGAAAGATCGGAACGAAACGTTGGTTCCCAGCCGCCGGTCGATGAGCCGGAAATCGCGGGTATCATAGCCGTGCGTGGATGATTCAAACAGCGGTCCGATGTAAATCGCGGAAATATGCAGGCTCTCTAAATAGGGAATCCACTGCATCAGTTCGTCCATGCGGGAATCGGAGGAAACGTCCCTGGTGCCATCCGCTGTCCCATCGGAGACAGGATAGGGATTGGCAAACGGTGCTCCGGTCATTCCCAGAGGATACATATGGTAAAAGATAGCTTTGTCGTACCAGGCTGTCATGAGAAAGGTCCTCCTTGTGTCGGTTAAATGGTATTTTCCTGTTGTTTAATATGTCGTAAAAGGAACTGATACCGGAGGTGTGCGGCTTTCAGTTCGTAGATATAGCAGTCAATCAGAGTCGGATCGACGACCTCTTCAAAATGGTTGAAAACGGTGTTGATCGTGCTCATGGTCTGTCGCAGTTCTGTCAGCAGCTCCGGGTCAGGGTGGGCGGAAAAAATGTCCGTGCTGGTGCTCCCGGAGCAGTGGGTGCGGTTGTGCTTCATGGTTTGATGCTCTCTTTCTGAATCCTATAAATTGGTACAACGATCAGTATATTCAGAAAATGGAAAGATATGCATCCTGGTTCAGGCGTTCATGGAAAGCACGGATTCCAGCAGATGTCCGAGCTGCATCAATTTCCGGGTGCTGTCTTCGATCGAGAGGTAATAATAATTGCAGGTTCCCTCCCGGTGGACGTCGATCAGCCCGGCTGTCTTTAAGATCTTCAAATGGTGGGAAACTGCCGGGCGCGACAGGCTGGTCCGTTCGGTGATTTCCCGGACATTTAAGCCGTGCGGACGGGGCTGGGTGGGCAGGCTGATTGGACGGTCATCGTTTTTATCCGGCTGATTTGTGTTCATAGGGGTGTTTTTTGTGCGTCCCGTGAGGGCTTCGTCCGTCAGTGCTTCGATGATCGTCAGCCGTATTTCATCACCCAGTGCGATAAAAAGAGGCATACAGGTATGAAAATGCTGTTTAAGTTCTATTCCTTTTTTCATCGCGGCTCCTCCTTCTATAATGGTTTAAAAATTTAAACTAATAGTATTTTACCATTTTTTGTTTCGTCAGTCAATGGAAAGGAAAATGCTGGAATGGGTATTTATAGATAAAAAATAAAGAGATATTTTGGCAATTATTTTCAAATAACGAAATTGTCTAGCTAAAATAATGGGTTCAGATGCACAAAGTTTTTGAGATGTTTTTGGCGCATATTTCGGGTGTTTTGGGATTGACTTTTGATCAAAAACTGTTCATAATGGAGGAACATTCATGGATGGGTTCTTCCATCTGTCACGGGAATCCGGATTTCCCGTTGATCTATTATTAAGATTCTAAAAGTTAAGTTCAGAGAAATGTTCGATAATTTTTCAGGAATGTTTGAAGTGCATACAGGAAATGAATGGAAAAAGGTGGCGGTAAAAGCTGGCGCAGGATTGGCAGCTATCGTTTGCGGCAGGAGTTTTGAAAAGAGGACATACTGTGCAGAAATTGTTTGTTTCATGTATGCGAAAGAGAAGGAGGGGATGGATTGATCTTTTTGCTGCTGTTGTTTACTGGCGGCTGTGCGTTTTGGGATTTGAAAAAACGCCGTATTCCCAATGGGATGCTTCTGCTTGGCGGCCTGTTGTTTCTTTTGATTCGGTTTGGTCTGGGGATGAAGATGGGATATACGGCCGGATGGGGCGGGCGGCTGCCGGGATATGGGGCGGCGCTTATGATGGGGATTGGCGAGACTTGTGGATATTTGATTCGTGTCGGGAGTTTACTGATTGTCCTGTTTCCTCTGTATCTGTTTCGCATGATAGGTGCGGGGGACATCAAAATGGCAGCCGTCCTGTTTGGTGCCGCCGGGCTGCGGCAGGGCGGGCGGATTTTCCTGTGCGGGCTGGCAGCTGCCGGAATATGGTCACTTGTATTACTTATCCGGCGTGGGATTGCCAGGCAGCGGCTTACATATCTTGTGTTTTATTTGTACCGGTCTGCGCTTGGGGGAAGCGTCGAGCCGTACTATCTGGAAGCGCGGGATGGAAAAGAGGCATCTTTTTGTCTGGCACCGTGCCTGTTTTTGGGAGTGATTGGGGCGGAGCTGATTCGGTATCTGTAAGGAAAATGGCTTGTGATTAGGGAGGTGGCGGTGCGATGAAGCATATTCTGGCTGTGTATGACGTGGATCCAGTCTATGCGGCGCGGTTTGCAGAGGTAGTTAACCAGAAGGAAAAAATACCGTTTGAGGTGGTGGCGTTCAGCTCGATCGAGCGGCTGCGGGCATTTGCGGCGGAACATCCGGTAAAGCTTCTGTTGTTGGGCGAGCATGTTCCGGCGGAAGAAAAGGAGTCTATCCGGGCGGAAAAGGTCATTCTTTTATCGGATAATGGGGGAAAGCCGGTTAGTCCGTCAGTTCCCTGTGTCTACAAATACCAGTCCAGTGATGCGATTGTGCGCGACGTGATGACCTGGTATGGGGAAAGCCCGGGGGATCTGCCGGAGGTGTCTGGACGGGGGCTGGCGAAGGTCTTGGGAGTGTATTCGCCGGTTGGACGGTGTTTAAAGACCTCGTTTGCCCTGACAATAGGAAAACTTCTGGCACAGGAGGAGCGGGTGCTGTATCTGAACCTGGAGGAATTTTCCGGTCTGTCGGTTTTGATGAAAGAAGAATACAAGAGTGATTTGTCGGATCTGTTGTATTTTTACAACGGTGGAAGCTATAATTCGCTTCGTTTAAGCAGCGTTGTCCACACGATGGGGGAGTTGGACTATATTCCTCCGGTGCGCTATCCGGAGGATCTGGATCAGGCAGGAGAGGAGGCGATCGCGGGGCTTATACGGGCAATTGCCGGGGAGAGTGCGTATGATACGCTGGTAGTGGATATAGGAAGCGGGCGCAGGACGGCGCTTTCGGTAATGAAGCTGTGCCGGGTAATCTATATGCCGATCCGGGAAGATCCGGTGTCTTTGGCAAAGCTTAAGGAGCTGGAGCAGTATTTTTCACAGACAGGAAATGGCATGCTAAGGGAACGTATTAAACGCCTGAAGCTTCCGTATCACGGCAGTTTTGGACGGGGCGATTATATTGACCAGCTCTTATGGGGAGAACTGGGTGATTATGTACGACAGCTGCTGCGGGGAAGCAGTGTGGGCGGATAATGTTCATTGTGGGTTAAATTAGAAGGGGCAAAGTCTTTTGACAGGGATAAATGGAGCGGGATTTTGCCAGTCATTCTAAAGAGTAAACGGTTGTGAGAGAAACAACTGGCAGGGGGAAGTATGCAGGAGCAGAAAATGGTTTTGAGGCAGCGTCTGATGGAGCAGATGGAGAGCCGTATGCAGGTGGAGGATGAGGAACTGCGCGACCTGATCGACATGGCGATTCTGGAAGCAGCAGAAGGGGCGTATCTGCCGTTAAAAGAGCGGCTTTCTTTGAGAAAAGAGCTGTTTGATTCATTCAGACGGCTGGATATTTTGCAGGAGCTGGTCGATGATCCGACGATCACGGAGATCATGGTAAATGGCGCGGAGCACATTTTTGTCGAGCGGCAGGGGCGTGTGGAAGAATTAGAAAAGCACTTTGATTCGGTAGGGCAGCTAGAGGATCTGATTCAGCAGATTGTAAGCCGTGTCAACCGGACGGTCAATCTGGCGTCTCCGATTGCGGATGCGAGACTGGAAGATGGTTCGCGTGTTCACGTGGTGCTGGCACCGGTGGCGTTAAATGGTCCGATTTTAACGATCCGGAAGTTCCCGGAACCGATCACGATGGAACGTCTGATTGAGTTAAAAAGTATCAGCCGGGAGGCAGCGGCATTTTTGCAGAAAGCGGTCGAGCAGGGGCTCAATATCTTCATCAGCGGAGGAACCGGATCGGGAAAAACGACGATCTTAAACGCCATGTCCGGCTATATTCCACAGGAGGAACGCATCATCACGATCGAGGATTCGGCAGAGCTTCAAATCCGCCATGTAAAGAATCTTGTCAGCCTGGAAACAAGGGTGGAGAACCGGGATGGTTCGCAGGAGATTTCCATGCGCGATCTGATCCGGGCGAGTCTCCGAATGCGTCCGGACCGCATCATCGTTGGGGAGGTCCGGGGCGGCGAGGCGCTGGAAATGCTGCAGGCGATGAATACGGGGCACGATGGCTCGCTCTCAACTGGACATGCAAACAGCGCAAAAGACATGCTCTCAAGACTGGAGACAATGGTTCTGATGGCGGCAGAGTTGCCGCTTGCGGCGGTCCGGAGCCAGATCGGTTCAGCGCTCGATCTGATGGTCCATGTCGGGCGGATGCGGGACCGGAGCCGGAAGGTACTGGAGATCACGGAGGTGATAGGCTATGAAAATGGGGAAATCCGCCTTTCTCCCATCTATCAGTTTCAGGAAAGCGGGGAGGCTGATTCCGGACAGGTGGAAGGAGCACTTATCCAGGTTGGCAGATTTGAAGGGCGGCGCAGATTCGCGGGAGGAAGTGCTTTCTGATTACCGGGTTTACCACCTGACGGGGCAGGAGTGGATACGTTACCTTCTGGAGGGAACAGCGGTGTGCGCCGTGACGGCGTATGTATTCTACCGTTCATTTCTGGCGTTCGTTCTGATGCTTCCGGCGGGGATGCTGCGGCCGTTTTTTAAGAGGCGGGAGCTCTGCCGCCGGAGAAAAGAGGAACTGCGGCTCCAGTTTAAGGAAGCGATTCAGATTGTGGCTTCGGCGCTGGCTGCAGGCTATTCGGTGGAAAATGCGTTTATCGCGAGCGTGCGCGATCTGGAAGAACAATACGGAAAAGAGGGGATGATTACCCGTGAGTTTTCATACCTGGCAAGTCAGCTTAAAATGAACCGGACCGTGGAGGTGCTGCTTTCTTCCTTTGCAAAGAGGAGTGGTCTGGATGAGGTGGAAAATTTCTCTGTTATTTTTACTGTATCCAAACGGAGCCGGGGTGAGCTGGCAAGCGTGGTTCACCATGTCGTTCACGTGATTTCGGATCGCATACAGGTGCGGGAGGAAATTCTCACGATGACGGCAGAAAAGCAGTTTGAACAGAGAATTATGAACCTGATGCCGTACCTGATTGTGCTCTACGTGGATTTGTCATCGCCGGGGTTTTTCTCACAGATGTATGAGACAGCGGTGGGGCGGGTGGTGATGACCGGGTGTCTGGTGGTCTATCTGCTGGCATGGAGGGTATCGGGGAAAATTCTTCAGATTGAGGTGTGAAACATAATGGGGAAAATGGGGAAAAAGCAGGTTTTATGCATTCTTTTGGGGATAATTCTGGCAGTTGTGGGATATCTGGTGGAAAAAAGGGATGGGGCGCTGGAAGAGGGGAACCGGCTGAACCGCTATGCATACGGAGAAGGGGAACGGCAGCAGGAAGTGTGGGTGCGCGGACTGTGGGAGAAGGAGATTCCGGTGGAGATTGCGCTCGGAGAGCGGGAATATGCGGAAGAGGATGCAAAAAAAGCATTGCTGGAGGCAGGAGGTAAACTGGCGGATTTAATTCGGGGAAACAATCCGTCCCTGCAGGAGGTAAGGGAAGATCTACATCTCGTTGGCTGGCTGGAAGAAGAGGGCATCCGGGTCCGCTGGACACCGGAGGATGCGGAATGGATTCAGACAGATGGGACAGTTTTAAATGAAGAATGCCCGGAGAAGGGGATTCAGACAGAACTGACCGCATCCCTGCAGGCGGGGGCATTCAGCCGGGAGTACCGGTTTCCGGTCACGCTATATCCGCCGCTTCGGACGAAGCAGCAGGAAAAAGAGGCAGGTTTTAAGCAGCTGTTAAAGCAGATGGATGAGGCGCAGAGAACGGAAGGTCAGCTGGTTTTGCCAAAGATGTATGAGGGGAAGAATTTATCTTACCGGGTGCGCGGAGACAGGGAATATCTGCTGTTTCCGGTGCTGGGGATTGCGGCGGCAATTCTGCTTCCTCTTTATGAAAAACAGAAGGAGAGTGAGGAGAAAAAGAAGAAAAAGCGGGAACTGATGGAAGACTACCCGGAGATTGTGTCAAAGCTGACCGTATTTTCCGGGGCGGGGCTTCCGGTCCGCCGGGCATGGGAACGGATTGTGCTGGAATACGAGGCGGCATGCCGGGCGGGAACACAGACGGAGCGGGCGGCATACCGGGAAATGGCAGCGGCATATCACCGGATGCAGCGCGGTGTCCCGGAACTGCAGGCATATGCGGAATTTGGTGCGGGCTGCCGTCTGAGACCGTACCGGAAGCTTTCCGGGCTTTTGGAGCAGAATGTCAGAAATGGGGCAGAAGGACTTCGAAAGGCGCTGGAGACAGAGATGGAGTCGGCGTTTGAAGAAGAGAAAGCACTGGCAAGACGCCGGGGGGAAGAGGCGTCCACAAAGCTGATGCTTCCATTGTTTCTGATGTTGATGATTATTATGGTGATGGTTTCAGTCCCGGCGTTTCTGGCGTTTGGGATCTGAAAAATGGGGAGAAAGGAGAAAAAGTATATGGATAAAGCGTATCTGGTAAGAGAAGTAAAATCGTTTCTGATGGACGAGGATGGCGTGGGGGTCATTGAATTAGTGCTGATTCTGGTGGTGCTGATCGGTCTGGTCATTGTCTTTAAAAAGCAGATTAATACGCTTCTTACAAATATCTTTAAACAGATCAACAGCAAGTCGAAGGAGGTATATTGATCCGGGCAGAACGGCACGTTGAAGCAGAAATGGACGTTTGCGGGGGTATCACAGTTTTCCTGAGTTTGATTCTGACCTGTATCTGTGCGCTGATGGGCGGGCTGTTTGAGTCCGCCCGGGCAGCCGGAAGCGGCTGGTATATGCAGATGGCGCTCAATTCCTCCCTGGATTCGCTGATGAGCTGTTATCACCGGGAGATTTGGGATAAATACCGGATTTTTGTGCTGGAATGTGCGGATAAAGAGCGCCTGGCGGCGGAGATGGAGCCGCAGATGGAAACATATCTGGCGGCAGCGCCCTTTTATCCGGTCAGCGGCGGCAAGGTACAGATCGAAGCGATGGATGCGATCACCGGGCATAATGGGGATTTCTTTGCGAAGGAAGTTACCGATTATATGAAAGTGGGTGTCTGGACGCTGGAAAGTGAGGAGTCTGAACTGCCTGAGATGGAAAAACGGATGACGGAAGCAAGGGCGGTTCATGGGATTGCGGAAGGATATCAGGAAAATGGCAGAAAAGTGCTGCGTCTGGAAGAGTCGATCGAGGCGATCGGAGCCTGCCTGCAAAAACAGGAGAAACATCTGGAGGAGATGGAGGCAGCGGTTCGCCAGGCGGATGGAAGCTCGTTCTTTCAATCGGCGGAAAGCTTAGAGAAAGAATTAAAGCAGATTCCGGGGCTGGTTGCGGCGTATGAAAAACAGGCGGACCGGCTTGCGAAAGAACTGCAGGGATCGGAGCAGGAGGCGCAGGAAGCCCAGCCGGATCTGGAAGAAGGCTCCTGGGGCATGGTACAGGAGGAGATGCGGGGGTATCGTTCGTATTTGGATGCGGATGGAGCGCGCCGCCAGGAGGTAAAAAAGACAGAAGAGACGGCTCAAGGAAATGAAGAGGTGGTTGCAGAAGCAGTCCGGAAAGGGAAGGAGATACAGGATTATATCGATGATTGGGAGCCTGACGATGAGGACGATGAGCTGGACGAGGAAGCGCTGTGGGCGCCGGTTCTGACGATCACAGCGGGTTTTCAGAAGGATGGACGTTTCCGGGTTCCGGCAGTCCGAGACAAGAAAAAAATGAATGTGCTGGAAGCAGTCAGCCGCCTGTCGGGGACGGATCTGCTGAGTCTTTGTGTGCCGGCGGGAACTGTGATTTCAGAAAACTGGATTTCGACCGCGGAATTTCCGTCGGCGTTGTATGCAGGCGGAGAGAGCGGAAAGCGGGGGACGACTGGGGATGTCTGGACAGCGGGGCTTGAACGGGCTCTTTTAGATGCGTATGCGGCGCATTTTTTTACCCGGTTCGGGCAGGAAAAGACGGGAAGTGTCCATTATGAGCAGGAATATCTCTTACAGGGAAATGCGTCGGAGCGGGAAAATTTAAAACGCACCGTCAATGAACTTCTGGCTGTGCGCGAGGCGGTGAATCTGGCAGCTTTATATGCGGATTCTGAAAAACGGTCGGAGGCGGAAGCATTGGCGCTGGCAATCACGGGGCTGGCGGGAATCACACCGATCACGGCGGCGGCATCCTTCTTTATCATGACAGTCTGGGCGTTTGCAGAGTCGGTGGCAGATGTGAAGGTTCTGCTGGCTGGCGGAAAAATTCCTTTTTTCAAACAGCTGGGGGAGTGGCAGATTTCGCTTTCTGCTCTGACGGAAAAGGGCGCGTCCATCTTTCTGGAAACGGGGACGGATCCTTCATTGAAAAACGGGACAGACGACAGCGGGCTGGACTACCAGGACTGGCTGAAACTCTTTTTCCTGATACAGGGAAAGAGCCGTTTCTGTTACCGGATGATGGATATGATTCAGAACCGCATTTCAGAAAAAGAGCCGGGATTTCGGATGGATCAGTGCCAGTATGGGGTAAGTGTGTCCTATACGGCACAGGGAACGTTGATACCGCTTCGTAGAACGTCCCAGAAGGAATATTAAACACAATTACAGGGGAGTGGAGGACAGTGTCCTTTTTCAGGAGATGATGCAAGTGAATGTGCCTCTCCAAGTACATAAAGAAAGCCAGTAAAAAAGATGATGACAACTAACCTAACAAAACGAATAAATGAAAGTATCTGTGCGGTCGGGATACCCGTCCTTCGGCGGCATAGAGCCCAAGTAACAAAACGACCCTGGAAAAGGGCATTGTCCTCTGCTTCCCTGTGTGCGAGCCTGACGATTGAGGCGGCGCTTAGTCTGACATTGTTTATGTTTACGGTGATTCTCCTGTCAGTTCCGATGGAAATATTGGATACTCAGAGAAAGGTGCAGACGGTGCTGGAAGTGACGGGGCGGGAACTGGGATGGCAGGTGTATCGGACATCCCATACGGTGCATCGGGCAGAAATGGAGGCGGGAAAAGCGGCAGAGGCAGGAGAAAAGGGAACGGGGGGCTGGTCAGAACTTCTGTCCGGGCTTATTCTGCAGGGATATTTAAAGGAGAAGATTCAGACAGCGGTCGGGAACAAAGTGTCCAATATCCAGTGTGGCGCCAGCCGCGTATCGGAAGATGGAGAATGGATTGACCTGCGCGCCTCCTATCAGGTGCGGCTGCCGTTCTCGGTATTTGCGCTTGACCATGTGACGCTTACTTCCCGGAGCCGGAAGCGGGGATGGATTGGGGCGGAAGGCGGGTATTTCTCAGAGAAAAACAGTTCAGAACCGGAGGAAAAATGGGTCTATGTGGGGCGGGACAGTACGCGCTACCATCTCTCGCTTTCGTGCCATTATATATCGAATCAGATCACCGCGGCTGCGTATGCAGATGTAATTTCGGGGGTGCTTAGAAACAGCGGGGGATGCCGTTATAAGGCTTGCAGATACTGTGGAAAGACGGTGTCGGCGGGAGGTCTGGTGTATATTCTTCCGTCCGGCGAGGTTTACCATGGAAAGCAGGACTGTTCGTCATTGGCATATTATGTGCAGAAGGTGCGGCGATCAGATGTGGAATATATGGGTGTGTGTTCATACTGTGGAAGTGGATAGGTGCGGATGGCGGAAAGAATCAAGGAGGGGTGAGAGGGCGGAGTGATGGAAAACAGTGCAGGGATAAGTTTCATGGGATTTACGCGGATGGATTTGGAAAGTGCAGTATGTTTCCTCTGTGCGGTTGTTTTTTCCCTTTTTCTGATGGTCTTTTCCTGGCAGGATCTTCATAGAAAACGGATACGTGTAAGCTGGCTATATGGATTTGGAACGGCAGGAATGGCGCTTACGATGATACGGTGTGTACTGTCGGTTATAAAAGATGGATGGGATTGGAAAAAAAGTGCGTTGCAGATAACGGTATGGCTTTTGGGAATGCTGCCGGGGATTTTTTTGTTCTGGATGGGGCGGCAGACGAAAGGTGCGGTCGGACTGGGAGATGGCGGCTTTTTTCTGATCACTGGGTGCTATCTGGGGGGATGGCGGACGCTTGAACTTTTGATGGGAGCTGTATTTGTGAGCAGTCTGGCAGGAGGTGTCTGGGTGCTTACGGCACTGCTTGGCGGAAAGGGGAATGGTCTATGGGAGAAAATGCGGAAAAAGAAGCTGCCATTTCTGCCGTGTGTGCTTCCGGTGTGGATTTGGATGCTGATAGCATCTCTTGGATGAAGCGGGAGGTTTCTGCCAGTTATACGGTGGAAGCCTCGTTTGTGATGGCGGTTGCATTCTTTTTTATCGCGGCACTGTTAAATGGGGTGTTTGAGGTGCATGGCAGGATTATGGGGCGTTTTGTCCTGCAGGAGGCGATGGAACGGTGCCTGTATCGGGAGGAAAAAACGTTGCGGGGAGATGGAATGACTGTGGGGGAGATAAGCAGCAGAGCTGGACAGCGCCTGCGTGGATTCTTCCGGTGCGGGGATGCAGTTTTGACGATCCGGGAAGATGGGGGAGACTTGGACGGAAGGGTAAAGAGCAGTACAGAGACGGAGATATCCCTGCGCGGACAGGAGCCGGAGCGGGCGATCCGTTTGCTGACAGTGTTGGAAAATGCAGAGTGATGGAGGATACGGGATGGAGATTCGGTATAGCCGGGAAATGAATCATAATTATATGATAATCGAAGCGCCGGAGAAAGAAACGGGCTATGCGGTACAGATGCTGTCGGCGAATGCCATCGAAGGGCTTTTGAAGTTCCGGGTCCGCCAGACGGAGGAGGCGAGAGAATATTATTATGAGATAACGTCGAGACAGCCGCTTAGACGGGTGTTGGAAAAACGGACCTTGTCGGGACAAGAACTCCGGTCGATTCTGCTTGGTGTGCTGGCGGTTCTGAAGCGGGTGGAAGAGTACCTGTTAAAAGAGGAACAGCTTTTGCTGGATCCGGAATACCTGTATCTGGAACCCGATCATTTTACTGTGGAATTATGTCTGGTTCCGGGGCATCGGGAAGAGGCGCCGCAGGCGCTCTCAAAACTGCTGGGGTATCTTCTGGAACGTGCGGATCATCAGGATCGGGAGGCTGTTGTATTAGCTTATAATCTGTACCAGATTAGTCTGCGGGAGAATTACGGAACGGCAGATCTGCTGCGCCAGCTTTCGGGGGAAGATCGGATCTTTTCGGCAGAAAAACGAAACGAGGATGAGGGGGATCCTGAGACGGCGGGAGTGTGGGCGGATCGGCAGGAGTGGCTTGAAGCGGAGCAAAATCGGAGGGATACGTTGGAATCTGGATCTGGGAAAATGGCTTTTGACATTCAAACGCCAGCCAGGAAGGATTGGAAATATAGGCAGGAAGCGTTGTATCAGGAGAAAACGACGAAAAAGAACCTGGAGTCGGTAGAGAATTCAGATGAAGTGGGGGAAAAGTCTGAAAGGGCAGGTGGAAAACAAAAGGGACAATGGCAGAACAGGTGGATAAAGGTACTTGGAAGCGCGGTGGCAGCTGGCATTGTGTATTGGTACGTGACGGGAGAAATGGATGTATGGCTGTATGCAATCAGCGGCGGCATCGGGGGAATCGTGTTTTTGAGGGAGATGTTGGCAGCCCGCAGAAAATGGCAGGTATATGGTGGCAGGAAGAAAAATCGAGGTCAGGGAGAGGATAGAGAGGAAAGCACGGAAGTGGATCAGGCGAATGAAGCTGGACGAGGTGGAAAGAGTAGTCGTGTGCGGAATGGTGAGAGGAAAGTGATCCAGAAAAAGAAAGAACGGTCTGGGATAGAAGGGACTCTATCATATCAAGACTGGCAGCAGACAACGCCTGAAAACCGCTGGCAGGTCTATCCGGAGAGTGAAGAAGCTTATCGGCAGGAACTTCGAAGAGAAGAAGAAGCACAGATAGAGCGGGCGAGAGAAGCGGGGACTACGCTTCTGTCTGCCTCAAAGAATGGGGAAGGAACGGTGCGCTTAGAGCCGGTGGAAGCCGGAGGAACAGTGATTCAGATTTCCTATATTCCATTTACACTTGGAAAACATCCGGGGCTGTCGGACGCATGTATTGACCGTCCGACCGTCAGCCGTCTTCATGCGCGGATCGATCAGAAGGAGGGCGTATACATTCTGACAGATCTCAATTCAACCAATGGAACATCGGTCAATGGCTATCCGCTTCAGGCAAATGAAACAGTCAGTTTGGGGAATGGGGATTCCATTTATTTGGCGGATGTCGGATATAAATTTTGGGAACACCGATAAATTGTCTGAAAATATGAAATAATAACCAAAAACACGAAATTGATGTGAATTATTTTGCAAGTACATCAATTTCGCGTTTCTGCAAATTTACATAGAACAAGCCATGGGGATATGCTATAATAAAGGCACTTGACATGGAAGTTTCAAGCCAAGTGACAAAAGAAAATACCGCTTTTCCAGTGAATGGAGAAGCATAGAGAGAAGGAGAGACCGACATGACAGACAAAGAATGTATTTTTTGTAAGATCGCTGGCGGAGAGATTCCATCCTCAACGGTTTATGAAGATGAAGATTTTCGTGTGATTCTGGATTTAGGACCGGCATCGAAGGGACATGCGCTGATTCTGCCGAAGCAGCATTTCAAAGATTTATGTGAGCTGGATCCGGCGATTGCGGCCAAAGCTCTTCCATTAGCTGGAAAGATTGGTGCGGCGATGAAGAAAGCACTGGGCTGCACGGGTTTCAATGTGGTTCAGAACAATGGCATATCCGCAGGACAGACTGTTTTTCATTTCCATGTACACATTATTCCGAGATATGAAAATGGACCGGATATGGTGACATGGGCGCCAGGAAAAGCAACGCCGGAAGAGCTGGCAGAAATTAGCAGCTCCATCCGCGAAGAACTGACGCGATAGGAGTTTGGATATGCACCATGAGAATGAAAAAATGGCGCTTTTTGAAGCGCTTTACAGAGAGTACCTGGTACCGCTGAAGAAATATGCGTATAGAATTGGAGTAGGGTACGATGACATTGAGGATATGGTGCATGAAGCTTTCATTGAATATTACAAGCGCTATTCGTTAGATCTGGATCATAAAGTAAAGTTGGTTTTACTGATCCGCATTTTACGGAGCAAGTGGATCGATAACCGGAGGCAGATGCGGCGCCGCGAGATGCTGCATCTGGAAGATCCGGATGCGGAAGAAGAGATTATGAACCTTCTTTTGGAAGGGGAGATAGGAATTCAGCTTCTGGATCAGGAGGTTATCGATAGGGATATCTATTGGAACGTATGGAAGATTGTCAAATCTATGAAGAAGGACTGGCGGGATGTTTTGATTCTCCGTGTTTTGGAGGGCTTGACGGCGGAAGAAGCCTGTGCGGTTTTGAAAATCAAATCAACGGTATGCTGTACACGTCTTTACAGGGCAAAAGCAGAATTGCAGAAGCGCGTGTTGAGGGCAAAGCTGTTTGATATTTAAAAATCACATCGAAGCAGAGCCGTTTCGAATCTGTCCGATGTGATGATAAGCTTACATATTCAGTGTTTTAGTCTTGTACTATACAAACGTAGCAATGCTACTAACTGCGTGCGCAATCATGAATCAGCCCCATGATGGTTTTGACAGCATTGTTTAAGTGGCTTTCAGACATTTTATCAATGAACTGCTGGCGATTTTTATAGGTCTCTTCGATTGCCTGGCTGAGAGTATCTGCGGTTAAAACTTCTTCTTCCAGAACGGTGCTGAATCCCTGTTTTGCAAAGGAGTTGGCATTTAAGATCTGGTCGCCGCGGCTGGCAGCAGCCGACAGAGGGATCAAAATGTTCGGTTTGCGGAGTGCCAGAATTTCGCAGATGGAATTTGCGCCCGCGCGGGAGATGATCAGATCTGCCGCTGCAAAGAGATGGCGGAGTGGTTTATCCACATACTCATACTGAACATATCCTTCGGTGCCGATGAGAGACTCATCCAGATTGCCTTTTCCGCAGATATGTATTACCTGATAGGTTTTCAGAAGCTGCGGAAGAATGCCGCGGACAGCCTGATTGACCGTGACGGAGCCGAGACTTCCGCCGATGATCAGAATTACTGGGCGATCGGCAGAAAGATGGGCGTACTGGAGTCCCGCCAGACGATCCCCGTGCAGAAGCTCTTCACGGATCGGGGAACCGGTCAGAACCGCCTTATCTTCCGGAAGATATTTAAGTGTTTCCGGAAAGTTGCAGCATACCTTGGAAGCGGCTGGAATACAGATTTTATTTGCCAGTCCTGGGGTCATATCGGATTCATGGATGATGACAGGCACTTTATAATGCTTGGCAGCCAGAACGACCGGAACAGCGACAAAACCGCCTTTGGAAAAGACGATATCCGGTTTGTATTTTTTCATAAGCTTGCGAGCCTCAAAGTATCCTTTCAGAACGCGAAGCGGATCTGAAAAATTCTTAAGGTCAAAATAACGGCGCAGTTTTCCAGATGAGATTCCATCGTAAGGGATGCTGGCTGCCTCGATCAGGCGGCGCTCAATGCCGTTATAAGAACCAATATAGTGAATCTCAAAGTCTTCCTCGCGCAGTGCCGGAAGCAGGGCGAGATTCGGTGTAACATGACCTGCAGTACCACCGCCGGTCAGAATGATTTTTTTCATAGTAGTTTCCTCCACACATCAGCCGCTGGTTACGGTGTGAGGGGACAACCATAACCTGAAAACAACTGTTTTTATGCTTTATCATACCCGCAAAGGGTTACATTTAGTATAGTAAACGGAAAAAAAGAAAAGTCAACCTAAAAGTTAGGACGAGGACAGAGAGGAGGGATAAAAAGTGAGCAGAAGCCGGCGCGGAAAAAAAGCTGGAGAAGATGCAGAGCGCCTGCTGCAGGAAGCGTTTGGAGTCAGCGAAGATCAGCTGTTGAAGGATTTTATCCTTGCACAGACGGAAGTAAAAGACAGCGACATACCTCCAGGATCAGAAGATGGCTTTGAGAGGTTGATGGCAAAGTTAGAAGCGGAGGTGGGAACAAGCCCGGAAAGTGAAAAAGAATCATCCAGCGAGAACATTGTCAAACTGCACGAAGAAGCTCGCAAACCACGCCGGTTGAAATCGATTGTAAAAGTCTCTGTAGCTGCCGCCGCTATCGCAGTGATGGTTGTGGCGATGGGGATTTCGGTTGGGGCGAAGAGGGAGTATCGGTATGTGGTGCGGGAGAAGGACAGTGTACGGAATGAGATTGTCTTAAATAATGTTGAGGCTATTCCTGGAGAGGATGAATTAGATAAAGCATATATAGAAATAACTAAAAAAACAAAGGTTCGTCCGTTGAAACTTGCGTATATGCCTAAAAAGATGAAGTATGTAAAAGCAGATATAGGAGAAACGTGGGTTATAATGTATTTTTCTTATGAAAAATATCGTGTAAAGATATTAGAAGAAGTAGGTGGTACTGGTAATTCTACAAATGTTATATCTGATAGAAAAAAAGAAGAGTATATTTATAATGATTTGTTAAAAGAAAATATTTATTTTGAAAAATCAGAGCTTTCAGATGGGAAATTTGAATATAGTGCTAATATTGTAAAAGGGGATACATACTATCAAATTTCGGGGATAATTCCTAAAAAAGAGTTTAAAAAGATTGTTGAAAATTTATTTTTAGAAAATTATTAGGGGGAAATTTTATATGAGAAAAAAATTATATACACTGATATGTGCAGGAATGATTATAGCTGCAAGTATGATGCAAGTTTATGCAGCAGACACACAGTATATTAATGGAGTTTCGGTTGAAGAGGCGGATTATAGCAATGCTTGTTTATTAAATGAAAATGTTTCGGAGGGAATTGCGAGGGGGATAGAACCAAGGGGAAGTATTATTGATACGGCATTAACAAGAATTAGTAATTTAGGAAAAGGAGATATTGGAATCCTTATTCAGACAGTAGCTCATGTAGAGTGTGATAAAATAAAAAATATTGCAGTTCTGCAAAGAGAAGAGGATGGTAAATGGGTAGAAGTTTCTAGATATATATATGATGCTAGCAAAGAGGATTTTCCAACGGAAGATTTATCAGGAATGTCGAATGATTTTACAGTGAAAAACCAGAAAACAGGATATTATTATAGAGTAGTTGGCGTTCATTATGTAGAGTCAAATGGAAAGGGACAGTCCTTTATGACAAAAACAGAGGGAATCAAAATCACCGAATACGGCGACTAATTCTAAACGGGGACAGTGTTACTAAATTTATATTTGCAACACGAAATAGTATGAAAAAAGCGATCACATAAATACCCCCACCTGCAACCATCCAGGAATTTCTGATTCAAAATTCCAGATGTTTTCAGGTGGGGGTTCTTAAACGGTTTTTCATTATGCCAACAGGCGTGAAAGAATCTCCTCAAAAATTCCTATTTCACGTTCGCTTTATACTCCTTCAACGCCTGTGCCAGCTGATCCGGGCAGGAAGTTGGGCGGAAGCCGCACTGGATGCCTTCGATGCGGGAGATTGCCTCGTCAATATCCATGCCATCGATCAGGCGGGCAACGCCCTGTGTGTTGCCGGAGCAGCCGCCGACGAACTGCACATTCTTTACTTTATTATCTTCTACTTCAAAATTAATCTCACGGGAACAGACTCCCTTTGTCTTGTATGTCATGGTAAAACCTCCTCAAAATGGTATGTGTTTTAATCTGCTGTGGCGGGAATCCACCGCAGTAAAATGATTATAGTCTGCCAGTAAAGGTGTTGTCAAGATAACAAAAATCCAGTATACTTTCTTTTGAGAAGATACGGTGTAACTGTTCATAGGTAGGCACTTTTGGAATCGAAAGTGCCGTAAGAAAACATGGTGGCAGCAGGAATTTGTACAACGTGTGAACTGTGACGATACGGTCGTGTTAAAAAGAATAGAAGGATAAATAATAGAATGTACGCTCGGAGTCTTTTCTGCACTTGCTTTTGCGGCTTATTTTCCGCCAGCTGCACCCGAATTTCAGAGGCGGACGCAACGCCAACGCTTCAGAAATTTGGGCGCAACTGACAAAAAATTATCTCACAAAATCAAGCACAGAAAGATTCCGAGAGTACATTTAGAAAAAACAGGAGGATAAACAGATGTTAGGAATCATCGGAGCGATGGATGAAGAGGTGGCTCAGATCAAGGAGAAAATGACGGATGTTACCGTGACAAGCGTAGCCGGTATGGATTTTTATCAAGGCAAACTGGGCGGAAAGGACGCAGTTGTGGTTCGCTCTGGTATCGGTAAGGTAAATGCAGGTATGTGCAGTCAGATTCTGGCGGATCGGTTCCATATCAGCGCGATTGTGAACACAGGTATCGCCGGTTCCCTGCGTGCAGAGATCAACATTGGCGATATCGTTGTATCGACGGATGCGGTGCAGCATGATATGGATGCGAGCGGATTTGGATACCGGATCGGACAGATTCCGCGAGTAGATACCTTTGCATTTGAGGCGGATGAGAAGCTGCGCGAGCTGGCGATTGAGTGCAACCAGAAGGTCAATCCGGAGATTCAGGCATTTCCGGGACGCGTGGTAAGCGGCGATCAGTTTATCTCGGATAAGGCAAAAAAGGAGTGGCTGATCGAGCAGTTTAGCGCAAGCTGTACCGAGATGGAGGGCGCAGCGATCGCACAGGCGGCATATTTAAACGGAATCCCGTTCCTGATTATCCGTGCCATTTCAGATAAGGCGGATGACAGCGCAGGTATGGACTATGCGGCGTTTGAGGCGCAGGCGATCAAGCATTCGGTAAACCTACTGCTTGAAATGGCGTCCCGGTATGAGGCGTAATGAGTCATAGATATGATTCACAGACAGAATTTTTAATAACCCGAAATTTTGCATGATACGCATTATTAATACCTATTTAAAATCGAATTAAGGCAGAATTTGACGAACGATTTTCCCCTTTCTCATCTTCACAAAGACTCTTTCGGCGGCTATAATAAAGCCACGATGCAGGCGGGATTTGACAGGGCGCAAAAAGCAGAATGTGAAAAGCAGAATGTGAAAAGCAGAATGTGAAAAGCAGATTGTAAAAAGCAAATTGCAAGAGACAAACTGCGAAGCGCCTAAACCTGACCTGTGGCAAGCCATCCGGAAGTGATCCGGAAGTAGAGAAAGGGGAGCTTTTTTATGCTGGAATTTTTACAAACTGGAAAAGCGCTGTCCGTTCTTGCGGCGATCGGAATGATCGGATTTGTCAGCAAGTTGATTACACGGAGCCTCTACAAAAGATTATTAAAAGAAACTGACAACATGGCGATGACCCGGAACAAGAATCTTCAAAATCTGAAGCAGCGGTTGGAAAATACCTGCCGCCTGGGACAGAACATCGTGAACACGCAGGCATATCTGGACAAGCAGATTGACGGATTTTCATTTTTACATATTTCGCTGGATGCGTGGAACGGCGTGTCAATGGAAATGGTGCTTTTAGGGCTTCTGACCGGAGCAGCGGAGGCATTTCTGGCGTACTGGTATGAGCTGGATGCAAGCTATATTGTGCTGTATGCATCGGCAGCTGTCATGAGTGGTCTGTTTCTGGCATTTATCGAGAGCTGTTTCCAGATTGACCAGAAACAGCAGCGGCTGGAAACGGCGCTTTTGGAGTATGTGGATAATTCGGTGTTCCTTCGGGCGGCACGTGAGAAGGAGACGCGCGGACAGGAAATGTCAGGAGTTTCTGGAGTATCCGGCGGAATTGCTGGCGCGGACTCGAATGTGCGGGAAATGCCGAAACGGCTGCAGAGTGCTTTGCGGGCAGAGCGCGGTGTGAGCAGTCGGGATGGCGCAGAAACGAATAATCGGGATCTGGGAGAAACGGAGTTTGAAAAAGGAAAATCGCGGACAGCGATGAGAGTGAATCCGTTCCGTGAGCGGGATGCACGGGCACAGAATCTGATGCGGGCAGTTCGCACTGCACCGTGCGAATCGGAGGAACGGGACAAGCATGAGACAGATGGGCATCTTGCGGATCGCCGGATGGTATCAGGAAATGAAACGGGAAACAATACGGGTCCCAGGCAGGAAGCAAAGGAGCGTCCCAGCGACAAGGAAATGGAGTATTTGAAGCAGAGCCTCGCTCAGATTGCAGCAAGCCGGGATACGCGGGAAACACGAAATGGAGAGGCAAATGCAGGTGACTGGATGAAAGGTTTGAGCCGCGAGGAGGCGCAGGTCCTAGGAGATATTATGAGGGAGTATTTATCGGGATTGTAAATGATGAATCCAACTGAAAACCGGTTGCACATGGGTGTCCAGATTGCTATAATAAGGATAAGTTAAGTTTTTGACAAAGTAATCACGCCGCCTGCGGACGGCTGAAATGCAAAGGAGAGAAAACGTATGGGAAAAGATGTGATCTTTGATTATTCAAAAGCAGCTGCATTTATTCATGAGGAAGAGATCGCCGGTATCAAGGCGGGCGTGCAGGCGGCAAGAGAGACGCTGGTAGAAAAGACCGGCGCGGGCAATGATTTTCTTGGATGGATCGACCTTCCGGTGGACTATGATAAGGAAGAGTTCGGACGCATCAAAAAAGCTGCGGAGAAGATTCAGAAGGATTCCGATGTCCTGCTGGTAATCGGTATCGGCGGTTCGTATCTGGGCGCAAGAGCGGCGATCGAGTTCCTGTCCCATAGTTTTTACAATAATCTTCCGAAAGAAAAAAGAAAAACACCGGAGATTTACTTTGTTGGCAACAGCATTAGCAGCAAATACATCCATGATCTGATGGATTTGGTCGATGGAAAAGATTTCTCTATCAATATTATTTCCAAGTCCGGTACGACAACGGAGCCGGCGATCGCATTCCGTGTATTTAAGGAGATGCTGATTGAGAAATATGGTAAAGAAGAGGCAAACAAGCGAATCTACGCGACGACAGACCGGGCGCGGGGCGCACTCAAGAATCTGGCAAATGAAGAGGGCTACGAGTCCTTCGTGGTTCCGGATGATGTTGGCGGTCGTTTCTCCGTCCTGACGGCAGTCGGTCTGCTTCCGATCGCGGTCAGCGGCGCGGATATAGATGCGTTGATGCAGGGCGCGGCAGACGCGAGAAAGAATGCACTGGAGACTCCGTTTGAGAAGAATTCTGCTCTGTTATATGCGGCGGTCCGCAACATTCTGCTCCGGAAGGGCAAACAGGTCGAGATTGTGGCAAACTATGAGCCGAGCCTGCACTATGTATCGGAGTGGTGGAAACAGCTCTACGGCGAGAGCGAGGGCAAGGATCAGAAAGGTATTTTCCCGGCAGCGGTTGATTTAACGACCGATCTTCATTCGATGGGTCAGTTCATCCAGGATGGCGCGAGAATCATGTTTGAGACAGTTCTGGAAGTGGCTGAATCTCCGGCGGAGATCATTTTGAAGAAAGAAGATGTTGACACGGACGGTATGAACTATCTGGCTGGCAAGAGCGTGGATTTCGTCAACAAGAGTGCGATGAACGGCACGATTCTGGCACATACCGACGGCAGTGTGCCGAACCTGAAAGTGACGATCCCGGCGATGGATGCATACAGCTTGGGACAGCTCTTCTATTTCTTTGAATTTGCCTGCGGCGTCAGCGGATACCTTCTGGGTGTCAATCCATTCAACCAGCCGGGCGTAGAGAGCTATAAGAAAAATATGTTTGCACTGCTTGGCAAACCGGGCTATGAGGAAGCGAGAGAGGCGCTGCTTAAGAGACTGTAGGGGGCGGACATATAAAAAAGTATGCGTTCTGCGGCATTCTCTCCGGCATGTTCCATGAAGGAAACTGCAGCCCGGATATAAACATAGAAAACGGAACATAGAATAAAAAACGCTTTTATCAGCAAAAACTGATAGAGGCGTTTTTTTGTGTAATAGGAAATTCCTTGGAATTCCCCATTACACAAAAAGGCACATTCTTTTATGCCGCAGAACCTCGAAAAAACAATTTTCAAAAATTATAGATAATTTTTACATAAATCACCTCCTGCATTTTACAAACCATCTTTAAGATAGAATCTGGACACAGCACAAGTGATTTGACAGAAGAGAAGCGCGGCAAAGGACTCCCGATCACGATTTTGACATAGATGGCTGGTTCCAAGGTAAGACAGACTGGGAGATGGGACACCGCAGCAGGAGGAGAACGAATGAAGGTAAGTATGAGACGTCTGATGGCGCTTGCGATGGCAGGCACGATGACATTGATGGCAGGATGCAGCCAAGCATCCAGCTCGGCGACAGGAAGCAGCGACACACAGAGCGCGTCCGGAGAGAGCGGGGCAGAGAAGACGGCATCCGGCGATAAAACGGTGATTGAATACTGGCACTGTAACGCAGAAACCCAGGGAGGTCTGGTCGTAGACGATCTGGTAAAGAAATTTAATGAGGAAAATGATCACATCGAGGTAGTAGCGAAATACAATCCGGATATGTACAAAGGTCTGATGCAGAATCTGCAGGCGGAAGCGGCGACCGGAAATACACCGGCGCTTGTTCAGATTGGCTGGGCATTTCTGGATTATTTCTCCAATAACTTTGACTATGTGGCGCCGCAGGATGCGATTGATAAATTCGACAGCGAGGATGCAAATTTCTTAACCGACAATTTCCTTCCAAATGTCTTAGACCTGGCGGTCAACAGCAACGGCGAGCAGGTCGGAATCCCGTACTCCTTAAGCAGCCCGGTTCTCTACATTAATAAAGATCTCTTAAAAGAAGCGGGCCTTTCCGAAGATGGACCGGAGACCTGGCAGGAAGTACAGGAATTTGCCGAGACAGTCAAAGAGAAGACAGGAAAATATGGTTTCTATATGCAGGAACCGGCAGACTTCTGGGCGCAGCAGGCATTGGTTGAGAGCGCAGGAGCGGATATGTTGATTGCGGATGCATCCGGCAAGAAAAAAGCAAGCTTTGCAACTGAGGACGGCATTGCGGCAATGCAGATGATGCAGGATATGGTAAAAGATGGTTCTGCCCTTCATGTTTCATGGGAAGAGGGCTGCCAGAGCTTTATCGACGGCAACTGCGCGATGCTTTACACCACCATTGCGAGACGCGCTTCCGTACAGAAGGGGGCACAGTTTGACGTAGCAACCGTGAAATCCCCGCTGTGGAACGACAAGGAGCGCAAGGTTCCGGCAGGAGGCTGTTTCTTAGCCATCACCGCGCAGAGCGATGAGCAGATTCAGGCGGCATGGGAGTTTGAGAAGTATCTTTACAGCGTAGAATCAATGGCAGCATGGACCGAGGGAACCGGTTATGTACCGCCGAGAAAAGATGTGGCAGAGGCAGAAAATGGATTGAAAGATTTTCTGGCTGAGAACACAATGATGAATGCAGCGATTGAGCAGATGGACGGCGTTGTATCATGGACCGCATTTCCGGGCGATGCAGGCCTTGAGGCAGAGCAGCTTCTTCTGGATATGAGAGACCAGATTCTGGGCGGTCAGGTATCTGCGAAAGATGGTATGACGAGCACACAGGATGCGATCAACCAGCTGCTGGATGCACAGTAGGGACAGGCAGCCTGACGCTTGGAACAGCTTTCGGGTGGCAGGAAAATCATTACAAAATTTAGGACAGAAATGAGAATGGGGTTGTTGCGGAATAGCAGAACGTGTTTTGGCAGAATGGACTGCGTGCAGATAAGACGCAGGAAGCGGCCGGAGCGCAAAAGAGCTGTTTGGCGGCAGCCCCTTCATAAAATGCAGGCTCAGGGTCTTTCCAACACCTGCTGTTGTGGCTGGGCAGGCGCCGAAAGATTCCGAGCGTACATTAGAATGGAGGAAATAGTTTGAATCGGGAGGACAAAAAACAGGCAGCGCTTGGATATGTTTTTTTGCTGCCGTCGCTCGTCATGTTTGCGGTATTTATGTTTTATCCGCTTTTTTACACGCTGTATTTGAGCTTTTTTGAGTGGAACATGGTAAAGCCGGTCAAGAAGTTTGTGGGACTGGGGAATTATATTTCCGTTTTGAAGGATCCGAATACATGGAAAATCTTTGGCAATACATTCTGGTACATCGTGATTCTTCTGGTGTTTAACTTTGTGATGCCGTACATTTTATCATTCATTCTTTCGTGCGTCATCAAAAAGGGACAGAGTTTTTACAAGGCGGTCTTTTTCCTGCCGAGTGTGATTTCGCTGGTCGTCGGCTCGATTCTGTATACATGGATTCTGAATCCGATTTCGGGTCCAGTCGCGATTGTGGCAGGCTGGTTTGGGCTGAAACTGCCGTTTTGGTCGAAAACGGAGGGCTGGGTCATCGCGGTACTCTGCATTATCACGACCTGGAAGACGTTTGGCTACAATTTCATCAACATTCTGGCGGGTGTCTCCGGTGTCTCAATGGAGGTCATCGAGGCGGCGCGTCTGGAAAATGTGCCGATGTGGAAGATTTTTAAGGATATCGTCGTGCCGATGAGTTCTGCAACTGGAATCTATGTGTTTATTACGACGATCGTGCAGGGACTCCAGTATGTGTTCACGCCGATCAAGGTCGTCACACAGGGAGGACCGAACTATGCCAGTTCGAACCTGATTTATATGTCGTACCATGAGGCGTTTACACTCTATAAAACAGGAACTTCCTCGGCGGTATCGGTCATGACGATGGCACTCTTTATCATTCTTTTGGTGCTGGAATTCCGGTTTGTAGAAAAGGGGGTTTACTATGAAAACTAAAGACAGACAGATCGGCTGGCATCTGTTTCTGGTGGTGGTCGTTTTCCTCCTTCTGATGCCGATCGTATTTGCAATTTCCAACTCTTTCAAGACGATGCAGGAGGCGTTCAACACGGTTTTTCAGGTGATTCCGCTGCATCCGACGCTGGAAAATTACCGGCATGTATTTGACAAACTGCCGTTTGTGAAAATCACGCTGAATACGTTTCTGATCGCATCGACGGTCACGATTTTTAAGACAATTACGGGACTTCTGGCGGCGTATGCGTTCGTCTATTTCCGGTTTAAGGGAAAAGGATTTTTGTATTTTATTATGTTAAGTACGCTGTTCATCCCGTTTACGGTCACGATGATTCCAAATTATCTTCTGATCTCTAAAATCGGTCTGCGCGATCGTATCTGGGGCGTCGCACTGCCGCAGCTGGCGGATGTGCTGGGAATTTTCCTGCTGCGCCAGGCAATGCGTGGAATCCCGCTGGCACTCATTGAGGCGGCACGGATGGAAAATATCCGGCACATGAAAATCATGCGCGACATTGTGATTCCGCTGGTGCGTCCGTCCATCATTTCCACCGGCATCATTTTCTTTATCAATTCGTGGAATGAATATGTGTGGCCGGTGCTGATCTTAAAATCCAAGGAAAATTATACGCTGTCGCTGGCATTGCAGATGTACATCAGCGCCGAGGGCGGTACGGAATTTACGATCGCGATGGCGGTGTCGGTGCTCACGATGCTGATTCCGCTGGTACTGTATATCATTTTCCAGCGCTATATCATCAATACATTTGCGGCGTCTGGATTGAAGGGATAACGGGAGATTGCGCTGGACATAAGAAAGGGATAGATTAATTCAATGAAAAATATTGTATTTGAAAATGTTAAAAAAGCGTATGGCAAAAATGTGGTCGTGGAGGACCTCTGCATGGAGGTAAAGGAGGGCGAACGCCTGATTTTATTAGGTCCGTCCGGCTGTGGAAAATCGACGACACTTCGCATGATTGCGGGACTGGAAAATGTGACCGCCGGAAACCTGTGGATGCGCGACCAGGTGGTAAATGATGTGCCGTGCGGCGAGCGCGGTGTCTCGATGGTGTTTCAAAACTATGCGCTGTTTCCGCATATGAGCGTCAAGAATAATATCATATATGGTTTAAAAGCGCACAAGATGGATGAGAACGAGATCGATGCGCGCTTAAAAGAAGTCCTCAAAATGCTGGAACTGGAAGGGCTGGAGGATCGGAAGCCGAAGGAGCTTTCCGGCGGACAGCGCCAGAGAGTGGCATTGGCGAGAGCCGTGGTAAAGCGCGCCGACTATTTCCTTCTGGACGAGCCGCTGTCAAACCTGGATGCACAGCTTAGGATGCGTGCGAGAAAAGAACTGGTAAAAATCCATGAAATGTACCACCCGACGTTAGTCTACGTTACGCACGACCAGATCGAGGCGATGACGGTTGGCGATCGGATCGCGCTCATGTACCGGGGCAAGATGGAAATGCTCGATACCCCGTCACACGTGTACAATCGTCCGGCAAGCGTGTTCTGTGCGAAGTTTATCGGTTCGCCGTCCATGAATATCGTGGAGGCGGAATATCATAACGGGGCGCTTGTCATCGGGAAACAGAAGGTAGAACTTCCGGGTATCTGGCAGCGGATCGCCGCGCAGTGCCCGTCGGGACTGCTGTACGCCGGTGTCCGCCCGGAACACGTGATGATGAGCCGCACCCCGCAGGAGCGGTCGATCGAGGGCATGGTCCGTTACGTGGAGGATTACGGAAACCGGTACGGTGTTTATATTCAGGTCGAGGGAGACAAGAACGAGCTGATTGCCATCCGCGAGGGCGAGATTCCACAGCCGGGTGAGAAGGTATACATCCATGTGGAGACGGAAAAGCTGCATCTGTTTGACCGCGGGACGGAGAAATCGCTCGGTTACCCGGAGATGGTGATCCGCGCACAGGAAAAGCTGGCGGTGCCGAAATTGGAAAAGGCGATCGCCCAGTAAGAATAGAGATAATAGAGCGAAAAAAGTGTTTTCAAAACAAGATTATGAACGTATATTTTGAAGAGGAGACATGCAATCATGAGAAAAATTCTTATCAGCACTAATATGTATAAAGGCAGCGAGTTCGGTCAGGTTCTTCCATATCTCAAACGGTTTCCTGGACAGGTGGGAGTCGAGGTGTTTCCGATGTTTCATGAGGAATGCTTTGAGAAGAACCTGCGGGACGCCATGCCGCTCTTAAAGGAAGTCCCGGTCAGCTTCCATGGTCCATATTATCAGGCAGAGCATTCGGCAGCGGAGGGGACTGTAGAGTATGCGCGCACGATGGAGCTGCTTGAAAAGACGCTTTCGTATGCGAAAGAGCTTTCAAGCAAATATCTCGTTTATCATCACAACAACTGCCGCATCATACCGGGCGAGAAGGAAGACCGCGTCCGTGTTTCCTGTGAAAATTATTACACCGTGAAACAGCTGTGTGAGGAGGCGGGAACCCAGGTGGTCGTGGAGAATGCCGGAGTTCTGGAGCGCGGAAACCGTCTCTTCGATGAGCAGGAATTTATCGATCTGTGCCGCCGGGAACAGTATGCGGTGCTCATCGACATCGGGCACGCCTGGGCGAACGGCTGGTCGCTTAAGCGGGTCGTAAACGCGCTGGCGGACCAGATTGTGGCGTACCATCTCCACAACAACGACGGTGTCCACGACAGCCATCAGAGGATTCATGAGGGAACACTTGATTTTGACTGCTTTTTAAAACTGGCAAAGCAGGCGACGCCGGATGCCGAGTGGGTCATGGAGTATGCGATGGACGTTTCTGGAAATGTGCGGGGGATTGAGGAAGATCTGCAGTTTCTTTTGAAAATGGGAAGTGCTGCACGATGACACAGTGGCAGTGAATTTTGCCGAAAAGCCCCGCCTTGTCAACTCTTAAAAAAGCTGATATACTGGACATAAGATTGTGAGAAAAGATGTCCGGAGAGAACATCCGGACACGGTAAAAATGAAATTTGACAGCGGGAAAGGAACGGCAGGATGTTTCGTCTTTGGGGAAAAATGATGAAGGAAAACCGGATGCTTAGGGATATTGTGATCAGCAACGGTGATTATACAATGTCAAGAACGGCGATGGTGTTTGACGCGATCGACCAGATTTGCTATGCCTTTGATCTGGGGCATCCGGTCTGGCTGGATAAGACGATCGAGGAGTTCAAACGTCACGATAAGGCGCGTTTTACCCAGGACAACTTTATCGAGAGCATCGATTTCGATTATCTGGAGATACAGGTGCTGGAAGAATAAAGGGCAGGCAGCCGTTACAAAAAGACAAAGACCGGGAGGGGCGAGATGGCACAGGCGATAACGGATGTGAAAACATTTCTGGAAGACGCCAGACAGGCAGTGGTGGAGCTGGCGGAGTTTGAAAAACAGGAGGAGACGCTTGCTCAGGAAGAGAAAAAGCGTCTGCGCGTGCTGGAGACGGAGCGGAAAGCGGTGGCGGATGCCGTGAATTCGACCGTGAAAAGGCGCCGGGATGAGATTGAAAAAAGCTATGACGATGAGCTTGGGAAGCTGCAGGATAAGCTGAAACGCACGCGGACACGCCGCGAAAAGGCGAAAAACCAGGGCATCAAGGAGCGGATTAAGGAAGAAACGCAGGAGCTTCACGCGCACAACCGAGAGCTTTCCGTGCGGATGCGGACGCTGTTCCAGTCGGATCGTGTTCCATTTGTCTGCAAAAGCCCACTGTACTATGCGCTGTATTTCCCGAGGGGATTCAAAGAATTTCTGACGGTGTTGATTACCTTTGCGATCTGTTTCCTGTTGATCCCGTGCGGCATCTACAAGCTGCTTCCAGAACAGAAGACTTTATACCTGGCGATGATCTACGGCGTGGATGTGGTTGTTTTTGGCGGACTGTATATCCTGATTGGAAACTGGACGAAGGATCGCCATCTGGCGGCGCTGCAGGAAGGACGTTCGATCCGCAGTCTGATCGCGGCGAACAACCGCAAGATCGCGGTGATCACCTCCTCGATCCGCCGGGATCGCAGTGAAGCGCTCTACGATCTGGAAAAATACGACGATGAGATCTCCCAGATGGAGCAGGATCTGGAGGAGACGGCGAAGAAGAAAAAGGACGCATTAAACACCTTCGAAAATGTGACAAAAACCATCCTGACCGATGAGATCACCAGCAACAGCCGTGCAAAGCTCGAACAACTCAAAGAAGGCCATCAGGAGGTCGAGAGCCGCCTGCACTATACCGAGACGGTAATCAAGGAAAAGAGAATCTTTATCACAGATACCTACGAGTGCTACTTAGGCAAGGAATTTCTGAATCCAGAAAAGTTGGACGCGCTAAAACATATTCTGGATAACAGCACAGCCGTTAATTTAAGCGAGGTCATTGCAGAGTACCGCGAACGCGGCGGAAAGTAAACTGTGGAAATTATTTCATAAAAATAAATAATTAGATATAGGAACAACCAGAAAAAAGATGTGACACCGGGCGCTGTAAAGCTGCCTTCTGTCACATCTTTTTTCGTCCGTGTATATATCCTTCAATTTTCGCATAATTTCCTGCCACCCCGCCTATAATAAAGGTAAAACAACCCCTGTCCAACAGGCAGGGAGAAAACAGGACGGTGTGGGAGATGAACAGACGGGGACGCAGCCGCTTCGGTGGCAGTCCGGAGATATATTATTACAATTCAGCCCGCCGGGACGCGGTGGGAGAGCTGGCAGGGCAGTTAAGTGGGCTGATTCAGGAAGAAATGACCCGAAGGCATAAAAAGAAACTGGTTTTCCTCTGCATCGGCACGGATCGCTCGACCGGAGACAGTCTGGGACCGTTGATCGGATATAAACTCAAACAGGAACGGCGGCGCGGTACGCTGGTATTCGGAACACTTGATCGCCCCGTGCACGCGATGAACCTGGAACATTACGTGCAGGTTTTAAAAAATGGCTACCCGGATGCGCTGGTGGTGGCGGTCGATGCCTCGGTTGGTGATGAAAACCATATCGGCTATGTCACGTTAGGGCGCGGGGCTTTAAAGCCGGGGCTTGGCGTCTGCAAGGAGCTTCACGCGGTCGGAGATCTCTTTATCACCGGGATCGTGGCGGGCTGCAGCCATTACGATCCGATGATGCTGCAGAGTATCCGCCTGGCACTCGTCATGCAGCTGGCAGACTGCATCAGCGCGGGGATCGGGCTTGTCGAAAATTTTTGCCTGGATGCTGCCTCCGTTTGACAAATTTTGCATGCAATCGGCGTTATGATAGGCGGAAAGAAATTCATCATACTCCTGAAATTACGGAAAATCATGTTACTGTATTTGTGCAGGTATTTTCAGCACTGAAAATGCTGCGCGGTGCAGCAATCAAATCATGGAAGCAAGTACAGACCCGGTTTCAGGAGAATCTATCATAGCGGGGTGAACATATGGGAGAATATTCTGGTTCCCGCGCAGAACTGCCGAAAAATATCCGGCAGATCGGCGAGCGGGATGAGGTGGTCCGGTTGTATGTGGAGGATTATGTAAACACGTATTTGAAACAGGTATATCCATCCGGCGGACCGGGACTCCGGGTCGGGCTGCTGCTCGGAAATTCGGATCCACAGCAGGAGGTTCCGTGCCTCTTTGTGGACGGGGCGCTGGAGATGGAGGAGGTTGTGCCGTCCGGGGAGAAGATTGTCTTTTCGGAGGCGGCATGGAAAAAGGCATACCAGCGGATGGAGGAGACATTTCCGAAAAAGACCGTGCAGGGGTGGTTTATCTGCGGCGCGCCGGGGTGTATGTTAAGTCCCCTGACCTACTGGCGGCTGCACAAGCAGTATTTCGGTGGGAAAAACCAGCTCATGTACATAAACAGCGGTGTGGACGGTGAGGCGGCATACTATGTGATGTCGGAGGACGGGTTTTACCGTTTGAAAGGATATCATATATACTACGAGAAAAACCAGATGATGCAGGACTATATGATTCTGCGGAAGGACGCCCGCCGGGTGGAGACAGGCACCGGCGATCGGGTGATCCGCGATTTCCGTAACCGGATGGAAGAGCGGCAGCAGGAGGCGGCGTCGCGTTACGGGACGATCCGGGCGCTGGGGACGCTGTGCGGCGTGCTTTCGGTCGCGGTGCTTGCCGGCGGCGTGGTGCTTTTCGGCAATTACCAGAAAATGCGCGAGATGGAGAGTGTGCTGGTATCCGTCCTCCCGGATGGTGTGCGGGGCACTGCGGACGGGAAAGAGGCGGTCACGGTGGAACAGCTCCGCGGCAGTGTGACGCCGCTTGAGAGCAGCGATGTGGATGCAGACGGAACAACAGCGGAAAACGGAGGACAGGCGCATAAATGGACACTTGAGAGCGCGGCGGATGGAGATACAGAGGGCACTGCCATAGCAGGCAGACAGAATGGACAGGCTTCCGGCGGGCAGAGCGAAGAGGACGGAAAAATGGCGGAGACGAAAGCCCCGTACATTTTGCCGGAGCCGGAGGCACAGCGCGACCTGCCGAATCCGGGCGGCAATTCGACGGCGGGACAGGACTATCCGGTCACAAACTTGAAGCCCGGCGGCACGTACACGGTCGGGGATGGGGAGACGCTCTATGGGATCTGTTTTAAGCTTTATGGCAATATCCGTCATCTGGACGATATCCTTGCAGTCAACCATCTGACCGATGAAAACCGCATTATCGCAGGGCAGACGCTGGTGCTGCCGGATGTGTCCGGAGAATAGCAAAAAGATAATGCCAAACCATCTAAAATAGTGTATAATCAAGATGGCAGTCCAGCTACAGGAGATAAAAAAATGAGTGAGATGAACCCGATTGAACGGGAACAGAAGAAAAAGCAGCTGAGAGGGCGTGTGATCGACACCGCCACGCAGGACATGTTTCCCCGCCGGGGCATAAGCCACGGGGAAAATGAGGAAGAGGTGGCGGAGAAAGCCGAGCGCCATTCCAGACGGAAACGTCTCCGCAGGGTGCTGACGGCGGTGTTAATCGCGGCGCTTTTGGCGGTTGGTTTTATGTATTATAAAGATAACCATGCCTACACGGACTATACGGTGGCGTGGGAAAAAGAGATTGCGGCGAGTGAGAGCAGCACGACGGAATTTGTCCCGTTTGGGGAAAATGTCCTGAAATACACGAAGGACGGAGCTTCCTATCTGGACAAGTCCGGCAAGGCAGTCTGGTCGATGAGTTATGAGCTGAAATCACCGATCTGCTATGTCAACGGCGATTATGCCGTGATCGGGGACCAGCAGGGCAATGATATTTATATTGTGGACAAGACCGGAAGCCAGGGACAGGCGACGACGCTTCTGCCGATCCTGCGCGTCAGCGTATCGGCATACGGCATCGTGGCGGCGCTGGTGGAGGACAGCAATGCTTCGTATGTGACCTTTTTCAAGAAAGACGGCAGCGAGCTTGACTGGGCGATCAAGACGGTTATGTCGGGAAATGGTTACCTGATGGACGTTTCCTTATCGCCGGATGGTACGCAGGTCATGCTTTCCGACCTGTATCTGCAGGACGGGGCACTCAAAAACCGGATTGTATTTTACAATTTCTCCGAATATGGAAAGAATTATCCAGACCGTCTGGTCGGAGGTTTTGATGAGCTGGGAGACAGCATCTGTCCGCGCGTCCGGTTTCTCGACGAGGATCACGCGTGTGCATTTGCGGATGATCAGGTGGCATTTTTCTCTTTGGAAAATGTAACAAGCCCGGCGCTGGTGCGCCAGGCGGAGATCGACGGGGAAGTCCGCGGCGTGGCATGGTCGAAGGACTATGTGGCGGTCATCTCGGACAACACCGAGGGCGGAAGTGAGAGCCGTTTGAGCATGTTTAAATCCGATGGAACCGCTATGGGTACGGCAGATTTCTCGTATTCGTGGCGTAACATAAATATACAGGGCGATTTCGTCATCCTAAATAACGAAAATTCCTGTCGGGTCTACAGTCTGTCCGGCAAGGAGCGGTTTGCCGGGGAGTTTGATTTCTCTGTGGCGCAGGTAACACGCGGCCGCGCGTTCAATTCATTGATTATCAGCGGCGGCGACCGGATGCGCGAGATCCGCCTCAAATAACACACGTTTAGTTTTTAAAATTAAGATACATAGCAGGAGGTTACTTATGAATCAGATTGACACATTATCCGTAAACGCGATCCGGATTTTATCCGCAGACGCAATCCAGAAGGCAAATTCCGGTCATCCGGGACTTCCGCTGGGATGTGCAGCAGCGGCTTATGAACTGTGGGCACATCATATGAACCATAACCCAGCTAACCCGAAGTGGGAGAACAGAGACCGTTTCATCTTATCCGGCGGTCATGGTTCCATGCTGCTGTACTCTCTGCTGCACCTGTTTGGCTACGGAAATCTTTCCAAAGAAGATCTGATGAACTTCCGCCAGTTAGATTCCAAGACTCCGGGACATCCGGAATATGGTCATACCGTTGGCGTTGAGGCGACGACCGGTCCGCTGGGCGCAGGTATGGGTATGGCAGTCGGCATGGCGATGGCTGAGGCACATCTGGAAAGCGTATTCAACAAAGAAAATTATCCGGTAGTTGACCATTACACCTATGTATTGGGCGGCGACGGATGTATGATGGAAGGCATTTCCTCTGAGGCATTCTCTCTGGCAGGTACCCTGGGACTTTCCAAGCTGATTGTTCTCTATGATTCCAACCGCATCTCCATCGAGGGAAGCACCGACATCGCATTCCGTGAGAATGTACAGGAGCGTATGCAGGCATTTGGTTTCCAGACGATCACTGTAGAAGACGGCAATGATATCGACGCGATCGGCAAGGCGATCGAGGCTGCAAAGGCAGATACCGAGCATCCGTCCTTTATCACCATCAAGACGCAGATCGGCTTCGGCTGCCCGGCAAAACAGGGCAAGGCGAGCGCACACGGCGAGCCGCTGGGCGTGGAGAATGTGGAAGCACTCAGAAAGAACTTAAACTGGCCGAGCGAAGAGCCGTTCTTCGTACCGGAAGAGGTATACAAAAACTACTCCGAGATCGCAGAGCAGAAGGCAGAGGTAGAAGCTGCATGGAACGTGATGTTTGCCGCTTACTGCGAGGAATATCCGGAGATGGAAGCGCTCTGGAACCAGTATCACAATGCAAAGGCGGGCGAGGCGCTGAAAGATGACGCCGGATTCTGGGCAAAACAGGAGAAACCGGAAGCAAGCCGTGCGATCTCCGGACGCCTGATCAACTACATCAAGGATGTTCTGCCGAACCTGTTTGGCGGTTCTGCTGACCTAGCACCGTCCAACAAGACTAACATGAAGGATGCGGGCGACTTCTCCAAGGAGGACAGAGCTGGACGTAACCTGCACTTCGGTGTCCGCGAGCTTGCGATGGCAGCGATCGGAAATGGCATCATGCTGCATGGCGGTCTGCGTGCGTATGTATCGACCTTCTTTGTATTCAGTGATTACTGCAAACCGATGGCAAGACTGTCTGCACTGATGGGCGTGCCGCTGACCTATGTATTTACGCATGACAGTATCGGCGTTGGTGAGGATGGACCGACCCATGAGCCGATCGAGCAGATGGCAGCGCTGCGTGCGATGCCGAACTTCCATGTATTCCGCCCGTGCGATGCGACCGAGACAGAGGCAGCTTGGTACAGTGCTGTTACTTCCGAGCACACACCGACCGCACTGGTGCTGACCAGACAGAATCTGGAGCCGATGGCAGGCAGCAGCCGTGAGGCATTAAAGGGCGGCTACATCATCGACGACTGCGAAGGCACACCGGAGTTAATTCTGATTGCCAGCGGTTCCGAGGTAGCTCTGGCGGTTCATGCAAAAGAGACTCTGGCAGCAGAAGGTCAGAAAGTCCGCGTTGTCTCCATGCCGTGTATGGATCTGTTCGAGGAGCAGAGCGAGGAGTACAAGGAGTCCGTACTTCCGAGAGAAGTACGCCGCCGTGTAGCAGTAGAGGCGCTTGGAAGCTTCGGCTGGGACAAGTACACCGGCTTAGACGGCAAGATCATCGCGATGGAAAGTTTCGGCGCCAGCGCACCGGCAGGGCTTCTGTTCAAGAAGTTCGGCTTTACCGTTGAGCATGTGGTAGAGGTGGCTAAGAGCCTGAAATAATGCTGATTTTGGTAAAAAAATAAGATAAAAGACAGGCACCTGTCTGTCGGCAGAAAAGAATGCGGTACCGCTTAAGCAGAAATGCGCCTTTCTCCGGCAGGCAGGTGTATTTTGCTTTCCAAACCTTGCAAAACGGGGATGCATTGCGTATAATAAGAGCCAGCGCAGAAAAAAGATGAGGGCATAGAAGAAAGGCTGCCGGTGCAGCCGTAAGGGAAGGGATCCAGACATGGAAAAAAAATGTATTGGGATAGACGTCGGCGGAACGACGGTTAAGATTGGTATTTTTGAGACGGACGGAACGCTTGTTTATAAGTGGGAGGTTCCGAGCCGCAAGGAAGAGAATGGGGCGTACATTCTTCCGGATGTAGCCGCTTCGATCAGGAAGAAATTGAACGAGCAGGGAATCCCGATGGACGCCGTGATCGGCGCAGGTATGGGATTTCCGGGTCCGGTGCAGCCGGACGGCTATGTGGAGGTCTGCGTCAACTTGGGATGGCGCGATCTGAACCCGCAGAAGATTTTGAGTGAGTTATTAGATGGAATGCCGGTCCGCTCCGGTAATGATGCTAATGTGGCGGCGCTCGGCGAGATGTGGCAGGGCGGCGGCAAGGGCTGCCATGATATCGTGATGGTGACGCTGGGAACCGGTGTCGGCGGCGGCGTGGTACACGATCAGAAGATCGTTGCAGGACGCCACGGACTGGGCGGCGAGATCGGTCATATCCATATCCGCGAGGGCGAGAAAGAAACCTGCAACTGCGGCGGACACGGCTGTCTGGAACAGGTAGCGTCCGCGACCGGTATCGCCAGGGAAGCGAGGCGGAAGATGGCGGCAAAGCCGGATGCGTCGGTGATGCGTGCCTACGGTGATGCGATCACCGCAAAAGATGTGCTGGATGCGGCAAAAGCCGGGGATGCACTGGCGCTGGAGGTTATGGACACCGTGTGCTATTATCTCGGATGGGCGCTGGCGACTATTTCGATGACCGTGGATCCGGAGATTTTTGTCATCGGAGGCGGCGTGTCAAAGGCGGGGACTTTTTTAACGGATTGGATTGACCGCTATTACCGTGAATTGACCCCGATCTCTGAGAATAAGGGCGAGGTTCGCCTGGCAACATTGGGAAATGACGCAGGTATCTATGGGGCGGCGAGACTGATCTTAGATTAGGCGCCTTGTTTTGAGTGACAGAGTGCAGGGTAAAGGGTCTGGACGTTTGAAGGAAATAGAGATAGAAAAGCGTTCAGATATGCCGAAAATATGCTGTAGACAAGAGGAGACCCCGGAGCGGTCAAGCATCCGGGGCAATTATGAAAAATCTATGTGCAAAATCACTATAAAACAAATTTGAAAAGTGAAATCTTTTATGCTTTTAGTATAAAAATAAGATATGAATAAAATATGAACACCGTGTAAACAGATTATGAAAATTGGAGATTTTGTACAAAAAAGTTTCACGAATCAGAGGTTTCTCTATCAAAACAGAGGATAGAAAGAAAAATGGCAGAATTTGCAGCGCACGGTGCGAATCAGGAGGAAAAAATGGCAGCAGAAAAAGCAAAGAAAACGATTGTAATTGGACATAAAAACCCGGATACGGATTCGATTTGTTCTGCAATCGGCTATGCGAATTTCAAAACACTTCAGACGGGCGGCGAATATGTACCGTGCCGTGCCGGAGAACTGAACCCGGAGACAACCTTCGTACTGGATTACTTTAAGGTAGATGTGCCGAAACTGATTAAATCCGTCAAAACGCAGGTCAAGGATATTGAGATCCGCGAGACTCCAGGTGTTTCCAAGAATATTTCCCTGAGAAAAGCATGGAACCTGATGCAGGAGGATGGTCTGGTAACACTTCCGGCTGTTACCGATAAGAATATACTGGAAGGTCTGATCACAGTCGGCGATATTACCCGTTCTTATATGAATGTATACGACAGCAGCATTCTTTCCAAGGCATGCACTCAGTATGCAAATATCATCGAGACCCTGGAGGGCGCGATTTTTGTTGGCGATGAGAAAGCGTACTTTGATAAAGGAAAAGTCCTGATTGCGGCAGCTAATCCGGATATGATGGAATATTATATTGAAAAGAACGACCTGGTTATCCTCGGCAACCGCTATGAGTCGCAGCTGTGCGCGATCGAGATGGGTGCAAGCTGTATCATCGTGTGTGAGGGCGCTGGCGTTTCCATGACGATCAAAAAACTGGCACAGGAGCGCGGCTGTACCGTCATCACAACTCCGTATGATACCTACACGGCAGCCCGTCTCATTAACCAGAGTATGCCGATCAGCTATTTCATGAAGACTGAGAAGCTGATCACCTTCGATACAGATGATTTCATCGATGATATTAAGGATGTGATGGCAAGCAAGCGTTTCCGTCATTTCCCGGTACTCGATAAAGAAGGCAAATACAAAGGCCTGATTTCCCGCCGTAACTTACTGGGTGCGCGCGGCAAGAACGTGATTCTGGTCGATCACAATGAGCGCGGCCAGGCGGTAGACGGCATCGAGAATGCCAATATCCTGGAGCTGATTGACCACCATCGTCTGGGTACTGTGGAGACAGTCGGACCGGTCTTCTTCCGTAACCAGCCGCTCGGCTGTACGGCAACAATCATCTTCCAGATGTACCGCGAACAGGGGCTGGAGATCGACAAGACCATCGCAGGTCTGCTCTGCAGTGCGATCATCTCCGATACGCTTCTGTTCCGTTCTCCGACCTGCACACCGATGGATCGGGCGGCAGCGGTTTCTCTGGCTGAGATGGCAGGCATCAAGCTGGATGAGTTCGCAAACCAGATGTTTGAGGCAGGCAGCGAGTTAAAGGGCAAGAGCGATGCAGAGATTCTGTATCTGGATTTCAAGAAATTCTCAGCTGGAAAGACAAACTTCGGCGTCGGTCAGATCAACTCCCTGAATGCAGAGGAGCTTGGAAAGCTGAAGAACCGTATGCTGCCGTTTATGGAGAAGGCGCGTGAGGACGAAGGTCTGGATATGCTCTTCTTCATGCTGACGAATATCCTGACGGAGACGACCGAACTTCTCTGTGTTGGACAGGGGGCGGCACAGGTTGTGGCAGATGCGTTCCACGTAGGTGATGCAAATGAAGAGCTGAAGCAGACGGCAACACTGCCGGGCGTTGTTTCCAGAAAGAAACAGCTGATTCCGGCACTGACAGTGACACTGGAGCAGTAAATCAGGTGACAGTGCGCGGACGGGATTGTTTCATACGGAAAATCCAGTGATAGTTCGTGCAGGGCAGGAAGGTCGGACGGAAAGGAAGGATACCATGACATTTGTATATCCGGCGGTTTTTACGCCTAAGAAAGATGGAAAAGGGTATGATGCATATTTCCCGGATTTGGAGTGCTGCGAGGCGGAAGGTCCGGATCTGGAGGATGCGGTGGAAAATGCGCGGGAGGCAGCGTACAACTGGATCAGCCTGGAGCTGGAGGAAGAGGGCGATCTGCCGGCACAGACGCATATCGATGATATGAGCCTGCCGGAAGGAAGCATGGTGAAACAGATCATGGTCCGGATCAAACTTCTCCCGGACAACGATTAAGAGGATATAGGGATGGCACAGAAGAGAGCGGCTGGAAAGCCAGAAGAGCGTCGCCGGGGAGGAGCAAGGCAGAACCCGGAAGGACAGTTGAAAAAACGGATGGAGACCCGGAACACTCCGGGACCGCGCGCCCAGTGGAAGCCGGGCAATATGATTTATCCGGTTCCGGCGGTGCTGGTCACAGTGGCGGACTGCGAAGGAAACAGCAACATCATCACGATTGCCTGGACGGGCACGATCTGTACGAACCCGCCGATGGCGTACATTTCGGTGCGCCCGGAGCGCTATTCTTACCATATGCTGCGGGAGAGCGGTGAGTTTGTCATCAACCTGGCGACGGAGTCGATGGCGTATGCGACCGATTACTGCGGCGTCCGCTCCGGCAGGAATGTGGATAAATGGAAGGAGACAGGGCTCACACCGGTTCCGGCGCAGACGGTGAAGGCGCCGGTGATCGCCGAAAGCCCGGTCGCGATCGAGTGCCGGGTGACCGAAGTCAAGGAACTGGGGTCACATCATATGTTTCTGGCAGAGGTAACGGGTGTCAGCGTGGACGAGCAGTGGCTCAACGAGCGCGGCAGCCTGGAGCTTGCAAAGGCGGAACCGATTGTGTATTCGCATGGCGGCTATTATGGGCTTTCAGAGCTTCTTGGAACATTTGGATGGAGTGTAAAGAAAAAGAAGAGGTGCCAAAGATGAAAAATAATGTAACCCTGATTGGTATGCCGTCCGCAGGAAAGAGCACGGTCGGAGTGCTTTTAGCAAAGAGACTGGGCTATTCCTTTATAGATGTGGATCTGCTGATTCAGGAACAGGAAGGTAAGCGTCTGCGCGAGATCATCGAAGAACAGGGACTGGACGGATTTCTCGATGTGGAGAACCGCGTCAACGCGGGGGTGGAAGCCGAGCAGGCGGTCATCGCACCGGGTGGCAGCGTGATCTACGGAAAGGAAGCGATGGAACATTTAAAATCCATCGGACTGGTTGTCTATCTGAAAATTACTTATGACGAGCTGGTAAAACGCGTCGGCGATGTCAAGGACCGCGGCGTGGCGCTGAAAGACGGCATGACACTTCTGGATCTCTACCATGAGAGGATCTCGTATTTTGAGAAATACGCGGACATCACGATCGACGAGGAAGGTAAAGAGCTGGGGGCGGTGGTTGATGAGCTGCGCAAAATATTGGAAGAGCGCGGTTATGTGCTGGGAAGTGCGCCGGAGGAAGAGTAACAATTTCACATGAGAATGGGGGCAGCCGGTTCTGCCGGACGGGTTTCATAACGGGTTACAGTGAGAAAAAAATCAGTTGCAAAACAGTTGAAAATCCAATACAATAGAATAGTAACCATTTTTATAGAATGTTAACAGTCGGGGGTGCAAAGATGCGGAATCTTTTTTGCATCCCTTTTTTGAAAGGTGTGCGTATATGACTACAGTGAAATCTCTGTCCAGAGAGATGAAATTCTTTCTTCTGGCACTGATTCCGATCTATTTCATTTCAGTGGGGCTGATTATACAGCCGTTTGATTCCATTGTGACTGGTATCTATGAAATCATATGGGAGCCGGATTTCCTGATCACCGATTATATTGCGGTCGGCGGCATGGGAGCCGCGTTTGTCAATGCCGGGATGATGGCGCTTATCAGCATCTACTTTGTCTATAGTCTTGGGATGGAGATGGACGGGCATACGATCACGTCTTGCTGTCTGATGTTTGGATTCTCTTTGTTCGGAAAAAATCTGATGAATATCTGGGCGATTTTTCTGGGTGTATTTCTCTATGCAAAATATCATAAAATGCACTTATCCAACTATATTTATGTCGGCATCTACGGAACGAGCCTGTCTCCGATCATCACACAGCTGATGCACGTGGTGGAGCTGCCGATCTGGCAGCGCTTCTGTGTGACGATTCTGGTGGGAATCTGTATCGGATTCGTGCTTCCACCGCTCGCGACGCATTCCCACTATGCCCATAAGGGATATTCCCTTTATAATGTGGGATTTGCCTCTGGCATCATTGCGACGGTCCTGGTCTCCACGTTTAAGTCCTTTGGAATTGAGACGGAGGCGCGTCTTATCTGGTCCTCCGGCAATGATGCGATGCTTCTGGGGCTGCTATTTGTCCTGTTTGCAGGCATGTCGGTGGTGGCAGTGCTGTGGCGCGGAAAAGATACGCTTTTAGGCTATGAAAAACTCCTTGCGACAACGGGAATCGGCGGTACCGATTACCTGCTGGAATTGGGCGGTGCGGTGACGCTTCTCAACATGGGACTCAATGGTCTGTTTGCGACCTTCTTTGTGCTGGCAGTCGGCGGAAACCTAAATGGACCGACGATCGGCGGAATCTTTACCATCGTTGGATTCAGTGCGACTGGAAAACATTTGCGGAATATTTTCCCGATCATGGCGGGCGTCTGCATTGCGAGTACCGTCCGGGCGTGGGATATCACGAATCCGTCGGCACTTCTGGCGCTGCTCTTTTCCACGACGCTGGCGCCGATCGCCGGAGAGTTTGGAATTTTATGCGGCGTGTTAGCCGGTTTTCTGCACGCGTCGGTGGCGCTCAATGTCGGGATCGTGTATGGGGGCATGAACCTCTATAACAATGGATTTGCGGGCGGTATCGTCGCAATGTTCCTGGTGCCGGTGATCCAGTCGATCCGCGACCGGAGGGCGCGGGCGAAGGGAGATCTGTCGCTGTAAGATTTCCTCTTTTTAATGGAATCTTAACACGAAAGAGGCATAGAGATATTGTATCATTATAAAAACACCACATTTATGATACCTACTAAACATAGAAAGGAATGATACATATTTCAACTTCATTTGCGCTTCTGGTCGTAGCGATTATTATCCTTGTCTGCATCGCGGGAAGCCGTCTTTCGGGGCGGCTGGGGGTGCCGACGTTGTTTATTTTTATTATGCTGGGAATGCTGTTTGGATCGGACGGTATTTTTAAGATTCCATTCGGCAATTTTGCACTGGCGGAACAGGTCTGCTCGGTGGCACTGATTTTTATTATGTTTTACGGCGGGTTCGGCACGCGCTGGAGTGAGGCGAAGCCGGTCGCGGGGCGGTCGATTTTGTTATCCTCGGCGGGTGTAGTGCTGACGGCGTTTTTGACCGGGCTGTTTTGTCATCTGGTGCTTAAGATGGCATTGATGGAAGGAATGCTTCTCGGCGCAGTTCTTGGATCGACCGATGCGGCATCCGTGTTCTCGATCCTGCGTTCGCGCAAGCTGAACCTCAAATACGGCACGGCATCCATGCTGGAGTTAGAGAGCGGAAGCAACGACCCGTTTGCGTACATGATGACGGTGATTCTGCTGTCTGCGATGACGGGGAGTGTGAGCGGCGGTTCGGCGGTTCTGCTTTTGATCCGCCAGCTCGCATTTGGGCTTTTGACCGGCGCGGCGGTCGCGTGGCTGGTGACATGGCTTTTAAAGCGGTATGCCTTTTATGGCGAGGGATTTGACACGATCTTTGTCTTTGCGGCGGCAATCATTTCCTACGCGCTTGCATCCCAGATTGGCGGAAATGGCTACCTAAGCGTGTATCTGACCGGTATTATCCTTGGAAATCAGGAGCTGAAGAACCAGAAAGCGCTGGTTGGCTTCTTTGATGCGTTTACCGGCATGATGCAGATGCTTCTGTTTTTCTTACTGGGACTTCTGGCGTTTCCCTCGCAGATGCCGTCGATCGTGCTTCCGGCGATCGCAATCGCATTGTTTTTAACATTTGTGGCGCGTCCGGCGGCGGTTGGCTTGCTGCTCGCACCGTCGAAACCGCCGATCGGGCAGTATCTGGTTATTTCCTGGGCGGGTCTGCGCGGTGCGGCGTCAATCGTATTTGCGATCATGGCGACGCTCAGTGAGGGATATATGAAATATGATATATTCCACATCGTGTTCTGCGTTGTTTTATTTTCCATCATTTTTCAGGGTTCGCTGCTTCCGAAGGTGGCAGAAAAATGCGACATGATCGACAACTCGACCGATGTCATGCGGACGTTCTCAGACTATACGGGCGATATGCAGATTCAGTTCGTGCAGCTTCCGATCGGGGACAATCATCCGTGGAAAAACCGTAAAATCTGTGAGATTGAGATGCTTCCGGGTATGTTAATCACAGTGATCCGGCGCGGCGCGCAGACGATTGTGCCCAAAGGGCAGACTGTAATTCTGGAAGGGGATACCGTCGTCTTGGGTGCAGAGGGCTTTACGGACAGCCAGGGAATCCTTTTAAAAGAGATTCTGATGACACCCGATCACCGCTGGTGTGGTAAGAAGATCGCGGAGGCGCGCTTCTATAAGAATACGATCATTGTGATGATAAAGCGGGGCAGCCAGATCGTCATTCCAGACGGCGGTACGCAGATACTGGAAGGCGACCGGGTGGTTGTATACTCGCAGAAACTGCCGCAGGTGGAAGGGCGTGTGAAGCACGAAAGCGGACCGTCCGTATCGGCTGCTGTCCACAAATAAGCACGTTTGCGTGAACAGTAACGTGGATTCATCGTTACTGTTCACGGGTAGGCACTTTTGGAACCGAAAGTGCCGTAAGAAAACGTGGTGGCAGCAGGAATTTGCCGTATTTGAATGCGAGATTCATCGCAGGAACATGGAAATTTCAGGCAATACTTGCAGTTTATTGAATTATAAACTATACTTAAACAACAACGGTTTGCCGGAGGAAAAGAGTATGCAGCAGGGAAATACGAAGGAACGGATTGTAGAGGCTTATATCGAGCTGGAGTCGGAAAGACCGGTCGAGAAGATCACGGTTACGGCGCTGGTTGAGCGGAGCCGGATCACAAGAAAAACATTTTATTATTACTTTAAAGATATATATGATTTGATGGAATACCGGATGGAACGCGAGATGAAGCGCATCATGGAAGAGACGATGAGCCAGCCAGATCCGGAGAAGGCGCTGACACAGCTTTATATGTATATCATGGAAAACCAGAAGCATATCCGGGCATTGTCCGAGTCGGTACAGTTCATGGCGCTGCGCCGTCAGATGGGAGAAAAGGTGTACCAGTATTTTTATAACCATCTGGAGCGGATTGGTATGTTTAAGAACCTGACGATGCCGGAGGCGGCGATGGCGGTGCAGATCATCATTTTCTCGGTTATGGGAGTTGCGTTTGACGCGCCGTTTAAGGATGAGGCGGATGTGAAGGAGCGCGTCGCCACGTTCATGAGCGTGATCCGCAAATGCACCGGGTGCGACCCTATGCAGGTCCGTTAGGAAAGCAGGTTTCCGGCAGTTTTGAGAATTATTATCAATTAGAAAATGGAACAAGGAAACGCAGGAGGAATCAGCGGTATTTGGTTGGTTTTTCCTGCGTTTTTGCTGTCATGTACCCCAAAAAACGGTCAGCGGCAGGAAAATTCGGGTGCCATGAAAAAAAGATGAACATAGATGGATACATTTTGACAAATTTGTGTACACACCTGTCCAAACTTGGGAGTGGCAAAGTGTATACGAGATGAGTAAAATATAGACTGAGAAAAATTTATACCAAGAACAAGCATAGATGGAGGAAATTATGAAAAAAAGAGGAAAGATTCTGGCGCTGGCTGCGATTGTAGTAGTTGGTGCTGTCGTTTTGTCCCGATGCGGTCATAAGAATACGGCGGCGGAATATGAGTCCCGTCCAACCGTAAAGGTAGAAAATCCGGTTCGTCAGGACATCAGCCTGTACACGGATCTGACCGGACTGGTAGAGCCGCAGTCCCGCGCGAGCGTCATGCCGAAGATGAGCGGCGAGGTGCTGGAGGTTTACTTCCAGGCGGGCGATACGGTCCAGGCAGGGCAGGCGCTGTGCAAGATCGATTCCGACGCGTTGACAGCGTTAAAGCTGCAGGTGGATGCGGCTTCCGTTGCCTTAAAGAATGCGGACAGCAATTTAAGCCGTACCCAGGCGCTCTTTGCAGATGGTTTTGTCTCCCAGGAGGCGATGGAGCAGGCACAAAACAGCGCACAGAGCGCGAAGATTTCCTATGAATCTGCGAAGAATCAATACGATCTGCAGGTGAAATACACAACCGTGACAGCGCCGATCGACGGTGTGATCGAGTCCCGGAGCGTCGAACCGCATGATCATGTATCTCCGGCAGGCGAGATCTGCACGATCTCCGGTGCCAGCCAGTTACAGGTTAAATTCGGTATCACCGAGAAGATCCACCAGACGATGGAGCTGGGTGACAGCGTGACGCTGGAGAAAAATGGTGTGGATTACACCGGTACAGTGACCGAGATCGGATCTATGGTCAACGAGAGCAGCGGTCTTTATGACGCGCGTGCGATGGTGCCGGATGCAGCAGGTCTTACGAATGGTTCCCGCGTAAAAATGACGGTTATCATGGACCGTGTCAGCCAGGTGCTGACCGTTCCGGTCGATGCAGTCAGCTACGACAACGGTGCCCCGTTTGTATACCTCTATGAGGACGGAAAAGCGGAGAAAACCGAGATCGAAGCAGGTATTTATGACGATGAAAATATGGAAGTAAAATCGGGTCTGACGAGCGACAGCCAGGTCATCGTAAGCTGGAGCAACGAGCTGGTGGATCAGGGAGAAGTCCTGTTGGCACAGGATAACGACGGCGCACAGACAGACGGAAACAATGAGACAGCAGCGGAGACGACAGAGGCAGGTGACAAAGAATGATTCGACTGACAAAACTCGCACTGCGGCGTCCGGTTACCATCATTCTCTGTCTGATCACCATCGCGTACTTCGGTCTTCAGTCCGTCATGGGCATGAAGCTGGAACTGACGCCAGAGATGGAGATGCCGATGTTAATCATCGCTACGGTGTATCCGGGAGCCAGCCCGGAGGACGTAACCGATCTGGTTACCAAGAAAGAAGAAGATGCGATCACATCATTGGACTCGGTAGATAAGGTACAGTCCATTTCCCGTGAAAATGTATCGATCGTCATTGTCCAGTATGAGTACGGCACCAACATGGATACCGCATACATTAACCTGAAAAAGGCGATAGACGGCATTCAGGGCGATCTGCCGGACGATGCCAATGACCCGAATATCATGGAGCTGGATATTAACTCGATGGCGACGGTTACGCTGGCAGTCAGCGGCGACGTCGATCAGAACCTTTATACATATGTAGATGACAAAATTGTTCCTGAGTTTGAGAAATTAAGCTCGGTCGGCGAGGTTTCGATTGCCGGCGGTCAGGAGAGCTACACCCGCGTGGAACTGATTCCGGAAAAACTGGCACAGTACCACCTGAATATGAATACGGTCGCACAGTTAGTCGGTGCCGCCGATTTCACGATCCCGGCGGGCGATGTCCGGGTTGGAAAACAGGATCTCGACGTCAGTGTCGGCAACGAATTTAAGAGCACGGAAAGTCTGAAAAATGTCGTGCTTCCGCTGGAAAACGGTGAGACGATCCATCTTTCTGATATCGCGAATGTCTATGAGGCGCTGGAGGATGCAAACTCGATCGGACGCTATAATGGCGAAGATGTTATCTCCCTGGGAATCAAGAAACAGCAGAGTTCCACCGCGATCGAGGTTTCCAACCAGGTAACCAAGAAGGTGCAGGAAATTGAACAGCAGTATCCGGGTCTTAAAATCACCGTGGTAGATGATGCCAGTGACACGCTGAAACGGTCTTTAAGCAGCGTAATCCAAACGCTGCTCCTGGCGATCATCCTGTCCATGATCATTCTGTTCTTATTCTATGGCGATCTGCGTGCGTCGGTCATCGTAGGTACGTCCATTCCGATCTCCGTTGTGTTGGCGATCATTTGTATGGCGGCGATGGGATTCTCAATGAACATTATTTCCCTGACGTCGCTCGTTCTCGGCGTTGGTATGATGGTTGATAACTCGATCAACGTCCTCGACGGATGTTTCCGGGCGAAGGAAAAACTGGATTTCTACGACGCGGCGCTGGAAGGTACGCGCACGATGATCGGCTCGATCACCGGCGGTACGCTGACAACCTGTGTTGTATTTATTCCGCTTCTGATGTTAAACGGTATGTCTGGACAGCTCTTTACACAGCTCGGCTACACGATCATCTTCTGTATGACGGCTTCCTTATTCTCGGCAGTCATCATCGTGCCGCTCTGCTATATGTTCTGGCATCCGGTGGAGAAGGATCATGCGCCGGCAGGACGCATCATCAAAGGCATCCAGGCCTGGTACCGCAAGCATATGCCGCATGTCATTAAGCGCTATGCGCTGGTATTTGGAACGACGGCGGTGCTGGTTGTTCTGGCCCTCCTCATGGCGTCCAGACTGAACCTGGAGCTGATGTCCTCGATCGATGAAGGTATTGTCACGATGACGATCAAGACGAAGCCGGGTTATTCGGTATCGGCAATCCGTGACACTGTGCTTGATTTGGAAAATATGGTAGAGGCAGACGAGGATGTGGATCATTACCTGATGACATATGGAAACAGTGGCGTCAGCATGACTTCCGGAAGTGATGTGACACTGAATGCCTACTTAAAAGATAAGAGAAAGCTTTCCACGGACGAGGTTATCGAGAAGTGGAGATATGCGACACAGAACTACGTTAATGCGACTATTACGCTGGAACAGGGCAGCAGCAGTATGAGCAGCAGCATGAGCAGCGGTGATTCGATTGAGGTGGATCTGCAGAGTACCGATTATGATACATTAAAGAAGTCAGCGGATGATCTGGTAACGGAGCTTCGCAAGCGCGAGGATGTTATGCAGGTACATTCTTCTGTTGAGAATGCGGCGCCGGTTATCAAGGTAAAAGTGGATCCGGTCAAGGCGGAGGCAGAGGGACTGACCCCGGCAAGCATCGGTTCGGTTGTATACAGCAATTTAAGCGGTGTGAAAGCGGCGACGATCTCCGTCAACGGCGAGGATCAGGATGTGAAAGTAGAATTTGCGCCGGATCGCTACGATTCCATCGCGAAACTGCAGGGCATGATGATCACGACGGCGGCGGGCAATACGCTTCCGCTGGAGGATCTGGCAGAGATTTACTACCAGGACAGCCCACAGGAGATTTCACGAAAAGAGAAACAGTACCAGGTATCGATCACGATGCAGGCACAGGCAGATTATAAGAAGACGGCTGAAAAAGATGTCAAGAGCTTCGTGCAGAACTGGGAGTTCCCGTACGGTGTTGAGATGGCGACCAACAGCCTGGATGAGTCGATGGGTGAGGAGCTTTCCGCGCTGGGAATGGCGCTTGTCACAGCGATCTTTCTGATTTTCATTGTCATGGCGATTCAGTTTGAGTCTCCGAAGTTCTCCCTGATGGTTATGGCAACGATACCGTTCAGTTTGATCGGTTCCTTTGGATTCCTGTTCCTGGCGGACTGCCCGATCAGTATGACCTCCATGCTTGGTTTCCTGATGCTGGTCGGTACGGTTGTAAACAACGGTATTTTGTACGTGGATACGGTCAACCAGCTGCGGGTGGAGATGCCGTTAGACGAGGCGCTGGTAGAGGCAGGTGCGATCCGTGTACGCCCAATCTGCATGACGACACTGACGACCATCATTGCGATGATCCCGAACTGTCTGGCATTTGGTAAGGCGGGCAAGATGATGCAGGGCTTAGCGCTTGTAAACGTCGGCGGTCTGGTTGCGGCGACGATCCTGACGCTGGTACTGCTTCCGTCCTTCTACCGAGTGGTTTATAACATGGGAAAAGGCAAAGAAGATGAGTATGATAAGCTGGACTGCGACTAAGGAAAAGCAGGTTAAGCAGTGAATCTGTCAGGCGGCGGACCCGGGGCGGGGAAGCTGCCTGTACTGATAGAAAAAGGGGGAGAAGAAGATGCCGTCGGAACGATTTAAGCGGCTGCCGGAGGAAAAACAGAAGAAAATCCGGGACGCGTGTATGGCTGAATATACGCGGACAACGATAGAAAAAGCATCGCTCAACCGTATGATAGAAGATGCCGGGATCTCCCGGGGCAGTTTTTATACGTATTTTGACAGTAAATGGGATGTTTTAGGATATCTGTGTGAGAGTTTTATCAATGAATTTTATGAGTGCGGCGTGCGTTGCCTTGAAGAGGCGCAGGGGGACATCTGGGAGATGTTAGGGCAGTTTTTAAACGGTTCGCTTGCCCTGTGCCGCGATGAGAGACGCGCCGATTTCATCCGCAACATCATGGAGTGCAGCAGCCGTGAGGCGCTGACCTTTGATATATTCAGCTCCGATCCGGACAGTCCACGCGCCGTGCGTGGACGGAAGCTGGAACGTGCCGCCTATGAGTCGTGCGTGGGAAAATCCTTGCGGAAGCTGGGCTGGGAGGAATATATGAGTTTTTTCCGCATGGCGATGATGGCGATCGCGATGGAGATCAAGAGCTTTCACGACGGAGTTCCGGAAAACCGTATCCGGGAACGGTTTGCCCTGACACTCGGCATCCTGAAACGGGGCGCTGGGATAGAATCGGGAGCGGGCGCGCAGAGCGCCGAAAGGAAATGAAGATGAGTAAGATGAAGAAAAACAGGAAAAAACTGTTTGCCATTCTTTTACAGGCGGCGTTAGTCAGCACGGCTATGACGATGCCGGCATATGCGGCTAAAATGCCGGGGATCGGCTCAGATGCGCTGATCGGCGACGATGCGACCGGTCCGGTGCTGACGGGCGGCAATACCGAGGTGGAGGAGGAAACTTCCCCGTACACCAAAGAACAGCTAGAGGATGGGACGCTGGAATATGGCGAGATCGCATGGCGAATCGAGGGGTACAACAGCACGTACTTAAACCTGCGTTCCCAGCTCTACAGCCAGACGACCAGCCAGTCGGCGGGAACTGCCCTGGCGGCAGAGGCGAGCGCCCTCATGGAAGATGCGATGGACCTGAAGTCCGACGATATGGATGCGGAGACGAGAGAGCTGTTTGAGGGCTACAAGGCGGCAGCGAGAGAGCTGCGCAAACAGGGGGCAAAGCTTACGAACAAGGAGCTTTCCGGCACCTATGCCCGGACCCTGCGTCAGACAAAGAATAAGTTAGTCAAGGCGGTGCAGAACTTGCTCATCCAGTATGAGGAACTGCTCCCGCAGGTGGAAACAGCGAAAAAGAATGTGGAAATGTGCCAGGTAAATGCGGATGCCGCACAGAAGATGCAGGCGCTCGGCCGTGCTTCCGCGCAGGAGGTCCTGACGGCGCAGAAGGCGCTGCAGCAGGCCAATTCCAGCGCCCAGCAGGCAGAGAATGGGGCACTGCAGCTCAAGCAGAATATTTTGATGCTGCTTGGATTTGACGCGGATGCGCCGGTGACATTTGCGGATGTGCCGGTTCCGGATGCCACCCGCCTTGCGACGATGGATCTGGCAGCCGATACACAGGCGGCAGTCAGCGCAAATTATGATTTGATGTCTGTGCGTGCTGCGAAAGCGGAAAGGTCTTCCAACCGCACAGTCAAGAAGCGAAACGTCGCCTATACCGAGGATTCGGTGACGATCACGGTTCAGAACCTCTATGCGGCGGTGGTATCAAAGAAACAGGCGTATGACAGTGCGACGGCTGGATATCAGGCGGCAGCGCAGAGCTACGAGGCGGCAAAGCGTCAGAACGCACTGGGAATGCTCTCAAGAGCCAATTATTTGGGGCTTGAGTGCTCCTGGCTCAGCAGCGTGGCGTCGTATAAGAGCGCGGAACTGGAATATACCAAAGCGGTGGAAAACTACGAGTGGGCTGTGAAAGGTCTGATTGTGGCGAATTAATCCGTCAGGAATGGCAGTTTACTTAAGGTGTGAACAGGTTGCTATTCACGGGTAGGCACTTTTGGAACAGAAAGTGCCGTAGGATAACATGGTGGTAACAGAAAGGAAGTAGGAACCGGAAATGAAACATAGAAGAAGGAAAACGGCGCTTCTGACCGCAGCGGCAGCAGCTGTTCTGGCATTGCAGGGACCATTTGCGGCGCTGGCAGCCAGCCCGCAGTTCGCTTATGACGCAGATACATGGGCGAAGCTTCAGGACAATGTGATGGAATACAGCGAACTGCCGTATCTGGTACAGGAGTACAACCCGACGTATCTAAACAACCAGACGACCTATCAGGCAGGGCGCGATACGAAGAATGCGAAGGAAGTGCAGGATAAGCAGTACAATCAGGCGAATGATCTGTACGACAGCGCGGATAACCTGCGGGATCAGGCGGATCAGATTGAGGATTTTCTGGCGGTGCCGGGCATGGCGAGTGCTTACGCAAGCCTGATGTCAGCGTCCGTCATGGTGGAGCAGAATGCGTTAAAAACCCAGCAGTCTGCCGATGCTTCTTACCGCGACAGCGAGATGGACCGTCTGGACTATATCAACAGCCAGGATGCGGTTGTCGCGCAGGTGCAGTCGGCGTTTGCTGCTTATAATCAGGTCAAAAAGACAATTCCGTTGATGGAGAAATCAGTGGAATTGCAGGAACTTTCCATGCAGCTGACCCAGAAGCGCCAGCAGCTAGGTCAGGCGACCCAGATTGATGTGTTAAATGCACAGAAGTCGCTGCAGTCGCTCCAGTCCACGCTGACCCAGACAAAAGCGGGACTTCAGGCCCAGCATCAGCAGCTCTGCGTCCAGACCGGATGGTCCTATGACGCGGAACCGGATATCCAGGATCTGCCGCAGGCGGATCTCACCCGGATCGCGGCGATGAACCTGGCGGCGGACACGCAGACGGCACTCGAGCAGAACCTGTCCTTACAGTCCAACAAGCGCGGTTATGCCAATATGGCAGAAGGTTCAGCCGATAAGAAAAACATGGACCGCACCATCAAGAACCAGGAACAGACGATCCGCTCCGGTATGCAGACACTCTACAACGACATCATGCAGAAGCAGACAGCCCTGCAGCTTGCCGATGCGTCCCTGGCAGCAGAGACGCAGACGATGAATGCGATGCAGAAGAAGCTGGAGCTTGGCATGGCGACCCAGCTGGAGTACAAGAGCGAGGAAGTTTCCTTCCTGGAGAAACAGATCGACAAAGAGACAGCTAACATGAACCTGCAGCAGGCGATCGAGACGTATGAGTGGGCGCTGAAAGGTTACATGAAGTAGGGACAGAAGTTAAGTCTCTGGCACTTCCTCTGCGCGGGGGTTAACGTGGCGCTGGAGGAGCTGTGTATATCGAAAATGATATAATAAAATATTTATAAAACAAGAGGCAAAAAGCGGCGTTTTCTTTCGAATCGCCGCTTTTTTTGGGAAAAAAATAGGTGCATATTGTATGGATTTAACAAAAAATAGCCACAAACTACAGAATACTACCGATTCGGACTGGAAAATACTGGGTTAATAAAAAAATACTTTTGACAATTAACGCAGCATATGAGAGAATAAAAAAGATACTTTCAGTAAGGAGAGAAAATAAGATATGAACAAATCACAACAAAACAAAATCAAGTGGTATATGCTTTCCTTTATGTGTTTCTCCACCCTCTGGGGATTTGGAAACGTTTTAAATGGTTTCGTATACTTCAATGGAACACAGGTTATCTTCTCCTGGATTCTGATGTTCGCACTGTACTTTGTACCGTACGCACTGATGGTCGGAGAGCTTGGTTCCGCATTTAAGAATTCGGGCGGCGGTGTCAGCTCCTGGATTCATGAGACAACCGGCGCGAAGGCTGCATACTACGCAGGTTGGACCTACTGGGCTTGCCATGTCACCTACATCGCATCGAAGGGATCCGGCGGTCTGAAAGCGCTGAGTTGGATGATTTTCCAGAACGCAGAGAAGTATGCGTCCTTTAACACGAAAGCGGTTCAGTTAGTTACCTTTGCGGTACTGCTGTTCTTCTGCTGGGTTGCAAGCCGCGGCTTAAACCCGTTAAAGAAACTGGCTACCCTGGCGGGAACCAGTATGTTTGTCATGAGTATCCTGTACATTCTGCTGATGTTTGCTGCACCGGTCATCAATCCGAACGGTGGTTACCTGTCGGTGGATTTCAGCTTGAAAAACCTGATTCCGCATTTTGATTGGAAGTATTTCAGCAGCTTGTCCATCCTTGTATTTGCAGTCGGCGGCTGTGAGAAGATCTCCCCATATGTAAACAAGGTAGAGGATCCGTCCAAGGGATTCCCGAAGAGTATGATTTTTGCAGCGATCATGGTAATCGTCTGCGCGATCTTCGGTACAATCGCGATGGGTATGATGTTCGATGTATCCTTGGTTGAGGCTAATTTTGACTCTTACAATGCGAATGGACAGTACTGGGCATTCCAGAAACTGGGTGAGTATTACGGCGTTGGAAACCTGATTATGATCATTTATGCAGCCTGCAACGCGATCGGCCAGTTCTCGACGCTGGTAGTCAGCATCGATGCACCGCTTCGTATGCTGCTTGACAACGAGGATGCGCGTCAGTTCATCCCGACCAAGCTCTTAAAGAAAAACAAATTTGGCGCTTACGTCAATGGTATCTGGATGGTAGTCATCCTGTCCGGTTCCATCATTCTGGCTCAGGTTCTGGTTCCGAATGCGGATACGGTTCTGCGCCAGCTGACACAGCTTAATTCGGTTACCATGCCGATGCGTTATCTGTGGGTATTCTTTGCGTACTTCATGCTTCGCAAACATTCAGATAAGTTTGAGCGCGAGTATCGTTTTGTGAAGAACAACGGAGTGGCACTGGGCTTTGGCGCATGGTGCTTTATCCTGACCGCAGCCTGCTGCTTATTAGGTATGTACAAACAGGGTGATCTGTACACAACCATGCTGAATGTCATCACACCAGTCGTTCTGGTAGCACTGGGACTGATTTTACCGGCGATTAAGAAGAGAGAAGGGAAGTCTGCATGATGAATGCTGCGAAGGAATTATTGACTTTTATTGAGAACAGCCCGAGTATGTTTCATTCGATTGAGACGATCAAGGGAATGCTGGATGAGGCAGGTTTTACCTATCTGCCGGAGAGAACTTGCTGGGACGTGAAGCAGGGTGGAACGTATTACACGATCCGCAACCATTCCAGTATCATTGCGTTCCGCGTCGGAAAGGAACTGGGCGATTACCATTTCCAGATGTGCGCCTCCCACAGTGATTCACCGACTTACAAGATCAAGAATGTACCGGAGTTAAATGGTCCGGGCGAGTATCTGCGTCTCGATGTAGAAGCATACGGCGGCATGATCGACAGCACATGGTTTGACCGCCCTCTGACTGTCGCAGGCCGTGTGCTGGTAAAGGACGGTCAGGGCGTGAGCGCGAGACTTCTGTACATCGATAAAGATCTGTTCATCATTCCGAACGTAGCGATTCATTTCAACCGTGAGGTGAACAATGGATACAAATACAACCGTCAGGTTGATTTATGCCCGCTGTTCTCCGCTGGTGAGCTGAAAAAAGGCGCGTTTGACGCGATGATTGCGAAAGAGCTTGGTGTGGCAGCGGAGGATATTTTAGGAAAGGATCTCTTCCTTGTAAACCGCCAGCCGGGTACGATCTGGGGGTATGCGGACGAGTTCATTTCCAGTCCGAAACTGGACGACTTACAGTGCGCTTACGTTTCCCTGAAAGCATTCCTGGAGGCGAAGAATGAGCGCGATGTCAGCGTATACTGCTGCTTCGACAATGAGGAAGTTGGTTCCAATACGAAGCAGGGAGCGATGTCCACCTTCTTACAGGATGTCCTGCACCGCATCAACGGCGCACTTGGCAAGACACCGGAGGACTATTATCAGGCAGTTGCCGGTTCTTTCCTCGTAAGCTGCGACAACGCACACGCCGTTCACCCGAACCACGGGGAGAAGACGGATGCAGTCAACTGCTCCTGGATGAACAAAGGTATCGTCATCAAGGAGAGCGCGAACCAGAAATACACCACGGACGCATTCAGCCGTGCGGTATTTACGAATGTCTGCAATGAGGCAGGTGTTCCGGTTCAGGTGTTTGCAAACCGCAGTGATATTTTAGGCGGTTCCACCCTTGGAAACCTTTCCAACACGCAGGTCAGCGTCCATGCCGTCGATATCGGTCTGCCGCAGCTTGCGATGCATTCCTGCTACGAAACGGCAGGTGTGAAGGACGTTGAGTACGCAATCCGCGCACTGACGAAATTCTACCAGACCGCTCTTCAGATTGAAGGGGCAGAACGGGTTTGCTTTGAGTAAATATAGTTAAAAGAGCAGCCGCTCCGCGAACGATGAAATGAATCGCGGGGCGGCTGTTTTGATAGATTGAAAAAAGCTTTTTAAGAAAATTACCTCCGCAGCAGCTCCGGCGCCATCTCCTGAAACAGCTTCGCGAGCGCCATCGCCGCCCGCGAGCGGTATTTTCCGGCGGGCCAGGCGAGCGCCAGATCGAGGAAAATACCATCTTTCCCGATCCGCAGATAGCGGAACTCATCCCGCATGATGCGGCAGGAACGGTAGGTAAACGCGAGTCCGACCCCCTCCCGCGCCATCGCCGCAGCAAAAGAGGCGGAGAGGTAGGTGTCGAGTCCCAGAGGTTCCACACCCGCCTCGCGCAAGGATCGGCGGGCAGTCCGTCCGAGGACGGTGCTGGGCGGGCCCAGAATATATTCAAATGGTGCGGTGTCCTTTAGGTCGATCCACATCTGTTCCGGATCCGATTCGCATGGCTTCGCAAACCTCATGACCGGGTGATCGGCGGTAGTGGCGATCATGATCTCATCCCGCATCAGGGAATCCACACCGTGTTTGATTCGAACCGGCGGCGCGGCGATCAGCGCCAGATCTAAAAGTCCCTCTAAAATCTTATTTTCCAGATCAATGCTGTCCATCTCACAGATCTCCACATGAACCCGTGGATACAGGGCATGGAATTTTTTCAGAACCGGCGGCAGCAGGTACGTCCCCCGGTAGGTGCTGATGCCGAAGATGACGGTGCCGCCCTTTAAATTTTCAATATCCGAAGCCTCACTGCGCGCCTCCTGGTACTGCTGTAAAATCTGTCTGGCATGGAAAATAAACGCCTCCCCGGCAGAGGTTGGACGGACTCCGCGGGCTGTGCGGACGAAAATCGGCGTTCCCAGATCCTGTTCAAATAGGCGGACTGCCTGACTTAAGCTTGACTGCGCCATAAACAATTTTTCGGCCGCGCGGGAGATGCTCCCCTCGTTAGCGACGGTTACGATATAGTCTAGTTCTTTTAAATCCATGAGAATCCCCCTCACGAGATATCGGAATTTTCGATATCTGGTATAATAAATCTTGCCTTTCTCCTATAACAAAAATAGTATAAGATAAAAACAAGCAAAAATCAATGGCAGAGACTGAAGCAGCGGCTGGAAAATCGAATAGGAATCCGGCGAGGGAACGCAGCTTTGAAAAAGCCTCTGTGGACGATTACAAATAGGAGGAATAAGCAAGATGAAGCAGGATTTAATGAAGGGCATTATAGATATGCACGTTCACACGAATCCCGATCTGCGTCTGCGGGCGTATGATGATTTCGAACTGATGGAGGCAGCTATCCGGGTTGGGGCACGCGCTATCGTCATCAAGACGCATCAGGGAACCACGATGGATCGGGCCTATCTGTGCAACCGCCACAACGAGATTGTACACGGGAAAACGAACAATTTTACGATGTTTGGCAGCATTACCTTAAACAAGGTAGTCGGCGGCATCAATCCGAAGGCAGTCGATGTGGCGCTTCGTCTGGGTGCTAAGGTAGTATGGCTTCCGACCCAGTCGGCAAAAAACCATATGCAGAAGATGAATCAGGATCTGAGCCAGTGTGTGGAAGTAGTGAAAGATGGTAAAATTGTACCGGAGCTGCGTTCAGTGTTGGAGCTGATTCGTGACCACAACGCTGTACTGGGAACCGCACATATTGCACCGGAGGAGATTTTCACTGTTGTGGAAGCTGCCCGGGATATGGGAGTAAAAAACATCGTTGTAACGCATCCGGAATGGTGGATTGTAGGCATGAGCCATGAGGATCAGCTTCGTCTGGTAAAGGATTATGACGTTATCTTAGAGCGCTGCTATGCACAGAACATGGGTGGCGGAAAGTACAAGAGCAATCTGGCAGATAACCTGGAGCTTATCAAAGAAGTTGGCTATAAAAATGTCATGGTTGATACCGATGGTGGCCAGACAGAAAACCCGCATTGGGAGCTGGCACTGGCGGAATATATGCAGTATCTGGTAGATCATGGAATTTCGGAGGAGCAGGTGTACCATATGACACACACTATTCCGGCAAAACTGTTGGGCATCGAAGAATAGGGGGACGCATCATATGTTAAGTGCAGTTTTGGTGGCATCCATTGCGGTTGCCGTTATATTGGGATATAAAACGAAAATCAATACGGGATTTTTCTGTATTGCCTTTGCATACTTGATTGGTTGTTTTGGCATGGGATTGAAAACAAAAGAACTGATTGGCTTCTGGCCGGTCAGCACCATGTTCGTCATCCTGTCAGTATCACTGTTTTACAACTTTGCAGCTGTGAATGGAACCCTTGAAAAAATGTCGGCCAGTCTTCTCTATATGTGCCGCAAGTTTCCGGGCATGCTTCCTTTTGCGTTATTTTTTGTAGCAGTTGTACTTTCTGTTATGGGTGCTGCATACTTTACCGTTCTGGCATTCCTGGCACCGATTACCATCCTTATCTGTGAGGAAGCAAAGATGGACAAGCTGACCGGTGCGGTGGCGATCAACTGCGGTGCACTGGCAGGCGGAAACTTCCCCACAGCTTCGCTGGGCGTCGTATTCCGCGGTCTGATTGATACTGCTTATGAAGCAGAACCGGCATTTGAAGCAACGAATTCCTTTGTAGATGAAATGAAAATTTTTGGTTTCGCGATTGTATTTTCCCTAATTCTGATTGCAATTTTCCGTTTCGGTTTCAAGAGCAACCGCGGTATCGGAAAAGGCGTAACGTTCAATCGCCCGGAGCCGTTTGACAAGAAACAGAAAACAACCCTGCATTTAATGATTCTGATGATGGTGATTGTCCTGATATTCCCGCTCTTAAAGATGGCAGTTCCTGGCAATGAACTGATTGGAAAAATCGCTGGAAAGGTTGATGTAGGACTGGTGGCATTCTGCTTTACCATCATCGCACTGCTCTTTGATCTGGCACCGCAGAAGGAAGTGATTGCACGTGTTCCGTGGAACACCATCCTCATGATTGCCGGAGCCGGCATGCTTATCGCCGTTGCAGTTCAGGCCGGTACTATTGATGCATTATCCGCATGGATTGGTTCTAATGTTCCGACAGCCCTGATTCCGCTGGCATTCAGCTTTGTAGGCGCATTTATGAGTTTCTTCAGCTCTACAACAGGTGTTGTAGCACCGGCCCTGTTCCCGCTGATTCCGGGACTTGCGGCAGCAACCGGATTAAATCCGGCAGCGCTCTTTGCCTGCACGATTCTTGGTGCACAGAGCAGTGCGATCAGCCCGTTCTCATCCGGCGGCAGCCTGATTCTTGGTTCCTGCGGAAACGAGGAAGACCGAAATCACTTATTCAACCGTCTTCTCTTTGTAGCAGTACCTATCAGCGTTATCTGCTGTGCGGTATATAACCTGATTGTAGCAGTTGTTCTGTAAGGGAAATTTAATTGAAAAGTTGTTTGTTCGAAAAGCTGTCAGCCTGTTCTGGCAGCTTTCGATGAAATTTTTAATGGATTTTTGCGCGTGACTGTGAAGGTACTGAACAGTTACGATTGGGAAAATCAAGAAGGAGGATAAAGAAATGAGTCATAAAATTACAGTATTTCGCGGCGATGGTATCGGACCGGAGCTGGTTGATAATGTATTAAAAATCTTAAAAGCGGCAGATGCTCCGCTGGAATATGAAATTTTCAATGTTGGTGAGGATGAGTGGAAACGCAATGGTGCCCTGATTCCGGAGGAAGCATATGCTTCCTTTGAGCGCACCAAAGTACTCTTAAAATCCCCGATTACAACTCCGGTTGGAAAGGGCTTCCGCTCTTTGAATGTAACACTCCGCGGACAGTATGACCTGTATGCCAATATCCGCCCGGTTAAGTCCAACGCGGCAGTAAAAACTCCATTTGAGAATGTGGATATCGTGATTTTCCGCGAAAATACAGAAGGTCTTTATGTTGGTGTAGAGGAGCAGGTAAATCCGGATACGGTTCATGCAATTAAGATTGTTACAAGACAGGCAAGCGAGCGCATTATCCGCGATGCATTCGAGTATGCGAAAAAGAACGGACGCAAGAAAGTAACCTGTATTCATAAGGCAAATATCCTGAAAATGTCCGATGGCATGTTCCTTTCCATTTTCAAAGAGATTGCAAAGGAATATCCGGAGATTGAAGGTGATGATAAAATCATCGATAACACCTGCATGCAGCTTGTCATGAATCCAAACCAGTTTGATGTTATGGTAATGCAGAACCTGTACGGAGATATTCTTTCGGACCTGTGCAGCGGCCTGATCGGAGGTCTGGGACTCGTTCCATCCAGCAATATCGGTTCTGACTATGCGATGTTCGAGGCCGTACACGGCAGCGCACCGGATATTGCAGGTAAGCACCTGGCAAACCCGACCGCATTCCTGTGGTCTGCCTGCATGATGCTAGAGTACTTAGGTGAAAATGAGACCGCCGGACGCATCCGCAAGGCTGTGGATGAGGTTCTGGCAGAAGGCAAGCACCTGACAAGAGATCTGCATGGAACTGCAACCACCGAGGAATATGTGGACGCAGTGATTGCGAGACTGTAAGAATTTAATAAGTGAAGATGTAAGAAGGGGCTGTTGCACAAACCGTGCAGCAGCTTCTTTTGGCTATAAAATAGGGTTATCGGCCAGCATATTTGTAAATGCGACAGACGCCCTATTTGTGTATAAAAACAGATGCCAGCATTATTTACCTATCCCCTTTACCATACACCGTTTCTTGAAGAAGGAAATTCCATAACAGAAAATTTCATCATAATTTCCCTCAAATTCTTTTGCATACATGCGTTCATCGATCTGGCGCAGGGCTTTGTCGCAGTCATCGCTGAGTTTTTCAAATGTTTTCGAATATTTCGCCTCGAAAATCGCCATTCGTCCACCGTGCAGATCATATACAACCACATCGCTTCGTCCTTCGCCATGCTCACGGTTTGATTCTACCACATATCCGGCTCCGGCAAAAATTCCGGCTAAAAAGGCGTGATAAAAATCTTCTTTATAATCATGGTAGCTGATTGTCATACGCAGCAGGGCATTCATCTCCTGTGTGAGTAGGTCGGTGTTGCCATGCCATACGGCATAAAATAATTGTTCCCGATTCCAGGTTTTGGCGCTGTCGTTAAACCATTTTAAAATGGTACTTTCGAAGATTTCCCGGATTTCAGCATTCGGAACCATTAGGGCAGTTAAACCATCTGGAAGGTTATCGATGCGAGCCTGCGTCAGATAGCCGGTAAGATACAGGATACTCCACAGATTATCTTCGGAGGAATGGAGGTAATCATACGTCAGATTTTCTTCCACATGCTGAAGAATATAGCCTCCGGAAAGAAGCGCCTCCAGCTTCATCGTGATATTGCTTCCGGCATAGTCGATAAACGAACGGATGATCGCGTTATCGCTGGTATTTTTCCAGTAGCCGATGGGTTTAGCCTGCGGCTTTTTCTGGCAGTCGAGGAGGTAATTCATCACATCCCATGGACAATAGACATCCGAAGCACCGAAGTGATAACCGTCGTACCAGTTTTTGATTTGCGATGCTCGTTCAATCATGCCGGCATCTGAAAGAAGTTTCTTCATATCGACCTGGGTAAATCCAAAATATTCATCCAGTGACGAAGATGAGATCGTATCAGAAACAAAGTTGTTGGTTCCTGTAAAGATACTTTCCTTTGCGATTTTCAGACAGCCGGTAATAGTGGCAAAACGCAGGGTGCTGTTATCTTTCAGTGCTGTACTCATGAGGGATTTCATCAGTTCCAGCATCTGGGGATAATAACCATTTGCGCTGGCTTTGGCAAGCGGTACATCATATTCATCCAGAAGCAGAATGACGGGCTTCTGGAAATGTGCCTGCATCATACGCATCAAGAGCAGAATGCTGGTTTTTAACATAGTATCCGTCGGTTTTCCATCGACAATATCGGCAAGCTGTATAAACTCTTTCCGATCATTTTCATTAACCGAAGGGCTGTCTGCCAGATAGCTGTGTTCATTGCAGAGACGGGCAATCTGGGAGCGGAGCATATCCCTGGCAGAAGCATAATCCAGTCCGTCTACATCCTTAAAGGTCAGAAAGAGCGTCGGAAATTGATTCATCCATGCCTGGCATAGATCTGGACGAGATTCGATTTGAAGTCCGGTAAAAAGATTCTGGCTTTTTTTTCGAATATCAAAAAAATTGGCAAGCATACTCATCGCCAGTGTTTTTCCAAAACGACGCGGGCGGGTAATCAGGGTGACTTCCGAGTTATTCGTCAGAAGATCAGCGATCAGCCCGCTTTTATCAATATAATAATAGCCGTCTTCGCGCAGCTTTTTAAAATCAGAAATACCAACAGGGATTTTTAGGGGTGCCATCGATGATGCTCCTTTCTGAAGATACGGAATTGTTACGAATAACTTTATCATATCATGGGGGGAGGTGGTTGGCAAGATTTTGGACTGTGTAGTCATTTCCCACCGTAAATTTAAAATGTATGACAAATTCCACGCAAAAAATCTAACAGCCGCAGAGTCGCTTTTGATGTATACCCGTCCCGTTTGACGGCAACATAGAAGGAAAATGGAACGTCATACGGTTCTTCTAAAAGAAAATATCCTTTCTTTTGCAAGGCAGGAGAGAGCTGCTTTTCCGGAATCAGGACGGTTGCATAGTCGATTTGTGCCAGGGCGTCCATGGTACTGATATTGCGGGAAACCTGCCGGTAGCGCGGGGCGAAACCGGCGTTGGTAAAGATTTGCTCGGTAATCATGCGGCTGCGCTGCCAGGGCTGCGTGACGGCAATTGGTTCGTTTCGCAGAAATTCAATATCAATATAAGGATGTGCCTGGTTTTTGTGAGTTCGGACATAGGCTTCATATCCGCTGGTGCGCCGGGGAACGACAACCATATGATCGCGGCTGAGTTCAAAATAATCCAAATCGGGATTTAGGACTGGTGGATGGATGATGCCGATATCGATTGTTCCCTTAGAAAGCCGCTGTTCAATATCGTTGCTGGTTGCTTCCTCTAAGAGAATACGGATATTTGGATGCCGTGATTCAAACGCAGGAAGAAAGTAGGGCAGCACATAGGTAGCCTGTGTGCCGGTAAATCCGAGCGTAATTTCGCCGCCTTCTGCATTCTGCACATCGATAAGTTCTTTTTGGAAATTTTTTTGTTCCAGTAGAATTCGTTCAACAAATTCAAAGAAACATTTTCCCTCGGCGGTAACGGAAACGCCGCTGCTGGTGCGGGTCAAAAGGGTGGCATTTAATTCTTTTTCGAGCTTCTGGACACACTGACTGAGAGCCGGTTGGGCGATATACAAGGTGGAAGCCGCTTTTGTTATATTTTTTTCTTGTACGATCGTATAAAAATATTGCATATCTTTCAGTGTCATATCTGCTGTCCCTTTCAATAAAAAATTATGTCTGTCTATATATTATCAAAGTTGTGTCCGATTTTCTAGCGGGTATATATGTTAATAAAATGTAAAAGAGAAGAAAGACATAGAATTTACTTATGGGATGTAACGGATTTCAATATTTTACAAAAAGGCTGTCAGAATATATGATAGGTATTGTAAAAAGTAACAATCATCTAACAGGAGATGACAAAAAAACATATAAGCAAACGAAGAGGGAGAGGTAAATTTATGAGAGTACGAGGAACATTGGCAGTTTTGACAATCACAGCGCTCGCGCTGACTGCATGCGGAAATAATTCGGGAGGTTCGAGCACAGAAGAAGATACCAAGTCAGCGGATCAGGGCGCCGCTTCCGCAGATGTATCGGCAGAGCCGGTTACGGTGAAGCTGGGACTCTCCTTTGCGGACAGCCATCTGATCACACAGGAATTATATGCGATGGCGGATGCGGTCAAAGAGAGAACAAACGGCGGTGTTGATATTGAGATTTATGCAGATTCCCTTCTGGGAAAAGAGAGCGAGATGTATGAACAGCTCTATATGGGCACGATCGATATGGCACTGGAGACAATCGCATTCCAGAGTACAACCCACCCAGAGCTGACGATCGAGGATCTCCCGTATATGTTTGCAACCCGTGAAGATGGATATAAGGCGCTGGATGGAGATTATGGCGATAAATTAAATGAGATTATCGCATCTGACGGTGCGGTACGAAACTTAGGTTATATGGAGCTAGGATATCGCCATATGACGAACAATGTAAGACCGATTGAGAAGCCGGAAGATATGAAGGGAATCAAGTTCCGTACTACGACTTCGGATCTGCGCCTGGCAGTATTCGAGGCACTAGGTGCTCAGCCGATCTCCATGAGCTTCAGCGAAGTGTTTACTGGACTTCAGCAGAACGTAATCGACGGACAGGAAAGTCCACTCAGCACAATCGACAGTTCTTCCTTCTATGAGGTTCAGAAATATTTATCTTTGACTGGTCATTTCTGGACAAATGAGTGCCTTCTGATGAACGAAGCAAAATGGGAAAGCCTTCCGGAAGAGTGGCAGACAATTATTCAGGAAGAGGTAGATGCCTGCGAAACCAGAATCCGCGAGAAAAACGTTCAGGCGGATGAAGAGCTGGTAGCAAAGATGCAAGAAAAAGGAATGGAAGTCAACGAAGTGGATAAAGCCGCATTCGTAGAAGTCCTGAAACCATTATATGATGAGTGGGAAGAGAAAGTAATTGGTTCTGAACTGATGGATGTGTATAAGAAATATGCAGGCTATTAATCAGAGACCGGAACGGTAAATAAAAAGCGCCTTCTGGCGGAGAAACAGGCAGAGGGCGCTTTTTTGTACCGACAAGCGGAACGTATGTTTGAGATTTGCACAAGTAAAACAAAAATATAGTTTTTGGCAGACAGGAGGCGGAGACGATGTTGTTTGAGAAAGCGATAGTGAAGGTGCTGCGGTCGTTATCCTTTTTATGTTTTGCAGTCATGATCGTGGTGGTATTTGCACAGGTCATTCTGCGGTATTTCTTTGGAGCGCCGCTTGCATGGAGTGATGAGCTGGCGAGATTGCTTCTGGTTTGGGTATCATTTATGGGGGTGACACTGGTTCATTATTCAGATGCAGGTCATCCGGCAGTAACATTTGTTATTGAAAAATTTCCGGAGGCGGTACAGGAGATCGTTGGTTGTGTACTAAATATTGCGATGGCAATGGGATTTCTGGTTATTTTTAAGGCAAGTCTGGATTATACGCTGGCAAATCAGAAATTCGTAAGTGCGGTGTTACATTACCCAAATGCGATTAAATATGCAGTGGTTCCTATCTGTATGCTTCTGATGGCGGCAAAGAGCCTGATTCGTTCTTATGAGGATGTACAGAAGCTGAGAAAGAAAGCATAAGGAGGAAAGGAGAGGACGAACAATGATGCTTGGAATGTTGTTTGGCAGTTTTTTTATATTGCTGGCGCTGGGAGTCCCGATCGTATTTTCGATGGGTATTTCAGCTGGAATTTATTATGTGATGAGTGGTTATCCACTGATGCAGTTTGTACAGAAAACGATAGGCGGTGTGGATTCGTTTACATTGTTAGCCATCCCGTTTTTCCTGCTGGCAGGCGATATTATGGGGAAAGGCGGTATCAGCCGGAGAATGCTTCGGTTTGCGAATGCGTTAGTAGGTCCGCTGACAGGCGGTCTGGCAGTCACGGGAGTTGTATCTAGTGCGATGTTTGGAACGATTTGTGGTTCGGCTCCGGCAACAGCGGCTTCGATCGGTGGCATCATTGCACCGGAGATGCTGGAAAAAGGATATAGTAAGCGTTTTACGGGTTCAATCATTGCAGCATCGGGACTTTTGGGAATCATCATTCCGCCAAGTATCGTTATGGTAAATTATGGCGCAACTGCCGGTATTTCCATCGGAAGCCTGTTTGTCGGCGGTATTATTCCGGGCGTGATGGCAGCAGCAGGGCTGGCGTTATACTCTATTTTCCAGAGCAAGAAAAATGACTATGGAATGGTAGAAGGGCATAAGAGCCATTATGATACAAAGGAAATCTGGGATTCCTTTAAAGGGGCGATACTTCCTCTGACAACCCCGCTCTTTATCATGGGAAGTATCATGCTGGGTATCGCAACGGCGACGGAGGCAGCAGTTATTTCCGTTGTATGGTCCGCATTTTTAACCGTTATCGTATATCGGGAAATGTCGGTAAAAGAGCTTTGCAAGGTAACAACAGATGGTGTAGGAAAAGCTGGACAGATTATTGGTATGATGGCATCTTCGGCAGCGTTTGGTTATGCGCTGACGGTTGAGAAAGTACCGGCATTGATGGCAAACTTCTTTGTACAGTATGTAGACAGTAAATTTGTATTCCTGTTAATTACTTTTGTGATTGTCCTTGTTTTTGGATGCTTTCTGGAGGTTATTGCGATTATCGTACTTGTAACGCCGATTTTGCTTCCGGTAGCGACAGCGATGGGATTGGATCCGATTCATTTTGGTATGTTTATGTGCCTGACCCTTTGCCTCGGCGGTCTGACTCCTCCAGTTGGTCTGTGCCTGATTACGACGAGCCGGATTGTCGATACCGATATTGATAAGATGTTTCCGGATCTGCTGCATTGCATCTTGATTTATGTGGCGGTTATCGCACTGGTAGGTGCAATTCCGGCACTTTCAACCTGGCTTCCGAGCATGATGGCATAGGACGAAAAGGTGAATAGCTAAGATTTGCGATAGTAGAAAGAAAAGGAGAGTGGCTTTATGAAGATAGAAAAAGAAGCCGTATGCGGTAATATAGAGTCCGGTGATATCCAGGTTACCTTATCTCCCAATGAGGAAGAAGGCATCGTGATTGAGCTGACAAGTGTGGTAAAACCGATTTTTGGCGATGCGATTGAAGAGACAGTGCGGGAGGTGCTGGCAGATTTTGAAATTGATACAGCGAAGGTGACGCTTCAGGATAAAGGGGCGCTCGATTGCGTGATTCGTGCCAGAATGCAGGCGGCGGTTCTGCGTTCCCTGGGACAGAAATATGACTGGTCAAAGGAGGATGCGTTATGGCAGGCAGTTTAAAAAGAACTTCTCTCTATGCCAGCGGAGGCAAGCCGTCCAACCTGATTCAGGCAGTGTTTTATGGCGAGGACTGTCTGGTGTACGATCTAGAAGATTCGGTGGCAGCAGCGGAAAAAGACGCGGCTCGTCTTCTGGTATACAATGTGCTTCGATATCAGCGCCCGAAAGATGTTTATGTGGTTGTGCGGGTCAATGGAATTTATTCTGAGTATATCGATGAGGATCTGGAGGCGATTGTGCGGGTAAAACCGGATGCGATCCGGATTCCGAAGGTTGAGTATGCACGGGAAGTTGTCCGGATTTCCGAGAAAGTAGCTGAAATTGAGAAAAAAGCCGGAATTGTTCCGGGAAGTATCAAGTTCTGGTGCAACATTGAGTCCTACATGGGGGTGTTAAATGCGAGAGAGATTGCCAAAGCAGATCCGAGAGTGGAAGCGATGGCGCTGGGAGCAGAAGATTTTACCGCCAGCATGGGGGCGCTGCGCAGCCGAGAAGGCATGGAAGTGTTCTATGCCAGAAATGCGGTTCTGATGGCGTGCCGGGAGGCAGGAATCGATGCGCTTGATATTGTGTATTCGAACTTCCGCGATATGGAAGGATTAAAGGCGGATGCTGAGTTTTCCAGAGCCCTTGGATTTGACGGAAAGACGGTGATCCATCCGGGACAGGTAGACATCGTAAATGCAAGCTTTGCGCCGAGTGAGAAAGAAATTAAGCAGGCGATCCGCGTGCTGGAAACCCTGAAGCAGGGTGAGGCGGAAGGAAAAGGCGTCATTACACTGGATGGCAGTATGTTAGATAAGCCGATGGAACTTCGCGCAAAGGCAGTGCTTGAGAAAGCGAAAGCGGCAGGTATGGTGATAGGAGGTGCGGACGGTGAGTAAGACAGTGATCAATGCGGTCGGCAGGGAACTTCCGGAACAGATCGGTTCATATAAAGTAAAACCATTTCAGGGTGCAGCACAGATGGACTGCACAGCGCAGGGAACCGTACATTCCAACCGGAAACTGAAAAATGTGCGTCCGGGTGAGAAAAAGCTTTATACAGATTTAAAAGAAGTAATCAAAGCCAGCGGACTTTCTGATGGAATGACGATTTCGTTCCATCACAGCTTCCGGGAGGGCGATCAGGTCATCGGACAGGTGCTGACAGCGATCCGGGAACTGGGAATTAAAAAGCTGACCTTTGCACCGAGCGCGGTTGTAAATATTAAAAACCCATCGATCGTGGATTTCGTAAAAGATGGTACGATCACACACATTGAGGCGAGTGGAATCCGCGGCGAGCTCGGGGACGGAGTCTTGTCAGGATTGATGGAGGATGCGGTAATTCTCCGCCCACATGGATCCAGACCGAGGGCGATCGAGGCAGGAGAATTGTCCGTTGACGTGGCGTTTATCGGAGCTTCGGCAGCAGATGAGTACGGCAACTGTACCGGTCTTGTAGGACCGAATGCCTGCGGTGCACTGGGATATTCCTTTATCGATGCCCATACGGCAGGATGTGTGGTTGTAGTGACAGACAATCTGGTGGAATATCCGTGTATTCCGATCAGCATTTCCCAGGAGTATGTAGACTATGTGGTGACCGTGGAGTCGATCGGAGATACAGAAAAGATCGGAGCCGGTGCGGCCCGTGTGACGAAGCGCCCGCGAGATCTTCTGATTGCCAAGCGGACGGCACAGGTGATGGCGGCTTCCAGACGATTTAAAGATGGTTTTGTATTCCAGACAGGAGCTGGTGCGATCAGTATCGCCTGCACGAAATATCTGGCAGAAGAAATGGAGAAAAAAGGCGTGACTGCTGCGATGGCACTGGGCGGAGTACCGGCTGCGATTGTGGAAATGTACCAGAAAGGCCTAGTAAAGGCGGTTGCCTGCTCGCAGTCATTTGATGCGGTGGCAGCCAAGGCCATCGTGGATGAACCGGGTATTGTTGAAATTGATAATACATTATATGCGGATCCGTCCCGCAAGGGCTGTATGCTGAATCAGGAGGATTTTGGTATTCTGGCAGCATTGGAGGTCGATACCGATTTCAATGTGAATATCCTGACGGGATGCAACGGACAGATGATGGGCGGTCTTGGCGGAGGACCAGATGTAGCCGGCGGCGCGCAGATTCCGATTGTTGTGCTTCCGATCATCCGCGGACGTATCCCGTCGGTAGTAAAACGGGTCTTTACCTGCTGTACGCCGGGTGAAACAGTAGCGGCAGTTGTGACGGAAGCAGGTATCGCCCTGAATCCGAAGCATAAAAATTATCAGGAGCTGAAGGAAGATCTGGAGAAAACGAACTTGAAACTGGTATCGATCGAAGATCTGCAGCGCCAGGCAGAGGCAATGACCGGTGTGCCGAAGCCGCTTGAATGCACCGATAAGGTTACCTGTGTGGTAGAATACCGGGATGGAACCGTGATTGACGTGATCCGGGAGGTTAAAAAATAGGAGATGAGGACAGATATGGAAGATAGAAAAAAATTAACCATTGCAAATGCCTGCAATTCCCATCTCCACATCATAGACCCTGCCTTTCCGAATGATGGAAAGGCAGAATCCCAGCGTGGAACGGTACAGGAGTATCGGGCATTAGCAGATGAACTGGGACTTACAAGAGCTGTTTTTGTGCAGGCAAAGCCGTTCGGAACTGATAACTCATGTCTGTTGGATGCCCTTGCGGAATACGGAGTCGAAAACAGCCGTGGAATCGCCGTCGTGCGGGAGAATGTAAGCGAGGCGGAGCTGGAACGCCTACATCAGGGTGGCGTGCGCGGATTGCGGTTTAGCGTATGGAACCCGAAGAATGCGGTTGTTTCCTTTGAAGAATGTCTGCCGCTTGCAGAGCGGACGAAGGAATATGGCTGGAATACCCAGCTTCATATGGGAGCGATGCAGCTTGTACAGCGGGCATCGGAAATCGAGAAGCTCCCGGGAAAGATCGTGATCGATCATATGGGACGTCTGGATCCGAAGCTGGGAACGGAAGATCCGGCATTTGCACAGATCTGCCGGTGGATCGACAAGGGAAATACATGGGTAAAGCTTTGCGGTCCGTATCTGAATACACAGATCGGTTATCCGTGGGAGGATGCGGCAAAAACAGCCCGTGCCTTTGCCGCCTACGCGCCGGAGCGCGTCCTATGGGGAACCGATTATCCCCATGTGACAGAAAAAGAAAAACTGGATGAATGGAAGCTTCTGGAGACTATCGATGCCTGGTTTGATACAGAGAAACAGAAAGAACTGGCATTGGTAAAGAATCCGGAAGAGGTGTATGTGTTTGGAAAATAGCTACTGACCCATCTGCTTCTCCCCCAGCTCCTCCGGCAGTGCCTCAAAGAAAATATCCTTCCAGGCACGTTTCAGCTGTTTTTCATGAACTACATAGGGCTGCACTCCAATATATTTAGGAACGTTATCACTGACCAGGGATTTAGCGACTGCAAGAGCGGCCGCTTTTCCCTGGTCATATGGTCTCTGGGTGCTGAGTCCTTTTACAAATCCTTGATTCATTTCTTCTGCAATCTCAAAATCCAGATCTGTGGTAAAGACAGCGATATCTGTCCGGTTCAAAGCTTTCAGGGCCTTGATGGCGAGCAGGGCGGGGCGATCCCAGCTGACATAGAGTGCCTCGATATCCGGGTGCTCGCTTATCATTTCAAAGCATACCTTGTAAGCATTTTCGATTTGGATGAAGCCTTTTCTGGCAGTGATCTCAATATTGGGATAGGATTCCCTTAATATTTTTTCGGCACAGTTATCACGCTCGGTAGTGCCGTAAAACATGGCGCCGTGGATGATGAAGCCGACTTTGGCGTGCGGTTTTTCTTTCAGGTATTCGCCGATCATGCGCCCTGTATTGGTGCCATTTTCCCGCTCATTGACGGAGATACAGGAGACGTAATTGTTCCGGCTGAAATTCTGCGGGACATTGCTTAAAAAGACCAGCCGCGTCATTTTGGATAATTCCTGAAATGCCGGGCCCGTCTGGACATCGTCGGTGGGGATGGCGATGACGGCGTCCGGGTGCTGCATTTTGATGCTTTCGAGCTGCATATTCTGGAGGGCAGGATCAAAATGGGCGTCCATGGTGGAAATAATATCGATTCCGTACTGTTCCAGTTCATCCCGGATGCCTTTCTGATGCAGGGCGGCCCAGGCGGTTCCAGTGTAGTGGAAGGAGATGGCGACGCGGTAATTTCCAGTTCGCAAAAGCTGTTTTTCCTCCTTGGAGAGGCGGATGCTGTCCGGGGAGACGGCGTGTTCACCGAGCGGACCGTTGTCGATGATCCGGGTGGAATCACGCAAAATCAGCTCTACATCTGCGTAGCGGGTCAAAGGTGCGCCGGAGAGGTGGTTGATCTCGTCAAAGAGTGCCTGCGAGGCGAGTTCTGCCATCTGGTCGATGTCCCGGTGGATGCAGGATAGCGGTGGGGCGGTCAGCTCGCACCAGAGCATATCGTCAAATCCGATGATGGAAATATCGCGCGGACAGTCTTTTCCCAGCTCCCGCAGCGCCTTGAGAAGAAACATAGTCAGCCGGTTTCCACCGGCGATGATAGCGGTGGGGAGATACCGGGTGATGCTTTTCTGAATATTCAGGCTGATGGTATCACTGGACTGATACAGATTGATCTCCGCGATGCAGGAACTGCTCAGGGTATGGTTGGCGGAGAGAAGCGCCCGCTCATATCCGGCAATCTTGTCCTGTTTGGCGAGGCTGTCTGTTTTTTCTACCAGAAACAGCACATTTTCGTGTCCGCTCTCAAAAAAATAGGAAGTAGCGGAGTGAAATGCTTTGGTGTAATCAAAAAGGATCCGCGGTGTGACATCGTCATCGATGAATCGTTCGACACAGACAAACGGGATACCGGATTCATAGAGAAATGAATAGGCAGCCGGATTACTGCTTACTGGGGAGAGAAAGATGCCGATGGTCTTGGCACTGGAGATTAAGTTTTGCAGGATGCTTTTCTCCTCTTCTAGGTTGTCGTTGGTGACGGCGGTGTAAAACTGATAGCCCTGGCTGGTCGCGTAGGACTGCAGCTGATTGCACAAATCGCAGTAGAGCGCGCTCTTGATATTTGGAAAGACAGCGACAATCTGTGAACTGCGTCCGCTGCGGATTTTACGCACCTTTTTTTTGATTTTTTCAGAATATCCACTTTCCTCAATAATAGCTTCGATTTTATCCACCAGTTCCGGGCTGACATAGCGCGTATGGTTGATAACATGGGAAACGGTGGCGATGGAGACGCCTGCCTTTGCGGCGATTTCTTTGATGGTCATAAAACTCCCCCTTGCTGGTACGGATTTAGTCCGGCGGTTCCTGCGCGGCTGGATTTGGATTTGCCGCAATTTTATATTTCTGTTTTTGATTATAGCACAAAAATAGAGGCAAAACGATAAGATAAACGAAATTTACGTAAAAAATTAAAAGGAACGGTAGAAATGCATAAATATCAATAAAACAGGATGAATATATCGCTGAAATTAGTGCAATATGCCAAAAGAGTATTGACGAAAGGGCATGGAATAGAGTAATATCTAGATATCAGACAGGGAGACTCCTTCCAGAGAGAAAAATTTTTACGTAAAAAAGAAAACTATAACAATCCGTTTGAAATGCACTAAACAATGATGAAGTAAGAGGAGGATCAGATTTATGAAAAAAAGTCTTAGATTTACAGCAGCAGGTCTTTCAGTTTGCATGATGGCAGCAATGCTGGCAGGATGCGGCTCTTCCAGCAGTACCGATACAACAGCGGCAGCCGATGCTTCTGAGGCAGCGGCAGATACGCAGGGGGCTGAGGCAAAGACCAGCGATTTATCGTTTGCATTCTGTACGAATACTTTAAACAATACTTTCCAGAGTTCCATTGATGCAAAGCTCAGCGAGCTGTGCAAGGAAAATGGCATTTCCTACACCTGCCTGGATCCGGATTATGATTTAAACAAGCAGCTCAGCCAGTTATCTGACTGTGCAAACAGCGGTTACGATGCAGTATTTGTTATCCCGGTTGACTCCGCAGGTATTACCTCCGGACTGGCTGAGATTGCAGATGCAGGTATTCCGATTTTCAACGTAGATACCGCGGTCATTGATGATGATATCGAACAGTTCGTGACACAGTTCGTTGGAACCAACGCATATATGGCAGGCCAGTTAGTGGGCGAGCAGATGACGAAAGATTATCCGGATGGCGCAAAGATTGCAGTTCTGGATTTCCCGTCCAATGAAAGCTGCGTGGATCGTGTCAATGGTTTCCTTGAGGGCCTTGGCGATCAGAAAGATAAATTTGAGATTGTAGCACAGCAGGATGGCGGTGCAGCGCTGGATCAGTCGATGGGACTGGCTGAGGATATCATCACAGCAAACCCGGATCTGGAAGCATTCTTCTGTATCAATGACCCGTCTGCCCTGGGTGCAGCAGCAGCTATCAAGGCAGCAAACAAGACCGGCGAGATCGGTGTATATAGTATCGATGCATCCCCGGATGGAAAACAGGCACTCTTAGACGGCGAGTTCACCGCAGTTGCATGCCAGGTTCCGCTTCAGATTGCAGAATATGCATTTGACGCAGCTGAGAAATATGTAGGCGGCGATACCGCAATCGATGAGAAGAAAGTATATCTGGATTCCCATCTGGTAGAGAAAGAAGAGGCAGAGAAGACTCTGAACGACTGGCAGTAATGAACTGCGAGGAAGCTTAACAGTTACGTGAAATAAAATAAAACATGGAAAATGCGGCGATGGGGTTCATTGCCGCATTTCTAAAAAACGGAGGGTTCTATGGGAAAAACAATTCTGGAAATGATAGATATCAAGAAAAGTTTTTCCGGGATCTATGCATTGTCAGGGATCAATTTTTCCCTGGAAATGGGCGAGGTTCATGCGCTTCTGGGAGAAAATGGAGCGGGTAAATCAACGCTTATCAAGGTCCTTGGAGGAATTTATAAACCGGACAGCGGGACAATCAAGATTAATGGTCAGGAAGTTGAGATAAATGGTGTTTCGGACGCCCAGGAGAAAGGAATCGGAATCATACATCAGGAGATCGTCCTGGTTCCGTATCTGACGGTCGCGCAGAACCTGTTCCTGGGACGGGAAATCAAGACGAAATTCGGCACCGTGGATATGCGGGAGACGAACCGCCGGGCAGGCGAGATGCTGGCAAACCTCGGGGTCAATATCCACCCGGATACGCTGGTAGAATCTTTGACGATCGCCCAGCAGCAGATGGTTGAGATTGTAAAGGCGGTATCCTTCGACGGACGGATCATCGTCATGGACGAGCCGACGTCCTCCCTTTCCAATGACGAGGTAGAACAGTTATTTGGAATCATTGAGAGATTAAAAGCAAAACAGGTAAGCATTATATATATTTCCCACCGTATGGAAGAACTGTTCCGGATCTCGGATCGGGTTACCATCATCCGCGATGGCGCCTATGTGGGAACAAAAAAAACATCGGAGACGAATGCGAACGAGCTGGTAGCCATGATGGTAGGACGGGAGTTAGAGAGCTTCTATGCCAGAGATTACAACGATCTGGAACATACAGAAACGGCATTGGAAGTGAAGAATTTAACCTGTGAGGGTGTGTTCTCAGATATCAGCTTCCGGGTAAGAAAGGGAGAGATCCTGGGATTTGCAGGTCTGGTCGGAGCCGGACGAAGCGAGATCATGGAATGTATCTTTGGAGCCAGAAAATACCAGAGCGGAACCATTCTTTTAAATGGAAAGGAAGTTCGCTTCACGACACCGATTCAGGCAATCAAGGCGGGCATCGGCCTGGTGCCGGAGGATCGGAAAAAACAGGGACTTGTCCTTGGTAATACGGTCGGTTTTAACCTCACGCTGGCATCGATTGACTCTTATATTAACGGAATTGCCATCAGCGACCGGAAATGTCAGGAAGTGATTGATTATTATAAAGAAAAGCTTCATATCAAAGCAGTGGCAGACCGGGTGGAACTGGTGGAAGCGGGAAGTCTTTCCGGCGGAAACCAGCAGAAGATTGTCCTTGGAAAATGGCTGGCAATCAAGCCGGATGTCCTGATTCTGGACGAGCCGACGAGAGGCGTCGATGTCAATGCGAAGTTTGAGATTTATTCCGTTATTAATGAGCTGGCGAAGGCGGGTATCGCCGTTATCATGGTATCCAGCGAGCTGCCGGAGATCATCAATATGTGCGATAACGTATGTGTCATCAAGGCGGGAAAAATGACGGGAATGCTCGGAAGAGAAGAACTGGATCAGGAGAGAATCATGCAGTATGCAGCAGGAGGCGAAGAGTGATGAACGGAAAGAAAAGTACAGCAGGCAATTCGGTACTCTCGGTATTTACCGGAAATACAGGAATTATTGGAGTGCTGGTTATCTTATGTGTGGTAGTCGCACTGGCAACCGATAAATTTTTGACACCGAGCAATATCATTTCAGTGCTCAGACAGATTTCCATTAATACATACATTGCACTGGGAATGACGTTGATTATTATTCTCGGACACATCGATCTGGCAGTTGGCGCGATCGTAGCGATGAGCGGAACTCTGACCGTAGGATTTGTAGTTAATCAGGGACTTCCGATTGGCGTGGCGATTGCGGCTGGCATCATCATCGGTGTTGTGGCTGGTCTGATTGATGGTATGGTTGTATCGAAATTCCGTGTTCCGGCATTTATCATTACGATGGCAATGATGAATGTCTGCAACGGTATCGCGTATGTATATTCGGGCGGACAGTCCACCCGTATTACGGATAAGTTTTTCATTGCAATCGGAACGGGTTATCTGTTTAACATTATTCCGCTGCCGGTTGTCTATATGGTTATTTTAATTATCGTATTTAGTTTTCTGCTTTCTAAAACAAAATTTGGTACCTATGTGTATGCAATCGGCGGAAATCGTGAGGCGGCGCGTCTCTCTGGTGTTCCGATCAAGAAAGTCGAGATCATCGTGTTTACATTGTCGGGCGCCCTGGCGGCGTTTGCAGGTCTGGTTCTGGCATCGAGAATGTATTCCGGACAGCCGTCCGTCGGAAGTGGCTATGAGATGGATGCGATCGCAGCCTGTGTCCTCGGCGGAACCTCGATGGCAGGCGGACGCGGACGTATCAGCGGCACAGTATTTGGTGCGATGGTAATCGGTATTATTTCCAATGGTCTGAATCTGATCGGTGTCAGCTCCTACTGGCAGCTGATTGTAAAGGGTCTGATCATTGCCTGCGCGGTTGTACTGGATTCCCAGAAGGGCAATCTGGCACTCCTCAGAAAAAAGAAATGATTCCAAGAGCACATTTAGAAAGGCAAGGAGAGAAGAATGGACTTTTTCAGAAAAATGTCATTTGCGGATTCGACCGGTGACGCGATTCCGTTTTATCATGAAGGTAAATATCATATTTTTTCACTGACATCCCCGCCAGGAACCACGGTATATCCGGCGAGACTGCGTACTACCTGGAGCCACTCTGTTTCGGAGGATCTGGTGCACTGGGAGGAGCTGCCGACAGCACTGTATCCGGGCGAGGGCGATGAGCCGGATGCGTCCGGCGTGTGGACGGGATCGGTTATCTACGGCGAAGGAAAATATCACGCATTCTATACGGGTTACTGCCTGACGGCAGAATATCAGCAGACGATCTGCCATGCGACGAGCGAGGATGGTATCACCTGGACGAAGGACGCGGCAAACCCGGTTATCACGCCGATGATAGAGTTATATGAAAAGCTGGACTGGCGTGATCCGTATGTATTTTATAATGAGGAAGATAAATGCTACTGGATTCTGATCTCGGCGAGACGGCTGGATATGCCGGTGACAAGACGCGGCTGTATCGTCCTGTACCGCTCGAAAGATCTGGTAAACTGGGAGTATTATGGTCCGTTGTATTCGGCAGGCAATACGAATTGTCCGGAATGCAGCGAGATGTACAAGATAGGCGATACCTGGTATCTTTCCTATTCCCGCTTTTCCGAGTTTGTCAACACGATTTACCGCACTTCCAAATCTCCGTTTGGACCGTGGAAAAAGCCGAAGAAAGACGGCATCGGCGGACGCCGCTTCTATGCAGCTAAATCCATGCAGGATGACAACGGGCGCCGTTTCTATTTTGCCTGGGCGCATGACCGTGCAGAAAACAGCGACCGCGGCGAGTGGTACTGGGGTGGCACGTTCTGTATTCCGCATGAGGTCGTTGCAACGGCAGACGGACAGCTGGACGTGAAGCTTCCGGAAGAATATGTAAACTGCTTTAAAGAGAAAGTTGACTGGAAATACCTTCCGGTCATGGGAGAATACAAGCTGTATGGAGATACAACGGTTGAGCTGGATGGATGCGGGACAACCTCGTATGGTTTCCTGGAGCAGCCGGAAGAAAAGTTCCTGTTTACCGGCACGGTGATCCCGAAAGAAGCGAATGATTCCTTCGGAATCCTGTTGAAATCCGACTGGGAGGCAAGCGGCTGCCTGTTCTTAGAGTTTGATATGGCGATGCAGCGAGTGTCCCTTCTGTCCCTGCCGATGGGAGTTGACCCGTTCTGGGAGCAGTCCTGCCAGGCGGTTCCGAAAGCAACGGAACCGGGACCGGATGGCGTTCGGGTGGCTGAGAAGACCTTTGAGATTAAAGATGGACAGGCAATTGATGTAAAGATTTCGGTGGATCATGATATGGTTGAGGTGTTCGTGGGCGAGCAGGTGGCATTTACCTATCGTATTTTCCGGAAACCGGAGTACGAGATCGGTCTGCTGGCGCAGGACGCGAAAGTAGAATTTGCAAATATTGCGATTCGGAAGTAAAATTCCTTGTGAGAGACGAACGGATGTGGCTGTCCGCCTGTGAGAGGGCTGGATGGCGGCACCATTGATATAACTTGTAATACGGAGGATGATTCGTATGAGAATAAAAACAGACATCACAGCGCTGGGAGAGCTTCTGATTGATTTTACTCCAGCAGGCGTTTCACAGCAGGGAATGCGTCTGTTTGAGCAGAATCCGGGAGGTGCGCCGGCCAATCTGCTGGCGGCGGCTGCGAAATTTGGAAGGAAGACAGCATTTATTGGCAAGGTGGGTAAGGATATGCACGGCGATTTCCTGAAGGAAACCCTGATCCGGGCAGGTATCAATACGGACAACCTGATTCAGGATGAGAAGTATTTTACCACGCTTGCATTTGTAAGCCTGAAAGAAAACGGGGAGCGCGAATTTGCCTTTGCGAGGAAGCCGGGGGCAGATACGAATCTGTGCATGAAAGAGATCGATCCGGAGATCCTGGAAAATACGAGAGTATTTCATGTCGGTTCCCTGTCGCTGACCGATGATCCATCCCGGACGGCAACCTATGAGGCGATCAATATTGCTAGAAACAGCGGTGCGGTGATTTCCTACGATCCGAACTACCGGGCGGCGCTCTGGAGTGATCCGGAGACCGCACAGCTTCGGATGCAGTCGCTGATTCCCTATGTAGATATGATGAAGATTTCGGATGAAGAAACCTCGCTTCTGACCCCGTATCAGGACCCGGAGGAAGCGATTCAGTATCTGCTCCGTCAGGGCGTGCACCTGGTGGCAGTGACGCTCGGAAGAGATGGCGCCCTGATCGGCAATGAAAATGGAATCATAAAAGCGGAGGGCTTTTCCTCCCATGCGGTCGATACAACCGGCGCTGGTGATTCCTTCTGGGGAGGTTTTCTCGCCTCCTATCTGCAGGAAGAAACCTCGCCGGAACACCTGACCCGGGCGCAGATGATTCAGTTTGGCAGGGTCGGCAACGCAGTGGCAAGCCTGTGCGTCGAACGCCGCGGCGGAATCTCGGCAATTCCGGAGATGGAGGAGATTGAAGAGCGGCTGAGAGGCTAGAAGAAAAGATGGAGTAAGTAGTTGGTAACTAGCCTCAGATTGGTCATCTGTGAATGACACAAAACCCCAGAGAGCGTCAACTCTCTGGGGTTTTGTTGTGTGACCGTTTGGATATATTAATATTCCTCCACATGCAGCAAATGATGTGCACGATCGGATAACGGAGCTTCAAGATACTCGTCATACAGTGTCTGAACGGCCTGGTTTTCATGGCTGAAGCGGATTGCGCTGTTTACATCATAAGCACGCAGGCACTGGTCGCGGTCTGCGCAGTCCTTCGGCTTATTCTGGAAGGATGGGCGGATCGGCTGACCGCCGCCGTTGATACAGCCGCCCGGACATGCCATGACTTCAACGAAATCATAGTGGCATTCGCCGCGTTTCATCGCCTGAATGAGGCGTCTGGCCTCTCCTAGGCTGCTGAGTGCTGCACAGTGCAGTTTCACACCCTTGATATCGATTTCCAGTTCCTTAAAGGAACCGATCTGGCGCAGAACCTTCAGCGGACTCTGTTCGCCGATCTCCGGATTTTCACCGGTTACGGTGTGATAAGCGGTACGAAGCGCTGCTTCCAGTACACCGCCGCTGGCACCGAAGATCACACCGGCTCCGGTTGCTTCACCGAGAGGATCGTCAAAATCGCACTCCGGAAGTCTGGATACATCGATATGATCGGCCTTGATGAGACGGCATATCTCACGGGTGGTCAGAACATAATCAATATCTTGTCCGGTTCCGGCGCTGTCCATGCCCGGAAGAGTCAGTTCGCGCTTCTTGGACATACACGGCATGATGGAAACACAGGTGATATTTTCCGGTGCAATGCCTTTTTTCTGTGCAAAATAAGTTTTGATGACAGCACCGAACATCTGCTGCGGGGACTTGGCAGTGGAAAGCTGCGGCAGAAGCTCCGGATACTGGCTCTTTGCAAAGCTGACCCAGCCAGGGCAGCAGGAGGTGAACATTGGCCAGCTGTATTTATCCGGCTGCTGTAAGCGGGCTAAAAGCTCGTTGCTTTCCTCCATAATGGTCAGGTCGGCTGCAAAGTCAACATCGAATACATAGTCAAATCCAACGGATTTTAAGGTGGATACGAAACGTCTGTCAGTAGCAAATTCCGGGGAAAGACCAAATTCTTCACCCCATGCGGCCCGGACAGCCGGAGCGACAACCGCTACGGTTACCTTGTCATCATTTGCCAGTTCGCCGTGAATACCGTTGATGGATTCCACATCATCTCTCTCCTGCAGAGCGGCAGTGGGGCAGTGGGTTACACACTGTCCGCAGAGAGAACAGTCGGATTCTTTGATTTCCAGATTGTGGGAAACATCGACGGTTGTATGGGAACCGGTTCCGGACACATCCCAGATATTTAAGGTCTGGATCTTGTCGCAGATCTGGACGCAGCGCATGCATTTGATACATTTTCCTGCATCACGGATCAGTGGGAATGTAGAAGTCCAGTTCATTTCCGGGTATTCGTTTTTGTAACGGTCAACGGTCAGGTTCAGATCGCTTGCCACCTGCTTTAATTCACAGTTGGAACTGCGCACACAGGTGGGGCAGTTCGTATGATGCTGGGAAAGAAGCAGTTCTACGTTGATCTTGCGAGCTTCACGGACTCTGGGGGAGTTTGTGAGAATCTCCATGCCGTCCTGCACCTGGTTGTTGCAGGAGGTAACGAGATGGTGGATTCCCTTGACCTCTACCACGCAGACGCGGCAGGCACCGATCTCGTTGATATCCTTTAAAAAGCAGAGATAAGGAACGTGGAATCCGTTGTCGCGGCAGGCGTTCAGAATCCGGGTTCCTTCCGGAACCTGCAGCGGTATATTATTAATTTTGATGGATACAAGATTCGTATTTACCATGATGTGGTCCGCCCTCCTTTGAAGTTTCCATAACCGAAGTGATCACAGCGCAGGCAGCGTCTGGCTTCCTGGCCAGCCTCCTTGAGGCTCATGCCGCATTCGGTAAGTGTAAAGTCACATTTGCGTTCTCCGGCAGGCCGCTCTGTCAGGTTGACACGCCCGCAAGGAGTACGGTCGGAGAGATCTGGTTCTGGAATCTTGACATCGCAGGTGATCTCATGATTGTAGCCGAGATACTGATCAATGTTGGCAGCGGCTACTTTGCCGGCAGCGATTGCACGGATCACGGTTGCCGGTCCGGTTGCACAGTCGCCTCCGGCGAAAATACCCGGCATATTCTGAATGGAGGTCCATCCGGTTGCCTGGATGATGCCCCATTTTGCGTCGATACCCTGTTCTACGAAGTAACGGCTTTCGATGCCCTGCCCCACAGCTGCGATGACGATATCACATTCAACCGGGATAGAGTCGGTGCCGATAGCCTTCGGTGAAGGACGTCCGCCGCGGATTTCTCCCGGCATCTGCTGGCTTACCCAGAGAGCTTTTACCTGGCCGTCCTCGTCTGCTTCAATCCGCTCCGGTGCGTAAAGTTCCATGATCTCTACGCCTTCAGCCATGGCACTTTCAACCTCTTCCGGAAGAGCTGTCATATCAGCTTTGCGGCGTCGGTAGGCAACTGCCACCTTGTCTGCACCCAGGCGGACAGAAGAACGGGCTACGTCCATGGCTACGTTGCCGCCGCCGATGACACAGACCTTCTTTCCGGTAAGATCCGGATATTTGCCGTCGCCGATAGCACGGAGGAATTCGACAGCGGAGATAACACCGCCGGCATCTTCTCCCTCAATACCAATCTTTTTATCACTATGAGCGCCGATGGCGATGTAGATAGCATCATATTCTTTGCGGAGTTCATCCAGAGACAGCTGTCCTGGATCGTTTCCGACCGAAGTTTCAAGACGGACTTCCACACCGGTTTCCAGAATGACATTGATATCATCCTGCAGGCGCTCTCGTGGCAGGCGGTAGCTTGGAATTCCGTACAGCAGCATGCCGCCGAGTTTCTTGCGTTTTTCAAATACAGTGGTCTGATGTCCCATCAACTGCAGATAATAAGCAGCGCTCAGGCCGCTGGGGCCGCCGCCGATGATCGCGATGCGCTTACCGGTGGAGGTTGGACAGACCGGTGCCGGTACATATCCTGCCATATCCACAGCTACACGTTTGATACCGCGGATATTGATAGAATTATCCAGCATGTTGCGGCGGCAGCGGGACTCACATGGATGTTCGCATACCAGCGCACAGGCGGTTGGGAATGGGTTATCTTTGCGGATCAGGCGGACTGCATCGGCATAGCGTCCTTCACCGGTCAGGGCGATGTAACCCGGAATATCAACTCCGGCCGGGCACAGAGCCACACAGGGAACCGGCTGATCAAGATTACTGCGGCAGCGGTTGTGTAAGATATGTTCCATAAAATCCTCTTTGAAGCCGTCCAGTCCTTTTAAAACCATCTGGGCAGCGGTATAGCCGATGGCACAGTCAGCCGTGCTTTCGATGACACGGGCTGTTTCCTCCAGCATGGTTAAATGCTTCATGGTTCCTTTTCCGTTTAGGATGTCTTCCAGAAGATTGGAGAGCTGCGCGAGACCGATTCGGCAGGGAACGCATTTGCCGCAAGTCTGTGCATGGCACATTTTTAAAAATGCAGCGGTCAGGTCGACAGGACAAAGACCTGGCGGGCTGGCGATGATGCGCCGTTCCAGATCCTTATAAAGTCCCTCTACGACATTCTGAGCCTCGCTGTTGGTTGGAATGACGAGTCTGCTCATAGGGTGTGTAACTCCTTTCATAAATGTGAAAAAATAAACGATATATTTTCGATAAAATATTGGCTTTAGTATAACATAAATAAGAGATTAGATACAAGGGTTATGATAAATTATCTAAAAAAATACAATTCATAGTGAGAAAAACAGAAAAAATAGACAAGAAAACAGAGGGCAGAGAGGGAGAAAAAGAAGGAAAAACGGAAAAGTAGAAAAATGAAATGATTTCATAATAGAAAAATAGAAGTTCATTTATATATAAAAAATTAAATTTAAAATCATAAAAATGAAAATGCTTTTTGGCTGATGAAATGTCCAGGCGGGAAACGCGGGTGCAGCATGGAATAGGTGTGCCTGCAAATTGAGAAATTCAAGTCGAACGTCCGTGAGACGTGGCGCGTGATTCTGGTCAGCGAAGCTGACATATTCCTATCAGAATCACTGCGCATCCTCGCGGAGCGTTTATCTCAGTCGGAGACCCAACTCCCACTGAGACAAATTTGCTATTACTCACCACCTGAAGAGGTGGGAGTCTTCTCGACTGAGATAAAAACGGCAGGAGCCGTCAAGCTGCGCTCCTGCCGTTGGGTCCGCCCTGACTGTTTTTGTCCAGTCCGCAGGCGTGTTCAAATTCGCGAAGTTTCTGTTCTGCCTCGGGGGTCAGATGGTTCGGGACATCGATCTGGACCGTCACGTACTGATTGCCATGGATGGACGGATTCTTCATGGAAACAATGCCTTTTCCCTTTAATTTAATCTTGGTTCCCGACTGCGTCCCGGCTGCGATCTTGCACAGGACATTGCCGTACAGGGTGGAAACCAGCGCCTCACCGCCGAAGACTGCGGTGGTAAACGGAATGCGGACGGTCGAGTAAACATCCATCTCCTTGCGCTCCCATCCCGGTTTCGCGGTGACGGTGATATTTAAAAGAAGATCGCCCGCCTCGCCGCCGCCCGTTCCCGGCATGCCTTTTCCTTTCAGACGGATAGATTTACCGGTATCGATGCCCGCTGGGATGTGAACCTGTAAAGACTGGCGCTTGCCGGTCTGTGGGTTCTGCAGGGTAATGATTTTCTCACAGCCGGATACTGCTTCATCGAAACTTACGGTTACTTCGGACGTGAGGTCAGAACCTTTCTCACGGAAATCGGCGCTGTGAAAGCCCTGACTGCCGCCGAAGCCGCCAAAGCCAGACCCGCCGCCAAAATGAGCGCTAGAACCGCCAAAATTGGAACCACCGGTAAAATGAGTCCCAGAGCTGCCAAACCCGGAACCGCCCGTGAAATGTCGGCTGCGGGAACTGCCGCCCGAACTCTTGCCGTGGAACATGCCGCCAAACATATCTCCAAAAATGTCACCCATATCGTCCATGTCATCCCCGGTAAAATGGTATTCTGCATAACCGCCCGGACCGCTCTGATAGTGCCAGGCACCGCCCTGACCGGTACCGCCAAAGCCAGAGCCAAATGGATCTCCAGAAGCGCCGGAACCGCCAGTTGTGCCGTATGCGGCACTGTTCGGGTCAAACGCAGCGTGACCGAAGCGATCGTAGAGTTTTCGCTTCTCCGGATCACTTAAGATGGAGTAGGCTTCGTTGACATCCTTAAACATCTGCTCTGCCTGGGGATTACCGGCATTGGAATCCGGGTGATACTTTTTGGCAAGTTTCCGGAATGCTTTTTTGATCGTCTCCGCACTGGCATCCCGTTTTATCCCCAGTATGTCATAATAGTCTCTTTTCTCTGCCATCGATTATCACCTCCGTATGTGCAGTGATTTAGGTTTCAATTATTTAGGTTATGATAAAAGATTGGGTATGATAGAAGCTGCCGCATTCCTGCGACAGCTTCTAAACTGGCTGCTGATATTATCAGGTGTGAGCCACAGCCGTTTTTATATTAACCTTCGATGGAAACGAAATGTTTCTCTTCAGCTGCTTTCTTTTTCAGCTCTTTCGGGAAGGTCAGGGTCAGAGTGCCATTTTCAAATTTGGCATGGATATCCTTTTCCTCTAGGTTCTCGCCGACGTAGAAGCTTCTGCTTACGTTTCCGCTGTAACGTTCCTGACGGATGTATTTAACCGGCTTCTGCTCGGCTTTATCATCTTTCTTGGAAGCATCCGACTCTGTGGTTTTGGCATCCTTCTGATTTTCCTTCGGCTCTTCCGTGGAAGAAACTTCCTTCGAACCGCTGACGGTCAGATAACCATCTTTTAGTTCAATCTGGAGCTCTTCTTTCTTAAAGCCCGGCAGGTCGATGGAAACTTCATAATCCTTATCGGTTTCCTTGACATCCGTCTTCATCAGCTGGGAAGAGGAAGCACCATACAGTCTCTGGTTAAAGCTTGGGAAGGAAAAATCCATCCAGTTATCAAAGTTATCAAATACACTATTATTAAAAATACTCGGCATATACATAAGTCATCTCTCCTTTTCGTATTATCTTAACGTTACTGTTCACGCATACGTGCCCAGTAACATCTTAACATCTATGTGAAAACATCGGCGGCAACAAGCTTGTTCTCATTTCCTTGTTCCTCTCCTTTGTTCTAGCTGTAATATAACACACATAATTAGCACTGTCAAGAGGTGAGTGCTAATTTTTTTGTGAAGAATTTGTGAACAGCGCAATTATTCAAGGATAGGCACTTTTGAAACCGAAAGTGCCGTGACGATAACAGGCAGACACCTTCGCTCTGAAAGTGCCTGCCTGTTACGGAGCAGTTCCTGTGTTTTTATATGATTTCTTCTACTGGCGGGTGCTGCTGTTTCCGGGTCCAGTAGATATAATATCCGATATTTAGTACAATGCCGACGATCGTAGAAACGGGGGCTGCGAGACCGATCTTGGTCAGGCTGGCATCCGGCTGGATACTCATGAAATACGCTAGCGGGAGACGCACCAGAAGTGTCTGGATGAGTCCCTGTGTCATAACCCAAAGTGTCTGGTTATTTCCGTTGAAATATCCGATCATGCTGAACAGAACCGCGGTCACGATGGACTCGAGTGCGAATCCTTTCAGGTAATCATAGCTGTTCTGGATGACCGCCGCATCCGTCGAGAAGAAGCCGGACAGGACATCGCCTTTTAGGAGAACCAGGGTAAAGACGATACAGCCGACGCACAGACCGACGCCGATTCCCGTAAAAAGGGTGTGCCTGGCACGTTTGACTTTCCCTGCCCCCACGTTTTGGGAGACGAAGGAAGCCATCGACTGCATCAGGGCGCTCGGGACAAGCATGGCGAAATTGACGATTTTGCATGCTACACCGTAACCGGAGGACGCTTCCAGTCCCAGTCGATTGACAAAGGCGCACAGGGCTAAGAAGGAAAGCTGGGTTAAAAATTCCTGAAGCGCCAGCGGCAGTCCGATGGAAAGAAATTTCGGACACTGGGTGTTGAAGCGGAAATCGTGCCGGGTGATCGTAAATGGCAGAGTTTTCTTAATTAAAAGAATAATCGCGAAAATAACGCTGAGCGCCTGCGCGGAGACGGTCGCGATGGCGGCACCGGCGGCGTCCATATGAAGACCAGCTACCAGTGCGAGGTCGCCGATCACATTGACGATGCAGGCAACCAGGACAAAGAGAAGCGGTGACTGGCTGTCACCGAGCCCGCGGAAGATGGAGGACAGCAGGTTGTAGGCGACGATGAAGAAAATGCCGCCTCCGCAGATGCGGATGTAGCTGGCGGTCTGATCCACCGCCGCCTCGGGTGCCTGCATGAGAATGGCGATCGGGCGGGCAAAAAAGACCATGACGACGAATAAAACGGCGGAAATGATCGTAAATACAATCGAAGCTCCGCCGACAACTGCGCCGATCTGCTGCGGTTTCTTTTCACCGAGATAGCGGGCGATCAAAACGGTGATACCCATAGCGAACTGAATTACGACGAAGGTGACGAGGTTTAAGACCTGGCTGCCCGTCGAAACGGCGGAAAGACCGGAGGTCGAACCGAACCGTCCAACCACCAGCAGATCGACCGCGCCGTATGCCGCCTGCAGAATCAGTGCACCGAGCACCGGAATCATGAAAGCGATCAGTTTTTTCAGGATACTGCCCTGTGTAAAATCAGCTTTATCATTATTCATGGGAATCCCTCCGTTTGCACATAATCTGATAAAATGTCTCCATCGTCTGAATCATCTGGCGGGCGTCCTCCTCAGTAATGGTGTCTAAAGACGGGGCGAGCGCGCTGAAGTATTCGGTGTCATACGTCTGTGAGAGCGTCCTGCCCGCTTCGGTGATGGAAATGTAGGTAACACGCCCGTCGTTCTGCGAGGTTTTCTTTTGGAGATAACCGCCCGCTTCCATCTCCTTGACAGTCCGGGTCACGCCTGGGCGAGGCAGGTTCAGCGCATCGCTGATGTCCGATATTTTTACATGGATGCCGTTTCGCTCCAGCGACTGGATGACATCCAGATATTGAATATAGGAGGAAGTGACTCCCTTCGGCAGCGGCGGAAGCATATCCCGGATTCGTTTGCCCTGATAACAGGCGTCCAACATCCGCTTGATTGTTTCGATGGTCATATGGAAAGTCTCCTTATCAAATAGTTACTTGTGATAATTACCGTGGGTAATTATAGTGGAGGAGTGAGAATTTGTCAAGAAAAAATACCGCCAGCTCCCGGGATGGGCGCTGACGGCGCGTGTTGTTATAATGTAAGGGCAGTTGTGTTACGGTTATTTTACTTCAACCAGCTCAATCTTAAAGTTAAGCTCCTTACCAGCCATCTCATGATTGGCATCAAACGTGATATTTACCTCATTCTTTGCGATAACCTTGACCGGGAACGGCTGTCCCATCTGGTTGGTTAAGTATACCTGCTGTCCAACTTCCAGTTCCTCGGAACCTGGCAGTTTAGCGATCTCCAGTTCCAGAATGGCGTTCGGATCCGGCATGCCGTAAGCTTCCTCCGGCATCAGGTGAATCTCTTTCATCTCGCCTACTTCCATATCAGCGACAGCGGCATCGAAGCCTTTGATCATCTGACCGGCACCGCAGACAAACTCAAGGGGTTCGCCACGATCGTAGGAAGAATCAAACTGTGTTCCGTCATTAAAGGTTCCTTTGTAATGAGTGCGGCAGGTTTTGCCGACATTGCGTCCTGTGATTTCAGACATGATAAAATCCTCCAAAAGATATTGATATGCGGTAATGGGAAAATCCGCCTCAAACGGCCGTTTTCCGGTAAATTCGTGTGCATATGCTACCAGTATACTAAAAAATGCAGGAACATTAAAGCTCTTTTTCAGAACCTTCTTTGGCGGCGCATTCCTGGCAGAGGCCATGCAGCAGATCACCGCTGCATTGGAGCAGAAAGCCATGCTCTTCTAGGAGATGCTGACGGAGTTCATCCATGAAATCGCAGTCAAGGTGAAACAGGCGTCCGCAGCGGGTACATTTAAGATGAAGATGCTCCATACAGTGGGCACCTTCTCCGGCATATTGGTAAACGGCTTTGTCATTTTCAGCATCTGGATATTTGATAACGATGTGCTCTCGGCACAGTTTGTCTAAAAATCGGTAAATGGTGGTAGTATTGGTTTCTGCCCGTTTTTCTTTCAGATAATTTTGTATATCGGCAACGCTTACCGTGCTGGAAGCGTGCTCTTTCAGGTATTCGAGAATCTCAGTCCTTGTTTTGGTTGTATATGGTTTTCGGATCGAAGTCATACGGCAATATCTCCTTTGTCTGTTAGCTCCTATTTTAGCGGTGAAGGGAGGAAGCGTCAAGCCGCATAAGAATAAAATGCAACTCATTTGCAAATTAATCTTGACGATGTAAAAAAAGGGTGCTATATTAATAAACGCAAATTACTTGCATTTATTAATGTGTAGAGCAGAAGACACAAAGCCTGCTGTTGACAGGCAGGTGCTTCTGCAAATGCTATGCGATAACCTACAGCTGAAAGGAGCAGACAGAATGAAAAAGAAAAGTGTGTTTATGGGAATGATAGCAATCTCTGCACTCGTGTGGATGACGGGCTGTGCCGGAAGGGCGGTGGAATCGTCCGATATAGAGACCGAACAGGAGGAGAAAGACGGAAGCGGGGAAACAGAGACGGATGTAATAAGCATCGATGGAGACAAGTTAAAGGTCATGGCGAGCTTTTATCCGATGTATGATTTTGCCCAAAAGATAGGCGGCGATCGGGTGGAGGTGACGAATATGGTGCCGGCGGGAACGGAACCTCATGACTGGGAACCGGCAGCTTCTGACATCAAGAAGTTGGAAGAGGCAGATATTTTTATATACAACGGAGCCGGAATGGAGCACTGGGCTGCCGATGTGCTTACGTCGCTGGACAATAAAAACCTGATTGCGGTGGAAGCATCTACGGGAATTGATCTGCTGGAAGGCTCAGAGCATGAGGAGGAAGAAAACGGAGAGAAGGATGAGCATGCAGAAGAGATTACCTATGACCCCCATGTGTGGTTAGCGCCGGAAAATGCGAAGAAGGAAATGGAAAATATAAAAGATGCACTTGTATCAGCGGATCCAGATCATCAGGAGTATTATGAGAAAAACTACCAGACCTATGCGAAGAAGCTGGATGATCTGGATGCAGAGTATCAGGAAAAATTATCGGATGTGAAAACACGGGATGTGATAGCTGCACATCAGGCATTTGGGTATCTGTGCCAGGCATACGGTTTAAACCAGAGCGGAATCGAAGGATTATCCGCAGATTCAGAACCGGATGCAGCCCGGATGAAGGAGATTGTGGATTTTGCAAAAAAACATCAGGTTAAGACCATCTTCTTTGAGGAGCTGGTAAGTCCGAAGATATCGGAAACGATTGCAAAAGAAATCGGAGCGCAGACAAAGATGTTAAATCCATTAGAAGGGCTTAGTGATGAGGAATTAAAAGCAGGGGCGGATTATTTTTCTGTAATGGAATCAAATCTTGAGACATTGGTGGAAGCACTGAATCAGTAAAGAAAAGGGAGCGGGCATGAAGATAGTGGATGTAGATCATCTTTCATTTGAATATGGGAACCGCAGAGTGTTACATAATTTAAATTTTTCAATCCGGCAGGGCGATTATGCAGTGCTGACAGGGGAAAATGGAAGCGGTAAAAGCACATTGATGAAAGTATTGTCGGGAGAGTTGGAGTCGGCAAAAGGAAGGGTTGTGATAGCAGGAAGTGATTCTTTGACAGCAGCGCTTCATCGAATCCGCATCGGCTATATGCCGCAAAATGGAACCAGCCGCAACGCATTTTTCCCGGCAACGGTGGAGGAAATCATGGAAACCGGAATGTATCATCCATTCTGGAAAAAGTGGGCTGTTAAAGATAAAAAGGAAAGAATATGCCGGACATTGGAAGAAATGGGAATGAAAGATGCGTTAAACCGGCGGATAGGGGAACTTTCCGGTGGCCAGCAGCAACGGGTTATGTTGGCACGTGTGTTGATTTCCAAACCTCAGCTTCTCCTTCTGGACGAACCGGCTGTCGGAGTGGATCAGGAGTCCCTTCGGCAGTTGGCAGCGGTATTAAAACGCAGAAATCAAGAAGAGGCGATGACAATTTTTTTGATTACCCACGGAAATCAAGCTGTATTTTCCGGAGCAAATCGCTTTTTTAAGATGGAAGAAGGAGGGGTAGAGGAAAAATGAGTATTTTCGAGTATGGATTTATGCAGAGGGCATTTTTAGTAGGAATTTTGCTGGCTGTTATTACGCCGCTGATTGGCATGACGGTAGTACTTAAACGGATGTCGATGGTGGGAGATGCACTGGCCCATGCTTCTTTAGCAGGGGTAGCGATCGGAATGCTGTTTGGAATCAACCCGGTAGCCGGAGCAGGCGGTATCTGTGTGGTGGCAGCGCTGGCAATTGAGGCGATTCGGCGTCGTCTTCCCCGGTATTCAGAAAATGCGATTGCGATCGTTATGTCTGCTGGAATAGGTCTTGCCGGAGTATTGTCCGGATTTGTTAAAAACAGTGCTAACTTTAACAGCTTTTTGTTTGGAAGTATCGTGTCAATCAGCACAGCGGAACTTTTGGGGGTATGTGCTGTCAGCGCAGCGGTACTGCTGCTTCTTATTTTATTTCGGAAGGAACTTTTTTATATAGGATTTGATGAAAATGCAGCCAGAATCTCGGGAGTTCCGGTGCGTAAGGTGAATTTTCTATTTACTGTTTTAACAGCATGTACCGTATCGATCGCATCAAGAACCGTGGGAACCTTAATTATTTCTTCGATGCTGGTGGTTCCGGTAGCGTTTGGAATGCAGATGGGAAACAGTTATCGGATGACGGTTCTGTGGTCTGTTTTGGCAGCGGTCGGGACAACGATTCTTGGATTGTTTATCTCGTACTATTGGGGAACAAAACCGGGTGGTACAATTGTACTTCTGGAAGTCGCGTGCTTTGTGGCAGCTCTTGGAATCAAAGGAAAGGAGATGGGACGATGACAACACCGGTTTATATCGTAGAAGGGTTTCTGGGCAGCGGAAAGACGAAACTGATAGAAAATAGTCTTCGTCTCAGACATTGCCGGAATGTACTGATTTTTCAGTTTGAAGAAGGAGAAGAGGTACTGGATACAAAGGAGGCAGAGAGGTGCAGTTGGAAAATCCGGAGCTGGGATCGGGATGAGCTGGAGACACATCTGGAAGAGGTAGCAGACAGAGTGGAGGTGGAGCTTGAAATCCACCGCTATGAAGAGATCTGGGTGGAGTGGAACGGAATGGAACGTTTTGGAACACTGGAGAAGCTTCTCCTGTCCAATGCGCTCCGACGAAAGATTCATATCGAAAGGGTAATGTATCTGGCAGATGTGGAAATGGCGGGAATGATGCTTGGACAGACCGGGGAAGGTCCGATTTCACAGGTAGCTTCTAGTGATGTGATTTACTTGAGAAATACGGAAGATGAAAACGCGGTAAAGCAGTTGGAGCATATGTGCAAAGCACTGGCGCCATCGACAGAAGTCTGGGAATATTCAAAAGAAGCCCTGTTGGATGAATTGGGAAAACAGAAGGGAAGCCCGCTGTTAGAATGGCTCGCTTTTGCGCTGCTTGCCTGTTTTTTACTGATGGTAGTGGCACTGGCAGAACAGCGAGGCGTGCCGTTGATCCGCTATTTTACTATTTTTATGGGAGTGTTTTTGCAGGCGGTTCCATTTTTACTCTTGGGTGTCCTGATTTCCTCGGCCATTCAGGTCTTCATTCCGGTAGGGGTTCTGGAGCGGATATTTCCGTCTAATCCGGTCTTTGCGATGGGAATGGGAATTGGAGCCGGATTTTTTTTGCCGGTGTGTGACTGTGCGTCGATCCCTGTTTTCCAAGGATTACTGAAAAAAGGGGTTCCGCTTCCGGCTGCCATCTGTTTTATGACGGCAGCACCAATTGTAAATCCCGTTGTACTTCTTTCAACGTATTATGCTTTTAATGGGAGTTTTCGGGCAGTTTTTTACCGGACCGGTCTGGGAATCCTCTGTTCCTTTTTGATTGGCACCAGCTTTTTCATCCGGAAACCGACGGATTATTTGAAAGGAGAAGCTGGAAACACTTCATTTTGTACCTGTGGCTGCTATCGGGAGAGCAGAAGCGGAAGGCTGGGCAGGGCAGAACAATTTTTGTGGCATGCCCGCATGGAATTTTACTCGGTTGCCAGGTATCTGGTTGTGGGAATTGCGGTATCCACCCTGTTTCAGGCGGTGAATCTGGGAGTTTTAAACGAATGGGGGGCTTCCTGCCTTCCGGTGGCGTTGTTTGCGGCGATTCTGCTGGCATTTCTGCTTTCTCTGTGCTCGTCCTCGGATGCAGTGGTGGCGAGAAGCATGGCGGGAACTTTTTCAACGGTTCCGCTTCTTGGATTTCTCGTATTTGGACCCATGATGGATATCAAAAACGTGATGATGCTGCGAGGATATTTTAAAGCATCGTTTATTGTCAGGCTGGCGCTTACGGTATTTGCAGTCTGCTTTGGAGTGGTGCTTACAGCAGGACTTCTGGGAGGAGGAATGGCAGGATGAGAAGGCATTATATCAATCCGGGGGCACTCATTGAGGCAGTGATAAGCCTCCTCTTTGGACTGAAACTCTTCTGGATGGCGTATACAGGCCAGTATCTTCTCTTTGTGACTCCCAGGATGAAAGGGTATCTGTATTTTGCGGCGCTGGTAATGGCAGTCTGGGCATTTTCCTGCTTTGCCCGGACCGGGATACCGGAATACCGGCAGCATCTGAACCGGACGCTGGTTCTTCTAATCCCACTCATGGCGCTGCAGCTGCCATATCAGGCGCTGGGGGCATCGGGGAATATGTCCTATTCCAGCCAGGGACTGGTACAGGCGGGGCGTCCGAGAGAAGAAAGCGGACAGAATGAGAAGACGGATAAGCAGGCTGTGTCTGGCGAGAGTGAAGCGGCAGTGACACAGGCAGCGGATATGTATACCGGCTCGTCTGATGACGGGACAGAATCCCTAGAAGAAACACAGGGCGGCAATATAGATGAAACAGCAGGAGCACAGGAAGATTCAGAAAGGATCGAAACGCCTCCTGGGCTGGATACAGAAAACAGGCGGATTGTCGTGGATGATGCCAGTTTTTATCCGTGGCTGGTGCAGCTCAGCTATTATCCGGAGATGTACGAAGGATATGAAATCCAGATGCATGGAACTGTTTACCGGGATGATACACTCACAGTGGGGCAGTTTGGCTTGATCCGTATGCTGATGAGCTGCTGTGTGGCAGATCTGCAGCCCTGCGGACCGCTGTGTATCTGGGATCAGGCGGAAACTCTTTCACAGGATGAATGGGTGACAGTCACAGGAACCTATCATTATGATGAAGAGAAAGGAATGGAGATTCAGGTCTTGAAGGTAGAAAAAGCAGAGGCGGCAGAGGATGAATACGTATATCCGGTTTATTGATGTCGGCCGTTCGGCTTGAACAGGGAGAGGAAATGTTTGCGGAATATTTCCTCTCCCTGCTTTTTGCTTTATAGGAACGTGTGTCCGGAGTCTTCATACGGTGGGCTGCCTGCCATGCGTGAAGAAGAGGATAGAAGAAAATGCTTCGTCCTAATTCTCCCACCGTATCTGTTCCCCCTGTACCAGCGGAAATCTTGAAAGAGTCTCCCCGTCCAGGTTCTCCCGGTTCATATCCACTGCCGTGATCTGATGGTTTTCATATGTCGTGTAGTAGTAAATCCCCTTATCCGCGTTGCAGCAGGAGGTGTAGAGTGTGATTTCATATTTTCCATCGGAGACCTCGCAGCATCCGCGCTGCTGGTCAACCGAACCTAGGATATGGAAAAACTGGCTGACACTTTCTAGCTCGGATGCGCCGGAGCGGGCATTTGATTTTGTAAAAGCGACCCGTGCAAACCGGGAAGCGGAGGAGAGGTCTCCCGGAAGTCCGAGAGCGCCCATGCCGCGGCTGTAGGTTGTAAGCGGCAGATCGGCAGAAAATGTATTCTGCGGCTGCTTCGGGGACAAGTTCATGTAATTGTTGAGGGAGAACAGCTGCTGCGGGAACGGCGGATTGTTTGTCAGGACACCCACCGGATTGTCGTAGATATGCAGCCCGTCCGCCATCGGCTCGATGACGATGCATTCATTTTTATCGGCAAGAATCCAGTGAAGCTGCGCCGGGGCAAACTGCTCGTTGAATGGGGTGTCGGTCAGTAGCATCTGGGAGAGGCGGATGCGAGCCTCTTTCACGGACGCGCACTGGCTGAGAATCCAGGGGATGAACTCAAACTGTGCGATGTTGTCATGATCCTCCTGCGGCTTCTGGTAGGAAGCATTGCCGACGAAATTCAGTCCCGCCATGCAAAGCCCCTTCTCATTAAAAGCATCATAATAAAGCGGATAATCCCCCGCCACATGTGCCATGCCGATGATGGCATAGTGGGTAGAAACCGCGCTTGCGTGGCGGAAAGTAAGTGGATAGTTGCGAGGTGTGACGGTTACTTCGTCCCCGTAAGAAAATTCATAATCTAAGGTTCTGCCGAAGTAGAAATCGGCGGTTTTGTAAGTTGCGGCTGTACACATATATGGTCTCTCCTTTTTATCTCAGTCGAGAAGACTCCCACCTCTTCAGGTGGTGAGTAATAGCAAATTTGTCTCACGGACGTTCGACTTGAAATTAAAATTTTTTGTATTTTTAGTATAACAGATTTTTCAGCGAATATAAAAAAGAATATGAAAGTACATTTAAAAATTTCCGCGTTGCTTACAATCATGTTCCGGTGTATAATACACAAAACAGAGAAAAATAGTAGGAATTAGCGGGAGAGTAAAAAATAGATAGAAAAAAGAATGGAAAACAGGAGGAAGTCATCATGGCACAGATTGAGATAAACGAAGCCCGCATCCGCGCCGAATTCGGCGAGTTGGCGCGGATCGACTCGGAAAGTTTCGGGGAACGCGAGCTGGCGGATCGCCTGAAGGAAAAGCTCACAGAGCTGGGAATCCAGGCAAAGGAAGATGACACAGCCGAGAAAATAGGAGGCAATGCGGGAAATCTGTTTGGAACGTTAAAGGGCGGGCTGCCGGGCACGCCGATCCTGCTGTCCGGGCATATGGACACGGTCGCGCCGGGAATCGGAAAGAAGCCGGTTTTTCATGAGGACGGAACCATCACTTCGGATGGAACCACCGTGCTTGGCGCGGACGATCTGACCGGGGTAATCGCCATCTTAGAAGGCATCCGTGCCGTGCAGGAGGCAGGAATCCCGCACCGGGATATCGAGATCCTCTTTGCGGCGGCGGAAGAGCCGTTTACAAGAGGAAGCTCGGAGTTCGATTTCAGCCAGATGAAAGCGAAGGAATCTTACGTTTTGGATGTAACTGGACCAGTCGGGACAGCGATCCTGCAGGCACCGACGATCCTTTCCTTTGAGGCGGCAGTCAAAGGGCGTGCAGCACACGCCGGATTCGAGCCGGAGAAAGGCATCCACGCGATTCAGACGGCGGCCCGCGCGATTGCCGCATTGAAGCTGGGGCACGTGGATGAGGAAACAACCCTGAATGTGGGCTTGATTTCGGGCGGTTCGGTTGTGAATGCCGTTCCGGAACTCTGCACCTGCCGGGGCGAGATCCGCAGCTACAGCCATGAAAAGGCAATGGAGACCCTGGAAGATGTCCGCCATGTCTTTGAAACCGCCGTCAAAGAGGCGGGGGCAGAGCTTTCTTTCACACACCGCCTCCATGTTAAAGCCTTCCATCTGGAACCGGACGCGCCGGTGGCAGTTCATTTTGCCGAGGCCTGCCGCACCCTGGGAATCGAGCCGAAATTCGGCAGCACCTTCGGCGGCAGCGACGGAAACACGATGATGCAGCACGGAATCCCATGCGCGGTGCTTTCATGCGGTATGTACGATGTTCATTCCGTGCGGGAGTATGCGAAGATAGGCGATATTGTAAATGGGGCGAGATTGATCGCGGAGTTGATTACGCAGGGGTAAGAGGCGAGTATAGAGTAAACTTCACAAGTGTTGATAAGACCGTTTGACGATATGCAGCATAAAATATAGTCGAACGGCTTTATTATTTTATTCAAATAAAAATATAGCCGTTCGAACAAAATTTCAACAAAAATACAGAGAGTTTTATCGTAATGATTTCGTAAGAAATTGTCTATATATTTCGGAGGGGAGATCTGATATTATACGAATAAGAAACTAGAAAAGCAATCTTGTAAAAATAAAAAGCGATAACAAATATTTTATGAGATTTTTTGCTTAGATAGAATCGAGAGGTGATCAATATGAAGAAAAAATTCTGGCTGACATTATACAATATAGGCGTCTCTATTTTATTCTTACTGTCATTGTACAGTTATGCAAAAGGCATGGCAGGCTTTTCTTTATTTTTAGCGCTGGCAGTTTTTGGAGAAATTGCGGCAAGGGCTTTTATTGAATGCAAATACTTGCAGGAGAGTCCAGAGATAAAAGAGGATACGGCTTATCGAATCACGAAAGTATTGCGATTGCTTTGTGAAATTATCTTGATCATAGGAGTATGGCGGATTCGTTTTAAATAGCCACATTCTAAAAATAATGCTTATGATATATTCCATATTCAATGAAAGAGGAGGCATCCGTCCATCAACCTCGGTTGCTTCCTCTTTCTCTATCTATTTCAATCAAAATCTATTTCATCATATCGCGTAAAACCGTCAATATTTCCATCGCCGCTGCTTCCTTACTCATCTGCTCCAGATGGCGGGTCTGCTGCTTATCGATCAGCGTGATGACGTTTGTATCGGTTCCGAATCCGGCGCCGGCTACCTTTAAGTTGTTGGCAGCGATCAGATCCAGATTTTTGCGTTCCAGCTTGCCGCGGGCGCGTTCCTCGAGCTGGGAGGTCTCCATCGCGAAGCCGCAGAGCAGCTGTCCCGGACGTTTGTGTGCGCCGAGGTAGCTTAAAGTGTCCTCAGTGCGCTCCAGCGCCAGGCTCAGATCGCCGTCGGATTTCTTGACCTTTTCATCAGAAACGACTGCCGGACGGTAGTCAGCGACGGCTGCCGCCTTGATGATAATGTCCTGTTCCTCACTCCGGGAGGTGACTGCTTCAAAGAGGTCGTGTGCGCTTTTGATGTGGACAGTATTGACAAATGGAGGCGGAGTCAGTGAAGTTTCGCCGGTGACGAGTGTCACGTCGGCACCGCGCAGCATCGCCATCCGTGCCAGCGCATAGCCCATTTTTCCGGTCGAATGGTTCGTGAGGTAGCGCACCGGATCGACCGCTTCCTGGGTCGGACCGGCGGTCACAAGGATCTTCTTTCCGGCGAGATCCTTCGGGTAGGCGATCGCGCGGAGAATATATTCCAGGATCAGCCCCTCATCCGGGAATTTGCCCTTTCCGGAATCGCCGCAGGCGAGCAGACCGCTTGCCGGTTCGATGATGGTAAAGCCGTAATGTTCTAACAGGTGGAGATTATCTTGGGTAATAGGATTCTCATACATCCGTGTGTTCATCGCCGGAGCAATGATGCGCGGGCACTGGCAGGCCAAGAGCGTGGTCGTCAGCATATCATCAGCGAGCCCGTGTGCCAGCTTGGCGCAGACATTGGCAGTCGCCGGGGCGATGATCGCGAGGTCGGCTTTCTTTGCCAGTTCCACGTGCTCTACTTCAAATTTAAAATTCCGGTCAAAGGTATCTGTCAGGCATTTATTGACGGTCAGGGTTTCAAACGTCAGTGGAGTAATAAACTCCATCGCATTTTTTGTCATGATGACATGCACATCGGCGTGCTGTTTCTTTAAAAGGCTGGCAAGGTTTGCCGCCTTGTATGCGGCGATTCCGCCGGTTACTCCCAAAATAATTGTTTTTTCGGTTAACATAATACATATCCTTTCGGTTTGCACTCTGGTTTTCTGGGTCATTTTCGAACAGCATAGCATCTGGAGGAAAAATTGTAAACCTTTTTTGGCTTCCGTTCTCTGTTGGGGTCTTTGGTAAGCGCACATAACAGGAGAGGAAAGAAACATGTATTTTGTGAAAAGACAATAAAAAACAGCACATATTCTGGTAGAATTGTTGGTTGTATGTTGAAAAGTGATGTGATATAGTGTGGAGGTGTCTGCTGGCTGACCTGGTTTTCACTAGATGTGAACAGGGACAGGCGGCAGCAGTTGTATTGTATCCCATAGAAAACAGGCACCGAACGTGCTGGCAGCAAATCTGCGGAAAGCGGCAGAAGAAAGAAACTTCTGCCGGAATGTGCGTATCTGCATACGGATCTGTATCTGAGATGGAGAATCATACCGGAAGAGACGGGGAATTAAAATGCCCTGGCTCGCGGCTTTTCTGGATGGTATCGCCGGAAAGAACAGAATTTGTACGGATTTTATGCACATGATATTGGCGCAGGTAAGCGGCAGTCTGGTGAACAGAAGGTGCAGCAGGTTTTTCGAACGGGAATAATAACAAGGAGGAAAATTTCATGAACACAACAAACAACACATCTAAACTTGTCATCTTAGGTCTTATGACCGGCATTCTTCTGCTGATGGCGTACACTCCCCTCGGATATCTGAATATTGGGCCGCTGGCGATTACATTTAATGTGATTCCGGTTGCGATTGCGGCGATCACACTGGGACCGGCAGGCGGCGCAGCGATCGGTGCAGTCTTCGGCATGACCAGCTTTTTACAGTGCATCGGCATCGGCGGCAGCAGTGCGATGGGCGCGATGCTTTTCAGCATTAACCCGTTTCTGGCATTTGTACAGAGATTCGTTCCGCGTATGCTGGATGGTCTTCTGTTAGGCTACATTTTCCAGTTTGTACGCCGCAGAACCGATGCGTACATGGCGAGTCTGGTAACCGGATTCTGTTCCGCGTTTTTAAATACAGTTTTCTTTATGACGGCTTTAGTGGTTCTGTTTGGCAATACCGAATATATGCAGGGGCTGATCGGCGGAAAAAATATTATCCTGTTCGTATGCGGTTTCGTAGGAATCAATGCAGTATGCGAAATGGTATCGTCCACAATCCTCACCGGTGCAGTCGGCGCAGCACTTTACCGGGCAAAATTTGTACCGGCTCTGGAAAAAAGCAGGGGGTAAGACAGTATGATTTTGGCATTGGATATCGGAAATACGAATGTGGTTCTCGGTTGTATTGCGGATGGGGAAATTCTCTTTACCGAGCGGATGGCGACAGACAGCGGGAAAACAGAGCTTGACTATGCGATTTCCCTGAAAATGGTGCTGGAGCTGCGGGAAATCAAGGTAAGTGAGATCACCGGCGCGATCATCGGTTCGGTAGTGCCGCCGGTTACATCCCTGATGCGGGAGGCGATCCGCAAGGTGACGGGGCAGGAAGCTCTGGTCGTCAATGTGGATATGAATATCGGTCTGGAAGTGCTGATGGACAATCCGTCCTCCGTCGGTACCGATCTGATCGTCGGTGCCGTCGCGGGAATCAACCGGTATCCGGTGCCGCTCATTCTGATCGATATGGGAACGGCAACCACCATTTGTGTGGTGAATGAGAACAAGCAGTACATCGGCGGCATGATTCTGCCGGGAATAGGTGTATCGATGAATTCCCTGACCAGCCGGACCGCCCAGCTTCCGCGCATCAGCCTTGACCCGCCAAAGCGCCTGATCGGCAAGAATACGGTTGAATGTATGCAGAGCGGCGCGCTCTATGGCAATGCGTCCTGCATCGACGGTATGGTAGACCGGATCCAGGAAGAGCTTGGACAGGAGGCAACTATCGTAGCGACGGGCGGACTGGCGAAGCGGATCATTCCGCTGTGCCGTCACCACATCGAGCTGGATGATGAGCTGCTGCTGAGGGGGCTTTGGATTATTTACGAGAAGAATAAATAAGGTCTGTGATTCTGATATGAAAAAAGCGGTTGGAGAGAGTCTAACCGCTTTTTACTGTATAGGATAATCGCATTGCAAAAGAAAATCCCCGGTGTATACAGCACCAGGGATTTTTGAGTTTAAGTATTTAAATTAATAGGTAATCTCCCGGCCTTCTTTTCTCCACTCCCGGAACTGGGCTGCCGCTGAGAGCAGCAGGTCGCAGGAGGAGTTGAGGGCGGTCTCGACGGAATCCTGCACCACGCCGATGATAAATCCAACACCGATGACCTGCATGGCGACATCGCTGGAGATGCCAAACAAGGAGCAGGCAAGCGGAATTAAAAGCAGGGAACCACCGGCAACACCGGATGCGCCGCAGGCGGAAAGTGCCGACAGGACGCTTAAAATGATGGCGGTCGGAATATCCACCGGAATTCCCAGTGTATTGGCTGCCGCCAGCGTCATGACGGTGATGGTAACAGCCGCACCGTTCATATTGATGGTCGCACCGAGCGGGATGGTAACAGAGTAGGTATTTTTGTCCAGTCCCATTTCCTCGCAGACTTCCATGTTGATCGGGATATTTGCCGCTGAGCTCCGGGTAAAGAAGGCGGTGACCGCGCTTCGTTTCAGACACTTGAAAATCAGCGGGAACGGGTTTTGGTGGATGCACCAGTATACGAGAATCGGGTTGGTTACGAAGTAGATAAACAGCATCGAGCCAACCAGCACGGCGAGAAGCCGTCCATATTCGGTAAATACCTGTAAACCGTTGGTGGATACAGTGTCAAACACAAGTCCGAGAATACCGAACGGGGCAAAGTTGATGATCCAGGTAACAACCTTGGACAGTGCCGCCGCAAAATTGTCCATAATTTCTTTCGTGCGTTCGCTGGCGCCGCGCATCGCCACGCCGAAGAGAACCGCCCACGCCAGGATACCGATGTAGTTTGCCTCTGCGATGGAGGTGATCGGGTTCTTTACGACATTTAATAAAAGTGTCTGCAGGACTTCTGCGATTCCCTGCGGGGCAGAGGTTTCTTCTGCAGCCTGTGCAAGTGTCAGGGTGATCGGGAACAGTTTACTTGCGACGACCGCGATCACAGCGCCGAGCAGTGTGTTGAACAGGTAAAGGCAGACAACGGTGCGGATGATGCCGCCGTGGCTCTGCTTTGCCTGGCAGAGGGAACTGATAACAAGGAAAAATACGAGCAGGGGCGCGATGCCCTTTAATGCGTTGACAAATAGATTTCCAAGGATTGAGAGTCCGACTGCCTGCGGAATCATCATTCCCAGAACAGCGCCGAGAATCATGCCGCCCAGAATTCGTTTAGGCAGGCTGATGGCTGTCCAGCGTTCATAGAGTGCTTTCATAAAATACATACTTCCTTTGTGATGATGAAATGGGGTTGACGAGTGTCGGGGAGCTGAGTCAAATGTGCAAATGCAATATCTCCCGAATGATTCAGCTGTCTGTGCAGCATCCGGCACAAAATCACGTAGATTCTATTATACAGGAGATAGAAAGAAAGGGAAAGTGCTTTTTTATGGCAAAGTGGCAGAACTTGCAGTGGCGATAAGCGAAAAGAAAACTTGTATTTCTATCTGCTCTATGTTATACTCATACCCGTTGCAAAGCCCGCAAAAACAAGGTCTTACAGGGCTGCCGCCGATTTCCGGCGTAAAATGAATCGAGTGTTCGTGACCTTCCACTCGTAAAACAAAACTAAAGGAGAATTGAATATGAAAGAAAACAACCTGAAAAACACGTATTTTCTGGCGTATGGCGCGGCGATCGCGGCCATCTACGTAGCGCTGACGATGGCATTCCAACCGATCAGCTTCGGACCAGTGCAGTTCCGTATTTCGGAAGCACTCTGCATCCTGCCGTTCTTTACCCCGGCAGCGATTCCGGGACTCTTTGTCGGATGCTTTTTATCCAATCTGTTCTGCGGGGCAGCCGGACTGGATATCGTATTCGGAAGCCTGGCAACCCTGATCGGGGCAGTCGGCTCCTATGCGCTCCGCAAGAGTAAGGTTTTAGTATGTGTACCGCCGATCCTGGCCAACACGATCATTGTACCGTGGGTGCTCCGGTTTGCATACGGCTCTGAGGATCTGATTCCGTTCATGATGCTGACCGTCGGGATCGGCGAGGTGCTGGCAATCGGCGTGCTGGGAAGCATTCTTCTGGCGGCGTTAAACCGTTATAAAACCATGCTGTTCGGCAAGTGTCTGGCAACGGGACGCTAAGAAAAAGACATAACTTAAATGATATAAAAGATGCACGTTACAGACGGATCGCAGTGCGATGGCTGGCGTGTATCTTTTATTTTTTTTTGCCTTATATTGACAATTTCATGTAAAAGAAGTTAAATTAAAAGGACGTGAAAACACAATGCCTCGCGGTTCCATATCGTTTTTCTATGGCGTCTGCGAAAACAAAAACCGCCTGCGGCGGGGAAGGAATGCACAAATATGAGTGAGAATGTATATCAGATTGATTTTAATAAACCAGAATCCGTCCATTTCATCGGAATCGGCGGTATCAGCATGAGCGGACTGGCAGAGATTTTGATGGACGAGGGATTCACTGTGTCCGGCTCGGACGCACACCGTTCGGAGCTGACCGATAACCTGGAGGCGCGCGGCGCGAAGGTATATATCGGACAGAAAGCGGAGAATATCCAGGATGGCATCGATGTGGTAGTCTACACGGCGGCGATTCACCCGGATAACCCGGAATTTCAGGAAGTAAAACGGCGCGGCATCCCGATGCTGACCCGTGCGGAACTCTTGGGCGAGATGATGCGGAACTATAAAAATGCGATCGCGATTGCCGGAACACACGGCAAAACGACAACCACTTCGATGGTGACGGAGATTTTCTTGCAGGCGAAAAATGACCCGACGATCTCGGTCGGCGGCATCCTTCCGGCGATCGGCGGCAACATCCGTGTCGGCGGACCGGAATTTTTCGTGACAGAGGCGTGTGAGTATACCAACAGCTTCCTATCCTTTTACCCGACGATGGCGGTCATCCTTAATATAGAAGAAGATCATCTCGATTTCTTCAAGGATCTGGCGGATATCCGCCGCTCCTTCAAGCTGTTTGCCGAGCGCGTACCGGCTCAGGGCGCGGTTGTCATCAACGGCGATATCGAGAACTATCAGGAGATCATAGAAGCGGTAAAAGGCAAGGTCATTACTTTCGGTCACAGCCGCGGCAACGATTACAGCGCTGGTGATATCCAGTATGACGCTTACGCGCATCCGTCCTTCGACCTTTATATCGGCGGCGAGAAGAAAGAGCGCCTGACGCTCGGTGTGGCAGGTGAGCACAATGTATATAATGCGCTGGCAGCTATTGCAGTTTCCCTGGAAAATGGTATCTCCATGGATTCCATCCGTGCGGGACTGGCACATTTTACCGGAACGAACCGCCGGTTTGAGAAAAAAGGCGAGGTAAATGGATTTACCATCATCGATGACTACGCCCATCATCCGCATGAGATTGAGGCGACCTTGAAGACCGCGCAGAATTATCCGCACAAGACGCTCTGGTGCATCTTCCAGCCGCACACCTACACGCGGACGAAGGCATTTCTGCCGCAGTTTGCGGAGGCGCTTGCACTGGCAGATAAGGTCATTCTGGCGGATATCTACGCGGCGCGCGAGACCGACACACTGGGCATCAGCTCGGAGGATATCGTGAAGCTTCTAAAAGAAAAAGGAAAAGAAGCCTGGTATCTGCCGACATTCGATGAAATAGAAAAATTTGTCATGGAACATTGTACACAGGGCGACCTGTTGATAACCATGGGCGCCGGAGACGTTGTAAATGTAGGGGAAAACCTCCTTGCGAAATAGATGCGCTCTGAGTGTACATATAGTTATCCACATTATCCACATAGTTTTCAACATATTATGTAAAGGAACTATGTGGATTTTTTGCGCCTAAATGCGGAAATGGGGAAATGCCGAAAATGTTGATAAAATAAGGATTTTGTCGGAGGAAGGGTTATTTTTTGAGGATTTTTGAAGGCTTTTTCCACATTATCCACATTATCCACAATCAAAATAGTGGAAAAATTGGTCTAAAAGTGTCGGCCGCGAACCATAATTAGGAGTATTTCTTTTTAAAAAAAGGTATGTTATGATAGGAACAGACGCAGTGAGCCTGTGATAAATGGATGAAAACTGTCTTGTCCGGAGCAAAATTGTGGAAAAGTCCGGAAACAAAATCAAAACGGTGGAAAAGTAAGAAAACAGGAAAATTTGGATGGAAGAAATAGAGAATATTTCAAAATAAAAGTAAAATACAGCAGTTTGAATGGTTCACACAGCCGCAGACAGCTGATAGATAAATGGTAACAGGAAATGTGAGGACACAGAATGGCTAAGAGGGAAGTTAGAAGATGGGAATAGGACTCAAAAACCGGCTGGCGGTGGGCGCGACGCCGGTTCCGGACGTATTTATTGATACATATATGGCGGGGGCCAGTGGAGAATATGTGAAGGTATATCTGTACCTGCTCCGCCACCAGCAGGAGGAAGTCTCGATCGGACAGATCGCGGACGCGCTCAATCACACGGAGGCGGACGTGCAGCGCGCGCTGGCATACTGGCAGAGAGCCGGGGTGCTGGGAACGGAAGTCGGTGAAGAGGCACAGCGATCGTTTCAGGAGACGCCGGGACAGCAAATTTCGCCGGTTTCCGCTTCAACGGAATCCCTGGCAGGCGCTGGTTCCTTTGCGCCATCTACAAAAACTGCCGCGCGGGAAGCCGCAGCCTGCGATATGTCACGCCTGACCTCGAATGAGTCGTTTAAGCAGCTCATTTATATTGCCCAGCAGTATTTAAACAAGCTGCTCACACCGACGGACTGCCAGATTCTTGGAAATCTCTATTCGAATCTGGGATTTTCCGGGGAATTGCTGGAATACCTGATTGAGTACTGCGTGCAGAACCACCACACCAGCCTGCGCTATATGGAAAAGGTGGCGCTCGGCTGGCATAAGCGCGGCATCAAGGATGTGGAACAGGCGAAAGCGAGCGGCAGGGGCTACACGAAGGGTTCATTCGCGGTTATGCGGGCGATGGGGCTTTCGGACCGGAGCCCGGCGGAGGTCGAGAGTGAATTTATCGAAAAATGGTTCTGGGAGTACGGTTTCACGCGCGAGCTGATCGTCGAGGCGTGCAGCCGCACGATCCGGCAGATACATAAACCGTCGTTTGACTATGCAGACAAGATCCTGCGGGATTGGAAAAATGCCGGGGTCAAGAGCTTCCGGGATGTGTCAGAGCTAGATAAAAAACGGAAGGAAGAAGGCGGGGCGAAGCGCCGGCAGGCGTCTGCAGGCAGCAGCCGTTCTTCCAACCGGTTCCACAATCTGGAGGAACACGGATATGATTACGACGAGATGGTATGGAGCATGATAAACGGAGCGCAGAAGACAGGAGGGGACGATGGCACTCAGTAATTCGCAGTATGAATCGATCATGCGTGTTTATAACCGGACACAGCTTCAGAAGAAACATGAGCTGGACGCGCGGGTTGACGAGGTCTATGAGAAAATACCAGCGGTCCGGGAGATGAACGATGCGATCGCCGCCGCGGCGGTCAAGAGCGCGAAAGAGCTTCTGGCGGGCGATGCGGACGCGGTGAAACGTTTGCGAGGGACAATCGCAGACCTGAAAGAGCAGCGTCAGGTGCTGATGAGCGCCTACGGCTATCCGGCGGACTATCTGGAGATGCAGTATAATTGTCCGGACTGTAAGGATACCGGGTACAAAGACGGCATAAAATGCCACTGTTTCCGTCAGCGGGAGATCGATCTGTTATACGCCCAGTCGAATATCCGGGAAGTGCTGGAGCGGGAGAATTTTTCTCATTTTTCCTATGATTATTTTGATGACACGAAGATCGATCCGCGTAGCGGCAAGACTGCCCGCGCGTATATGGAGCAGGTGACGGCGTTCTGCCACCGCTATGTGGACGGATTTAAAGAAGAAAAGGGAAATATCTTATTTACCGGAAAAACGGGGCTTGGAAAGACGTTTTTAAGCAACTGCATCGCGAAAGAGCTGATTGAGCGCTGTTTCAGCGTCGTGTATCTCCCGGCGGTGGAGATGTATGAGATATTTTCAAGGGATCGCTTCGCAAACGATGCGACCGATGAGGATCGCGACCGCTCCCAGTATTTATTAGAGTGCGATCTGCTGATCATCGACGATCTGGGGACGGAACTGGTGAATACGTTTACGACTTCCCAGCTCTTCTATGTGGTCAACGAGCGCTTAAACCGGAAGAAAGGCACGATCATTTCCACCAATCTGCCGGTCAATGAGATGCGCGACGAGTTTACCGATCGCGTCATGTCACGGATCATAAGCCAGTATCAGATCATTCCGCTCTACGGCGAGGATATCCGGATACGAAAAAAGCTGGAAAACCGGTAATGGGTTGACTTATAAGGGACATAATGATATAAAAGAGACGTTAGAATGCGCTAACATATGCAAAAAAAGCGAATTAACAGAGAGTAAACAGGCTGGAGGAAAATGGAAAATGCTGTACGAAGAGAAAATCATTGAGACGATACCGGTAGGTCCGCTGGGACTGATTCCATTAAAGGGATGTGAGGAACTGGTAGGTAAGGTAGACAAATATCTGGTGGACTGGAGAAATGAGCGCGAGAGCGAGCACAAGACGTCGATCGCATTTTCAGGTTATCAGAGAGACTCCTACATCATCGGGGCAAACACACCGAGATTTGGTTCCGGCGAGGCAAAGGGCGAGATCAAGGCGTCGGTGCGCGGCGATGATCTATATCTGATCGTGGATGTCTGCAACTACAGCCAGACATATTCTCTGTGCGGCATGGTAAACCATATGTCCCCGGATGATCATTATCAGGATCTGAAACGTGTCATTGCGGCAGCAGGCGGAAAGGCACGCCGTATCAACGTAATCATGCCGTTCCTGTATGAGAGCCGCCAGCATAAGCGCTCCGGCCGTGAGTCCTTAGACTGCGCGCTGGCACTGGAGGAGCTGGTAGATATGGGCGTTGAGAATATCATTACCTTTGACGCACACGATCCGCGTGTCCAGAACGCAATTCCGCTCAAGGGTTTTGAGACCGTTCAGCCGATTTACCAGTTTATCAAATATCTGCTGAAAAATGAGAAAGAGCTGGAGATTGACAGCGATCACATGATGGTCATCAGCCCGGATGAGGGCGGTATGTCCCGCGCTGTCTTCTTCTCCAACGTGCTGGGACTCGACATGGGTATGTTCTACAAACGCCGCGATTACACCAGGATCGTCAACGGACGCAATCCGATCGTTGCCCATGAGTTCTTGGGATCCAGCGTAGAGGGCAAGGATGTCCTGATCATCGATGATATGATCTCCTCTGGCGAGAGCATGTTAGATGTAGCGAAGGAATTAAAGAGCCGCAAGGCGAGAAAGGTATTCGTATGCGCGACCTTCGGTCTGTTTACCAACGGACTGCAGAAGTTTGACGAGTACTATGAGAACGGTCTGATCGACCGCGTCCTGACCACCAACCTGGTATACCAGACACCGGAGCTTCTCTCCAGACCGTACTATATCAGCGTCGATATGAGCAAATACATCGCGCTCATCATCGATAACCTGAACCACGATGCCTCCTTAAGCGAGCTGTTAAATCCGACTGGACGTATCAATAAGCTGCTGGCGAAGTATCGGGCGGGAATACGGGACTAAAAATAGACCTTTAAAATAGAAACAAAAAGAACGTCATTTCCGGACCAATACATGTCAGAAAATGGCGTTCTTTTTAATGTCATAGGAAACAGGCAATGTCACGGTTATGTATGAAAGGAGTCCTACAACCGCACTTCATGCACCGCAGCTCCTTCCGCCTTCAGCACCCGCATCTCCCTCTCATGACAAGTAAATACAAGAATCTGCCCGGAATAGGCGGTTGGCAGCCATTTGAGGACGGTTCTCAGGCGCTCGTCGTCGTAGAGGACGAAGCTGTCGTCAAAGATGAGCGGCAGCCGGTCTGCATCGCCCTGGATAAAGTGGGCGGCGGCGAGGCGCAGCGCCAGATAGATCTGGTCGGCGGTGCCGCTGCTGACCTGTTCAAGCGGGATCAGCTTCCGGCGGGTATTTAAAAACGCATTCAAGTTCTCATCGATGCTGATGCTGGAATAAATTCCGCCGGTAATTCCGGCGATCAGGTCGGACGCAGTCTTATTTAAGTACAGGCCGAAAGAATCCCGGATGGTCGTGGAAAGCTCTTTTAAGGTATCAAGCGCCAGATCCACGGAGGCGATCTCCTGATGGATGCGCTCATTTTCATTTAAAATGTGTTTGAGCGCCGCTGCCCGGTCTTTGCAGGCAGATAGGTGCTCCAGCTTTTTCTCTAACTCCCACTGGACGCGCTGTTGTTCCTCGATGACAAGGCTGCAGTCATTCTGCTTTGCCATCAGCGCCGAGATCTGTTCGGAACGTTTTACCAGTGAATCCTCCGAGTTTGTAACGGCGTGGCAGAGCGTGATGAAGCGGTCCAGCCGCTGGGACAAAAGCTTCATGGATTCATCCGAAATCTCGGATTCGCCCAGGTGGCGGCGCAAAATCTCCGATAAAACAGAGGCACTTTTCTCCGCCTCCTGCCTGCGGCGGCTCCGGTGCCGTGTGACGCAGATTCCCAGCATGAGAAGCACAAGAGCGGCGACGCCAAATATGAGGGCGGTGGGACCAGCTCCCAGCCACGGGGACGGAAGCGGGAAGAACGCCAGATATCCGCAGTATGCCGCGCAGATAGCGCAAATTGCTGCTGCGACAAAGAAAAACACCTGGAAAAACCGGGATCCCTTGCTGGAGGAAGACACCTGTGCATGCTGATAGTCCTGGTAGAGTGTTTCAGCCTGACTGCGGTACGCCTCGATGGACGCCTCGTCCGTAAAGGAAAACTCATCCAGTACCTGACGGCTCTTCTGCAGCCGGTCGGATAAATCTTCTTTTTCTATTTTCTGATGTTCCAGTTCATTTCGGACCGAGTCACGCAGTTTTGAGTATTCCTGTAACTGATTCTCATATTTTGGCGAAGAAAGCTCGCGTTCCAGCGCGCGGATCTCGCTAAGAAGGGAGGTATAGTTGACCGAAGCCTCCGGGCTTAACTGGGATTCAAATTGTTTGCGCTGATTTTTCAGATAGGCGGTCGCCTTAGTGATATTGAGCGCCATATTGCCAGAGGTATTCATGTTAGCAATATAGTTTTTCAGTTCTGAAACCATGCCTTCATCGGTCGCACTCTTTAACTGGCTGATGCTGATGGTGTTGTTGTACATGGTTTCACTCATGCCGCCCAAAATTTCCTGCAAAACGGCGCGGCCGTCCGGTTCCTCGCGTCCGGTCGTCTCGTTGATGACGGTAAATTCCTTCTTATTTTTCTGGAACGAGCGCTCGATCCGGTAAATGGTGCCGTCGTCGGATTCAAGCCGGAGCTGCCCCTCGTAGGTGCCGCTGTTTTCCCACGGCTCATATTTGCTGTAGATGTCGTTTCTGGCGGCGCGCCCCCTCTGACGCTCGATGCCGAAGAGCATGCCGCGGATAAAGGTGTGGATCGTGGATTTGCCGGCTTCATTTTTACCGTAAATGACGTTTAACCCATCCTCAAAGGAGACGGCTGTGTCATGAAATTTTCCAAACCCACTGATATAAAGATCAAGAAAACGCATGGAAGCTAACTCCTTTCATCGGTGGTGAGAAGCAGGGCGTGGATGCCGTAAAACAGCGCCTTTTTCTCCACCGGACTCATGTCCGGTTTTTTCAGTGCTTGGATGTAAAAGCCGATCATATCGCTTGGATGCTCGGCAAACAGGGCGGAAAAATCGTATTGCGGTTCCGTCTCATCGATGATATCCGCGATGCGGAAACGCAGCTTTAAGGCGTCCAGATCGAAGGAAATATCGGGATCGCGCATGCCCTGCACCTTGAAGCGGAAAATATTGTCATTGCCGCGCTGTTCGATCTCATGGGCGATTTTTAAGTACAGCTCCGTGTTGGTCGTATCCGGCGTGACGCGGACGATGAGCGGGATGTAGCGGAGCTTCGCCATCGGAATAAAGTCCAGTGTCGTTACCTGACCGCTTTCCGGGTCGATCTCGCCGTAAAGGATGCCGTGCCTGCCGGTCTCGGTCTTATCAAGCGGCTCCGGGGAACCGCAGTATGCCATCTTTTTGTCCAGTAGGATCTCTGGCCTGTGGATGTGCCCCAGTGCGATATACGAAAATCCGGAGGAAGCCAGCGCCGCCCGGTCAATCGGGACGTGGTTCGCGTCGCCGCCGTGCCCCAGCAGAATGTGGATTTTTCCATCCTCCGGCGCTTCAAGAGTATCGAGGCGCGGCTCCGGGATCTCCGCAGTATAGTAAGAAAAGCCGGTCACCTCGGTGTTGATATCCTCAAAATAGACGGATGAGACATCCTCACTTTCCAGAAACGTCACGTTGGAAGCCCAGGAAAAGCTTAAAACAGCTGAATTTTTGCGGATCCGGTCGTGATTGCCCGCGATGATGACAACCTGTGTTTGCGGGATCGTGGAAAACAGGTAATTGACCTCTTTCAGGTCGCGCAGCAGCGGCTGGCGGTGGAACAGATCCCCCGCGATGAACAGGCAGTCCACGCGCAGCTCCTTTGCCTTGGCGATGATGGCGGTAAACGTATCGCGGATATCGCGGCTGCGCTCCCGGCTCCAAGGCTTGTCGCTGTCCGGGGACATGCCCCAGTGGATATCGCCGGTATGGATAAATTTCACATTCTCTCCCCCTTTCAGGAGTCTGTCACTCCGTATGTACATATTGAAATAATAATAGAAAAGGGACTGCTGCAAATAGCAGAAAGCAGATTCCAGTATTTGCGACAGCCCCATAGTTACTTATTGTTTACAGTTCACAGTTGTTTACGGTTCTCGGGAACGGGATGACATCGCGGATGTTGGAAACGCCGGTTAAGTACATCACGCAGCGCTCGAATCCAAGACCAAATCCGGAGTGTCTTGCGGAACCGTATTTACGCAGATCCAGATAGAAATCGTAGTCCTCCTTTTTAAGTCCAAGCTCGTCCATACGCGCCTCTAACTTCTCTAAGCTGTCCTCACGCTGGCTGCCGCCGATGATCTCGCCGATGCCCGGTACGAGACAGTCCATCGCTGCAACGGTCTTGCCGTCCTCGTTCATCTTCATGTAGAATGCCTTGATCTCCTTCGGATAATCGGTAACGAAGACCGGTTTCTGGAAGATCTTCTCGGTTAAGTAGCGCTCATGCTCGGTCTGTAAGTCACAGCCCCAGAATACCTTGTAGTCGAATTCGTCGTTGTGCTCTTCGAGGATGCGGACAGCCTCTGTGTAGGTTACATGACCGAATTCGGAATTTAATACGTGGTTTAAGCGGTCAAGGAGTCCCTTGTCGATGAACTGGTTGAAGAAATTCATCTCTTCCGGTGCGTGCTCTAAGACGTAGCGGATGACATATTTTAACATATCCTCGGCAACTTCCATGTTGTCGTTCAGATCCGCAAATGCCATCTCCGGCTCGATCATCCAGAACTCAGCTGCATGACGGGTCGTGTTGGAGTTCTCTGCGCGGAAGGTCGGTCCGAAGGTGTAGATATTGCGGAATGCCATCGCGTAGGTCTCGCCGTTTAACTGACCGCTGACAGTTAAGTTAGTTGGTTTTCCGAAGAAATCCTGAGAGTAGTCAACCGTGCCGTCGTCCTTTTTCGGAACATTGTTCAGATCCATCGTGGTAACCTGGAACATCTCACCGGCGCCCTCGCAGTCACTTGCGGTAATCAGTGGAGTGTGGACATACACGAAATCGCGCTCCTGGAAATACTGATGGATCGCGTAAGCTGCCAGGGAACGTACACGGAACACAGCCTGGAAAGTGTTGGTTCTCGGTCGCAGGTGGGAGATGGTACGCAGATACTCAAGGCTGTGGCGTTTCTTCTGAAGCGGATAATCCGAAGCGGACGGTCCCTCAACGGCTACCTCGGTCGCCTGAATCTCGAACGGCTGCTTTGCCTCCGGGGTCGCAACCAGGGTACCTTTTACGATAATGGATGCGCCTACGTTTAACTTGGAGATCTCCGCAAAGTTCGGCATTGTATCATGGTAAACAACCTGAAGTGTCTCAAAGTAGCTGCCATCGCTCACAACGATGAAGCCAAAGTTCTTGGAACCGCGCACGCTTCGTACCCAGCCGCCGATCTGAACTTCTTTGTCCAGATACGTCTCTCTGGAACGGTAAATTTCTCTTACAGTGGTTAAATTCATCTCAGTAAACTCCTTATTTTGCAAAATAAACTTTCTCATGCGGACTGCCCTGCAGTGTGCAGACCGTGTTTAACTTTCATTATACTGTATTTTTCTTGTAGATTCAAGGGACGGAGGGAAATTTGCTAGGGGAAGAAACCTGCCCGTATAAAAAGTGACAGCTTTAAAAATTAACAGAAACAAATGCAAAAACAGAAGGAAAGGGCAGAAAACAAGCTGGGTATTGTGTCAACTCTGTGAATACTTGTTTTACAGAGACAAATGCCCGGTGTTAGAATGGGGATAAAGAAAGAAAACCGCGGAATACTTTCAAAGAGTCTATCAAACGGAAAGGGTGTAGACAGAAGAATTATGACTGAACTTGACGCAAATAAAAAAGCGGAAGAGCTTCTGAAAGGTGCGTACGATTTACATGTACATTCATCGCCCTCTGTTTTTCCGAGAGAATTGGATGGATTCCAGTTGATCCGGGAGGCAGACGCGGCAGGAATGGCGGGAGTGATGCTGAAAAGTCATTATGAATCAACGGCTTTGCGGGCAGAACTGATCAACCGCTACAGCGGCTGTAAGGCAAAAGCGTATGGCGGGCTCTGCCTCAACTGCCCGGCGGGCGGCTTGAATGTATACGCGGTGAAAAATGCATTGCGGGCGGGGGCAAAAATTGTATGGATGCCGACCCGGGATGCGAAAAACAGCCTAGTATTCGGAAACATGGAGGGAGATTTCTTCGACCGCAGGGGTATTACCATTCTGGAACAGGATGGAACATTAAAAGAATGCGTCTACGACATCATGGATGCTATCAAGGAAAAAGACGCATTTCTGGCAACAGGACATATCAGCCCGGAGGAATCCCTGATTTTATGCAGGGAAGGACGGAAACGGGGGGTCAATATGATTTTGACACATCCAGAGTTTCCAAGGACGAGGATAGGAAGAGACGATCAGGCGGAACTGGCGAAGCTGGGGGTTGTGATTGAGAAGAACTGGTTTAATCTGGCACAGAAAAGTGTGATGCCGGAAGAGATGGCAGAGACGATTCGGACCGTTGGAAGTGGACACGTATATCTGGCAACGGACCGCGGGCAGAAAGGGGCGCCGACACCCGTTTCGGAATTGAAACGGTTTATCGCCGTGATGCTGACCTGTGGGATTGCGGAAGCACAGATACGGGACATGGTCCAGAAGGTACCGGAAGAAGTGGTATGCAGATAAATTTATATAAATGCACATTTTTTAGAAGGAGGATTTTACATTATGAGGAAAGACAGAGTATTGGCAGGGGCATTAGCAGCAGTGACAGCGCTCAGCATGACAGCGTGCGGCGGCGGACAGGCAGGTGGTACCACACAGGCAGCGGCGGCAGGAACACAGGCGGCAGTCGAGAACACCGCTAACCCGAATGCCGAGACAACACTCAGCATCGGTTATACGACCGCAGCAAACGCAGATGATCCGTATCACTTTACAGCAACCAAATTCAAAGAGATCGTGGAAGAAAAATCCGAGGGCAGAATTGCGGTCAACCTGTATGCGAGCAGTCAGCTTGGTTCCGAGCCGGAGATGTGGGAAGGCATGCAGACCGGAACATGCGACATGGCAGTCATGACGAATGCATATGTTTCTTCTTATGTATCGGCAAACGGTGCATTGGATCTTCCGTTCATTTTTAGCGATTTGGCACAGGCACGTGAGATCGTAGACGGCGATTTCGGTCAGTCCCTGATCGACAATATGGACGGAACAGGCGTTACATGTCTTGCATTTTCTGAGGGCGGATTCCGTCAGTTGTGTACAAAGGACAAAGAAATCAAAGCACCGTCCGATTTGAATGGACTGAAGATCCGCTGCATGGAGACAAAGATTTACCTATCTGCTTATAAGGCGCTGGGTGTAAATGCAACCCCGATGGCATGGGGCGAGCTTTTAACCGCTCTGCAGCAGGGTACCGTAGATGGCTGTGACGCACCGTTAAGTGTATTATATACCAACGGTTTTCCGGATATCTGCAAATACATTGATAATGTAAACCTGTTTTATTCTCCACTTCCGGTATGTATTTCTACCAGTGTATATGAGTCCTTATCTGAGGAAGATCAGGCGATCTTAAAAGAAGCAGCACAGGAAGCAGCCAAAGAAACACGTGAAAACAACGATGCAACCGCTGAAAAGATGGAGTCGGATCTGACGTCTCAGGGCATGACGATTGTATCCTCTGAGGATGTAGATACAGAGGCATTCCAGAGTGCCGTACAGCCGTGCTATGACGAGATGGAATCCTACATCGGTTCTGAGTGGGTGGATCAGATTAAATCCCTGACCGGCACGGAGAGGTGATTGCAGAAAGAGGGTTTGACAGCATGAAAAAATTACAGCAGGTTTCAGACATAATTAATAAGTGCGTCAGTTACATAGGAATGGTGATCTTTATTGTCCTGATTGTTGCCTGTGTGGCACAGGTGTTTTTCCGCTTCATTCTGAATAATTCACTGTCATGGAGCGAAGAACTTGCCCGGTACTGTTTTATCTGGATGCATATGCTGGGCGCTTCCTTGTTGATTGAGGGAAGCGGACATGCTACAGTAACAGCAATCCTGGATCTGATGCATGGAACACTTCGAAAAATTGTCGATATTATCATTGAATTAGTTATCTTTTTTGATGGAACCGTAATGCTGTATGCAGGCTTAAAGCTTGCGTACAGCTCCAGAACTAACTTGAGTACCGCGCTTTCTGTCCCGATGTGGTGTATCAATTCCTCCGTGGCAGTCGGCGGAATCCTTCTGATGTTCCAGGCATTTGTAGCGATTGCGATGATCGTATCAGCGACAGAGAGAAAGGAGGATAAACCGGTATTATGACACTTGTATTAGTAGTATTATTTGGTCTGATGCTTTTAGGCATTCCGGTTGCATTTGCAATCCTTTCTGCCGGAATGGCATATCTGGCGACAACGGGAGGAAGTATGCTGGTAGTCGCACAGCGGCTGATTTACGGTCTTAACTCCTTCACACTGCTTGCAGTCCCACTGTTTATCTTGGTAGGAAACCTGATGGATTTCGGTGGTATTTCCAAACGTCTGACCGATTGGGCGAAGAGTATTTTAGGCTGGCTTCCGGGCGGACTTGGAATTGTAACCGTATTCAGTTGTGCGATCTTTGCAGCGCTGACGGGCTCTGGTCCGGCGACGGTAGCAGCGATTGGTTCAATTATGCTTCCTTCCATGCTGAAGGCAGGTTATTCCAGAGAAACGAGCGCGGGGTTAGTTGCATCGGCAGGTGCATTGGGACCAATCATTCCTCCGAGTATTCCCATGATTATTTATGGAGTTACAATGAATCTTTCAATTCCGGCAATGTTTATGGCAGGGGTTGTCCCGGGACTTGTTATCGCACTGGCGTTATCGTTAGTCAATGTCGTATTCGCATACAGGAATCCGGAGGTTCTGAAACATGCGAAGACGATGAAGTTTGATTTTAAAGAATCCATGAAATTGTTCTGGAAAGCGCTGGGCGCTCTGGGACTTCCGGTTCTGATTCTAGGCGGTATTTATGGCGGTATCTTTACACCAACCGAATCCGCAGCGGTCGGCATTGTTTATGCGCTGATTCTGGGTTTTGCATTGAAAGAACTGAAAGTAAAAGATTTACCGAAGATCCTGATCAATTCCCTGAAAACATCGACAATGGTCAATTTCATCATCGCGGCGGCGTCCCTGTTCTCCTGGGTTGTATCGAAATCCCAGATCGGAATCGTGATTTCCAATGCATTTATCAGCTTCGTAGGTGGCAGCCAGGCACTTTATCTCTTCGTACTAGTTGTAGTGCTCTTAATTGTAGGCTGTCTGATGGATAACGTAGCGGCAACTCTGATTCTGGCACCAATTTTAATTCCGGTTGGAATTGCACTCGGATGTAATGAACTCCACATCGGTATGCTGTTCTGTATTTGCCTGGTAGTTGGATTCGTAACACCTCCGTTTGGATATAATCTGTTTACGGCGGTTTCGATTTCAGGCTTGAATTTTAAACAGATTGTAAAGGGAGCGCTTCCGTTCCTTTTGACGGAAATATTGCTTCTGTTTGTATTTGCATATGTACCGGGAATCATCACATGGCTTCCGAGACTAATGGGGTACGGATACTAAGTATTAGAAAAATACGTAAGAAAAAGGGGCTGTGAAAAGACAGCAGAAGAGACTTGAAAGGTCAATGCGCTGTTTTTTTACGACTCCTTTTGGTTAGAATAAGAAAATAGATAGAACTGAGAACTGGCGGAGGAAACAATGAAAATAGGATTCGAAGTTTTTTTGGTGGTAGCCAGAGAAATGAGTATTACAAAAGCTGCAAATGAGCTTCATATTACACAGCAGTGCGCCAGCGATCATATAAAGAGGCTGGAAAAAGAGTATAATGTCGTGTTGATTGAGCGGCGTCCCAAATTCCGTCTGACACAGGCTGGCGAGATCATGCTTCATAACCTGTTAAATATCCAGATTATGGAGACGAGTATGAGCCGGAGTCTAGCGGGGATAGCGGAGGGGACGGTGGGCGGTTTTACCTTGGGAATCAGTACATCCCGCGCGCCGATCATACTGCCCCGTGTGCTGCCGCGATATTACCAGTGTTACCCGAAGGTAAATATATCCTTTACGGAGGAGGACACACAGATTCTGGAGGAACGCCTGTTGAACGGACAGGTAGATTTATTTATCGGGGTCAATACGTCACCGCATCCGGATTATAAAATCCAGACCCTGACGACGGATGAGATCATCCTGGTTATCTCCGCCAAGCTTTTGAGGCGGGAATTTAGCAAGCAGGAGATCCGGCAGATGGAGGATGGGATTGATCTGAAACGGTTTTCCAACATTCCGTTTACGCAGAGTTTCAAGACCGGAAAAGTCAACCATGCGATTCAGGAATATCTGGACAGTTATAATGTAAAGCTTAATGTCATCTATAACATCAGTGATAGTGAGACGCAGATTCTGCTCTGCGCGTCCGGCATCTGTGCGGCGCTGTGCCCGAAAATGCTGCTGGCAGCCGCGTACCGTCACAATCAGACCTGTAAACCGGAGGATGAACTCTATATGTTCCCGATCCGGAACTTGGGACGGGAGTTAAAGATCGAGCTGGTCAGCCATCGGAATGCGATGCATCCGATGTATATACAGGACTTTGTCCATATCTTACAGGAGGAGTTGCCGCGGATTGCAGATTCGATGAGTCTGGAAGAATTGAGAAAGAGTATACAGTAAAAAAGCCTTGAATCGGAAATGCTTTTGAGTCAAAAGTGTCTCAGATTCAGGGCTTTTTTTCAGTTCACGGGAGGTTCACTCTCAGATTCCACATCCCGGAATTACGAAAATATTATGTAAAAGGAACGAAAAATGTCGGAAAATGTACAAAATTGGGACAAATTCTATTAAAAATTTGTTCACTATTTTCGTGAAGTATGTTATAATAAAAACAGGTTTAAAATACACATTATATGTGAGCATCGAGGGGTGATATCGTGATTAAAAAGGAAATGATAGCTATGCTGTTGGCAGGCGGACAGGGCAGTCGTCTGGGTGTCTTAACTCAAAAAGTAGCAAAACCTGCGGTTTCTTTCGGAGGAAAGTATCGAATCATCGATTTTCCGTTAAGTAACTGTATCAATTCGGGAGTGGACACGGTAGGCGTTCTGACCCAGTATCAGCCGCTGCGGCTGAATGCACATATTGGAATCGGTATTCCGTGGGATCTGGACCGCAACGTAGGTGGTGTGACGGTACTTCCGCCGTATGAGCGGAGCAAAGGAAGCGATTGGTACACCGGTACGGCGAACGCGATCTACCAGAATCTGGAATACATGGAAACGTACAATCCAGAGTATGTGCTGATTTTGTCTGGCGACCACATCTACAAGATGGACTACGAGGTAATGCTGGAATACCACAAAGCAAACAATGCGGATGTGACGATCGCGGCGATGCAGGTTCCGATGGAGGAGGCAAGCCGTTTCGGTATCGTTATAACCGATGACAACAACCGCATTACGGAGTTTGAGGAGAAACCGGCGAATCCGCGCAGCAATTTAGCTTCCATGGGTATTTACATATTCAGCTGGAAGGTGCTCAAGGAAGCGCTCATCAAGCTCTCGGACGAGCCTGGATGTGATTTTGGAAAGCACATTATCCCGTATTGCCATGCAGCTGGAAAACGTATCTTCGCATACGAGTACAACGGCTACTGGAAAGATGTCGGAACCCTTGGCTCCTACTGGGAGGCAAACATGGAACTGATCGACATCATTCCGGAGTTCAACCTGTATGAAGAATACTGGAAGATTTACACGAAGAGCGATATTATTCCCCCACAATTTATATCGGAGCAGTCCAAGATAGAGCGCAGTATCATCGGCGAGGGCACCGAGGTATACGGCGAAGTCATTAACTCGGTCATCGGAGCAGGCGTTACGATCGGAGAAGGTGCGGTGATCCGTGATTCGATCATCATGAAGGGCACGACGATCGGCGCTGGCACGGTTGTGGATAAGGCGATCGTGGCGGAGGACGTTACCATCGGTGAGAATGCCGAGGTCGGCGTCGGAGAATATGCCGAGAGCAAGTACGACAAGAAGGTATATCAGTTCGATCTGGTAACGATCGGAGAGCGCTCCGTGATACCGGATGGAGTGAAGATAGGACGGAACACAGCGATTTCCGGTGTGACGACGGCAGACGATTATCACGGCGGCGAGCTGGAGAGCGGCGATTATATCATAAAGGCAGGTGGAATACAATGAGAGCGATCGGGATTGTTTTAGCTGGCGGCAACAGCAAGAGAATGAGAGAATTATCCAATAAGAGAGCCATCGCAGCGATGCCTATCGCAGGCAGCTACCGCAGTGTCGATTTTGCTCTGAGCAATATGAGCAATTCCCACATCCAGAGTGTGGCGGTACTGACGCAGTACAACTCCCGTTCCCTGAATGAGCACTTGAGTTCTTCCAAGTGGTGGGATTTCGGACGTAAGCAGGGCGGCATGTATGTATTCACACCGACGATCACGGCAGAGAGCAGCGACTGGTACCGCGGTACCGCAGATGCGCTGTATCAGAACCTCGATTTCTTAAAGAAAAGTCATGAGCCGTATGTGGTCATTGCAGGCGGCGACTGTGTCTATAAATTGGATTACGGCAAGGTACTGGAGTATCATATTGAAAAGAAAGCGGATATTACCGTAGTATGCAAGGAGATGCCTCCGGAGGAGGACGTTACCCGCTTCGGTCTGGTGAAGTTAAATGATGACGGACGTATCACAGATTTTGAGGAAAAACCGATGCTGGCGACCTCCAGCATGATCTCCTGCGGTATCTATGTAATCCGCCGCCGTCAGCTCATCGAACTTCTGGAGCGCTGTGCAGCAGAGGATCGGTATGATTTTGTTACCGATATTTTAGTCAGATATAAGAACCTCAAACGCATTTACGCGTATAAGTTAGGAACTTACTGGAGCAACATCGCTTCGGTTGATTCGTACTACAAGACGAACATGGATTTCCTAAAACCGGATGTACGCCACTATTTCTTCAAGGAATACCCGGAGATCTACTCCAAGGTAGATGATCTTCCGCCGGCAAAATACAATCCGGGTGCAAATGTCAAGAACAGCCTGGTATCCAGCGGCTGTATCTTAAATGGTACGGTGGAGAACTCGGTTCTGTTTAAGAAGGTATATGTAGGCAATAACTGTATCATCCGGAATTCTGTTATTTTAAATGATGTTTACATCGGGGACAATACAGTGATTGAGAATTGTATTGTAGAGAGCCGTGATACGATCCGCGCCAACACGACGCACATCGGTACGCCGGAAGATGTAAAGATTGTCATTGAGAAGAACGAGCGGTTTACATTATAGGGTACATCAAAGAACAGACGGAAGGGGTAAATGGGTATGCAGATTACAGACGTAAGAGTGCGGCGGATAGAGAAGGAAGGTAAGATGAAAGCCATCGTATCCATCACACTTGACAATGAATTTGTGGTTCATGATATCAAGGTTATTGAGGGAGAGAAAGGACTTTTTATTGCTATGCCGAGCCGTAAGGCTGCGGATGGAGAATACCGGGATATTGCCCACCCGATTAATTCGGAAACCAGAGACATGATTCAAAATGTCATTCTTGCCAAATACGAGGCGACAGCTCTGGAACTGGCAGAGCTGGAGAAAGCAGAGTAAAAAGCAGGAAAAGAAAGTAAAAAGAGAGAAAATATGAAAAAATGTCCCCGGACGCTGGACAAAGTGCCCGGGGACATTTATTATGTAGATATAGTGTGCTCAAAAACGGGCAGAATTTGCCCGAATGTGTACAGATAATCCATAAGGGGGTAATTATGAGCGGTACGATTTTTTCTTTAATACCGCCTATCGTAGCCATTGCGCTTGCATTGATTACGAAAGAGGTGTACCTGTCTCTGCTGATAGGTATTATGTCGGGCGCGTTTTTATTTACGGGTCCAAATCCGCTTCATGCGGTGGAAACAATGATCGCGATCATGGGCGAGAAGATCGGGGGCAATGTCAACATTCTGCTTTTCCTGGCATTTCTCGGCATCGTGGTAGCACTGATCACAAAGTCTGGTGCGTCGAAGGCTTATGGTGAGTGGGCGTCCCACGCGATCCGCACGAAGAAGGGCGCGCTGTTTGCAACCATGTTCCTCGGAATGCTGATTTTCGTGGATGACTATTTTAACTGCCTGACCGTCGGCACGGTTATGCGTCCGGTGACGGACAAGCACAAGATCACACGTGCGAAGTTAGCCTACATCATCGATGCGACGGCGGCGCCGATCTGTATCATCGCGCCGATCTCAAGCTGGGCGGCAGCGGTCGGTTCTTCGCTTCCGGAGGACAGCGGAGTGGACGGCTTCAGTCTGTTCCTTCACACGATTCCGTTTAATCTGTATGCGCTTCTCACGATCTGCTTCATGCTCTTTTTGGTAGCAGGCGATTTTGATTTCGCGGCGATGAAACGCTATGAAGAACAGGTGAAAAAGACCGGAAAAGAGACGACGGTCGAGGCGGAGGCGATGGAGATCTCCGGCAACGGAAAGGTTATCGATCTGATTCTTCCGATCCTGGTTCTGATTGCGTTCTGCGTCAGCGGTATGCTGTATACAGGCGGCATCCTGGACGGCGTTGGTCTGGTCGAGGCGTTCGCCAACTGTGATTCGGCACTGAGCCTGGTGCTTGGTTCCTTCTTCACACTGGTGTTTATCTTTGCATTTTACATGATCCGCCGTGTCATCCGGTTCAATGAGTTCTGTGAATCCTTCACGATCGGCGTTAAGGCGATGATCCCGGCGATCATGATTCTGTGCCTTGCCTGGACTCTGTCTGGTATCTGCAGTGCGGATTACTTAAACATCGGCGGCTATGTCAAAGAGGTAGTGGGCGGCAATGCGCTGGTCGGCTCCCTGATGCCGGCCCTGATGTTCGTCATCGCGGCGGGGCTGGCGTTCTCGACCGGTACGTCCTGGGGTACCTTCGGTATTCTGCTTCCGATTGCATTTGCGGTGGTTGGCGCTGAAAATATGAACAGCCTTACGATCGTGACGGCTTCGATTCTGGCAGGTGCGGTCTGCGGCGACCATGTTTCCCCGATCTCGGATACGACCATCCTTGCGTCGGCTGGCGCCCAGTGCCACCACATCAACCACGTATCGACCCAGATCCCGTATGTGCTGTGCGTAGCGGCGTGCTGTTTCCTCGGTTATCTGGCAGCCGGAATTACCGCCAATGGCTGGGTGGGAACCGGCGTGGGATTCGCAGCGCTGATTGTGGTTCTGGTTATTCTGGATCGAAAGAATAAAGGGACGAAAGAGGCGTAAAAGCATCGGCAGTAAACGAAAATTGGTTCGTTTACTGCCGATTTTTGCGTTTATGCTATATCTATACAACCGCCGGCTCCAGGAGAAGCTTGCCGGTTTTATAGCGTTCTTTGCTGAATAACTTGATATTCATGCTGTCCTCCTGCCCGGCGAGATCCTGTAAGCAGGCATCTACCTTACCCTGTTCCAGGGATTCATAACAGGAGTGATGGTATCGTGTACCCCGATGCAGGATTCTGGGAAATTTGCCTGTGCGTACATGTGGGAGGCAGTTCCTTTTTCAACTGCTACCTTGTAGTCACCGCTTCGGAGTGCTTCTTCGCCGGTAATCTCTTTCGGACTGCTTTCGGTATTGACCATGACAACCTGGCCTGCGTCATAATATGTCTTGGAGAAGTTCATGACCTCTTTTCTCTGGTCGGTTGCACACAGGGCAGCCATGCCTATATCCAGCTTTCCCTCTGCCAGGGAGGCAGTCAGTGCGGAATAATCCATAACCTGGATATCACCGTCCAGCTCAAATCCCAGATAATCTTTCAGGGCGTTCATCATATCGATATCAAACCCAATCAATGTGGTTCCGTCTGTGTCGTAGTAAGTAAACGGCGCGAACAGTGCGGTGGTACCGAATTTAAGCTTTACGCCTTTCAGCGCGTCCTTGGCGCCAGCGCTGGTTTCTTTCGTTTCATCGGAGGAAGCGGTCGTATCTTCCGCTGGGGCATCGGTAGCAGCTGCGGTTGTTTCTGCCGGAGCAGAAGACTGTCCGCATCCTGCCATTGCCGTTGCTGTTATCACCTTTTTTTCATAATGGTTCCTCCTCTTTTTCAGCTGTGCCCGCGGTAAGCCGGCACGTGATCAGTTGCCATATAAATAAAAACAAGGACGCATTCATCGTAAAAGAGATGCGCCCTTGCAATTATTTTCTGTTATGTTTATTCTGCTTTTCCTGAATTGATGCCAATTATACGTGCGGTTTTTCGATATGTCAACTGAAAAATCTGCCATTTGTGTTATATATTGAAAAATTTTGCGTAATTTATATCAAAAAAATGATATCGAAAGTAATTTGCTGGAAAAAATCAAACAGAATGCGGTAATGTATGAAAAAATATTCAATATACGATAAATAAACGAGGCGATTTTTCGCTGAAATGAAAAAACTGCGCGCGTATTAGGGGGAACGAAATACGCACGCAGTTATCCGCTATAGGAATTGGATAAATGTCAAATAAGAACCCCCTCTTTGTAGACACTGTACAGATGGTCGGTAAACGCGTGCAGGTCATCGAGCGGGTTAGCATCCAGAATCAGGATGTCCGCCAGTTTTCCAGCCTCGATCGAGCCGCGCTGTGTGCCGATGCCGAGTTCGTTGGCAGCTGCGATGGTCGCACACCGGATGACATCTGCGTTTGGCATGCCGTATTCGTGCATGGTAAACATTTCCAGGTAGGCGGACGGGTGCGGACCAAAGTTGGCAGAGCCGGCGTCACTTCCGAGAATGATTTTCACACCGATTTCCATTGCCTTTTTAAAGGATTTCCGCTGGTTTTCAGCGACTACCTTTGCTTTTTCTACAATCACATCAGCGATGATGCCTTCGCTCTCTACAAGACTCTTGTAAACGGCTACCGTCGGTACCCAGCACTGTCCATGTTCCTTCATTTTTAGAAGGATTTCTTCGGTCATTTCAGCGCCGTGCTCGATCGTATCGATGCCAGCGTCCACGCATTTGGAGATGGCGTCATAGGAGAGCGCATGGGCGGCTACCTTCATATTCAGGCGGTGCGCCTCATACACCAGTGTTTCCAGTTCTTTCGGCGAATACATACACGGACCGACATCTTCCAGACCGGCAGCTCCGCCGCTCGCCATGATTTTTGCCCAGTGGATCGGCGGGATTGACATTTCGATATCATAGCCCTTTAAGCGCTTGATGCGATCGATCAGCTGTGCCTCCGTATTTGCGATAAAACCAATCATCGGGCAGTGTCCGTAGGAACCCTGGATGGCGCTTCCGGCAGGAAGAATATTGGCGCCCTGAATAATTCCACGGTTGATCGCGCTTGCCAGCGGAATGGCGGCGTCATCGTGGGAGCCGACATCCCGGACGGTGGTAACGCCCGCTTTCAGGGAATCCATTGCGCCGCGGACACCCTTTGCAAAGCAGACATAGTTGCCGTCCTTGATGGTATCCCCCATCGGATCCGGGGAAGTACCATCCCAGACAAGGTGGACATGGGCGTCCATGACGCCAGGAGTCAGATATTTGCCGGTACAGTCGACCGCGTCCGCTCCGTCCGGGGCTTTTTCGTCCAGTGAAACGATTTTTTTGTTTTCAATTTTAACATCAGCTGAGAAAAAGGTTCCTTTTTCTACATCCAGCACGTGTGCATTTTTCAGATAAAAAGCCATGAAATCCCTTCTTTCTTAATGGAAACGGCAGTTCCAAACGCGGTGGAAAATTGCAGTCGCGCTGGGACTGCCGGTTAAACACAATGAGTATTATTTATGCAGCTTCGCCTGCCAGTGTTTTCTGTGTGCAGGCAGATACGATAACGAGTACCAGGATAGAGATAGGAGCTGCAATCAGAGCACTCTGATATCCGCCCGGGCATCCGAGGAGTTCCCAGGTAAGTGTTGCAATCGCGCCGCAAAGCATGGACAGGAAGCCAGCCGGACGGGTTACTTTCTTAGAGAACATGGAGCCGAGGACTGCTGGTGTGATGCTGGCGCCGATCATGGTGTAAGACCAGTTCTGAAGCGCCAGAATTGTCGGGAAGAAGTTTAAAATAATCAGGGCGATGATACCGATTAAAGCAGTACCGATCCGGTTTACCCAGAGTGTCTGGGAGTCGCCCGGAGTTTTATTGATATACTGTTTGTAGAAGTCATACGTAACACTGGTTCCACAGGTCAGCAGGTAAGAAGTACCGGTTGTGATGATGAATGCGGTGGAAGCTGCTAACAGCATGCCGCCGATGAATGTCGGAATAATCGTCGTGGTAGACAGGAAGGACATACCTGCGTCAATGTTGGTACCAAATAAAACGCTTCCGGTGAAGGCGATGATGCCGACGCACGGCATAACGATGAGCGCCATAACGCCCCATCCGATGATGGCGTTTCTGGCTGTCTTATCAGTCTTGGCAGCGGTCAGACGGGTATAGAAGTTCTGGTCGCCGGTCTCAAGAAGGATAAGCGGCAGGAAAGAACCGATCCAGATGATGATGTTGCGTCCGCCGAAGAAGGAAAGCTTATTCGGGTCGATTGCAGCTGCGGTAGCGGTGATGGACTCCCAGCCGCCTCCGGCTTTGAGGACAAACGGAATACCGACGATACAACAGGCAACGATTAGGAATGCGCTGACTGCATCTGTCCATGCAACGGAGAAAAGACCGCCGGTAACAGAGAGGACAATAATGATAATAGTTGCGATCACGGTAGAGGTTTTCGGATCAATACCGGTTGTAATATTTAAAACGTATCCAAATCCTTTGTACTGTGAAGCAATGATACCAGCCATACCGAAGAGGTTGATGACAGAACCTAGGATCCGGGTCTCAGCGCCGTATTTCTGCTGGAGAATCTGCGGTACGGTAAAACAATTGCTCTTTCGAATCTGCTTGTATACACACATATAGATGATACAGAAAACGATGAACGGGATAACCCACTGGATACCAGCCCAGTAGCCGTAGTTGTAAGCGAGCGAGTTGCCGCCGCCGGTGATGGTTCCGCTTCCGACGGAAGTTGCGAGCAGTGTTCCCATTAAGACGAACGGACCTAAGCTTCGACCGGCGAGTGCATAGTCTTCACTGCTTTTTATTTTTTTTGATGCCCAGGCGCCGATTCCAATCATAACACCAAAATAAACAATAACGAAAATCAACAGGTGAGGGGCAGTTTTAAGTTCCATAAATGTCATAGTCATTTCCTCCTTGCTGTAATGGTTCAGAATGCGTTTTATTTATTCTACATTCAGATAACTTTTCGCTTCATAGACGGTGCCCTCTTTCATGACAAAGGAGCAGTCGCGCAGGGCGTCCTTGTCGGTGAGAAGATCCCGCTTCCATCCGGCGATATCGGCGTATTTGCCTTTTTCGATAGTGCCGGTGATGGAGTCAATTTCACAGATTTCTGCGTTATTTTTCGTGGCAGCCTGTAAGATGCGGAAAGCATCCATGCCGCTCTCCATCATGCAGCGGAATTCCATGCCGCTTTCATAATTCTGGTAAGCAGCGACGAAATCGGTGCCGTAGCCCAACTTGATGTGGCTGTCCACGATGATTTTCCGACCTTTCTGCATCCGTTCCTGATAAATTCCCAGCTTGCGCTGAAATTCCGGGGACTTCTGTGCCATTTTTTTCGGATCCGGATAAATCGCTTCATGGAACGGGCTGAAGGTAGGAACCAGATAGGTTCCGGTCTGTTCAAACATTTCGGCGGATTCTTCATCCATGAGGGAGCCGTGCTCGATTCCCGTGATACCGAAGCCCATCAGTTTTTTCATGAGGCGCGGTCCGTAGGCGTGAGCCGTGACCGGAATCCGGAGTTCTCTGGCGGTATCGAAAATCGCTTTAAATTCCGCATCATTTAACTGGATGTCGTCCGGATCATCATACGGAGTAGCAAATCCGCCGGTTGCCATGATTTTGATAAAATCGGCGCCGAGCTTTTTCTCCCGCCGGACCGCTGCTGTGAAGAAATCCGGTCCATTTCCAAGCCCGGAATACTGGTGTTCCATGAAATCACAGAGAACCGGGTTGCTCCGGACGGTCTGCGTCATGTCCGCATGGCTTCCGGTTGTACCGAGAAGATGCGGGGCAACAACCAGGCGGGCGCCAGGGAGATATCCCTCGTTGATTGCCCGTTTGACGTCGAGTTCATAGGATTCCCGGAACCATCCCATTGAGCGGATAGTTGTGAAACCGCCGTGCAGGGCACGTTCGGCGGTGCAATAGGTGGCGAGTGTGCGGTAACCGTCGGAGTTGTAGATGGTATCGCTGTAGACATCGCGCCAGTTGAAAAATTCCGGGTGCATATGAGCGTCGATCATGCCGGGAGTCACGGTCAGGTGGCTTAAATCCAAGATTTCAGTTCCTTCCGGACATGGGAGGTTGCTGCCGACTTCTTCAATGTATTTGCCGTGGACCAGAATTTCTGCGTGCTCAAGAAAACGAGCTTCCAGTCCGGTATATAATTTTCCGCATAGAATTTTAATCCATTTATCCGACATATACCTACCTCCTGTGTGTTCAATTTTGGAAAACAATTTTTAGATGAATGCACTCACTGAATATGTTCATTTAAAAAATACCACAGGTTCAGGGCATAAGTCAATAATTAATCTGATAATTTGTTAATTTCATTTATTATAACAGAAATAGTTGAAAGAAATTGTAATATATGAATTAATATAGACAGAATACAGGATGTACAGAAGTCTGAACGATAGTTTATAGACAAAACACCGGAATGGAATTGTGATGAATGCCCAACAGTTCCATTCCGGTATCTAAAAAGAAATTTCACGAAATTAAATCGGTTTTCTAATATATGAAAAGATGATTTCCCACCATTTTAATGCCTGGGTGTCGATATCAAACTGTCTGCGCCGCAGCAGCCAGTCCAGAAGCATTCCGCGGCTCGACTGGAGCATCAGATCATAGAAATCATATTCGTCTAAATCTGCCCGGATGGAACCTTCCTTCTGGCAGGCTTCAAACAGGAAATGATAAATCTGGTAGAGAGCGCGGCTTCCATCCGTCAGGGTGGATTCCTCCTGCTGATTCCGGAGGTTGTAGATATAGAGGCTCCGCAGGTTGCTGTAGCTGGAAACGGCTTTCTGGACGAAGAAATAAAAGCGGGCAAGCTTGTCCATGGCGGACAGATCCCTGTATTTTGCATGGGTACTCAGCTGCTCATAGAAGTTGACGTAGAGATCGTCCAACGGTTCCGCATTCTGCGCCGCCATCTCTTCTTTATTTTTAAAATAGCGGTAGATGGAGCCGACCGAGGTCTGAGCCGCATCCGCAATATCCTGGATGGTGACATCCTCGAATCCCTTTGTTTCAAAGAGATCAAGCGCACAGGTCAGGATGCGTTTCCGCGTTTCCAGCGCCTGCTGTTTTCGTTTGGTTAAATTTTCGCTCATATATGTCCATGCAGAAGCGCACCGTCTTCTGCCCCTTCCTGAAATTCATGGTAAATAAGTATCCTGATTTTATTATATCGGATTTTGTGTAAATATGCCAATGAAAAAAGTGTAAAGTCAATTGAATTTATAGGATAAAATTCATATTTATGAAATAGCGGTGGCATGGAAACTTTGGAAAAACGCATTCCCCACCAGCGATAAACTCCGTTCCTTCCGTTTGACCAGACAGATACTTGAGTGGATCTGGGGCTGGGTGATGATCCGGCGGATCAGGGCGGGATCGGAATTTAAACAGAGGGCAGATTCAGGCGCGAGCGCGATGCCCAGCCCTTCGGACGCCCATAAAAGGGCGGTTCTGGCATCGTCGGCAATGCAGACGATGTTCGGTTCCAGCGCCTGTTCCTCAAAATATCCCAGAATCAGCGGCTGCCAGCGGCGGTAAAGGATGAGCGGCGCGCGGGTGAGGGCGGAGAGGGGAAGAGATGTGGGCGTATGGCTTTTTTGTGGTTCGGAAGCGTCGGATGCAGGCATAGGGTGGGAACTTTGAATCACAGAACCAGTGTCGGATGGAGGAATATCGGTCAGAAGGGCATTCGGGCATTCCTGGTAATGGCTCCAGATCATTTCGCGCCCGATCGCCAGAAATGCCTCCGGCGGCAGTGTCTGCATCTCCAGCCCGGCTTTGGCAAATGGCGTCCGGATCACGGCGAGGTCGATCTGGTTGGAGTGAAGCAGATCGAGCAGGTGGTAGGAATTGGACTCATGGAGTTCAAACAGGGCTTTGGGATAGGATCGCCGGAATGGGGCAAGATAATGCCGGGTCACAAATTCGACGGCGGAGGAGATGATGCCAAGGCGCACAACGCCCTGAATCTCCTGTTTCTGTGCAGTCAGCTCCGTGCGGGCAGCCTGGCTCAGATCGAGGATCGCAAGCGCCCGGTCGTAGAACGTCTTTCCAGCAGGTGTCAGTCGGATGCGGCGGGAACCGCGCTCAAACAGCGTCACACCCAGTTCTGCCTCCAGAAGCTTCATCTGGTGGCTGAGCGGAGGTTGTGAGATATTCAGTTTTTTGGCTGCCTGGGAAATATTTCCCTCGTTGACGATGGTGGTGAAGTAGGATAACTGGCGAAGTTCCATAAATGCTCCTTCCTGTTCGGATTCGTTGTAAAACTGTGTATACGGCAGATATATTATATAACAAAATCCGATAGAATAACAGACGAACTATATCTTTCCGATATATATTCTATATCCGAATGGTATTTTTCAGACTCCTTGAATTCTGGTATGATACATAAGCAGGTATATACTGGAAATTCCAGAGAAATAAAAGTGTAGGGATAATACGGAAGGGAGTGGGCAGAAATGAAAGAACTGCTGGATATGTTTCTGACGTTTGCCAGAATCGGAGGGTTTACCTTCGGCGGCGGATATGCGATGCTGCCGATGCTGCAGAAAGAGGTAGTCAATGGACGCCATTGGGCGACGGATGAAGAATTGATGGATTACTACGCGATTGGTCAGTGTACACCGGGTATCATCGCGGTCAACACGGCGACGTTTGTCGGTTATAAGAATCGGGGAATTCCAGGGGCGATTGCGGCGACACTGGGAGTCATTGCGCCGTCGCTTGTCATCATTATGATTATTGCGGCATTTATTTCTAACTTTATTGAACTTAGCTTTGTGAGCAGCGCCTTTGCAGGCATCCGCGCCTGCGTTTGTGTGCTGATCGGCAGTGCGGTTGTCAAGCTGGCGAAGAAATCGCTGGTTGATAAAGGAGCGATCGCGATTGCGGCGGTTGTGTTTGTACTGTCACTGTTTACATCGGTTTCCCCGGCGCTTCTTGTTGTCGTGGCGGGTGCGATCGGGATTGTACTGAAGGGCGGAAAGGGGGAGAAGAAATGATGCTGATACTTGAATTATGCTTCCGCTTCTTCTGCTGCGGACTGTTTGCGATTGGAGGCGGACTGGCGACCCTCCCGTTCCTTTACAATATTTCCAAGGAGACGGGATGGTATACCTTTAATGATATTTCCAACATGATCGCTGTCTCCGAGTCCACACCGGGACCGATGGGAGTCAATATGGCGACCTACGTCGGCTTCCATATTAAGGGGATTCTCGGCGGACTGGCAGCGCCACTCTCACTGGTGCTTCCGTCGGTCATCATCATTGTGATTATCTCGAAGATTCTCGATAAGTTTAAATCCTCTTCGATCGTACAGAATGCCCTCTATGGTCTGCGCGCGGCATCTACCGCCCTGATTGCGGCAGCCGGTATCGGCGTGGCAAAGATAGCGTTCCTCCATGTCGGCGAGGATGGCAGCCTGGCGTTTTCCGAGCTGTTTTCCATCATCAACTGGAAAGCGATCGTACTGTCGCTTGCGATCTGGTACGGCTTAGTTAAATGGAAAAAGCACCCGATCCTCTATATCGTGGTGGCGGCTGTGGCCGGAATCGTTTTCCAGTTCCACTAGGGAAGATAGAAGAAAATAGAACCATTTCCAGAAGAGGTAGTTCGGTATCGGCATATTCTTTTGGGGTGGTTCTTTTTTGTCATAGGAAGCTTCGTCCTATAAAACAAAAAATACAAGAAAACGCGATCGCAAAGCGCGATAATAGTTAGAAACAGAACAAATAAAACAGAAATACACAACAATTACAAAAATATAATCAGATAAATAAAGAAAAATATGGAAAATAATTAGAAATAATGCTTGACAAAATGAAAATTATCTAGTAGAATAAAACCATCAAAAGAAACAGAGATAACCCCAACAAACGGTTACCATAGTTTCTAGGACGAAATAAGGAACAAGGAGGACGGTCCAATGGGATAGTTAGTTACTAAAAAACATGATCATGGTTTTAAAAACCGAATTTATCCAATTAAATAAAAAGATAAAAATCGGTATCGATGGAATCCATCATCATACAATCTCTAAAAGAGTTTACATAGATACATGTAATCAAAGGAGGAGATTCATATGAAAGGAAGAGGTCCATAGCACATTTAAAACAAAATATAAAAGAAAGAGAGGTTATATAGTGAAACTTCGAGATATTTCATAAAAGAGCTGTCTGATGACGAGAAAGTCGGACAGCTCTTTTTTTGTGCAATAGGAAATTCCTTGGAATTCCCCATTACACAAAAAGGCACATTCTTTGTTTTGTTTACAGAAAATCGAAGCAAGCGCGGCAGAAAGGTTGACGAATGAAGTCAAAAAGGATATTCTGGAAAATGAAAATGATGTACATTATAAAATGAAGGGAATTGTTGGAGGTATCTATCTAAAATGAATGAAAACGACATGGTCATTAAAGACGCCAGAACACTGGGTCTGCCGAAGATGCTGCTTTTAGGTTTGCAGCATATGTTTGCGATGTTCGGCGCGACGATCCTGGTGCCGATTCTGGTCAATACCTATTTTGAGGGAGAGGGACTTTCGATTCAGGTAACGCTGATGTGTGCGGGTCTGGGAACACTGTTTTTCCATGCCTGCTCTAAGTTAAAAGTCCCGGCGTTCCTCGGTTCCTCGTTCGCATTCCTCGGTGGATTTGCGACGGTGGCAAACTTGGACAGCGGTATTTTTGCAGATATGACGATGGGCGAGAAATTGCCATATGCCTGCGGCGGTATCGTGGTAGCGGGTGCGCTGTACCTGATTCTGGCGCTGATCATCAAGCTGGCAGGCGTGGAGCGCGTCATGCACTATCTGCCGCCGGTTGTGACAGGTCCGATCATTATCTGTATCGGACTTTCACTGGCGCCGTCCGCGATCGCCAACGCATCGACAAACTGGCTGATTGCGTTGATCGCGCTGGGAACCATCATCGTTTTTAATATCTGGGGCAAGGGAATGTTCAAGATCATTCCGATTCTGATGGGCGTTGTGATCTCCTATGCAGCGGCAGCAGTCTTCCAGATGATGGGAATGACAAACCCGGACGGAAGTGCGATCCTGAATTTCTCAGAGGTAGCGACGGCTTCCTGGGTCGGACTTCCTCCGTTCCAGCTGTGCAAATTTGACCCGACGGCGGTCATGGTAATGGCGCCGATCGCGCTTGCGACGATGATGGAACATATCGGCGATATGTCGGCGATCTCCGCGACGGTCGGAGAAAATTTCCTTGCGGATCCGGGACTGCACCGGACGCTGGTCGGCGATGGTATCGCAACATCTCTGTCGGCACTCGTTGGCGGTCCTGCCAATACGACTTACGGTGAAAATACGGGCGTTCTGGAATTAAGTCGTGTTCATGACCCGCGTGTCATCCGGATTGCAGCTGTCTTTGCTGTGATTCTGAGCTTTATTCCGAAGATGGCAGAGGTCATCGGTTCGATGCCGTCTGCAATCATCGGCGGCGTTAGTTTCATGCTATACGGTATGATCTCCGCGATCGGTGTCCGCAACGTGGTCGAAAACCAGGTGGATTTAACCAAATCCAGGAACTTGGTAATCGCTGCGGTGATTCTGGTCTGCGGGCTGGGATTCTCCGACGGTCTGACCTTTGAGGTGGCAGGAACTTCGGTTACTCTGACAGGTCTTGCGATCGCAGCGATTGCGGGCGTTCTGCTCAACGTGATTCTTCCGGGTAATGATTACCAGTTCGGCAAGAATTTACAGGGCGACATCAACCGCGGTGTGGCGATCAATCCGAATCCGAAGAAATGGCAGGAATAAAAAACACAAAAATTTTCAGTTGTGAACTACATCGGCAATTGAATTACCGAGCATCTGATTACGAAGCATAGCTCCGTAGCTTCAGAGGTGCGTCCATGACACCCGTACTGCTACCCAGATGGGTTACACAGCTACTTTTATTGTTTTTGTACTGCTCAGCCCGGTTACGGGCATATCAATCTTTTTGCCGGATACGGCATGATACTTTCTCAAAATGTTATAAGCTCCTACTGCATCTGCATTGTAGATCACGGTATCTACAATGTAGATGCCACGCTTTTTTCGATTCCTTTTCTCTGCATAAATGTGCGATACTTCTTCTGACTGCGGCGGACATTGACTGGAATAACTTTCTTCCTGTCTTATCAGGCAAATCCCTTTCATTTTAAGCTTATATTCTAACTGCATATAGATACGGGCATATGGCAGACTGTGAAGCTTCTGGTTCGTTTTCCTCCCCAGGTTTCTCTCTTTACGAATCCCCTTTATATCTCCAATTACAACCGTATGAATATCATTCTTTACACAATAGTTCGTGATATATCGTGTCATCTTATGAATGTAATCCTTGATACAGTCATTTTTCTTTCGATAGAGTTTCTGCAGATGCTTAGATCTTTTCGGATCCTCCATTTCCCTTGCAGCCTGGATCCGGTCCCGTTGTGACTGGACTCTCGCGATTTCCTTGTTATAAAAATAAGAAAGAGAAAGATATTCCCTTCCAATAATAAAAGTTTTCCCTACATTATCATAGCAAGTCATAAGATTATGCAAGCCCAGATCAATCGACAGATAATGTCCATTGTCCTCTTCTGGCAAAACATCTTCCACCTCATAAATAACAAGGATCCTGCTGGTTCCGTCATTTGCCGGAGGATATATTTTTATCTGTTTTATGATATCCATGTTTGAAAAAACAGGATTTTTCAAATAAAGGTATGCGGCACGAATATCATAGGTATGAGCCATATATTCCTTCAGCTTTTTTGGTAAAGAAAGTCTTACATTAAAAGAGCCGTTTTCATGTTGAATACCATTTTGCATATAGGTAATCGGCATTTTATCTTTCTTATATCTTGGTGTTCCCGGATTCTCGATACCTCCACTTTCTTTTAACCGGTAAAAAGATTTCCATGACTTGTCCAAAAGCTTGCAGATTTCCTGTGCAGTCTGTGACGGGAGTGATTTGAACCACAGATCATCTTTATGCTTGGACTTCTGATAATACCAGTCAGGATATTTCTCCAATCCCAGATTTTTGTAGTTGTTTCTTTCATAATTGCAAACATTCCAAAGCTTGTAAGCCGCATAACACATGTGTCCTACAATATTTGCATCATTTTTATTTAATACAATGGTTGTTTCATGTGTTAACAGCATATTTTTCCTCCTTCTAGTAAGATTTGCTCTGATGCTCGATATAGCGTCGGATATTTTCTTCCGACACCGAACCAATTGTTTCTACATAATATGAGTGATTCCAAAGCTGACCTTTCCAAAGTTTCTGGCGGAGCGCCGGATATTTTTCAAAGAGTTTTCTTCCGGTAATTCCTTTTAAATACTTTACAATATCTGTCACTGACAGTTTCGGCGGTGCAGACACAAAGCAATGGATATGATCACCTTCACCAACTTCAAAAAGATGAACCGTAAAACCTTTATCGGATGCTATCTTCTGAATCAGTTCTTTCAGATAAATCTCAATCTCTGCTGATAAAATTTTCCTGCGATATTTCACAGACCACACCACATGGTAATTAATATTATAGACACAAGTTCTCGAATGTATTAAATTCTCTTTCATACACATAGTATACTATCATACAGAAAGAAATGCAAGCAAAATCGAACATGCTTTCGATTTTGCTTGCATTTCAGACGCTTTCATCTCGGCAATTGAATAACCGAGGATTCTCGCTTATTATCCTAAAATTGGGACGAACCATTTCAGATGTATAATCCGCCTGCATTTCCACATACTACCCATAAGACACACGATATGGCAAACGTGGTATGCAGGAGGAAGAATCATGAAAGCTACAGGAATTGTGAGAAGAATCGATGATCTGGGTCGCGTTGTCATCCCGAAAGAGATACGCCGGACGCTGCGCCTTCGGGAAGGGACGCCGCTTGAGATATTCACGGACCGCGAGGGCGAGATTATATTGAAAAAATATTCACCGATGGTGGAGCTGGCGGCATTTGCCGTGCAGTACGCGGAGGCGATGGCGCAGTCCACGGGGCTGATGGTCTGCATCGCGGACCGGGATCAGATCATCGCGGTATCCGGGGGACCAAAGAAGGAATATTACCAGAAGACGATCAGCCGGGCGCTGGAGCTGGCAGTCTCCGAACGTCAGAATATCTGTGCGGCGCGGGGAGAAAAAGCATTTATCCCGATTACCTCGGATGAGGTGGAGGAGAGCAGCGCCGAGGTGATTGTGCCGATTTTGAGCGAGGGAGATGCGATCGGGGCGGTGATTCTCCTCAGCCGGGAGGCAAAGCAGGCGCTTGGAGGGGCGGAGATGAAGCTGGCAGCGACGGCAGCCGGATTCCTGGGACGTCAGATGGAAGGATAAAAAAGATAAATGAGATAAATCTGCCTGGAAACAGGCGGTGAGAGAAAAAAGAAGACGGGATCGATGGAAAACGTAAAGAGAGATAAAACTCCTGGGCGGTTGTCCATCGATCCTGTTTTTGATAGTCCTGTATTTGATAAAAACTGGTATTTGATATAACAGATATATCGAAAAGCAGACGAAAGCGCAAGGAAGTTCACAGATACTCCATGATTTTTCACAGAAAAAACACAGCAAGGCGCACGACAAACGCATGAGTAAATAAATTGTGAACACGCCCTCTTTTTTGTTAAAATTAAGAAAGAGAGGTTATATAGTGAAACTTCGAGATATTTCATAAAAGAGCTGTCTGATGACGAGAAAGTCGGACAGCTCTTCTTATGTTTAGCTTTTTATGTGTACAGTGGAAAGGGTTCCGCTGTTATTTTTTTGCCTTGACACGGTCTCCGCGCTCTGGAAGCAGAAAGATACAGATTAAAGAACTGATAAACAGCATGCTTGGATAGAACAGAAGCGGCATGACCTCAAAGGCAGACAGTTCATAGCCCAGCTCATGAACCGCCGATAATGCTACCAGCATCTGAGCACCGTAAGGCAGGATTCCCTGGGAGATACAGGAAAAGGTATCCAGAAGGGAGGCTGTCTTTCTGGCACTGATGCCATAATCTTCAGAAATTTCCTTTGCAATAGGGTTGGCCATAACGATAGCTACTGTGTTATTGGCAGTTGCGATATCCAGCAGGGTAACTAAAAGGCCGACACCAAACTGACCGCCGCGTTTTCCACGGAAGATGCGATGAATAACGTTAAGAAGAACGTCGAAGCCACCGTTTTCACGGATCAGTGCGCACATAGCTGCAACTAAGATGGCAACCATACTGGTCTCAAACATGCCGGAAGTGCCGGAACCCATGTTGGTAAGCATTTCCCAGGGAGTAGTCTGGCCGGAGCCCAGCATAATGATGGCACCGGATACGATTCCGACTAACAGAACGACAAATACCTGAATACCGGCAATGCCGCCTGCTAATACCAGAAGATAGGGGATCAGCTGAATCAGGTTGTATGGTTTTATGATGGCAGCTCCCGGATCCTGATGGAAGGAAACGACCAGGATAAGTGCCAGGGAAGCGATGGCAGCCGGAAGTGCGATGCCGAAGTTCTCACGGAATTTATCCTTCATAGCACATCCCTGACCGTTGCAGGCTGCGATGGTTGTATCGGAGATGAAAGAGAGATTATCTCCAAACATGGCACCGCCGATGACAGATGCGACGCAAAGGGCCAGAGAGAAACCAGAGGTCTCAGATACGGCAGTGGCAATCGGAACAATCAGGGTGATGGTTCCAACGGAGGTTCCCATGGAAGTAGAGACAAAGCACGCTACCACAAAGAGAACAGCAACGGAAAAACGGGCCGGGATAAGAGACAGCATCAGATAAGCAACGCTTTCAGCACTGCTTCGTCCTACGACACCGACAAAGGTTCCGGCTGTCAGGAAGATGAGAAGCATGGTGATGATGTTCTTATCTCCGATGCCTTGCCCCATCAGCTCCAGTTTCCGGTCAAAGGAAAGAGAACGGTTCTGGAAACAGGCCGTCAGGATCGCAAGCATAAATGCGACAACAATCGGAATGTTGTAAAAGCCCATCGGGATCTTCATGATATATTCTGACCAGATTCCTAGCCCCAGATAAAAGATCAGAAATACAGCGATAGGCAGAAGGGAAGATAGTTTTTGCTTTTTCATAATAATTTTCAGCCTTTCTATATGTTTGCCGTAATAGGCCGGATATACATTATTTGATCTTACCATAAGAATGGGATTCAGGCAAGTAAAGAAGACAGTGTAACTGTAACGAAAAGGTTGACGAAAGCCTGTAAAAACGATATTCTGAAAGACGGAGAAAAGCATGCAAAAACGATAGAAAACATGATCGGAAATGAGATAAAAGCACAAGGGATTTCACAGATACTACACGGGTTTTCACCAAAAAATCACAGTGTGAAGTGCTTGCGTGTGCTTCACACTATGATTTTGGCGATGCTTCGCATTTAAAATCGGAATAATCTGCTGCCTCAACGGCATCGTACGGAATTTTCAGTTTAGAAAATTCCTATTTGCGAGTCGTAACGATTGTCGGTTCGGAATGTGAGGAAAAGTGCAAAAAACCTTGACAAAGCAAGGAGAAATGTATATAAATGTAAAGTAAGATTTGCGGGCATGTACGAAGAAAACTAAGAGGATTCATGTGCAAAGATATAAGCTAGGAGGAATATACGATGAACAAGACAGAATTAATCGCAGTTGTAGCTGAGAAAGCAGAGCTTTCCAAGAAAGACGCAGAGAAGGCAATCAAGGCTTTCACAGATGCAGTATCCGAGGAACTGGTTAAGGGCGGAAAGATTCAGCTGGTTGGCTTTGGTACTTTTGAGGTAGCTGAGAGAGCAGCTAGAGAGGGAAGAAACCCGAAGACCGGCGAGACCATGCCGATCGCAGCTTCCAAGACTCCGAAGTTCAAAGCTGGTAAAGCATTAAAGGATATGGTAAACGCATAATTATCTCAGACATATATGTGTGACAGACAGCCCTTCGTGATGATACATCATGGAGGGCTTTTGATATTATGGGGATTGAGGGAAATCCGCTATGATGAAAATGCCCTGCAAGGGTTATGGAAAGGGAAGATATGAGATTAGACAAGTATTTGAAGGTATCCCGCATCATCAAGAGAAGAACCGTAGCCAATGAAGCGTGTGACAGCGGACGAGTGATGCTGAATGATAAAGTGGCAAGAGCCAGCGCGGAGGTCAAGGTTGGGGATGTGATTGAAATTGCCTTCGGCAATAAATCGGTGAAGGTCCGCATTACAAGCGTACAGGAGACCATCCGCAAGGAAGATGCCAAAGAAATGTTTGAATACCTGTAAAAATCCAAGAGACGTCAGTAAAAGGCGCGGAGGACGAAATGCCAAGAAATATAGAGCGGGATGAAAAAGAGGCGATGCGCCGGAAAGAACAGCTGATGGAAGCTGGATTCAGGCTGTTTTCGCAATATGGGATCGAGAATGTCAGTTTACAGAGGGTGGCGGACGCTGCGGAAGTGGGCGTTGCGACCCTATATAACTATTATCAGACGAAGGTCAAGCTTGTGATAGCGATCAGCGGAAAAATCTGGGGCGATCTCTGGAAGGAGATTCTGGAAGAAAAGGGACCGGAGATATTTGAATCATTCACGGCGTATCAGTACATTGAGTTTTATACGGACCAGATCATCCGGATTTACCGGGAACGACCGGAAATGCTCCGGTTCAGTAATAACTATAAAAACTTTATCTCCCGGGAGAAGGTCAAGGGTGAAGTGCTGGCTGAACATCTGGATGTTTTGAAGCCGGCAGGAGCGCTGTATCATAAGTTCTATGAGCAGGCGAGGAGTGATAAAAGCATCCGGACCGATATTCCGGAGCAGCAGTTATTTACAAGCGTTGCGATTGCGATGCTGGCAGTGGCTGAGCGCTATGCACAGGGAATTGTGTGGGCGGACGATCACAAGGCAGACCATACGCAGGAACTGGAATTTTTAAAAGAAATGCTCCTGACATGGTGCAGAACCCCGGAGACGCTGAAGAAATAATCATATAAAGAACGGAAATAAAAAAAGAAGTCAAGAGAATGCAAGCTTTTCGGGCTTCTTTTTTGTTTATGCGCTTAAAAGAACAGCTCCTGTCTTGAAATCGCGAGGGATGTTTATTATAATACAAATATAGTTATGACTCATTTGTGTATGTACACTTTATGACTAATAATAAAGATTTCGAGAATGAGAGGAAAAAGCGTATGAGAAGGAGAAAAAGAAGAATCTTGGCAGCAGGAATGGTGGTAGTGATAACGTGCAGTTCATATGGCTCTGTGCCGAGAGTTTATGCGAACTCGAATTTTTATCAGATCAGGGAGATCGAAAGTTTATCGGAACAGGTTCTGTATCAGAAAGTTCCCTATGGCACCCGGTATCAGGATCTGGAGATGCCGGACAGCATAGACGTTTTTGTCAGCGGGGGGGGGCAAAATGAAGATGTGCCTGACGCAGGGAACGATGAGAATGTAGTTGCGTTTGCCAACCGCACAGATGATGATGCCGTGCTGGAAAAACTGGACAGCGAAGCGAAGGGAGAAAACGAAGATACCGAAGGAAAAGATGCCGGAGAGGATAGCAAAGACAAAGGCGAAGAGGACTTAGAGAAAGAGGAATCCGGTTCAGATGAACAGGGAGATTCTGGGAAAGATGGAAATTCGGCAGGAAATGGGGACTCCCAGGATGAAAATGCAAATCCGGGAAACGGTGAATCGGACGGAAAAGGCGAAGATTCGGATTCTGGAGAGAATGGATCGGATGAAAGGGGCGAAAATTCAGATTCTGGGAAGAAGGAATCCGATGAAAAAGATGATTCCGGTAAGACAGATTCCGGTTCTTCGGGTGGAAATGCAGATTTGAATGAAGATGCCGATTCTTCGAATGGAAAAACGGATGAATCGAATGAAGATGTCAAGACGGATGAGAAAACCGAGGAAGAGATTGACGAAAAGGAAGGTTTCTGGCGAAAAGTAAGGGTGCGCTGGGTTCTGGATGAAGAAGAGAGCCAGGCATCCCGTTATGATGGGGAAAATCCGGGCATCTACCTGTTCCGTGCAGAGCTGAAAAGCAGCAATTATGAGGTAGATGAGGACGAACTCCCGGTGATCCAGATCACGGTCCTGGAAGAAGAGCAGGCGAAAACGACGCTGGAATTTGCACCGTTGGAAGAATCGATCGCCGATCAGCTTCTCCCGCTGGGAAGCAAGGAATCCGACATCCGGTTCCCGGAGACTCTTGCCGTGCGTGAGACGATGGGAGAAGAAACCACCGAGCGGACCTTGTCGGGTGTTACGTGGAAACTGGATGCGGAAAACAGCGCCTATTCCGAATTTCAGGGCGGACTGGCACCGGAGGACTATTTTGACCGCTTCGATGAGGACGGTGAACCAGAAGAAACTGAAGAAAAGACCTGGGAGGGCTACGATAAAGCCAATGAAGAATACAATGGGGCGATCTATACCTATGTTCCGGTGATTCCGGAAAGCGAAGAGATACCGGAAGACACTGCTTTGCCGGAGATCCATGTGCAGGTGGGAGACGCGGGGATTGCGTTGTATAGTGGTAGGATAGAAGGGCAGGGAACGGAAGAAGAACCGTGGCAGATAAAAAATGAAGAAGATTGGGAAACCATTACAACAAATCCTCGATATTGTAAGTATGGTAATTTGCAGGGATGTATTCGATTAGAGGGAAAAATTGATTTTAGTCAAATTAAAGAGGAGAGCCGGAAGATACCGCTTAAATTACATGACAAGACATTTGATGGAAATGGATATCCGATAGAGAATCTCAAAAAACCATTATTCAGTGTCGCGAATGGTACAGTGAAAAATTTAATTTTACCAGATGTAGAGATTGATGGAAATGGAAATCAAGGAGCGATTGCTCAGACGGTAGGAGATAAAGCAAGAATTGAGAATTGTTATATTAGCGGTAGTATCACAGCGACAGGAAGTAATAATGGTGCAGCAGGTGGATTAATTGGGGCGGCTCAAAATGCCCAAGAAGCTCCCCTGACGATTGAAAATTGTGTTGTTAATGCAAATATCACAAGTAAAGGAAAATTTCTGGCAGGAGGTTTGATCGGTTCTGTTAGTTGGAGTAATGCGGTAACAATCAAAAAATGTATTGCAATGGGAACTGTCTCAAGTGAAAATGGTCAAGGTGCAGGTGGATTGGTTGGTGGACCAAACCGAACGGTCACAATTAACAATAGCGCAGCATTGCAAGAAGAGGTTTCCACAAAAAAATCGAAATACTTTGTAGATCGAATTTTTGGTTATGACAACGATAAGGCTTATGTAAACGATGGACAAAATTTTGCCTATCAGGATATGAGGGTTAAATGTGGTGAAATCCTTCTTGATAAAAATAATGATAAAAATTATAAAGATTGGCCAAAGTCGCATCGTGGCGAGCGTGTTTCCAAAACAGACCTTTTAACAGCCGATTTCTGGAAAAATATGATTGGCTGGGGAAGTGATACGGAAAACTGGAAATTTTATGATAAGCAGCTTCCAACGCTAAAGATGGAGAGAAGTAATGATAATAAAGAAGTAGAGATATTCTCTGGAACAGACATACCAGATTATCTTGAGGCAACCGAGACAAAAAAAGGCTCAGTAAAGTCTGGAGAAACCGGAATCGCAGGCGCAGAGATTACTTTTAAAAAGGGCAGTAGCGAGAAAAAGGCGGCAACAGATTCCGATGGAAATTTTAGCATTGATCTTGCCAACGGAGAATATGACGTAACAATCAAAAAGACCGGATATCTTACGGTTAAGAAAAAAGTTACGATTTCGGATTCAGAAGCTCTTAATTTCACCATGGAAACAAACCCGGTTTCCATGCTTTCGGGACAAATTGTGACAGGAACTTTCCAGACAACCGATGCGGACACTGTCACGGCAGATGGAAAAATTGCGCTTACGTATACCGGAAATGACAATTTACAAGCGGAGGATTTTAAACTTTCATCCGAGGAAGATGGAACGGAGTATGACGGAGTTACAATTCTTGCAGTGGACAATACAGAAAATGGACGGGGTATAAAGATTCAATTTGCTAAATCGTTGAATCTTGGCAATACGAATGAAATAACATTATATGTCCATTACAAGGGAAGTTCGATTGGTTCAATTGTGCTGAAAAAAGAGGTAAATCTTGTTCAGCTTGCGGCGCCTGCGGATGTCAAATGGGATGAGACAGTAAAAGGAAAGACCGTCTGGAGTCCGGTTGCATATGCATCGGGCTATAAAGTACAGCTCTATAAGGATGGTTCAGCACTGGGGAATCCGGTAACACTTGGGGCGGATGCAGCCGGTCACGATTTTACCGCCCAGATTGCAGAGAGCGGAACCTATACGTTTAGAGTCCGGGCAACGGGAGATGGTTCAACCTACGGTGACAGCGAGGAGGCGAAGAGTGGAAATTATGAATTTTCCGAGCAGACCTTAGAGGATGTTAAAACAGCGGCACAGGCAGCGCTGCAGGCGATGACAGTGACAAATGAGACAACAGCGGATGAAATTTTGCAGGCTGTACGGAACATTATCACAAATCGAAAAATTCATGCGAGCTGGTCCGATGAAAAAGGGTTCCATCGAACACCGGCAACGGATGGCGAAGATCCGGGACAAAACGGAAGTATCACGGGAACGATTGTTTTGAGCGATACATCTGAGGGCGCGTCAACAGAAACAATCGAAATAAATCTTCCAATCGCGGCGAAGTATGCAATTACTTTTGCATCCGGACGCCAGGATTCACAGGGAACTGCGCCGACACTGGGAAATGCCGCAGCCGGAACTGTGATTACGCTTCCGAAGAATCCCTTTAAGGTATATGGCATGAATTTCGGAGGCTGGAGTGACGAAATTCATACATATGCCAGCGGTGCAAGTTATACAATGCCGGGAGGAAATGTGACATTTAAGGCGGTATGGGTGCAGGATCAGTGGGATGGAACGACAGTTGTGGAACCGACCAAAGATGAAAATGGTTATTATCAAATTAGTACCGGGGCGGAGCTTGCGTATTTCCAAACTCACGCAATGCAGAAAGCAAAGCTGATGTGCGATATTGATTTGGGAGAACATCCATTTACGCCGATTTCAAACACAGTAGTAGAGTTTGATGGATGCGGACATACGATTCGAGGCTTGAATGTGATCGGCAATGTTTATGTGGGATTGTTTCAAGCAATTTCTTCGGATTGTGAAATTAAGAATCTGACCATAGAAAATGCGGTGGTTAAAGCTTCCAGCGGTGAGGCGAGAGTTGGCATCCTGGTGGGTGATGTACGTGATTCTCTGACAGTAGAAAATTGTTACGTCAGTGGAACAATCGAAACTACAGATGGAACAAATAAGATTGAATCGGCAGGCGGTTTGATTGGAAACGTAAGGGAGAAGTATTCGGTAAATATTAAGTCCTGCTATGCAGATGCTAAAATCAAAGGAACCGCCGACAGGGGGTTCGCGGGTGGTTTGGTTGGTTGGACCGGTGGAAGTACAACCATTGACAACAGCTATGCAGTTGTGGATATGGACGTTGATGAGGGATATTATATCGGCGGACTGGTAGGAAGCGGCAACGTAACGATCTCCCACAGCTACGCGGCAGGCGAAGCGCTGATAAAAAATTCCACTGGCGCAGCCGTGGCGGGCATTTCCGACAACGGTTCGCTTTCCTCCTGTGTCAGCATTTTCCCGGAGATGCGATCGCTCAACCGGATTGGCGGAACGTCAGGAAAGTATACGAATAACTACGGCTTTGCCGGCACAGTCGCGAGAAAATCAGATGGGACGATTTTGACCCCGGATCCGAATATGATGGGGGCAGACAAGCAATATGGAGCGAACGCAACGGAGGCGGAATTGAAAGATCCAGACTTTTATAAAAAACTGGGCTGGGATTTTGATTCTACCTGGATGATGGATTCAACCGGCGGGTATGCCTTCCCGATTCTGAAAAACCAGACCTTACGTCCGAATCTGACGCTGGATCTGAAACCGTCGGTTACTGGAATTACGCTGAATAAGACCAATGAGACGATTTATCCGAGAGGAAGCGTCCAGCTCACTGCGACCGTCGATGTGGCAAACGGAGCGTCCAGAGATGTGACGTGGAAAAGCAGTGATCCGACAGTCAGGGTAGAGGACGGACTGGTAACCGCTGCGGATGTGGCAAAAGCGGGAACCTATACGATCACAGCCACCAGCGTGGCGGAGCCTTCCAAGCAGGCAGAATGCCAGCTGACAGTTGATACGGCGGAGCACACGGTTACAGTAGGACGGGAGCCGGGTCATACGAATTCTCTGAATGCAGTTGTGAAAGCGTATGCATCCCTGAATGATGCAAAAGGGGGAACAAATCCAATTTCTACGACAGGTAGTGAAACTGGTACATTTACATTTTCACAGAAAGCCGGAGAAACAGTTTACCTTGCATTTACGGGTCTGGATTCAGGAGATGTCGTAAGCGAAGTAACAATTACCGATGCAAATGGTTCAAAGGTGAATGCGACAATCTGCAATCTGGAGAATCCGACGGTGTATTGCTTTACGATGCCGTGTTCAGATGCCTCTGTACAGGTTTCCTATGCGGAAGATATGAACGCGTACCAGTATACCTGGTTCGTAGGACAGGAGTGGGGTACATGGGGAACAACGGCAACTTTTGAGACCACAGAGTGGAGTGGAAGGGATCATATTGGCTCTCTGAAAGTGACAAATATTATCAGTGGCAAGCTGTTTAAAGAATTTAATATAAAGTCAATGTCGATCTATAAGAATGGTTCATTTACACCGAACCAAGTAGGTAGTCAATCAGACCTTAAGGCAAACGGTGATTATTGTGTTGAATACGATGATGCAACCGGTCTCCCGACTCTCTATGTATACTTAGAGGGACCGGGTATGGTAGTTGTGGATATCGAGGTTCAGGATGATCCAAATGCAGTATTTTCAATTACGAAGAAGCCGGAAAGCAATTCTTATTATAAGCTGGACAAGATTACAGCAAACGCCGGGGAGCAGGTAACGGCGACCTTGACAGATGAAGGTGTCAGACGGATGAAGGAGAATCCGAACAAGAATGCCTGCCTTACATACAGCGGTGGTTTACTTGTAGTTATTTACCTGCCGAAATTTACCGAATCCGGCGGCAAATGGACAGCATCCTTTAAGATGCCGGCGCAGAATATTGAGACACATGTGTATTTTGGGGACAAAGATAAGGTTACACTGAATGGTACGGATAAAGAGGTTGATTACGATGGTACGCCGAAGTCTGTTGGGGATGAAATTCAGGCAACGATAGGTGGACAGGATCTTTCGGAACAGTTTCAGGGCCAGTATGAGGTGTACTATAAAGGTGTGAACGGAACCGTTTATTCCAGCACGACACCGCCGACCAATGCGGGAACGTATTCCTGTAAGATTAAGATCCCGGACAGCAACGTAAGTTATATGAGTGATCCGATTACAGTGCGCCTGACGATCAAAAAAATAGCAACAAAGACCCCGAAAGCACCGCAGGCAGCAGCGTGGACAGACACCAGCGTGACCCTGGAAGCACCGTCTGCATTTGTGGATGGAACCGCGATTCCAGCGGGATACGAACTGGAATACTGCGTGGATCAGGGAGAATGGCAGGATTCACCGGTATTTACCGGGCTGACACCGGAAACGACTTACAATTTCTATGTGAGACTCAAAGAAGGCGTCAATACAACGGCATCCGCAGCCAGCGAGGCGGTCGCGGTCCAGACAAAGAAAGCATCGTCTGACCCGTCCAATCCGACGAAACCCAACCCGTCGAACCCGAATCCATCGACCCCGGGCAATCCGCAGGGAACGGCCACTTCCGGCCGCGACAGAAGTACCAGCACATGGGTAAAAGAGAGTGCCGGATGGCGCTACCGCCTGTCAAATGGCACGTATCTGTCCGGAAGCCTGGTTCTGGATCCGGCGACCGGCAGGCAGGTTGAACAGGTTGTGTGGAAACAGCTCCGGGGCGCATGGTGGGCATTTGGAGCCGACGGATATATCCGGACGGGCTGGGTCTATGATTACAGCGCGGGCGAATGGTACTATGTGGACGAAAACACAGGCATGCGGACGGGCTGGTATCTGGATCCGCAGGACGGCAGATGGTATTATCTGGATCCGGCAACGGGAGAGATGCTGACGGAGTGGCAGCTGATTCCGGATTTGGGCTATGTATATTTAAATCCGTATGCACCGCAGCCGACTTGGGCGTATGATGAAGAATTAAAAACCTGGGTTTACATGGAGGGCGCAGGGCGTCCATACGGCTCCCTTTATATGGCTGAGTGGACACCGGACGGCTATTATGTAAATGCAGACGGTGTCTGGGAACCGGCCAGATAATCATTCATAAACCTGAAAACCTCCCAATATATTTAACAATAGGCAGCTATAGGCTATAAGTTAGATAAATTGGGAGGTTTTTTGCATGGAAGAAAAATTGGATGCCAGACCTCACAAGCTGGAGCTTCTGAACCGGGAAAAGGGGAGTGTGACGGGGATCCAGGATGTGGTGTCATTTGATGAGAACCAGATGATTCTCGATACAAACATGGGGCTTCTGACGGTGCGTGGGAAGGCGCTGCATGTGAGCCGTCTGACGTTGGAAAAGGGCGAAGTGGATATTGAGGGCGAGTTTGAAAGCTTTTCGTATTCCTGCAACGAGTCCCACCGGAAATCGCAGGAGTCGTTCTTTGGACGGCTGTTCCGTTAGGCGGTGGCGGATGAGCGGGACGGTGAGAGGGGAAATATGGCTGCTTGGCGGCAGTGTGTGTACGGGAATCGCGCTGATGATGATGTATGACGGGCTTAGGATCTTCCGGTGGCTGGTACGGCACGGCTCATTTTGGACAGGCATGGAGGATGCGGCGTATTGGCTTTTTGCCAGCTTTGCGACGTTCCGGCTTTTGTTCGGGCAGAATGACGGAGTCTTGCGCGGCTATGCGGTGGCGGGCGTGCTCGGCGGCATGGTGTTTTATGACCGGACGGGCAGCCGTCTTTTGTTTGCGGTATTGAAAAAATGCAGCGGATGGATTAAAATGAAAAGAAGAGGCAAAAAAAGCCAGAAGACCGGAAAGAAACGTACAACAAGGGGACAGGCAGAAAACATGGAAAGGAAGTGAGATGAGAATGCGTAGACAGATGTCGGAAGGCAGACCGGGTGGAAATGTGCGGAAAAAGAAAAAGGATAATTTAAACAACCGGATGGCGCTTGTGGGCGTTACGATGGTAGTGCTGAGTCTGGCGGCTGCCGTGCACATCAAGGGCATCGATCTCAAGGAAAAGGATAAGAGCTATTCAATTCGCGAGGAAAATCTGGAGGCGCAGGTTGCGAAAGAAGAAGAACGTGCCAAACAGCTTGAGGAATACCGGGTATACGTGCAGACCAAGCAGTATATCGAGAAGGTAGCGAAGGAGAAGCTGGGACTTGTAAACCGCAATGAGATCCTGCTCAAACCGTCCAATTCGAATTAGGCTTGCGGTGCATCATAGAATGTCCGGGGCATGCCACACAGGGGAGCAGCATTCCTGGATGTGTCGGAAAATGTCGAAGTTTTCCCTGATTTTGCTCCGTCCGTTTGACAAATATTTCCCTCCAGCCTGTATATAATGGCGTTATACAGGTTAGGAGGGATTTTTGTGCTTAAACGGAGAACTTTACATAGAGATATGGCGGATGTCAACGTCTACACGGCAAGACGTTTAAAGAGCATGGCACTGTCACTGGGTGGTCTGGCGCAGGCGTTTGCGGATGAGATCGGCGGGCAGGGGCATCTGACGAAGGAGGACGGACTGGCGGCAATGCAGACGGCGGCGTCGGCGGTATGCGGCGATTGTACACGGTGCAACCTGTATTATGGCAACCGCCGGGACGACAGTTATTATCTCTATTATCTGCTTCGGACGTTCGAGCAGAAAGGGAAAATCGACCTGGAGGACATGCCGCGCCTGTTTCATGAGATTTGTTCCCAGAGAGAGGCATATTTGCGGGAATTGAACCGGAGCCTCGGCCGGGCGACGATGAATCTGGGGTGGAAAAACCGTTTTCTGGAAAGCCGGGATGCGGTGATCGTCCAGTTCCGGGAGCTGGCGGCGATTTTGGAGGAATTTTCCAACCAGATGGAACAGGCGGCGGATGTGACGGCATCCTGGGAGGAGATGCTTTCGGGGATACTTCGCAGAAGCCATCTGCGCGTGGACAACATGCTGGTGCTTCAATATGAAAATCAGCAGAAGGAGGCGTTTCTCACACTCCGCAGCGTCAATGGGCGATGTATGACGGCGCGGGATGTGGCGGAACTTCTGGGACGCGCGATCGCCGGAAGCCACTGGAGTGTGGCGAAGGACAGCAAAAGCCTTATCACCCGCAATGCGGCGACCTTCCGTTTTGTGGAAGAAGGTAAATACCGGATGGTGTACGGCATGGCGTGCAGCCCCAGGGAGGGAGAACCGATTTCAGGCGACACATGCACGGTGCAGACCGGGCTTCCGGGGCAGGTGATTATGAGCCTGTCGGACGGCATGGGAAGCGGCAGAAGCGCCAGCGAGGACAGCGAGAAGGTCATTGAGCTGACCCAACGCCTGCTGGAGACGGGATTTTCGGCACGATCGGCGCTCAAATTGGTAAATACGGTGCTTCTGCTGGCGGGTACGGAGCAGAATCCGGCAACAATCGATCTATGTTGTATCGATCTGGGGACAGGTGTGCTGGAAGCGATGAAGCTGGGCGCGGTGCCGACCTTTATTCTGGGGCGTGAGGGCGTTGAGTTTCTGGAAGCAGGCGGGCTGCCGATGGGAATCGTACAGAACGCGGAGCCGGTTCTGATGTCGCGGAAAATGTGGGACGGCGAAAAAATCATTATGATAAGCGACGGTATTCTCGAAGCGATGCCGGGGGAACACAAGGAAGAGACGTTCATGGAATTTATATCAAACCTTTCCGGCGGCAACCCGCAGGAATTGGCAGAACAGATCCTGGCGTTTGCGTCCGGGCTTTCGGACGGGGGTGTGGTGGATGACTGCACCGTGTTGGTCGGGACGGTGCTGGAACGTGGGTAGTTACTGTTCACAGGTAGGCACTTTTGGAACCGAAAGTGCCGTAAGAAAACGTGGTGGCAGCAGGAATTTGCCGTATTTAAATGCGAAGCCACGGCAAATTCCGTTACTGGGCACGTATGCGTGAACAGTAACCGTGGGTAAACGGTAGAATCTGGCAGGTTGAGAAATAAGGGGAGATCCGTTATACTGTGAAGGTATTGAACAGTTACGAGTGGATTTATTTTTAAGAGGGATAAAAAGAAATATAAAAGAATGCAGAAACAAACAGAAATTTATATGAAACAAAATCATATGACCAGGCCGGGGGATGGCGTTCTGGTCGGTTTATCCGGGGGAGCGGATTCCGTCGGTCTTTTGCTGGTACTCTGGAAGCTGCGGGAGACGTTTCAGATTTCCCTGCGGGCGCTCCATGTCCATCACGGGCTGCGCGGCGCGGAGGCGGATCGGGACGCGGCATTTTCACGGATGCTGTGTGAACGGCTGGAAATTCCTTTTTATGAGTTCCGTATCGATGCGGCAAAAGAGGCGCTTGACCGGAAATGTTCCGTCGAGGAGGCGGGACGACTGGCACGGTACCGCCTGTATGAGGAGACGGCGCGGGCGTGGGAGGAAGAGATTCGGCAGGTTCATATCGCCACCGCCCACCATGCGGATGATAATGCGGAAACGGTTCTTTTTAACCTGTTCCGCGGAAGCGGTCTGACCGGGCTTTCCGGCATTGCTCCGGTGCGGGGGCGCATCATCCGTCCTCTTCTCTGGGCGCAGCGAAGCGAGATTCAGACCTGGCTTTTGCAGCAGGGACAGGACTGGGTCGAGGACTCGACGAACCAGGAGAGTGAATACAGCCGCAACTGGCTTCGGAATGAACTGCTTCCGGCGGTAGAAGAGCGCCTGAATGCACAGGCAGTCCGTCATATCGACCAGGCGGGCAGACGCATCCGGCAGGCAGATGCCTATCTGGAAGAGGTGGCAGAAGAATGGCTTCAAAAGCATGCACCGGACGGAAAGGCGGATGCAGGAGCGCTGGCAGAACAGGCGGAGATTGTGCAGGGTTATATCGTGCGGCGGTTGTTTTTAAAGAGCAAAATGCCGCTCCGGGACGTGACGGAGACGCATGTGCAGGCGGTGCGGGAACTTCTGCATCAGGGAACCGGAAAGAGTATTTCGCTGCCGCATGGGTTCCGGGCGGTAAATATATATGGATTTCTTGAAGTGCGCCCGCTTAGTCATCCAGGGGAAAGAAAAGGGGTTTTGCTTCCGGGCATCCAGAATGGGAATCTTTTGCAGATGCATACTTTCCCCTGTGAAAATGGGGATGAATTTCCGAAAAACCAGTATACGAAATGGTTTGACTATGATAAAATAAAAGGTACCTTATCGCTGAGACACCGGCAGCCGGGGGACTACCTGACATTGCCGTCCGGCGGTCGGAAGACGCTGAAATCTTGGATGATCGATGAGAAAATTCCGAGACAGGAGCGGGAGGAAATCTGGCTTCTGGCGGAAGAAAAACATATCCTGTGGATAGTGGGGCACCGGATCAGCGCATATTATAAGATAACAGAACAGACAAAAACCATCCTTGAGGTGGAATTTAACGGAGGAAAAAGCAGTGGCTGATAAGATTCGTGTATTATTAACGGAAGAAGAAGTAAACAAGAAGATCAGTGAAGTGGCAGCACAGATCAACAAAGATTATGAGGGAAAGGAAGTCCACCTGATCTGTATCTTAAAGGGCGGCGTATTCTTTACCTGTGAACTGGCAAAACGCCTGACCATTCCGGTTTCCCTGGATTTCATGTCTGTATCCAGCTACGGTTCCGACACCAAGTCAAGCGGTGTGGTAAAGATTATCAAGGATCTGGACGAGCCGCTGGAGGGCAAGAATGTCATCATCGTGGAGGACATCATCGATTCCGGACGCACCCTGGCATATCTGATCGAGGTATTAAAACAGAGAAATCCGAAAAATATCGAGCTGTGCACCCTGCTTGATAAGCCGGAGCGCCGCGTGAAAAAACAGGTTCAGGTTAAATATACCTGCTTTACAATCCCGGATGAGTTTGTCGTAGGTTACGGCCTGGATTACGATCAGAAATACCGCAACCTGCCGTACATCGGTGTTGTGGAAGTATAAGGAGGAAGCCAGTTGAAACAACGTCAGTCGATGGGAGGCGTGGGGTTTCTGATCCTCATGCTGCTCGTTATCATGTTTTTCTCGTTGAAAGTCCCTGGAATGGCGACGGAGCGGGAATTAAGCTATCCGGAGTTCATGGTATATCTGGAGAATAAGACCGTAGAGAGCGCACAGATCCGCCCGAACCGCGAGGTGCCGACCGGTGAGGTTGTTTTTGAGACAACCTCCGGCGACCGGGAGGAATTCAATGTGCTGGATGTGAAGGAAGTAGAGATGGCGCTGCGCAAGGCGGGGGTTCCGTACACGACCACCAGCGTCCGCCAGGATAGCTATTTTATGACGGTGATCTTGCCGATCGCTTTGTCCGCAGGCGTCCTGATCTTCCTGTTTATGTTTATCAATTCCCGTTCCGGCGGCGGGGCAAATGCCAAGATGATGAATTTTGGACGCAGCCGTGCCCGGATGGTATCGACCAGCAAGGTCAACTTTACCAAAGTTGCCGGTCTGGAAGAGGAGAAAGAGGAACTGGAGGAGATCGTAGATTTCCTGAAAAATCCGCAGAAATACACCGGCGTCGGGGCGCGCATCCCGAAGGGCGTGATCTTAGTCGGACCTCCAGGAACCGGTAAAACCCTGCTTGCCAAAGCGGTGGCGGGTGAGGCAGGCGTTCCGTTCTTCTCGATTTCCGGTTCGGATTTTGTTGAAATGTTCGTCGGTGTCGGCGCATCCCGTGTCCGCGACTTGTTTGAGGAAGCCAAGAAAAATGCCCCGTGTATTGTCTTTATCGATGAGATCGATGCGGTTGCCAGACAGCGTGGTACCGGCATGGGCGGCGGTCACGACGAGCGAGAGCAGACGCTCAACCAGCTCTTGGTTGAGATGGATGGTTTCGGAGTCAATGAGGGCATCATCGTCATGGCGGCGACGAACCGCGTGGATATTCTCGACCCGGCGATTCTGCGGCCGGGCAGATTTGACCGAAAGGTGGCAGTCGGACGACCGGACGTCAAGGGACGCGAGGAGATTCTCGGCGTCCATACGAAGGAAAAACCGCTGGGCGAGGATGTGGATTTACACCGCATCGCGCAGACAACCGCCGGATTTACCGGAGCCGATCTGGAAAACCTGATGAATGAGGCGGCGATCAATACCGCAAAAGAGGGACGTAAGTTTCTGACCCAGACGGATATTGAGAAAGCCTTTATTAAAGTGGGAATTGGCGCTGAGAAGCGCAGCAAGGTGATTTCCGAGAAAGATAAGAAGATTACCGCATACCATGAGGCAGGTCATGCGATTCTGTTCCATGTCCTCCCGGATGTGGGACCGGTTCATACCGTTTCGATCATTCCGACCGGCGTTGGTGCGGCAGGCTATACGATGCCGCTTCCAGAGCAGGATGAGCTTCATATGACGAAGGGCAGAATGCTTCAAAATATCATGGTTTCGCTGGGCGGACGAATCGCCGAGGAGATTATCTTTGACGACATCACGACCGGCGCTTCCCAAGATATCAAGCAGGCGACCTCGATGGCGCGCGCGATGGTAACCGAGTATGGTATGTCAGAGAAACTGGGCATGATCAACTACGGCGGCGACAACAACGAGGTCTTTATTGGCCGCGACCTGGCGCATACGAGAACCTACAGCGAGGAAGTGGCGAGCGAGATCGACAGCGAGGTAAAGCGCATCATCGATGAGTGCTACGCCAAGGCAAAACGGATCATTCTCGACCACGAGGATGTCCTTCATTCCTGCTGTGCCCTGCTGATGGAGAAGGAGAAGATCGGTCAGGCTGAGTTTGAAGCGCTGTTCCAGGATGGAGAAAAGCCGTCAGGGGAAGCTGAAACTCCGGTGACAGAAGCATAAAAAGTTCAAAGCATGAAACAGGTCTGGAAATAAGCCTGAAAAAAGGTGCCAGTCAGCTGCCAGAATGTGCGGGAAACATCCCGGACAGCCATCGGATAGATGGAAATGGCAGTGGCGGTACCTTCTTTTATGCAAATTTCAGGCGGATTTTGCTGGACATTTCCGGAGAGAGTGTTGATTTGCACAAAAAAGAAATTGAAATAAAACGATGTTTGTGCACACTTATTTCCGCTCCTATGCTATTATAATAGACGTAACCCCCCCAATACATTATATAGTTTTTGCTACACCCCATAAAACGAAATACCTTCTCCTAAAAAGGTCAGCTACCCCGCTGACCTTTTTTATTTCATAGGAAATTACGTCCTATGAAACAAAAAATGCTCCGCGAGGATGCACACTCGCGCGAAGCAGAAACATGTCGCAAGCGACCGCGCGAGACGCCCGAATGTGCCAAGGCACATTCTTTTTTATTACCTAAAATTAGGGGTGTGAAAATAACTTGTGTAATTTGGGGAAATCCTGTAAAATATGGGCAGAAAATAACATGATTGTGAAAGCGGTGAAACCGCTGGAAAGGGAAACAGATGGAGCAGATCAATCGCGACGCGCTCTTTTGCGATGAGACAGAGGATTACCGTTGTCCTTCGGAGGCAGATGCGGGTGAAGTCGTTACATTTTATTTCAGAACAGAGAAAAATGGAGCAGATGCGGTTGTACTGCTGGAATATGACCCGGAGACCGGGGCGCTTTTGCAGGAGTGGCAGATGAAACGGCTTTCGTGGGAGTGCTGTGCTGGCAGCGTTGGGAACGGTGCAGATACAAATCGAGGCATAGATGGTAGCGGTATGGCTGACAAGTCAGACAGCCGTTTTGATTACTACAGCTGTGCGCTGACTCTGGGAACGAAAACATTTTCGTATGTATTTCAGGTGACCTGGGGCGAGAACGTCTGTCTTTACAACCGGATCGGGCTGACAGAGGATGCGGCGGCGCACCCGTTCCGCCTGATTCCGGGATTTTATGTGCCGGAGTGGATCAAGGGCGCGCTGATGTATCAGATCTATGTGGATCGGTTTTGCAACGGCGATCCTACAAACGATACGGAAACCAATGAATATATTTATCTGAAAAAGCCGGTCACCCGGGTGACGGACTGGAAGGAACCGATCAGTACATTCGATGTGGGACGGTTTTACGGCGGTGATCTGCAGGGTGTTTTAGATAAACTTGATTATTTAAAGAGTCTCAAGATAGAAGCAATCTACTTAAATCCGGTATTTGTATCACCGTCGAACCATAAGTATGACTGTCAGGACTACGACCATATCGATCCGCATTATGGAGTGATTCTGGAGGACGCAGACGGACTGGTGTGCCCGGAAGATACGGACAATGACCGCGCACATAAATATATGACGCGGACGGCGGATGAGCAGAACCTGGAGGCGAGCGATGCCTTTTTTGCCCGCCTGATTGAGGAAGCGCACAAGCGGGGAATCCGGGTGCTGGTGGACGGTGTGTTCAACCATTGTGGTTCTTTCAATAAATGGCTGGATGCGGAACTTCTGTACCAGCACGCGGGCGGCTATCCGCAGGGGGCATATGTCTCGGAGGACAGCCCGTACCGCTATTTTTTCCAGTTCCACAATGAAAATGCCTGGCCGTTCAATGACAGCTACGACGGCTGGTGGGGACACGCGACGCTTCCGAAGCTTAATTACGAGGAATCGCCGGAATTGTACCAGTACATTCTGGGGATTGCGAAAAAATGGGTGTCGGCGCCGTTTGGAGCAGATGGCTGGCGGCTGGATGTGGCGGCAGATCTGGGGCGGAGTGCCGGGATGAACCATCAGTTCTGGCGTGATTTCCGCGCGGCAGTCAAGGAGGCAAATCCGGAGGCGGTCATGATCGCGGAACATTACGGCAGCCCGTATGACTGGCTGAAGGGCGATCAATGGGATACGGTCATGAATTATGATGCATTTATGGAGCCGCTGTCATGGTTTTTGACCGGGATGGAGAAGCACAGTGACGAAGAAAATCCGGCGCTGTTTGGGGATGGATGCGCCTTTTTTGAGGCGATGCGCTACCATATGAGTGAAATGCCGACGGCTTCCGTGCAGTGTGCGATGAACGAGCTGTCCAACCACGATCACTCCCGCTTTATGACGCGGACAAACCGCCGGGTGGGCCGTCTTGCGTCGGCAGGTGCAAAAGCAGCGGAGGAAGGCATCAGCTATGGCATTTTCCGCCAGGGTGTTGTCATGCAGATGACCTGGCCGGGCGCACCGACGATCTATTACGGCGACGAAGCGGGCGTCTGTGGATGGACCGATCCGGACAGCCGCCGGACGTACCCGTGGGGCGGGGAAAACCTGGAGCTGATCGAGTTCCACCGCTACATGAGCGGCATCCGGAAACGCTGTCCGGCATTTAGAAATGGTTCCCTGAAAGCGCTGGCGGCGGGAGATGGCTATATTGCCTATGGACGTTTTCAGAGTGCTCAGAGAGCTGGCGGCGCGTGCTGCGGCGTGACGGCGGTCAATACAGGTGATGACTGGCTGACGCTCAAGATTCCGGTCTGGCAGATCGGGGCGCGCGACGGGGCGGTCCTGCGCCGGGAAATGATGACCTATGAGGACGGTTACAACGCCGGACAGGTTGAACATGAGATAAAGGACGGCTATATCGAGGTGAAAATCCCACCGGTCGGAAGTATCGTTTTGACGGGAAAGGATACGGCATTGTAGGAAATGTGGCTTCGACAAGATATATGATTTCTGGCAGTTGAGCGAGAAGAATCAAAAGCAGGAAAAAATGGAAATAAAAATATTAAATAAAATATATAAAAACACTTGCTTTTTTGAGACAGCCATGTTATAATCTTCAACTGTCAGAGCAATTTTGGATGGGTTCCCGAGTGGCCAAAGGGGGCAGACTGTAAATCTGTTGCGTCTCGCTTCGGTGGTTCGAATCCACCTCCATCCATTTGGCTTTGTGCCAGTCATGAGTAATCATGATGCCGGCGTGGCGGAACTGGCAGACGCACAGGACTTAAAATCCTGCGAGGGTTAAACTTCGTACCGGTTCGATTCCGGTCGCCGGCAGTATCGGGAACAGTTTTTAACTGTTCCCGATTTTGCGTTATACGGACGTATTTGCAGCGTTGGTTTATATCAGGATATAGAAATCCTGTCATAAACCGGCGCTTCTTTTGCATATAATACAAAGCAAAGGAGTGAAAACATGTCTGCATATCATCGGTTAATATCATATATCTATGCATACGAGGGCGGAATCAAAGGGAAAAATACGGGATTTGCGAAATTGGAGACGCGGGGAACTTCCTGCCGGATTCAGGTCAGCGTCCGCCGTGTCTTTGCGGGCGGCAGCCCGATCGGCGTATACCTTTTGGCAGGGCAGGAGGAGATCCGTATCGGCACCCTGTTTGTCCGTGGCGGAAATGGGGAGTTCCGTGCCGTCGTCAATTGTGAAAATATTGAAGGAAGCGGCTGCAATATGGAAGAGTGCTGTGGTCTGACTCTTCATGAGACGGACAGCGCATGGCGTGCCTATACGACGATCTGGGAAGATGCCGTCGCGCATGCGGCAGAGGTTGAGCTGGCGGATGTGACTGCTGAGAAAGTGCGGGAGCAGGAAGCGGAGAAGGAAGAGGCAACGCGGAAACTGGCAGAGAATGTATCTGGGGAAGTGAACAGCGCGTCTGTAGGGAAAGAAAAATTGGATGAGGCGTCAGAACTTACCCGGTCGGGAGAAATGGAGAGTCAGGACACATCCACGGAGACAGAGAAGAAAGAAGCTGTGAATATAAACGAAACGGACTTCGGAATCAGCCAGCCCCAGCCAGAAAAGCTGGAGGATTCAAACCTGGAGATTTTCGAGGACACGGAAACCATGGAAGCGGTTCCAGATATCTCAGAAACATCCGATCATCAAGAGGCAGAAGTTGTTCAGGAAACGCAAACGGAAACACCGCAAGAAAGTTTTCAGGAATCCACTCAAGAAGTGCAAACGGAGACACCGAAGGAAAGTTTTCAGGAATCCTATCAGGAAGCACAGACAGAAGCACGGCGGAAAGATTCTCAAGAATCCACCCGGGAAGTCCGGAAAGAGGCGCTTCCAGATTCTCCACCAGACCATCAAGAAGCATTTCAGCCAGGCTCTCAAAATCAAAAACAACCGCAACCAGATTCATCCAAGGAATTTCCGAAAGAAGATCCCGCCGAGTCCCTCTGGAACCGTCTGCGTGCTGCCTATCCCAAAGTAACCGCCTTCGAATGCGCCGACGGCTGCGAGATTCTGGTAATCAAACCGCAGGATATCGGGCTTCTGCCGCGGGAAAACTGGGTGTATGGAAATAACAGCTTTCTTCTGCACGGTTACTACAACTACCGATATCTGATTCTGGCGAGACTGGGGAAACCCGGCGAACGGGGGCGCTACATTCTGGGCGTGCCGGGACATTATGGAAACAATGAAAAATATATGGCGGCGATGTTCGGCTTTGACCGCTTTGTCCGTTCCACCCGCCAGCCGCCGCGCGACAGCCGGTTCGGGTATTGGTATACGGATTTGAATTTTACATAAAAGCCGGTCGCTCCTTTTACAGAACTCTTGACAAAGGATAGCTTTTCTGGGTAGGATGGATAGAGGTCAAATGCTTTCAGGTGTTTGATTGGCAGCGGAGCAAACTTGCCGGGAAACTGGGATAAGGATGTCTGTTGTTGGACGGAGGAAAAAGATAGAAATATATAAAACAAGAAAGAGGAAAAAACAGTGGCAACAAAATTGACACGGGAAGAGAAATATATGAAAGCGGCGATCCGCGAGGCGAAGAAAGCCTGGGCGCTCGGAGAAGTGCCGATCGGCTGCGTGATCGTGTATGAGGACAAAATCATCGGCAGGGGTTACAACCGCCGGATGGTCGATCATAGCGCGCTGGCACATGCGGAGATCGCGGCAATCAAAAAAGCGTGCAAGCGCATGGGCGACTGGCGCCTGGAAGAATGCGAGCTGTACGTGACGCTGGAACCGTGCCCGATGTGTGCAGGGGCGATCGTGCAGGCGCGGATTCCAAAAGTTTACATCGGTTCCATGAACCCGAAAGCCGGTTGCGCCGGTTCGGTACTGAATCTTCTGGATGAAAAAGGATTCAATCATCAGGTGGAGACAGAAGAAGGACTTTTGGGCGAGGAATGTTCGATGATGTTGAAAGAATTTTTCAAAGAATTGCGTGAAAAGAGAAAAAAGAAGAAAGAAGAAAAAGCTGGTGAATGATTTCCACCAGCTTTTTGCATTCCATATTTCCCATTCAAACCGAAAAATACAGTCCTTATTTGATTACGTGGATCCAGCCCTCCGGAGCTTTGATGTGACCCATCTGGATGCCGGTCAGTGTCTCGTAGAGTTTCTGGGTAACCGGACCCATCTTCTCCATACCTGCCGGGAAGCAGATTTCCTTGCCGTGGTCAACGATCTTGCCAACCGGAGAGATAACAGCTGCGGTACCGCACAGGCCGCACTCTGCGAAATCTTTTACTTCGTCTAAGTATACTTCACGCTCTTCGGTCTCCATGCCAAGGTAATCTCTTGCAACCTGCAGGATGGAACGGCGTGTGATAGACGGAAGGATGCTGTTGGACTTCGGAGTTACCAGCTTGCCGTCTTTGGTGATAAAGATAACGTTTGCGCCGCCGGTCTCCTCGATCTTGGTACGTGTCTGCGGATCCAGGTAGATGTTCTCATCGAAACCGTTCTTATGAGCATCGACGATCGCATGCAGGCTCATCGCGTAGTTTAATCCGGCTTTGATGTGACCGGTTCCGTGAGGTGCTGCACGGTCGAAATCGCTGACGCGGATGGTGATCGGTTTAGCGCCGCCCTTGAAGTACGGGCCAACCGGTGTACAGAATACGCGGAACTGATAGATGTTTGCCGGTTTAACGCCGATGATGGAATCATAACCGAACATATACGGGCGGATGTACAGGGTTGCACCGGAACCATACGGCGGTACGAATGCTGCGTTGGCTTCTACTACTTTTGTGATGGCGTCTACGAAGCGCTCCTTTGGGAATGGCGGCATTTCAAGACCTTTTGCGGAATTCTCCATACGCTCGCCGTTTAAGTCAGGACGGAACGTAACGATATGGCCGTCCTCGGTCGTATACGCTTTCAGACCCTCGAAGCAAGTCTGTGCATACTGCAGAACACAGGCGCATTCATTCAGGGTAATATTCGGGTCGGAGGTAAGGACGCCTTCGTCCCAGGAACCATTCTGGTACATGGAAACATAGCGGTAATCCGTTGGCATATAGCCGAAACCGATGTTGCTCCAGTCGATATTTTTCTTTTCCATAATCGTTGCTCCAATCTTACAGAATTTTATGATTTAGTAACTGTTTGACTTTTTGCAGTCGCTAGATTTATACCTATTATAATGATTTCTTTCTTCTGTTGCAAGATTCTGGGATAAAAAATGATAAAAAAACAATAAAATGTATTTTTATACAATGCTTGTTAGTCAAGCTCCGGCTTGACAAAACGGCGGCTGCCATGTATACTAAACAGGCTGACGGTCTGCAGGTCATTCCGTCATATAAGACCAAGTCATAAAGTTTCCGCACAGCCGGGGAGTTAGCGGTGCCCTGTACCTGCAATCCGCTATAGCAGGGGTGTTGTCCGACCGAGGGCGTTTTTACTGTGGGGCTGCCCCTGAAAAGTGGCGTTGAAGTCTGGGTCTTGCGCAACAGAAATCTGTGAACCGTGTCAGGGCAGGAATGCAGCAGCACTAAGCAGAACCTTCTGTGTGCCGCAAGGCAGCCTGGACCGAGTTAACTGTCAGGGTAACGTCCATGGCATACGTTCGAAGCCGGGCGTGCGGATTTTTTTTATAAGAAAATAGATGCAGAAACAAGCATTTTTGCAGGTGTGTGAATATAGCCGGGATATGTGGAATTTGATTTGCCAAGGGGTAGGAATACCGTGCCGGAGCAGATTAAAAGCGCGTATCCCGGTATTTTTATGTCTATGATATTTGTAAGGAATTTTTTCTTGCCCGCGGGATATGATTGTATTATAATTACAAAATGGGTGTAGTTTATCCTGATATGGGGGTTGTTGGAAACTTAGAATAAGGGTAACTGTGAAGGTACTGGACGGTTATGAAGAAAGGGAAAGCGCTCATGAGAAGAATCGGTATGTTAACCAGCGGTGGCGACTGCCAGAGCTTAAATGCGACGATGCGAGGCGTGGCAAAATCGCTGTACAAGATGTTCGATGACATAGAGATAGTTGGATTTGAAGACGGCTATAAAGGTCTTATGTATGCAGACTACCGGATTATGAAACAGTCGGATTTTTCCGGGATTCTGACACGCGGAGGTACGATTCTGGGAACTTCCAGACAGCCTTTCAAGCTGATGCGGATGCCGGACGAGAACGGTCTGGATAAAGTGGAAGCGATGAAACACACCTATTACAAGCTGAAACTGGAATGTCTCGTCATTTTAGGCGGCAACGGCAGCCAGAAGACGGCAAATCTGCTGCGGGAGGAAGGACTCAATATCGTTTCTCTTCCGAAGACCATAGACAATGATCTCTGGGGCAGCGATCTTACGTTTGGATTCCATAGTGCGGTTGATGTAGCGACCAATGCCATCGACTGTATTCATACGACGGCGGCGTCTCATGGCAGAGTCTTCATCGTGGAGATCATGGGCCACAAGGTGGGATGGCTGGCGCTCTATGCAGGCATCGCGGGCGGAGCTGACATCATTCTCCTGCCGGAGATCCCGTATGATATTGATGTGGTGGTAAATGCGATCCGCAGCCGTACTAAAAATGGCAAGAATTTCACGATTTTGGCGGTCGCAGAGGGCGCGATTTCCAAGGAAAATGCAGCCCTGACCAAGAAAGAATTAAAAGAAAAGAAGAAAAATGGACCGGTTTATCCGTCGGTCGCTTACGAGCTGGGCGCCCAGATTTCCGAGCGGACGGGGCAGGAGATCCGTGTGACGGTTCCGGGGCATATGCAGCGCGGAGGCGAGCCATGCCCGTATGACCGCGTGATTGCGACGCGCCTCGGCGCGGAGGCAGCAGAGATGATCCGCCGCAAAGAATACGGCTATATGGTCGCTTTAAACAACAATAAGATTGAAAAAATTCCGCTTGCGGACATTGCCGGTAAATTAAAGATGGTCGATCCGAAGAGCGATATTATCCGGGAAGCTAAGGATGTAGGCATCAGCTTCGGCGACGAATAGTAAGGAAGTAGTAGTTTATGTCATATACAGCACTGTACAGAAAATGGCGTCCGACGTCCTTTGAAGAGGTCCGGGGTCAGGACCATATCGTAAAGACCCTGAAAAATCAGATCAACTCCGGGCGGATCGGGCACGCGTACCTCTTCTGTGGGACGCGCGGAACCGGTAAGACGAGTATTGCCAAGATCTTTGCACGGGCAGTCAACTGTGAGCATCCGGTGGACGGCAGCCCCTGCGGCGAGTGCAGTATGTGCCGCCAGATTGCGGAAGGAGCTTCCCTCAATGTGGTGGAGATCGATGCGGCATCCAACAATGGTGTGGAAAATATCCGTGATATCCGGGAGCAGGTGCAGTACCCGCCGACGGATGGGCGCTACCGCGTCTACATCATTGACGAGGTTCATATGCTTTCGATCGGCGCGTTCAATGCGCTCTTAAAGACGCTGGAAGAACCGCCGTCCTACGTTATATTTATCTTGGCGACGACGGAGGTCCACAAGATCCCGATCACGATCCTGTCCCGGTGCCAGAGATATGATTTCAAGCGGATCTCGATCGATACCATCGCGGGACGGCTGGCGGAGCTGACGCAGGCGGAGCAGATCGATGTAGACGATCGGGCACTTAGGTATGTGGCACGTGCGGCGGATGGCTCGATGCGAGATGCGTTAAGTCTTCTCGATCAGTGCGTGGCGTTCCATTTCGGGGAAAAGCTGACGTATGACAATGTGCTCGAGGTGTTGGGCGCGGTCGATAACCGCGTGTTCAGCAAGCTGTTTCAGGCGGTGCTTGCAAGTGATACGAAGGCGTGCATCCGTGAGATTGAGGAAATGATCATCCAGGGGCGCGATCTTTCGCAGCTTGTCAACGATTTCGTCTGGTATATGCGAAATCTCCTGATTGCCAAGACGACCGACGAACCGGGCGATATGCTCGATATGTCGGAGGAAAATCTGGCAGTTTTAAAGGAAGAGGCGGCAGGCGTTGATACGGAAACGCTGATGCGTTACATCCGTATTTTCTCGGAACTTTCCGGGCAGCTGCGCTACGCGTCACAGAAGCGGATTCTGGTGGAGATTGCCTTTATCAAGCTGACGACGCCGTCGATGGAACAAAATCTTGATTCCATTTTACAGCGGATTACGCTATTAGAGCAGAAAATGCAGGAAATGCCGGACAATCTACAGAAACTGGCGTCCCTTGCACCGGCAGCGGGGCAGGCGGCATCCTCCAAAACGGCTGTGGTGGAAACGCCGCCTGAGCCGAAGAAGGTATCCCTTCCACCGGCACAGTACGAAGATCTGATGCTGATGCGGAAAGAATGGGGACGGATTGCGTCCCTGAGCCAGCTTGTGGGTTCGATTAGACTCAGTCTTCCCAAGACAAGTGTAGAACCGGCGGGCGAAGGCTGCCTTTGCATTGTGTGTACAGATGAAAATACGTTTGGAATTATCAATCGGGAGCCTGAGCTTAAGAATTTGCAGGAAGTAGTGCAAGAAAAATACAAAAAGACTCTGCAATTTAAAGTCCGTTTAGAATCATCTGCTGTGCCGCAAAGAACGGTTTATGTCAGTGATGAGGATTTAAAGAACGCAATCCATACCGATGTGATTTTCGAAGAGGATGATTCCGTGTAGTGGAGCTTGCCAAAGATGAGCCTTGTTTTGTAATGCAAGAAGCTGTGATTAAATGCAGATAAATGATATTAGTGGGTTTATATGATATATAGAACCGGCTGCAATCGGCAGCCAGTCTGAATATAAATAAAAAGAAGTGAAAGAGAGGAATGACACCATGGCAAAACGTGGCGGTTTCCCAGGCGGTATGCCGGGCAATATGAACAATTTAATGAAGCAGGCGCAGAGAATGCAGCGCCAGATGGAAGAGAAGCAGAAAGAGCTGGAGGAGAAGCAGTACAGCGCATCCGCAGGCGGCGGCGCTGTAACCGTAACCGTATCAGGTAAAAAAGAGGTTCTTTCCGTGAAATTGTCTGAGGAAGTAGTGGATCCGGATGATATCGAGATGTTAGAGGATCTGATCGTGGCGGCGACCAACGAGGCATTCCGTCAGGCGGAAGAGGACAGCAGCCAGATGATGTCCCAGTTGACCGGTGGCCTTGGCGGTCTGGGAGGCGGATTCCCGTTTTAAGCGATGGATTATTACAGCAGTCAGATTAGCAAGCTAATCGAAGAATTGTCAAAACTTCCCGGAATCGGAAGTAAATCGGCGCAGCGTCTTGCATTTCATATCATCAATATGCCGGAAGAACAGGTCAGGCACTTGTCCGGCGCGATTCTGGAAGCCAAGCAGAATGTGCGTTACTGCAAGGAGTGCTGCACATTGACTGATAAGGAACTGTGCCCGATCTGCAGCAGCGACCGGCGAGATCATGAGACGATCATGGTGGTGGAAAATACGCGCGATCTGGCGGCATATGAAAAGACAGGAAAATACAACGGGGTCTATCATGTGCTGCATGGGGCGATCTCCCCGATGCTGGGGATCGGGCCGGGCGACATCCGGCTCAAGGAGCTGATGACTCGCCTGCAGAAAGAGGAGGTTCGTGAGGTCATTATCGCAACCAACTCAAGCCTGGAGGGCGAGACGACCGCGATGTATTTGAGCAAGCTGATTAAGCCGACAGGGATCCGGGTGACGCGAATCGCCAGCGGCGTTCCGGTCGGGGGCGACTTGGAATATATTGATGAGGTAACGCTTCTGCGCGCGCTGGATGGGCGTACAGAGCTGTAGCCGGTGAGCAAATAAAACGTTACTGGGCACGTATGCGTGAACAGTAACAATAAAACTTCTGCCGCGGCAGGAAGTTAGGAGATGCATAAGATGGATAAATACGAGTTTAACATCAAGGTAGAGCAGATTAAGAAACTGGTTAACAAGGGAGATTTCGAGACGGCGATGAAGATCGCCGATACCATCGACTGGCGTCGTGTACGCAGCACCAGCCTGCTTACGATGATTTCCCAGATTTATGAGAAAAATGCAGAGTATCAGGATGCTAAGGATATTTTATTGCTGGCATATGAGAGAGCGCCGCTTGGAAAGGGGCTTTTATATAAGCTGACCGACCTTGCACTGCGTGAAAATAATATTCAGGAGGCAGAGGCATATTACCGGGAGTTCTGTGAGCTGTCCGGCGATGACCCGCGCCAGTACCTGCTTCGTTTCCTGATTCTGGAGGCGAAGGATGCGCCGTTAGAGCAGCAGATCAATTCTCTGGAGAGATATTGTCAGGAAGAGCTGGATGAGAAATGGCTGTACCACCTGGCAGAGCTTTATCATCAGGCGAACCAGGCGGACGACTGTGTGCGGATCTGCGACAAGATCATGCTGATGTTCGGTCTTGGCAAATATGTGGACAAGGCAATGGAACTGAAACTTCAGTATGCGCCGCTGACAAAATATCAGATGGATCTGGTAGAAAACCGCGAGAAGTACGAAGAGAAGCTGCGTGCGGTGGAAGAAGAGTACAAGAACGGTACATACCGCAAGCCGGAGCCGGAAGGAGAGTATCTGGATACGGATGAGCCGGAGGCAGAGCTGGACGACGAACCGGAGAATGAGCCGGAGGGACAGCCGGAGCAGGCAGAGCCAGAAGAGAAGGCTGGAAAACCGAAAGCTGAGACAAAACCGGCGGACGAGAAAGTAGAAAAGGCTGCGCTGGACGAGAATGTAGTAGCAAGCCTTCATGAAGCACAGGCGGAAGAAGCGCTGGCAAAAGAAGTGTCCAAGATCAAGCCTTACGATGAGGAAGAGGGCGCATCCGAAGGGGAGACACGTGTTTTCAGGAATCTCCGCGACCTAGAGCCGGCAGAGGCAGAGGAAAAGAGCGAGGAAGCTCCGATTCATGAATTTGAAGAGGAAGAGGAAACCATAGTGGAAGACTGGGATTTCGAACCGGAAGAGGAAGAAGAGGAGATCAAGGAATCGAATCATCTGATGATCGAGGCGGAAGATCCGGCAGCCGGTCTTGCGATGGCACTTGATTCCCTGAAAAAGATTCACCGCGAGCTGGGGACCAAGCATCCGGTTGCCAAGATCAGCGGCGCAAACCTTTCCCATCGCGGCATCGCATCGGTGGCGGAGCGCCTGGCAGGCAAGGATCTGGTGGTCGAGCATGCAGCCGATCTGGACGATTTGACGGTGGAAGAGCTGGAAGAACTGATGACACAGGATGAAACCGGCATGGTCGTTGTTCTGATTGATACGCAGGCGCGTTTAGAGCAGATGCACCGCGCATATCCGGCATTAGCAGAGCGTTTCCAGTATATCGGCTGTGAAAACCAGAAAGACGATGCAGCGAAGCTGGCACAGGCGCGCGAGGAAGAGCTGAAACGCCAGCAGGCGCAGCAGGAAGCAGAAGCAGCCAGAAAACGCCAGGCAGAGCGTGAGGCGGAGATCCGCCGTCAGGCAGAAAAAGAGGCAGAGGAAAAACGCAGACAGCAGGAAGCAGCAGCCCGCCGTGAGGAAGAAGAGCGCGCCAAGGCAGAAGCACAGGCACTGGCAGCCAAAGAGGCAGAAGAAGCGCGTAAAGCGGAGGAAGATCGCCGTCTGGCAGAGCGGCAGAGAGAAGAACTGCGCCGTCAGGAAGAGGCAAGACGCGATGACGAGCCGGAGTATGAAGACGAAGAAGATCACTACGAGAAGGATGAGTATGAGCCGGAGGATGATTATGCGCGTGACGGCTATCGTGATGATTATAAGGACGATTACAAAGACAGCTATAAAGACGAACGCGAGGACGACGAGTATTCCAATTATCCAGAGGATGAGTCGGAAGAGAAACCGTCCAAAAAGTCCGGCGATATGGATGTTGAGGAGTTTGTTCAGTATGCCTGCAAATATGCATCGGAGATCGACTGCAGTATTTCGGGAAAGAGCATGCTGGCTCTGTACGAGCGCGCTGAGATGATGGAGGAGGACGGAGAACCGCTTACCAAGACAAGTGCCGAAGATTTGATCGAGGAAGCTGCAGATAAGGCGGAGAAGAAATCCTTCAGCGGACTGTTCTCATCGAAATATGATAAGGATGGACTTCTGATTCTGAAAGAGAAACATTTCTTTGATTAATTAAAACAATTCGAGAAATTTTAAAATTAAAACTAATTAGTAAAAGAGAGCGCTGCGGGGGAATGCTTCCCGGCAGCGTTTTCTGGTAGTGGACAGTAAAAAGAGATACGGGAGAGAAAGATGGGAACACGGTTAATAGCCCTCGATTTAGATGGGACACTGTTAAATGAAAAAATGCACGTGTCGGAAAAAACAAGACAGGTGATGGAACTGTGCGCGCAGCGGGGGATTGAGATTGTCCCGGCGACCGGGCGCGCGCTCCCGGCAGTGCCAGAGGAGGTTTTGAGCCTGCCGGGCGTCCACTATGGCATATTTACAAATGGGGCGGTCGTCCGGGATTTCGGGAAAAATACCTGGGTGTCGGAAAGCTGCCTGAGCTGGGAAGAGACGATCCGGGTGATTGAGGTGCTGCGCCGGCATCCGGTTATTTACGATATGTATGTATCGGAGGGCGGCGTCAGCGAGACGCGATTGCTGGCACAGCTGGAAGAATACGGGATACCGGAACGTGAATGCGCCTATATCCGGGCGACGCGCCGGGCAGTTACTGACATGGTGGAGTATCTGCGGGAGAAAAAATGCCCGGTGCAGAAGATGAATTTAAATTTTAAGGACCGGGAGAGCAAGCAGGCAGTCCGGGCAAAGCTGGAAGCGATGCCGGAGGTTCTGGTGACCTCCTCGCTTCCGTGGAATCTGGAACTCAACGCGGCGGGCATCACAAAGGGGAGCGGGCTGCGGAATCTCTGTCAGTATCTGGGGATTGAAGCGGAGGAGACGATGGCATTTGGAGACGGCGAAAACGACTGGCCCATGCTGGAGGCAGCAGGAATCGGCGTAGCGATGGAAAATGGCGCCCCATTTTTAAAGGAACGCGCAGACCGGATTGCCGCTTCGAACCGGGAAGAGGGCGTAGCGGAGGCGATCAGACAATGGGTGCTTATATAAAAGAAAACTGGCTGTTCGTGGTGGTGGCAGTCTATCTGGTTTCCATGGTACTGTACGGGCATTACCGCGGATTTGTCCGCCTGGCAGTCTCGGCCGTTTCCCTGGTGCTGTCGCTGGGGGTGGTTCATTTTGGTGCGCCGTCTGTCGCGAATCTGCTTCGCAGCAATGAGGTGGTCTATCAGGCGGTGGAGGACAGCGTGACGAAATTTATCCAAAAGGACGATGAGGCGGAAAATGAGGCAGCTGACGCGGCGCCGCCATCCGTACAGCGCAGTATTATTGAAGAAATGGGGCTTCCGGAACAGTTAAAGGATGCGCTTCTGGAGAATAATAACAGCGAAGTTTACGAGGCGCTGGGTGTAAGCAGCTTTACCCACTACGTCAGCCGTTATCTGGCAAACAGCCTGATCAATATTATAAGTTTTTTTCTGCTGTTTGCAGCCGTGTTCGGCGGACTGCGTCTTCTGTCCGTATCGCTCAATGTGGTCTCCCGGCTGCCGATCATATCGGGGCTGAACCGTCTGGCAGGTGCCGTGCTGGGGGGTGCGGAAGGGATCTTTTTCGTCTGGATTGCAGCACTGCTTATTACACTGTTCTCGGCAACGGCGATTGGTGAACTTTTCCTGAACCAGATAGAAAGCAATATCTGGCTGACCTGGCTGTATGACCACAATATGCTTGGAAGCATCCTGATGGGTGTTGTGAAACGGATTATTTAAAAGCGTATAGAGAAAAACTGTGATATTGAAAAACGGCACACCGCATTCTCGCTGCTTAGTGATGAGTTAGGTGTGCCAAATTTTTTATTTCAGTCGAGAAGACACCCACCTCTTTAGGTGGCGAGTAATAGCAAATTTGTCTCAGTGGGAGTTGGGTCTTCGGCTGAGATAAACGCTTCGCGAGGATGCGCAATGATTCTGTATGGAATATGTCAGCGAAAAAACAAGTGAAAATCCCTTGACAAGTTAATGCTGAAATGGTAAACTCTAACTCTAACGTGTTTTGACGTTGGTCTGCATATGCAGGGAAAATCGAATATCACAGGTTTTCTTATTTGCGAAAATGTTTTGAAAATTAAGAAAAAATAGTTGACAACGACAACTGCCTATGATATGATGTTCAAGCTGTTGAGCGAAAGCTCAGTTGCAAAAAATAAAATAAAAAAGTTGTTGACAAA
>NZ_QUKJ01000007.1:0-151594 GCF_003481065.1 Clostridium sp. TF11-13AC
GTAGGTTCGAGTCCTACTCGGGGAGTTTTAATTTAATATCTGGCCCCATGGTCAAGCGGTTAAGACATCGCCCTTTCACGGCGGTAACACGAGTTCGAATCTCGTTGGGGTCATTTATGGCGACATAGCCAAGTGGTAAGGCGTGGGTCTGCAACACCCTGATCACCAGTTCAAATCTGGTTGTCGCCTCTGAGGAATCATCGAAAGATGGTTCCTTTTTTTATGCCTGAAAAGCCGTATTTTACAAGGATTTTCGGGATTTCAACTGTTTGATTCGCTGTGAAGTAAGATGGCGCTATCGGATTTTCGCATCTTCTGCTATAATAGAATCATTCAAGAAACGGCATTTTAACATAGCCGCGACAAAATTATTTTATAATATGGAGGAAGCGAAAATGGCAGAAAAATTACAGGAATACAGCCTGACCTGGGAAGTAACGGATGAGATGACGGCAAAGCGAATCGGAAGCGCAGGTTCCCAAATTTTGTCTACTCCGAATATGGTGGCCCTGATGGAGGCGGCAGCGCTGGAACTGGCGAAATCGTATCTGGAGGAAGGACAGACGACGGTCGGAGCGGAGATTCACTGCCGCCATCTGGCGCCGACGCCGGTGGGAATGAAGGTAACAGCGACTGCAAAACTCCGCAGCATTGAGCGCCGGAAAATGTGGTTTGATATTGAAGTAAACGATGAGAAGGGCAAATGCGGCGAAGGGTCCCATCTGCGGATCATGGTAAATTCAAAGGCGATGAGCGACAAGGCAGCGAGCAAGGCGGAATAAGGAGTATCAGGTTTAAGTATCATGCACGGATTTTGCCGTTCTGGAATAAGGGGGAGCGGCAAAATCAGTTTGTGGTATGCCATGCGTGTGAATAGAGATAAAGAAAGGTTACTGGTCACGTGTGTGTGCAGCAACATAGAAAGAGAGGCAGCGGTGCGGACAGAAACGATAGGGTGGATCATTGGCATTTTGATTGCGGCAGCGCTTGTCTGGTGGATTTACCGCAAAATAAAGAGGAAAATACGGCAGCTGGCGAGTACGCCGGAGGTACAGGTGCTTCGGTATGTGGCAAAGCATTTATCGGAAGGTGATTTGACGCAGCCAGACGCATCCAAACCGCGTTCGCTGGCGGGAATGGACCGGCTGTGCCTGCCGCAGATTGCAAAAGATTTCCCGGAGTTTAACTGGAGCGAGTGGAAGACTCAGATCGAGACAGAATTGAGAAAAAAACTGGAAAAAGAGTATCAGAAGGTACATATCCACCGGACGGTCATCAGCCGCTATCAGAAGGAAAAAGGACTCTGCCGGATTCTGTGTGAGTCGGCGGTCGAGTATGAGGAAATGACTGAATATGAGAAAACGCCTGAGATGCAGTCAGAACTGCATTCGAATCTGATTCAGACAGTTTATGAGACGGAACTGGTGTATGTCTATGAGGATGCGAAAACAGCAGGGGCAGCGGTTTCGCTTATCTGTCCAAACTGCGGTGCACCGATTCAGAAGCTGGGGTTGAAAAAGTGTGAATATTGTGGTTCCGTGCTGGAAGTCCAGAATAAGAAGGCGTGGAGACTGCTGGAGATGCGGGAAAAGTAAGCGGGTGATCTCACGGTAGAATCCGGTGATGGGGAGAGAATGCTCCCAGATAAATTGCAGAAGAGTTTTATATGGGGGCAGGAGCTTCCTGATGGCTGCCGCGAAAGCGGACAACCATGCAGGTAGTTTCCTGCCATTTGTCTGTGCCCGGAACGGAGGGAGCTTTCAGCGAAATGCCGACACCAACCGTTCCAAGCCAGACCGCTGTTTCAGTCTGAGACTTGTCGAACTGGCGGATGGAAGTTTTAAGATCCAGATGGGAATGCAGCATTTATTCTGTTTCAACTGGATGTAAATTCATAACCAGCTTTTCCGGATGCCGCCTAATCCACCGCAATGCAATCAGGCAGATGGCAACGGAGATGAGAGATCCGATCGGCGCTGCGAGTCCCATCGGATACAGTGTTTCTGGGAAATAGCGGCAGGCAAGCCATGCCAGCGGGATGCGCGCTACCACGATCGAGATGCAGTTGTGCAGGAACGACAGCCCGGACAGTCCGCAGGCGCAGAAGAAACCGCTGCAGCAGAAATGGATACCGGCGATCATGCAGTCCAGCACATAGCTCTTCATATACTGGGTTCCGAGCCGGACAACCTCTGCCTCATCAGTAAAGAGGGAGACGGCGGCACCGGCAGCAAACTGCATGGCAATTGCGATGATCAGCCCGAAAGAAAATGTGATGCAGATCGCGTAGCGCAGCGTCTGACGGGCACGCTCAGGTTTTCCGGCGCCCAGGTTTTGAGCGGAGAGGGCGGAAACCGTGGAGAGAAGCGAGGATGGAACCAGAAACAGGATTCCGATCAGCTTTTCAACGATTCCGACCGCCGCCGCATCATTTAATCCGCGCTGGTTGGCAAACATGGTAATAACCAGAAAAGAAACCTGTATAAAGCCGTCCTGAACTGCAACTGGGATTCCGACCTGCAGGATGGAGGCTATGGTAGTCTTATGTGGATGGAGGTCACGGAGACGAAAACCCGGAAACATCCGTTTTTTAATGATTACGACCAGGGCGATCAGGACACTGCACATCTGTGACAGGGTCGTGCCGAGCGCCGCGCCGGACGGACCGAGCGAAAACACGCCCATTAAAAGGTAATCAAGCGCAATATTGATAATACAGGCGATTGCAACGAAATACATCGGACTTTTGGAGTCGCCCATGCCGCGGAAAATAGAGCTGATGATATTGTAGGCGGTGATGAACGGGATGCCGGCAAAGCAGATCATCAGATATGCCGCGGTGCCGTTTACCGCTTCCTCCGGGACAGACAGGAGCCTGATAATGCCGTGAACCGCCGTCAGCAGAAGTCCGGTCAGAAGAATGGACAGACCTGCAAATAAGGAAATCGTGTTACCGATGCCGCGCGCCGCAAGCTTCCGGTCACCCGCGCCGACCGCGCGTCCGATGAGAACCGTTGCGCCCATCGCCAGACCAACGATCATAACCGTCAGCATATGCATGACCTGACTGCCGACCGAGACCGCCGTCGTCCCATCCACGCCTCCAAACTGCCCGATAATAAACAGATCCGCCATGCCGTAGAGTGTCTGTAAAAAATAAGATAACAAATATGGCAAGGAGAAATAGATAACTGTTTTCAGCACACTGCCGGAGGTGAGATTCTTTTCCATGAATAAATCCTCGTCTTTCTGGTAAAAATAGATGACTCTGCCGTCGGCCGTCAGAAAGAAAACGCCGCAGAAATCATTTTCTGAGTATAGTTTATCAGAAATAACTATAATGTCTACAATAATTATAGAGTCAAGGGAAGAAAATCCTTGTTTTTAAGTAGGAAATTTGTGGTATAATATGAGCACTTAGCGAGGTGTTTTCGAGCTTAGTGCGAGTCATACCTAAATACTTAATGAAGCAGAGCCAAAGGCGATAGCTGAATTTAGTATTTATGGTATAATATGAGAAGGCAAATAAAACCCACTTTGATTTTACACAGGAGGTTTCATGAGTTTAGAGTTTAAAAAAATTGAAGTTAACAGTATCCAGGAGATGCTTCCGTTTTACGCGATGCGCCACAATATGACGTGCGACAGCGTATTTCTGGAGAGCTATGTCTGGAAAGATTATTATAATGTCCGCTATGCAATTTGGGAAAATAAGGCGCTTTTATGGCTGATGGAGAATGAAGGACGTTGTTTTTCCGCGATGCCGCTGTGCCGGGAGGAAGACCTGCCGGGGGCGTTTGCGGCGATTGAGGAGTATTTTAATGAAGAACTGGGATATCCGTTGGTTATCAATCTGGCGGATGAGTATGCAGTGAAATATTTAAATCTGCCGGAGGACAAATATCTGGTGGAAGAGCAGGTCGATTCGAGGGATTATCTCTACAACGGCGATGCGATGCGTTCCCTGGCGGGAAAGAAACTGCATAAGAAGAAAAACCGCGTCAACGCATTTAAGCGCGAATATGAGGGGCGCTATGAGTACCGCCGTCTGTGCTGTTCGGACAGCCACGATGTCTGGGTTTTTCTGGACCGCTGGAGACAGCAGAAGGGCGAGGAGGTCGAGGAACATCTCGATTATGAGGTAAAGGGCATTCACGATATTCTGAAAAATTGTTCAGAATTCAGCATCCACATGGGCGGCGTGTATATCGACGGTCAGATGGAGGCATTTACGATCGGAAGCTACAATCCGGTGGAACATATGGCGGTTATCCATATTGAGAAGGCAAACCCGGAGATCAACGGTCTGTACCAGTTTATCAACCAACAGTTCCTGATAGAGGAATTTCCTGAGGCTGAGTGGGTCAACCGCGAGGACGATATGGGATTAGAGGGACTCCGGAAGGCGAAAATGACGTATTATCCGGCGGATTATGCACGCAAATATCTGGTAGAACAGCTGTTAAACGGCAGCAAGGGCTATCACTGGGCGGAGCAGATCGCCAATACGACGGCGGGAAGTGTGCTGACGTATCTGGACGCGGAGGATAAGGACGAGACGAAGCATCTCTGGCATATGTGTTTCCCGGAAGATTCGGAGAGTTTTATCGAGTATTATTATAAGGAAAAGACGAAGGATAACGAGATTCTGGTGAAAAAGGATAATGGACTTCTGATTTCGATGGTGCAGTACAATCCGTATGCGGTGAAGCTGCGTGGACGCCTCTGGAAGCTCGATTATCTGGTCGGGGTGGCGACCGAGGAGAGCCGCCGCCGCGAAGGACATTTCCGGGACGTATTTGTGAAAATGCTTCACGACGAGGAGGCAGCCGGAAAGCCGATCACGTATCTGGTCCCGGTCAACCCGGCTGTGTATGCGCCGATGGGATTTACCTTCATCGGAAATGTGGCATCCTATGAGCTGACCGAGAAGGCGAAACAGACGCTGACGCGCACGGTGTGCCAGGATACTCCGGAGGACTGCGGGCGGGCTGCCGTCTATATGGAACAGTGGCTGGGCGCACGGTATGAGATGTATACGCGCCGGGATGCGGCGTATGTGAGCCGTCTCATCAAGGAGCTGGCTTCTGAAAATGGCACGTTGGAATTTCTGGAACAGGACGGCAGGCTGGTTGGCCTGGATGCCTACTGGGGCTGGGAAGTCCGTGAACACCGGCTTTTGTATGCGGAGGACGCATACACGGTCAAGACGGGCGAGAAGCCGTGGAATATGGCGCGCCTGACGAATATCGGGGCGCTGCTGGCGGCATTTGGCTTAAAACAGGCAGAGCAGCAGGGAGAAGAAAAACGTATGCTCACACTGGGCATCCGTATGAATGATCCGATTCTGGAAATGAACAACGGTGAGTTTGTCTGGACGATTGGGGAGACAGGTTCCAGCCTGAAGGCGCGGAAACCGGAGCCGGATACCTGCGGCTGCACGGAAAATGTTTCCATATGGCTGGAGACGAAGCCGGAAGAGCTGGTGAGCTGGCTGTTTGGCTGCCGGAAAGCGGAAGAAATCTGGGGCGGACAGCTTGAAAATAAGGGGCTGGCAGAGATTCTGGCACAGGTGGATACGGTGAACGGCGTGTATCTGGATGAGATCGTGTAGAGTGCGTGCTGTAATTGTATAGGATAGAGAATGTGCTGATTTCATGTAAACTAATAGCAACCGCTTTTATGTTTTCAGAAAAAGGAGAGGAGAGTGCGTCAGATGGGAGAGACAGACACATTAAAAAAATGGATTAATGAGTCAAATTATATTGTATTTTTTGGCGGGGCGGGTGTTTCGACCGAGAGCAATATCCCGGATTTTAGAAGCACGGACGGGCTGTACCATCAGGAGTATGACTATCCGCCGGAAACGATTTTAAGCCACAGCTTTTATATGAGAAAGCCAGAGGAATTTTACCGGTTTTACCGCAATAAGATGCTGTTCCCGAATGCAAAGCCGAACCGGGCGCATCTGGCGCTGGCGAAGCTGGAGCAGGAAGGAAAGCTGAAAGCGGTCATTACCCAGAATATCGACGGGCTGCACCAGGCAGCAGGCAGCAAAGAGGTGCTGGAGCTGCACGGATCGGTGCTCCGCAACCATTGTACGCGCTGCGGCAGGTTTTACGGATTGGATGATATTTTGAAGATGAAGGGCGTGCCGAAGTGCGGCTGCGGCGGCGTGATCAAGCCGGATGTCGTGCTGTATGAGGAAGGACTGGACAATGAGGTAATTGAGCGGTCAATTGCCCATATCCGCAAGGCAGATATGCTGATCATCGGCGGTACCTCGCTGGTGGTGTACCCGGCAGCGGGGCTGATTGATTATTATCATGGAAATAAACTGGTTCTGATCAATAAATCAGCGACCTCGCGCGATGGTCAGGCGGATCTGGTTATCAGCGACAGCATCGGGAAGGTGCTGGGGGACGCGGTCGGAGTATAAGGTAGTAACAGGGGAGAGAGGAAATGGTATACGAGGTTGGAGATATTGTAAAACTCAAAAAGCCGCACCCGTGCGGCAGCCATGAGTGGGAGATCCTGCGGGTCGGCGCGGATTTCCGTTTGAAATGTGCCGGCTGCGGGCATCAGGTGATGATGGCACGACCATTGGTGGAAAAGAGTACCAGAGGACTGAAAAAAGCGGGAGAGAAGTCCGAATAAGAACGGCGGGTGGGCGTACAGATGCAGGCAGCTTCATGATCTGGCAGTCAGTAAAAGAATGCAGTAAGAAGGGGCAGAAAGCCCGGAAAAAACGAGAAAATTTACATAGAAAATCTCGAAAAAGTGCTTGCCAAGCCGTTCCTTTTTTGGTATCATAGATATTCGGTAATATATAACACAAAAATCCTTACTCCCTGCTGGAGTCAGGGGGTCAGTGACCACAAGGAGGTAAGAAAGAGCATGAACAAATATGAATTAGCAGTTGTTCTTAGCGCAAAACTCGAGGACGAAGAGAGAGCCGCAGCGATGGAGAAAGTAACAGGTTACATCACACGTTTCGGCGGTACAGTAACTGACATTGATGAATGGGGCAAGAAGAGACTTGCTTACGAGATTCAGAAAATGAAAGAAGGATTCTACTACTTCGTACATTTCGAGTCTGATTCCGTATGCCCGAATGAGGTGGAGAACCACATCCGCATCATGGAGCCGGTTATCAGATACTTATGCGTAAGACAGGATGCGTAAGAGTAGATAAAGAAAGAGTGATCGTATGAATAAAGTAATTCTGATGGGCAGATTAACGAGAGATCCGGAAGTGAGATACTCTCAGGGCGAGAGAGCTATGGCAATCGCCAGATACACGCTGGCAGTAGACCGCAGAGGCCGCAGAGGCGGAAACGGAGACGACAGCGCACAGACAGCGGATTTCATTCCGTGTGTTGCATTTGACAGAGCAGGCGAATTCGCTGAGAAGTATTTTCATCAGGGAACCAAGCTCGTAGTAACCGGAAGAATTCAGACTGGCAGCTATACCAATCGTGACGGCCAGAAAGTATATACGACAGAAGTGATTGTAGAGGATCAGGAATTTGCAGAGAGCAAGAATGCGGCATCTGGCAACAGCGACGGCGGTTACCGTCCGGCAGAGCGCCCGGCTCCGTCCAGCGCAATCGGCGATGGATTCATGAATATTCCTGATGGAGTAGAAGACGAAGGCCTTCCGTTCAACTAGGTTCGGGAATCGGTCCCCCGGCGGACGGAGTGCGCGAGAGCGCCATCAGGCTGATGTGTGTGAAGGAGGAAAGACCAATGGCATTCAATAAAGGCGATAAAACAGACGCTTCCAAGATCAGAAGAGGCGGTATGCGTAGAAGAAAAAAAGTTTGTGTATTCTGCGGCGAGAAGAACGGCGAAATCGATTACAAAGATACAAATAAATTAAAGAGATACGTATCCGAGAGAGGAAAAATCCTTCCGAGACGTATCACTGGCAACTGTGCTAAACATCAGAGAGCTCTGACTGTAGCTATCAAGAGAGCAAGACATCTGTCCTTGATGCCGTATGTTTGCGAGTAATCCTTGTAAAATAAGGGTTTTTTAAGGGTAAAGGAAGATTTTTACTCAAATTTCACTCAATTATTGAGGATAAAAATGATTGGGATTCCATGTGAGAGATCATGTGGGATCCCTTTTTGTATAATAGGAAATTCCATAGAATTCCCTATTACACAAAAAGACAGATTTCAAAAATAAGTGCTTTACAAAAACGCTTTAGTATGCTAATATGGTAGCATATTAAAAAGCGAGACGGAAACCGGCAAAGGGAGAACGGCTTCCACTGTCTGAAAATGAGGAGGACACCAATTATGAAAAAGAGATTTGTGAGCGCAGCGCTGGCTGCAGTAATGGCACTTTCCATGACCGCATGTGGCAGCAGCAACAGCGCAGCAGAGACAACCGCAGCAGACACAGAGGCGGCTGAGAGCCAGGCAGAGGAAACCACCGCAGAAGAGGCGAAGACAACCGACGGCGGCACTCTGATTGTTGGTTTTGATCAGGATTTCCCGCCGATGGGATTTGTAGGCGATGACGGCGAGTACACCGGATTTGACCTGGAGCTGGCACAGGAAGTTGCAAAACGCCTGGGTCTGGAATATAAGGCACAGCCGATTGCCTGGGATTCTAAAGATATGGAGCTTGAGTCCGGCAATATCGACTGCATCTGGAATGGATTTACGATGACGGGTCGTGAGGATGATTACACCTGGACTGAGCCGTACATGGCAAACCAGCAGGTATTTGTCGTAGCCAATGATTCGGATATCAGCAGCCAGGCGGATCTGGCAGGCAAGATCGTAGAGGTTCAGGCAGATTCTTCCGCAGAGGCAGCTTTAAAAGAGGCACCGGAACTGACCGCTACTTTCAAGGAGCTTCTGACAACCGCTGATTACAACACCGCATTCATGGATCTGGAGCAGGGCGCCGTTGATGCCATTGCGATGGACGTAATCGTAGCAGGCTATCAGATTCAGCAGAGAAACGCTGATTTCAAGATTCTGGACGATTCCCTTTCTGAGGAAGAATACGGCGTAGGCTTCAAGAAGGGCAACACCGAGTTAAGAGATAAAGTTCAGAGCACTCTGGAAGAGATGGCAGAGGATGGAACCTTACAGGAAGTTTCTGAGAAATGGTTTAGCAAAGACGTAACTACCATCGGCAAATAGTAATTAATTGTTGATTGTAAAAACGAAACATTATTAAATAATAGGAATAGGGACGGCTGTGAATGATTTCATGGCAGTCCCCATTCGCGGTTTATGTGTTTAACTGTGAAGTCACAGCACATTCCGTTACCGGGCACGTATGCGTGAACAGTAACGAATCTACATTTTAGAAAGCAGGTATGGGATAATTATGGGTAAGATGACACTCCAGCAGATGATTACACAGCTTGCGGGTGGTATGGCAGTCAGCACACAGATTTTTGTGATCACACTGCTATTTTCACTTCCGTTAGGACTCGTGATCGCGTTCGGGCGTATGTCGAAGAACAAGCTGATCCAGACGATTGTAAAAGTATATATTTCGATTATGCGAGGCACACCGCTGATGCTGCAGCTGATGGTGGTGTATTTTGGACCGTATTATCTGTTCCGCATCAAAGTCGGCAGCAGTTACCGTCTGTGGGCTACCTTCATCGGTTTTGTCATTAACTATGCGGCATATTTTGCCGAGATTTACCGCAGCGGCATCCAGTCGATGCCGGTCGGACAGTATGAGGCAGCGGAGATTCTGGGTTATGGAAAGGCACAGACCTTCTTCAAGATCATCCTGCCGCAGGTAATCAAGCGGATTCTTCCGTCGGTGACGAATGAGGTCATCACGCTGGTAAAAGATACGTCTCTGGCGTTTACGTTGAGCGTGGCGGAGATGTTCTCAATCGCCAAGGCGCTGGCGGCATCCCAGACGAATATGATGCCGTTTGTAGCAGCAGCCGTCTTTTACTACATTTTCAATCTGGTTGTGGCAGTTGCAATGGAATGGATTGAGAAAAAGCTGGATTATTACCGATAGAAGCGGGAGGAATGTGGAAAATGAACTTGTTAGAATTAAATCATGTGGAAAAATCATTCGGCGATCTGTCGGTTTTAAAGGATATTTCACTGAGTGTGAGCGAGGGCGAGATCGTGTCCATCATCGGACCGTCCGGTTCGGGTAAATCGACGCTTCTGCGCTGCGCGACGATGCTGGAGACGATGGATCACGGCGAGATCGTATATTTAGGAAAGAGAGCAGCCTGGACGGGCGCGGATGGCAAGGTCAGCTATGCGGATAAGAAGGACATGAAGGAGATCCGCAGCCAGTACGGTCTGGTATTCCAGAATTTTAACCTGTTTCCGCACTATTCTGTGCTGAAAAATATCACAGACGCGCCGATCCATGTGCAGAAGCGCGACAAGGAGACGGTTTATAAAGAGGCGCGCGAGCTTCTGAAAAAAATGGGTCTGGAGGATAAGGAGGACTATTATCCGTACCAGCTCTCCGGCGGTCAGTGCCAGCGTGTGGCGATCGCCCGTGCATTGGCACTGAATCCGAAGATTCTGTTTTTCGACGAGCCGACCTCCGCACTAGATCCGGAGCTGACGGGAGAAGTATTGAAGGTTATTAAGTCGTTAGCGGATCTGCACATCGCGATGGTGATTGTTACCCATGAGATGGCGTTTGCGAAAGATATTTCCCACCGCGTGATCTTCATGGCAGACGGACTCATCGTCGAGGAGGGCGCGCCGGAGAAGGTGTTTGCTTCGGATAATGAGAGAACGAAGAGCTTTTTGGGACGGTATGGGAAGATTCTGTAAGAAATAATTAGGAAAATGGAAGATGGGCGTTGCTGGTTTTGGAGTGGAAAATCGGCGACGCCCGTTTTTTATGGGGAAGCATTTTATGGGGAAGCATATAAGTCTTATTTGCAATTTTACAGTAAATGTGATACGCTTTTATCAAGTATTCCGATTTGCGAGGCAGTAGATACCTTTCAAAAAGGAATGGAACAGAAATAATCGAGTGTTCCGGTGATGCTGGAAGTGGTGAAAAGCGATGCTGACGTTTGAGACGGGTCTTGAAGGAAAGGGGAGCGGTTCATGGAGATTCGTATACCCTTTTTGAGATGGATGGAGTCCGCGTCTGCGCGGGCTCTTTTTGATCCATTTGCTCTATAGAAAGGCGGGGCTGGAAAAAGTGGTGCCTGTGGATGGAAGATTTTGCAGGACAGGATCGCAGCATGGTTTTTAGCGGAGATATTTGAAATGGTATCTGTTGTAGAGAAAAATTTGGACAGATAAACAGGAAGATATGAGGGAAAAACATGGAGACAGAATCAAGAGTTGCCGTGATCGGTATTGTGGTCGATCAGACGGGAGATACGGAAGAGTTGAATAAGGTGCTGCACCAGTACGGGCAGTATATCGTAGGGCGGATGGGGATTCCTTACCACAAACGGAACGTGAATATTATCAGCGTCGTGATTGACGCGCCGGGTGATGTGATCAGTGCGCTGTCCGGGAAGCTGGGGATGCTGCGGGGGATTTCTTCGAAGGCGCTGTATTCGAAGGCGCCGGAAGCACAGGAATGAAAACGAGGTGACGGAATGGCAGATTTTACACGCGCGGGGCTTCGACCGTCTGACTGGTGGCGGGAGGCGGTCCGTCCAGGCGCTGAACAGATAGAAACGATTACAGAATTAAAGAGATTGATTGACCGTCTGGAAGCGGGGGAGTCCCTGACGGAGGATGAGTGGGTCAGTCTGATCGAGGGACGTTCACCGGAGCTGGCGGACTACCTCTTTGAAAAAGCGCGCTGCATCCGGGAAAGAGAGTACGGAAAAGCGGTGTATGTGCGGGGACTCATTGAGTGCAGCAATTATTGCAAAAACGACTGTCTTTATTGCGGCATCCGAAGGAGCAACCGAAATGCAAGCCGATACCGCCTGAGTCGGGAGGAGATTCTTTCCTGCTGTGAGAATGGTTATCAGCTGGGATTCCGCACCTTTGTTTTGCAGGGCGGTGAGGATCCGGCGATGACGGACGACTGGGTGATGGAGATGGTGCAGGCGATCCGGGCAGGATTTCCAGATTGTGCGATTACTTTGTCGCTCGGAGAAAAGAAGTATGATACGTTGAAACGCTGGAAAGAGGCAGGGGCGGACCGGTATCTGCTGCGCCATGAGACGGCGGACGCGTGCCATTACGCGAGCCTGCATCCGGCAGAGATGTCATTTGAACACCGGATGCAGTGCCTGCGTGATTTAAAGGCGCTTGGATATCAGACCGGATGCGGTTTTATGGTCGGTTCGCCGCACCAGACGGCGCGCTGTCTGGCGAGAGATATGCGTTTTATCGAAGAACTGGATCCGGAAATGGTGGGAATCGGTCCGTTTATTCCGCAGCACGACACTCCGTTTGGCGGGGAGGCGGCGGGAACGTTGGAAGAGACATTGTTTCTTTTAGGGCTGCTTCGCCTGCTGAAGCCGAAAGTGCTGCTTCCGGCGACGACGGCGCTCGGAACGATTCACCCGATGGGGCGCGAACTGGGGATTCTGGCAGGCGGAAACGTCGTGATGCCGAACCTGTCTCCGGTCGGGGTGCGCGCCAAATATATGCTTTATGACAATAAAATCTGCACGGGAGACGAGGCGGCGGAGTGCGTCAGCTGCATGAAGCGGCGCATGGAAAGCATCGGGTACGAGGTAGTCGTCGACCGGGGAGATTATAAGGGGTAAAAGCCTGCGATTTGGTTTGTTGGCATCGAAAGATGCTTACAGATAAATAAACTGACGGGGAAGGAGGCGATTGGCGGCTGGTTATGCTGGCATTTTTGAAATTGAAAATGCCGGAGGAAAACATGGCAGCTATCATCCTGACCTGTAAGAAAAGGAGAAGAGACTATGAGTTACAATTACAACCCATCATCCAAAAAGGCAGAGGAATTTATCAACCATGAGGAAATTTTAGAGACTCTTTCCTATGCCGAGAAGAACAAAAACAACGTGGAACTGATCGATCAGATTCTGGCGAAGGCGCGGCTTCGAAAAGGGTTGAGCCACCGTGAGGCGGCAGTGCTTCTTGACTGTGAGATTCCGGAAAAGGTGGAGGAGATCTTTGAGCTGGCACGTCAGATCAAGCAGGATTTCTATGGAAACCGGATTGTCATGTTTGCACCGCTATATCTGTCGAATTACTGCGTGAATGGCTGCGTGTACTGTCCATACCACATGAAAAACAAGCACATTGCCAGAAAGAAGCTGACGCAGGAGGAAATCCGGCAGGAGGTAATTGCGCTTCAGGATATGGGACATAAACGTCTGGCGCTGGAGACGGGCGAGGATCCGGTTAACAGCCCGATCGAATATGTGCTGGACAGTATCAAGACAATTTACAGCATCAAGCATAAAAACGGGGCGATCCGCCGGGTCAATGTCAATATTGCGGCGACGACGGTGGAGAATTACCGGAAACTGAAAGAGGCGGGAATCGGAACGTATATCCTGTTCCAGGAGACGTACCACAAGGAGAGCTATGAGCGCCTGCACCCGACGGGACCAAAGCACAATTACTGTTATCACACGGAGGCGATGGACCGCGCGATGGAGGGCGGCATCGACGATGTAGGAATTGGCGTTTTATTTGGTCTGGAGTTGTACCGGTATGAATTTGCAGGACTTTTGATGCACGCGGAACATCTGGAGGCAGTTTTTGGTGTTGGTCCGCACACCATCAGCGTGCCGCGCATCCGCCGGGCGGACGATATCGACCCATCGACCTTTGACAACGGCATCAGCGACGATATTTTTGAGAAGATCGTAGCCTGCATCCGGGTGGCAGTTCCGTACACGGGCATGATTATTTCAACGAGAGAGAGCAAAGCCTGTCGGGAGCGGGTGCTGCGGCTGGGCGTATCGCAGATCAGTGGCGGTTCCCGCACCAGTGTCGGTGGATATGCAGAGGAAGAGCCGGAGGAGGAAAATTCGGCGCAGTTCGATGTGAGCGACAACCGGACACTCGACCAGGTGGTTCGCTGGCTGATGGAATTAGGTTATATCCCAAGCTTCTGTACGGCGTGCTACCGGGAAGGACGGACGGGCGACCGCTTTATGAGCCTTTGCAAGAGCGGGCAGATTCAGAACTGTTGTCATCCGAATGCGCTGATGACGCTCAAGGAGTATCTGGAAGATTATGCGGCACCGGGGACGAAAGAGATTGGAGAGAAGCTGATTCAGGCGGAGATCGGTTCGATTCCGAAAGAAAAAGTGCAGGAGATCGTGAGAAAAAATCTGGTTGAAATTGAAAAGGGGCAGCGGGATTTCAGGTTTTAACTAAATCAGGAGGATCAAAATGGGAATGAATGAGACGCCGTCCGGCGAGCGGGTACATATCGCGTTTTTTGGACGGAGAAATGCGGGAAAATCGAGTCTGGTCAATGCGGTGACCGGGCAGGAGCTGGCGATTGTGTCGGACATCCGGGGGACGACGACCGATCCGGTCTATAAATCGATGGAGCTTCTGCCGCTCGGTCCGGTGGTTATCATCGACACGCCTGGAATCGACGATGAGGGCGAGCTGGGCTTAAAGAGAGTTGGCAAGACTCGTCAAGTCTTAAATAAGGCGGATCTGGCAGTCCTGGTGGTGGATGCGGTGGAAGGAATCAGCAGCTGGGAAGAAGAGATGATCCGGCTGTTTGAGAAGAAGGAAATCCCGTATCTGGTGGTTTACAATAAGATGGATTTGCTGACGGGAAAATCGGAACAGGAACCGGTTGTGGAACATACCGCCTATGTGAGTGCCCGGACGAGAGAAGGAATCCAGCAGTTAAAAGAGCAAATGGCACGTCTTACGTCACAGGAGACGGATGAAAAACGGCTGGCTGCTGATCTAGTAAAACCGTTTGATACGGTAATTCTGGTTGTTCCGATTGACAAGGCGGCGCCGAAGGGGCGGCTGATTCTGCCGCAGCAGCAGGTCATCCGGGATCTGCTGGACATCGGTGCGATGCCGTTTGTCTGCCGGGAAAGTGAACTTTCGGAGACGTTTGCAAAATTGAAAGAAGCTCCGGCATTGGTAATCACGGACAGCCAGGTATTTCCGCTGGTAGACCGGCTGACGCCGCCGCAGGTGCGTCTGACTTCCTTTTCCATTTTGTTTGCGCGGTATAAGGGGGATCTGAAACAGGCAGCGGAGGGCGCCAAAGCGCTGGAAATGATACAGGACGGAGATCCGATTCTTATTTCTGAGGGCTGTACGCATCATCGCCAGTGCGGTGACATCGGCACGGAGAAGCTGCCGGACTGGATCCGCCAGTACACGGGAAAAGCGCCGGAGTTTCATTTTACATCGGGAACGGAATTTCCAGAGGATGTGTCCGGTTATAAGCTGATCGTTCATTGCGGCGGCTGTATGCTGAATGCGCGGGAGATGAAGAGCCGTCTTCGCAGCGCTGCCGATCAGGAGATCCCGATGACCAATTATGGGATTTTGATTGCCTATATGAAGGGAATTTTGAAACGGAGCATGGGGGCACTGGAGCCGGTCAGGTAGGCAATTTTTAATGGATTTTTGCGCGTGGCTGTGAAGATACTGAACAGTTACGAAACTTAGAAATAAAGGCTGACAAAGCTGCTGGACGATGGGAATGCCTGTCGGACAGCAGCTTTGTTTCATTGGAAATTCCTTGGAATTCCCTATTACACAAAAAGGTACTAACGTGCCAATGATGCGCACTCATGCGAAGATGTAGGTTGTCGCAAGCGACCGCGCGAGACGCCCGGATGCGCCAAGGCACATTTTTTTGCTGCCATGAGTATGGAAAATAGCTGGAGGATATCTGGAAAAATGCAGGTTTTTTGGATTTAGCAGATGCCAGAATGTAAACTATATTAATCTGGTATGTTGACATTTAAAAATCAACGGTTTATAATAGCGAAAGTTAGCTAAATGAGAAAAATAGGATGTTTTTTAAGTTGGACCGAAGGATAACCAAAAAAGTGTTTTGATTTTGATAAGGAGTAGAAGATATGAGTTTACAACTGGCAGAAGAGATTATAAAGGGACGCCGTCTGAAACGGGGCGAGGATTTAAGCTTTTTATTGAGTGAGGATCTGGATGAGCTCTGTGCGGGGGCTGATAAAATCCGAAAGGAGCTCTGCGGCAACCATGTGGATCTGTGTTCTATCATTAATGGACGAAGCGGACGCTGCGGCGAGGACTGCAAATTTTGCGCGCAGTCAGCCTGTCATCATGCGAAGGTGGAAGAATATCCATTTCTGGAGCCAGAGGAGATTCTGGAGGACTGCAAGCGTCATGAGGCGAAGAAGGTACATCGGTACTCCATCGTGACGGCGGGACGTGCGCTGACGGGAGCGGAGATGGAGAAGGCGCTTCGGGCATACCGCGCTATGAAGAAGGAATGTAAGGTAGAGCTCTGCGCCTCCCACGGACTTCTGTCACAGGAAGATTTCAACCGTCTGAAAGAGGCGGGCGTGGGACGGTATCATGCTAATATTGAGACTTCCCGGAGAAATTTCCCGAATATCTGTACCACACATACATTTGAGGACAAGCTGGAGGTCATCCGGCGTGCGCAGGCGGCAGGACTTTCCGTTTGTTCCGGCGGTATCATCGGCATGGGAGAAACCTGGGAAGACCGGATCGACATGGCAATCACGCTGAGCGAGCTTGGAATCAAGTCAATTCCGCTCAATATCCTGCGTCCGATTCCGGGCACGCCGCTGGAACATCAGGCAGCGCTTTCGGAGGATGAGATCCTGCGGACGATTGCTATTTTCCGCTATATCAATCCGACTGCGATGGTCCGTCTGGCAGCAGGACGAAATTCAATGGAACATTCCGGCGAACGGGCATTCCGCTCCGGCGCGAATGCAGCCATCACCGGAGATATGCTGACAACCTCCGGAAACCGCATCAGCGAGGACCAGGAGATGCTGGCGGCGATGGGTTTCACATTATAAAAAAGGAGCATTCATATCATGAGTAAAATACTTTCCGCAGAAGCGGAGCATAGACCTTACTTTACAACCAAACGGATGGCGCTGATTGGCGTGATGACGGCGGTAACCTGTATTCTGGGACCGCTCTCGATTCCGCTTCCATTCAGCCCGGTTCCGATTTCCTTTACAAATCTTGCCATTTATCTGGCAGCATATGTGCTGGGAATGAAAGCCTGCACGGTGAGTTACCTGATTTATATGCTGCTTGGCATGGTGGGCGTTCCGGTATTTTCCGGATTTACAGCAGGAGTCGGTAAGCTGGCAGGACCGACCGGTGGCTATCTCGTCGGATTTATCCTGATGGCGCTGATTGTTGGATTTTTCGTGGATCATTTTCCGGGCAAAGTAGCCCTGCATATCGTTGGCATGGTACTGGGACTGGCGATTTGCTATATTTTCGGAACGGTATGGCTGGCAGGTCAGCTTAACATGACCTTTGTAGCCGGACTGGGTGTGGGCGTTATCCCGTATCTGCCGGGCGATGCAGTCAAAATCATTTTCACAGCTTTGATCGGACCGAAGCTGCGCCGCGAAATTTACCGCTTAGGAGAGTAAAAAGCGTCTGGCTGTAAAAATGACTGTTTAGATAAAATGATATTTAAAATGAAGGACAGATGGGTGAAAGTGGAATACATAAAACGCTTTCATCCATCTTTTTTTGCTGAATGAAACGAAGAGGTTGGTTCACATTTTATAGAAACTAAGAAGAAAAGAAAAAATAAAGGTAAAAGAAAACAGAAATAATCACATATATGGAATAAAATACAGAAAAATAAGAAGTGAGTGTGACTAAACTTGAACAATTCCAGGGTGTGTGTTATACTAAAGACAGAAAAAAGAGGGAGATTCCGGAGGAACAGGGAGGAGGCAGTTGTATGGAGAAAAAGATTATCACTATCAGTCGTGAATATGGAAGCGGAGGTCGTCAGATTGGTCTGGCTGCCGCTAAAAAACTGGGAATGGAATTTTATGATAAGGAATTGATCGATGCTGCTGCGAAGGAGATCGGTTTTCCAGCGGAAATTATTGCAGATCGTGAGCAGCGTCTGACAAACAGCCTGCTTTACAATTTTGCGATGGGAACTTTGTATGGACTTTCCTATCCGAAGGAGCCGAAGCTCAGTGAACTGCCATTGACAGAGCAGATCTATGTGGCGCAGAAGAAGGCGATCGAGGAGGCGGCAAAGCGCGGAAGCTGCGTATTTATCGGAAGATGTGCTGATTATATTCTGAGAAGCCGTCCGGATGTACTGCGTGTCTTTGTTTATGCGGATCGTGATATTCGGCTCCGCCGCGCGATTGACGAATATGGGGATCTGGAAGAGCATATCGATGAATTTATGCACCAGACCGACAAACGCCGCCGGATCTACTATGAAAACTATACGAATCAGCGCTGGGGCGACAGAGAAAACTATGATCTGATGCTGAACAGCGGAGATTTGGGAATTGAGAAGTGCGTGGAGTTGATTTGCCAGGCGGTGAAGTAAAAGAAGAGTGGCATTTATAGTTTCATGCAGTCGATATGAGGATATCTAAGATAACAGATGCAAAGAAGATGATTGAAATTATTTGTAGTTATGTTATCTATATATAAAGGATCTCACCGATAGACGGTTGGACCCTTAAATGATAAGTTAAAAATAACCGCTCAAGTTTGCAGGACCGGGGCGGTTATTTTTGTGTCTTATTACTAGCTCGACCAACTTTATAGTCGAGACTAAAGCATATAAAGCATTTCGTAAAAGATATACGAGCGCAGGTTACTGGGCACGTATGCGTGCACAATAACTAGCACGGCGGCTCTGGTTTGTCAATGGGGGATTGTCTGGACGAATCCCCCTCACTATGCTATAATAAGGGGCATCAAGTCATTTTGGTTGCTTTATCGTTACTGCTCATGGCAGGTATTTTGAAAACCGGCACATGGACAGCAACATTGTATGCACGGGAGAATGAGATGAAAGAAAATATGAAAATACGAGGTCAGCTGCGGACGTATCTGCAGTGGCCGATCATACTGTCGGTATTCCTGTTGGCGGCGAACCTGGCAGTTGGGATTGTGAGCCCGGCTGCCGGTCTTGTGATGTCCGGATTTACGGTTATATATGTGCTGGTGGCACTCTGGCTGTTCATATACCGGAGAAAACGTCTGATGGGCGGACTGGTGGAGTTTTCGGCGGAGTATGCGTGGGTGCAGAAACAGCTCCTCTATGAGATGGCGGTGCCGTATGCCATCGCGGACACAGAGGGACATTTCCTCTGGTTGAACCACTCCTTTTCGGAGATCGTCGGGGAAGATAAAAACTGCCGTAAGAATATCGCGGCGGTCTTTCCGGAACTGACGCGGGAATTTTTGGATGAGATGGACGAAAAAACGAGCGTTCATTCTTCGTTTGACGGCAGATTTTACCGGATCGATATCCAGCAGGTGGCGCTGAGCGAGACGGAAGGTATGAAGCTTGGCGCGGTGGACGAGGACAGCGGTGAGATGCTTTTAGTGCTGTATCTCTGCGATGAGACGGAGATTCTGCGCTGCAAGCAGCAGATCAACAACCAGCGTCTGGTGGCGGGACTTATTTATCTCGACAACTACGACGAGGCGCTGGAGAGTGTCGAGGAGGTACGCCGTTCCCTGCTGGTTGCCCTGATTGACCGGAAAATTACGAAGTATTTTATGGCGATGGAAGGTATCGTCAAGAAGCTGGAAAATGACAAGTATCTGTTTGTGATCAAGCAGCAGTACACGAAAGAGATTCAGGAGAGCCGCTTTTCGATCCTGGAGGATGTCAAGACGGTTAATATCGGAAATGATATGGCTGTCACGCTGAGTATCGGTATGGGTATGAACGGCGACAGCTACATCCGCAACTATGAGTATGCGAGAACGGCGATTGATATGGCGCTGGGACGCGGCGGCGATCAGGCGGTCGTCAAGGATGGCACGAAGATCCGCTATTACGGCGGCAAATCGCAGCAGCTGGAAAAAACGACCCGTGTCAAGGCGCGTGTCAAAGCGCATGCGATGCGCGAGCTGATGGATACGAAGGATAAGATGCTGATCATGGGACACAAGATCGGCGATACGGATTCCTTTGGTGCGGCGATTGGTATCTGGCGGATTGCGACCTCTTTTAATAAAAAGGCGCGGATCGTCATCAATGGGGTCAATTCTTCCGTGAAACCGATGATGGCGCGGTTTGAAAACAGCTCTGATTACCCGGAGGATCTGTTCTTAACCGGCGAGGAAGCGGCAGAGTGGGCGGATTCCAACACGATGTTAGTTGTGGTTGATGTCAACCGCCCGAGTATCACGGAGGCACCGGAACTGCTCAAGCAGATCAAAACGATCGTGGTGCTCGACCATCACCGCCAGAGCAGCGAGATCATCGACAATGCGGTGTTATCTTATGTCGAGCCGTATGCGTCTTCGGCGTGTGAGATGGTAGCCGAGGTATTGCAGTATATCGGCGACGACGGCATCAAGATCAAGCCGGCGGAGGCGGATGCGATGTACGCCGGTATCGTGATTGACACAAACAATTTCATGAACCAGGCAGGTGTCCGCACCTTTGAGGCGGCGGCGTTCCTGCGTAGAAACGGCGCGGATGTCGTGCGTGTGAGAAAGCTGTTCCGCGACCGGCTGGAGGACTACCGGGCGAGAGCTGAGGCGATCCAGAAAGCAGAGATTTATCACGGCGCATTTGCGATTTCCGTGTGTCCGTCCGAAGGACTTGAAAGTCCTACCGTGGTTGGCGCACAGGCGGCAAATGAGCTGCTGGATATTGTAGGCATCAAGGCGTCATTTATCCTGACGCAGATGGGCGACACGATCTATTTCAGCGCGCGTTCGATCGATGAGATCAACGTGCAGATTATCATGGAGCGCTTGGGCGGCGGCGGACACCGCACGATTGCGGGCGCACAGCTTAAGGGTGCGACGATCGATGAAGCCAGAGAGAAATTAAAAGATCTCATTACGGATATGATGGAGAAAGGAGAAATATAACGATGGAAGTTGTATTATTAGAGGATGTAAAGGCACTTGGCAAAAAAGGTCAGATTGTAAAGGTAAGCGACGGCTATGGACGCAACTTTATTCTGACAAAGAAACTGGGAATCGAGGCAACACCGAAGAACTTAAATGATCTGAAGCTGCAGAAGGCAAATGAGGCGAAGATCGCGGCAGAGCACCTGGCAGCAGCGAAGGATCTGGCAAAACATCTGGAGGATAAGTCCATCACCCTGTCCATCAAGGCAGGCGAGGGCGGAAAAGCATTCGGCTCTGTTTCTTCCAAGGAGATTGCAAAGGCGATCAAAGATCAGTTAAATCTGGATATTGACAAGAAGAAACTGGTTCTGCCGGAGCCGATTAAGACCTTTGGCACACACGAAGTTCCGATCAAGCTTCACAAAGAAGTAACCGGAAAACTGGCAGTAAAGGTTGTAGAAGCTTAATATGGAGGACTGAATCATGGATGAAGCCCTGATAAAGCGGGTTCTCCCGCACAGTGTAGAGGCGGAACAGTCAGTCATCGGATCCATGCTTATGGATCGGGAAGCAATTATCGCGGCGTCTGAGATTATCACAGGCGCCGATTTTTACCAGCACCAGTACGGCGTCATGTTTGAGTCGATGGTCGAGCTTTTCAATGAAGGAAAGCCGGTCGATCTGGTGACGCTTCAAAATCGGCTGCGCGAAAAAGATGTTCCGCCGGAGGTCAGCAGCCTGGACTTTGTCCGGGATATCATGACATCTGTGCCGACCTCGGTCAATGTCAAATCGTATGCCAATATCGTGCGGGAAAAGGCAGTCCTGCGCCGTTTGATAAAAGTGAATGAGGAGATTGAAAACCTCTGTTACGGCGGAAGGGACAAGCTGGAGGATATTCTGGCGCACACGGAGAAATCGGTGTTTGACCTGCTTCAGAGCCGCGGAGGCGGAGAGTTTGTGCCGATCCGCCAGGTGGCGTTGAATGTTCTGGAAAAGATTGAGGCGGCGTCGAAGAGCAACAGCACCGTCACGGGTATTCCGACCGGATTTATCGATCTGGATTACCGGACGTCGGGATTCCAGCCGTCCGATTTTATTTTGATTGCGGCGCGTCCTTCGATGGGTAAGACGGCGTTTGTTCTGAATGTCGTCGAGCATGTGGCGGTCAAAAAAGGGCTTCCGTGCATGGTATTCAGCCTGGAAATGTCGAAGGAACAGCTGGTCAACCGTATGCTGTCGATGGAGTCGAATGTCGATTCCCAGAAGCTGCGTACCGGTACGCTGACGGATTCCGACTGGGATGCCGTCGTGGAAGGCATCGGTACGATCGGAAGTTCCAAGCTGATCATCGATGATACGCCAGGTATCTCGATCTCGGAGCTGCGCTCGAAATGCCGCAAGGTGAAGCTGGAGTACGGTTTAAGCCTTGTCATTATCGACTATTTACAGCTGATGAGCGGCAGCGGAAAGAGCGGAGAGAACCGCCAGCAGGAGATCTCGGAGATTTCCCGTTCACTAAAGGCGCTGGCGCGAGAGCTGAATGCGCCGGTTATCTCCCTGTCGCAGCTTTCCCGTGCCTGCGAGACACGTCCGGACCACCGCCCGATGCTTTCGGATCTGCGTGAGTCTGGTGCGATTGAGCAGGATGCCGATGTGGTTATGTTTTTGTACCGTGATGATTATTACAACAAGGATACGGATACGCCGAATATCGCGGAGGTAATCATTGCCAAACAGCGTAATGGCCCGATAGGAACGGTGCAGCTGATGTGGAGACCGGAGCTGACGAAGTTTGCGAATTTGGCGAAATAGGGTCGCTGGGGGACGGGACTGGAGAAAAGGAATGGAAGATGCTTGAATTAATACAGAAATCAGATGTGGCGGATTTAGATACAGTTCGCCATTTTTATCGCGCGCTAGCGGGAACGGAGTTCTGCGCGTGGACGGATGCCTATCCGGGGGAGCCGGAGCTGCAGTCGGATGTTTCAAGAAATTCGCTGTTCTGCATCCGGGATGATGCGTCAGGAGAGATCGCGGGGATGGTTTCGATCGATGATGATCCGGAGGTGGAATCGATTCCGTGCTGGTCGGAAGAGCTGCAGCCGTCGGCAGAAATTTCCAGACTGGGTGTGGCGGAGAAGTACCAGAACCGAGGCATCGCACGCGAGCTTCTGGCAGGCGCGATGGAGGAACTTAGAAGACGCGGCTGCAAGAGTGCCCATATGCTGGTGGCGAAGGATAATGTGAAAGCGCTGCGGTCATACGCGAAGCTGGCCTTTGAGAAGGTCGGTGAGTATGTGCTGCAGGGGCATGATTACTGGTGCTTTGAGAAGAAGCTGTAGAATGGAGAGGGGAAATTTAATCCCCTCTTTTTATTTATGTCATTCATTCGCCTTCTACCGTCAGCGAGCTGGCATTTAGCTACGATATGGTAATCGTTCCGATCGATGGTGAAGGAGTTCCGGAACTTGTTTTTTATGTAAATGCTATTCATATTTAGTTTGAACCCCGCATATAGTAGTAGTAAGGTACCGGGGAGGACAAGCAGAATGAATAAGAACAAGCATTACCTGATTTCGGATGCTTCCAGACAGGTGCAGGTGGAGGCTCACGTGCTCCGGTACTGGGAGGACGAGCTGGGGCTTCCGATTCCGAGAAATGAACTGGGGCATCGGTACTATACGGAGTTTCATATCCAGCTGTTCCGTCAGATCAAGCAGTTGAAGGAACAGGGGTACCAGTTGAAAGCCATACGGGGAATCATCGGAAAAGTGGAAGAAAATCAGAAAACAGAACCGGAAGCGCTTTTGGAAGCGCAGGCACAGGCGGTTTTCCGGGAAACGGGAACAGGAGAGCGTAACATGAGCAGGCAGGAAAATATGGAAATGAAAAAAAATACAGAGGTAGAAAACAAGGAAACAGAACTGCCGCAGGCAGAGGTTTCCCAGCCTCTGGCGGGGGAGAAGATGCGCCAGTTTCAGGAGATCATGAACCAGGTCATCGGGCGTGCGATCGAGGAAAACAGCGAAAAACTGAGCCAGGACGTCAGCTATCTGGTGCATGATAAATTGATGAAGGAGCTGGAATACCTGATGCGGGTCTCTGATGAGCGGGAGGAAGAGCGCTTCAAGCGCCTCGACGAGGTCATCCGCGCGTATCAGCGGGAAAACCAGGGGCGAGCGGAAGCAGCGGCGGCTGCGCCAGGGCGGTTTCCATTTTTCCGGTCCCGTGTAAAGAAAAAGAAATTTGGACGGAATGGGAACAAGATGTGATAAGTTCTGCAAAAGGGCATAAAAAAAACCTGTCGGAAACGACAGGCTTTTTTATGTAGATATTTCGTTTTTGTTTGTGTTTAATTAGCCCTGCTCAATAGCGCCGGTCGGACATACGCCTGCACATGTACCGCAGTCGATGCAGCTGTTAGCGTCGATATCGTATTTGCCATCTCCCTGAGAGATTGCTCCAACTGGACATTCGCCAGCACAGGAACCACAACTTACACAAGAATCAGTAATTACAAATGCCATGATAAAATCCTCCTTTTATATTTATGCGTTTGGCTATATTCTATACTAAAAATGCGAAATATTCAAGGAGAAATTGATGGTTTTCATGTTCTAAAATAAAAGCAATGGAAAAAACCGATTTTTCTGGAAGTCAGTATTCCTACAGGGTCGAGAGCGTTGAGAGCGCGTGCTCCCGGACGATCGTCTCATAATGCTCCTCATAGTATGCCTCAAATGCATTCGGGGCAGCGGCAGTCTTTAATGGTTCGCTGTACTCGGACAGGAGATTGCACAGGCGGTTGAATGCGTCGGTGCTGTCGGCTGTCTGGCGGACAACAAGGTAGTAACGACCGTCGGACGGGTGTTTATAAAGCGTGTTCGGTGTTTCGCAGACTGGAGCTGCGATGCGCGCTGCCCGGCAGACCTCGTCGAGGGAGCCGAAAGTAAAAATACGCGCTGCCGGCAGTTTGGAACCTGGCTCTGCCTTTTCAGTGGAAGGCGCGTCCGAACCGGTCAGCGGGCTTGCGGCGGTATTTTTGCCATTGTCAGTAAACAGGCTTAAAAGCCCGTCCGCGCCCTCTAAAAGCTCGTTGGCAAGCGCTGTCAGAGGCTCCTCCTCGTTTCCCGGGGAAAAGCGTGAAAAGCGGGTGTCCAGCTCTTCCGGGTCCTCGATCTTGGTAATGATCAGCATGATGCTCTCACTGGAGAGCGGAATTGCTTCCACCATCAGAGGAATATCGTCCGCCTCGAAGCCGACTTCATTCGATGCCTTCTGGATCATTTCATGGAACAGTTTTTTCGCCTTTTCCGTGCCATAGGCGAGTTCGCCCAGATTTAAGTTGCGGGCGCTCAGATCGCTGCTGGTCAGGGTGCAGCGGATCTGGTTTTCGTTGATGCGTTCTATTTTCATGGATTTTCACTTCCTTGTCTTTTGGGTGGTTAAGATACCAAATGCTTCGTGCTTCGCACTTCCGCAATTTTGCAAGACATTCGTAAGCCGCTCATTTTTCTGCGGAAAAAGGCTGCTTACGAATGTTTTGGACTTTGGAACCTTGGTATTCATCATACTATATAATATAATCACTTGGCAATTTGAATATGAAAAAAAAGCATAAAATCTTTCTAAAAACGGTTGCGGGAACTGAGGGGATCGTATACAATGAATCTTGAGAGGTGGTATAGACCGAAAGGAGGCGCGGTACGGAAACAGCCGTTCTATTTGGAAAATACCAGCTGGAACGTGTGATCGGACGCGGTCGGAGCGGAACTGTTTTTTTAGCCAGGCATCTGGGGCTTGATGAAGAGAGAGCGATTAAGCGTGTCAGGCGGACAGAGAGCGGTTTCATTCAGGAAGCAGCGCTTTTGAAGCGGCTGCGCCATCCGGGAATCCCGATCATCTACGATCTGGAAATTGACGAAAATTATTATTATCTCATCGAGGAATATCTGTGCGGTGAGTCGTTGTATGCCCGAATTGAGAGAACGGGCAGTCTGCAAACGGGAGAGCTTATCCGTCTGGGAATTGAGCTTTGCCGGATCATGAATTATCTGCATTCATTCAAACCAAATCCAATCTTATATTTAGATCTCCACCCCGGGAATCTTCTAATCTGCCGGGAACAATTAAAATTGATTGATTTTGATCAGGCGGCACTGGCGTCTTTGAGCCAGGAACGATCTGTTTGCTATGGAACAAAAGGCTTTGCAGCCCCCGAACAGTACGAGGGAGGGACTCTGGATGAGAGGACCGACATCTATGCCATTGGCGCCCTCCTGTACTATATGGGGACAGGGCATGCCCCAGAGGGGGAGATAAAAGCAGGACAGGGAAGCTGTTGGGGAGATCTGTACATTCTTATGGGGCGATGTCTCAGAACAGAGAAAAAAGAGCGCTGCCAGAGTGTCCGGGAAGTGTTAGAGGCATTGGAAAAACTGGAGGCGCGCATATTTGCAGAACGTCATATACCACTTCTCAGGATTGCCGTAGCAGGCAGCCGGAGCGGAATCGGGGTTACACATACCGCACTTGGCGCGGTCCGATATCTGCGGCAGAAAGGAGTTTCCTGCCTTTACAGGGAGCAGAATGACACGGGGGCAGTCCGCAGGCTGGCATCCTGGTATGGGATGGTGCCGGATGAACATGGAATTTATTACATGGACGGTCTGGCGTTGGAACCCAGATACAGCGATGTGGTGCAGCTGGAACAGCCGGTGTTTGAAGTGATTTTAGATGACTGCGGAACCAGGCTCCAGACGGTTCTGGATGGGGAGTATGATTTGATTCTTTTCGTCTGTGGATTGCAGCCGTGGGAGAAAGAAGATTCTCTGCGGGCGATCCGGTTTCTGGGAGCAGAAGAGGGACTCCAGATTTTATTAAATCACAGAAAATGCGAGCGGGATTATCTTCCGGAGGAGGTCCGGCATCTTAGGTATCTGCGGCTTCCGTTTTTAACCCCGCCGTTCGATGCAGGCGGAAGGCGGGGGCAGGAAAATGAGGCAGCGGAGGAGACAGAATTTTTTGAAAGGATTTTCCGGGAGGAAGCTCTCAAAAAAGGACGGGGGACCAGACAGGCAGCAAAAGAAGGGGGACTCTGGCGGAACATCCGGCGAAGGTGGGAGCGCTTTATGGGTGGATTCCCGTGGCAGTGGAAATAGGAGGAAATACAGATTAGAATCGGAAAACGGGGCGAAGGCTCAAAAGTGGGGCGAAAATTCAGGCAAAAACCAGTGCCAGACACAAAGCAGACCGGGACAGAACGCCTGGAATGTATCGGGATAGCCGGGAGCGGACCATCGGTTGGGGTGACACACTTTTCGCTTATGACGGCAGCATATCTGTCCGGGGTTCTGTGCCGGCGAACGGCGGTTCTGGAACAAAATGAGAGCGGCTCATTTGCACAGCTTGAAAAGATATTCCGGACGGGAAAAAGAAGGGAAAAACCGGTTATAGACGGGGCAGGACAGCCGTTTGAAATTAGGGGAATTTTTTTCTATCAAAAGGCTGAACGTGCAGAATGGTACGATTGTTCGGAAAGGGGGATGGAGGCGATGGTGATCGACTTCGGAGCCTTGACACAGAAGAATCAGGATGCCTTTTTTCGATGCAGCCGCTGTTTTCTGGTCGGTTCGGTCAGCGGATGGCAGCTGGCAGATTTTGCGGCATTGGCAGCAGAAAAGCAAAAATGGAAAAAATGGTGTGAGTATTTCGTCTCATTTGGAGAAGAGGAAGCTGTAAAAATGGCAGAGCAATATCTGGATATCCGGATCCGGCAAATCCCACTGCAGAAGAACGCGTTGATGGTTACGGGAGAGTCCATGACTTTTTTTGGAAAATTCCTACGATAAGCGAGGCAGACCAGGGGTTATAAATTACCGATTATCTCCGAAAGGTCAGAAAAGGCAGAATGGTCTGTTTTCGCGGAATGGAGAAGGTGTGGAATGGTAGTAAGAAAAAGTAAAAAAGAAGAAGCGGAGAGGAGGCGTAGGGAACAGCAGAGAATATTTGTCGAGGGATTACAGCGATATAAGAGTAAAGGAATCCAGATTTTAATTGATGGGAGGGAGTGCAGACCAGAAGAGTACAGGAAGCTGTGTGAGTTCCGGGAGGACGGCTCGTTTTATATGGCTGATTACGTCGGAGCGGAGACAGGAGTGCTGACAGAGATACATTTTGACCGGGTTTACAACCGGTGATAAGAGAGGTGCCGTTTTGTCCGTATCTGGACAGTCCGCCGGATTTTTCTTTCGGAGAAAATGGTGAGAACTGTTTAGATGGTGCTATTACAGTTACTGGGTACGTATGCGTAAACAGTAACCTATTACAGGGAAAATGAAAGAGGAGTTAAGAAAAAAGTCAACATTCCATGGAGCTGGTGTGATATAATAAGGGCACTTAGCGAGGTATTTTTGAGCTTAGTGCTTATGGTATTACCTTAACATATACCGGAGGAAAACATGGAAAGAGGAAGATCAAGGAAAGCACGTTCGGGCTGTCTGGGACGGATTTTCGGGTTTGTGCTGTTTTTAATCGTGGCAGCCGTTGGTGTGATTGCAGCGGTCAAATATATGCCAAGCCGGGAGAGGGCGGATTTGGATGCTCTGTACGCGGCGGGCGGCAGCGACCGGGTGGCGCTGTATCTGAACTATGAACGTCAGGAGGAGAGCGGTGTCTACGTGGACGGGCAGACGTATCTGCCGGCTACGTGGGTAGATGCGAACTTAAATGAACGTTTTTACTGGGATGCCAATGAGGAAATACTGGTGTACGCCCTGCCGGAGGAGATCGTGAAAAGCGACGAGACGACCGTGGATGAGGACGGAAAAAAGATCCTTTACCGGGATGGCGATGCAGTTTATCTTTCACTGGCTCTGATTCAGAAATACACCGATGTGCGTCTGCAGGCGTATGATGGTGAGGCACAGAAGCGGGTTTTCGTGGAAAATAACTGGGATCCGGTCACGGTGGCAGATGCGGCGTGGAGCGCCAAGATCCGCTTAAGAGGCGGCTTGAAAAGCCCGATTGTGACTGAGATAAAGCGCGGCGGGACAGTGACGGTGCTGGAACAGTATGACAACTGGGCGAGAGTCATGACACCGGACGGTCATATCGGATATATGCACAAGTGGAAGATGAAAAATCTGCATGAGGAGACGTTAAAGAGTGATTTTACTGCTCCGGTCTACCAGAATATTTCACTGGATCAGAAGATTGTGATGGTCTGGCATCAGGTAACGATCGCGGCGGCAAACCAGGCGATGGATTCTCTGATTGCAAAGACGAAAGGTGTCAATGTCATCGCGCCGACGTGGTTTACGCTTAGCAGCAACAGCGGCGCGTATGAATCTCTGGCAGATAAGTCCTATGTGGATCGGGCGCATGAAAAAGGTCTGCAGGTCTGGGCGGTACTCGACAATTTCAGCCGCGAATGCAGCAAGAACGTGCAGGCGGAGGTGCTTCTTTCCAGGACGTCTGTGCGCGAAAAACTGATTGAAAATATGATGACAGAGGCGGACCGTTATGGATTTGACGGTATCAATCTGGATTTTGAGAGTTTGAAGACGGCGGCGGGTGTCCATTACATTGAGTTTATCCGCGAGCTGTCGGTTTCCTGCCGTAAGAAAGGGCTGGTGCTGTCGGTCGATAACTATGTTCCGGCGGTATATAACCGTTTCTACAACCAGAAAGAGCAGGGCAACGTCGCAGATTATGTGATTATCATGGGTTATGATGAGCACTATGCAGGCGGCGAAGCCGGTTCTGTTTCTTCGATCGGATATGTCGAAAACGGCATCAAAGATATGCTTTCCCTGGTTCCGAAGGAAAAGGTAATCAACGCAGTCCCGTTCTACACAAGGCTCTGGACGGGAAGCGGCGACAATGCGTCCTCCCGTGCGATGGGAATCTCCGAGGCGACAAAATGGGTGTCGGAGAGCGGCATGGATCTGACCTGGGATGATTCGGCTGGTCAGTATTACGGCAGGCTGGACAGCCAGAACGGCGAACAGCAGCTCTGGATGGAGGAGACAAGGTCTCTGGGACTCAAGATGGATTTAATCAAGAAATACGACCTGGCAGGCGTAGCCGGATGGCGGCTGGGGCTGGAAACCAGCGACGTCTGGGATGTGATTGGCTGGGAGTAGAGACAATTTAATTAAGATTCAATGATTCAAAGTAGGGTGGAAGTCTCATGCGGGAGCGTGGGGCTTCTGCTTTTTTATGTAATAGGAAATTCCTTGGGATCCCCTATTACACAAAAAGGCACTAACGTGCCAATGATGCGCACTCGCGCGAAGATGTAGTTTGTCGCAAGCGACCGCGCTCGGCGCGAGAATGTGCCAAGGCACATTCTTCTTTATAAAAAAGAGCGTCTTGGACAAAAAACCTCCGGGCGGAAAGATTGATTCATCCGCCTGGAGGTTATTAAAACATCAAAAATATTGTTTTGTCTGGGAGAAATGTGATTATTCTGCCTCTTTTGCCTGATCGATCAGGTTGGTGTAGAAAGCAAGAAAACTGTCATCACCTTCAGCGATCATAGCTTCCGGATGGAACTGTAAGCCCATCACGTAGTCTTTATCTTCTCTGACGATTGCTTCGATGATTCCATCTGGAGCAGTAGCAACGACTTTCAGGTTGTCACCTAACTGATCGACTGCCTGATGATGCCAGGAGTTTACAGTGTAGGTGCCTTCTCCGCCAAATGCGGCAGCAACGATGTTATCTTTGTCTACGGTAATCTCATGTTTTGCGAATACCTTACGGTCCGGATCGCGATGTTCGATATCGGACGGATTCTGAGTCGGAAGATCCTGATATAAGGTACCGCCGCTTAATACGTTTAAGAACTGCATGCCACGGCAGGTGCAGAGCATCGGGATATCCTCATCGAGAGCTGCCTTGATTAAAAGAGAATCAGAAGTATCTCTGACTTCGTTTACAGTCTCTAATTTTTCGTTTGGCTCTTCGCCGTAGTAGCTCGGATCAATATCTTCGCCGCCGGTCATAACCAGAGCATCGATTTCTGCCAGAGCATTTTTCGCGTCATCCTCGGTTTTGATCTGAGGAAGATAAATTGCTTCGCCGCCAGCTTTGGTAACGGCATCTATATATAACTGTGCATCTTCGTCGATTTCGTCTGCATTCCATGAAACGCCGACTTTGACTTTCTCTTCTTCGTCATTCGCCGCTTCTTCGGCAGTCTCTGCTTCGACTTCTGTCTCGGTTACTTCGGCTTCAGCCGCTGTTGTATCGGCTGCCGGTTCAGACTTTGTTCCACAAGCTGTTAAAGAAAAAGCCAGGGATACAGAAAGAAGCACTGCACTGGTCATCATTTTAATTTTTCTCATTCGAATTTCCTCCCTAATACAAATTGTCCTCCCAAACATGGCTGGATTCTAACATAAAACAGTCAGAAAAATACAAAAAGATACATAAAATTACATAATAAAATAAAATAATTTTTAATGACACCTAAAAGATATAATATAATTTTGTAGATATACGAAAAATGAGCGAAAATAAGGAGGCGTAAATGGAAGCGAAGAATTGAGTAGGGAGGAGTACGGGGAAAAGCCCTGATAACAGAAAGTTATACCTTCATTCCCTTTCTTAATTGGATTTTCCCCGCAGGCAGGCGTTACAATAAGGACGGAAAAAACAGACGGGCAGCCGGGTCAAGGCTGCGGGGCTGATAGAGATGGCGGAGTGCAGGAAAGACTCCGAGAGAATATGACAAACCAAATGGAGGAAATCAAAACATGGGGAAATCACTTACCAGAAAGATTATTGAGTCACATTTCGTATCGGGCGATATGACGCCGGGCAAAGAAATTTTTATCAAGGTGGATCAGACATTGACACACGATATCAATGCCGTTATGACTTATCTGGCATTCGAGGCGATCGGGCTGGACCGTGTCCGCACGGAGTGCAGCGTCAGCTACCTCGATCACAATTTATTATATGTAGATAATAAGACGCCGGACGACCACATTTATTTGCAGTCCGCAGCAAAGAAATTCGGCGTGTATGTGTCCAGACCGGGCAACGGCATCTGCCATACCGTTCATGTATCCCGTTTTGGTGTGCCAGGCAAGGTATCGATGGGCGGAGACAGTCACACACCGCATGGCGGCGCGATCGGTATGCTGTGTATCGGTGTCGGCGGCATGGATGTAGCAACGGCGATGACGGGTGTTCCGATGCGTCTGACGATGCCGAGAGTCGTCCGTGTCAACCTGACCGGTAAATTAAGACCAGGCTGCAACTCGAAGGAAGTTATCTTGGAAATGCTTCGCCGCGTGACCATCAAGGGCGGTCTGGGAAATGTATATGAGTACGTGGGACCGGCAGTTGCCGAGATGGAGATTCCGGCACGTGCGACTATCGCAAACATGGGTGCGGAAATGGGCGCGACCACTTCCATTTTCCCGGCAGATGCACAGGTAAAGAGATTTCTGGCTGCACAGGGACGTCCGGAAGCATACACAGAGCTTCTTCCGGATGAGGACGCCGAGTACGACGAGACGATCGATATCAATTTAAGCGAGTTAGAGCCGTTGATCGCATGTCCGCACCAGCCGGACAATGTTATGCCGCTGCATCAGGCGGAAAAGAAGAGAGTACAGCAGGTATTTATCGGAAGCTGTACCAATGCAAGCTATGCCGATATTGCAAAAGCAGCACTTGTATTTAAGGGACATCATGTGAATGAGGATGTAAGCTGTACCTGTGCGGTTTCTTCCAAGCAGGTGTACCGTCAGCTGATGCGCGATGGATATGTGGAGATGCTTCTGGATGCAGGTGTCCGTCTTTTGGAGATTGCCTGTGGTCCGTGCTGCGCAATCGGTCAGACTCCGGCGACCGACGGTGTGGCAGTCCGCACCTCCAACCGTAATTTCAAGGGACGTGCCGGGAATCCGACTGCTAAGATCTATCTGGTAAGCCCGGAGAGTGCTGCAGCGACAGCGATTATGGGGACCTTCGCAACGGCAGAAGATATTATGGGTGAAAATGTGAAGATCCTGGATTCAATTCACGAGCCGGATCAGTACGATATTGATGATTCGATGATTCTTCCGCCGCTGTCTCCGGAGGAAGCTGCGAAGGTGGAGATTGTCCGCGGACCGAACATCAAGTTTCTTCCGGTTCCGGAGCCGCCGCAGGAGACACTGGATGCTCCTATCAGCTTAAAAGCCCGTGATAATGTATCCACCGATGATATTACACCGGCAAGTGCTGAGTTCAGCAGTATGCGTTCCAATATTCCGTTGATGTCCCAGTATTGCTATCATCGATATGATCCGGAATTTGCAGCTCGCGCAAAAGAAATGGGACAGAGCGTTATCATCGGCGGTGAAAACTATGGACAGGGTTCCTCCCGTGAGCATGCGGCAATCAACCCGATGTATCTGGGTGTTAAGGCAGTCATTGCCAAGAGTATTGCCCGTATCCATAAGGGAAACCTGGTAAATCATGGCGTAATTCCAATGTTGTTTGAGGATGGAGCTGATTATGACCGCCTGGAGCAGACAGATGAGCTTCATATCGATAACCTGCGAGAGCAGATTGCAGCACGCCGTGTACAGATTACCGATAAGACAAAAGGATTCTCTTTCTGGGCTAAATTAGAATTGACGGATAAAGAAATCGAAGTTGTCTTAAATGGCGGACAGCTGAGAACACTGAAAAAACAGCTGGAAGCGGAGAAAGAAGCGTAGTCATTTATTAATTATGCCTCCATTATATTTTTATATACAATAACTACTTATTCACCAACTTATTTATTTTGGGAAAAGGCGCCTGTGCGGATGTGCAGGCGCTTTTTCGTGCGACTTGACGGAAGAAAGACATTTGTAGTAATCTTGTGGTAGAATAAGAGTGAAGATTGTGAAAGAAATTGAGAAAAAGACATTGTTTGGAGCGCTTTTTGGATATGCGGATTCTACAAGGATAACACAGGAAGAAACATCGTATCCAAAAGCGGCAGAAGAGAAAGAAAAATAACGACAGAATCAATTTAAGCGATAAAATGGGGGATGTTCCGTGAGAGATACAGACTGGCAAATCTTACATGCACTTTATAAAAATCCAAATATGACGAAGGTTGCCAATTCGTTTTACATGACGCAGCCGTCTTTGACCAAGCGTCTCAAGCAGATGGAGGAAGAATTTGGTGTGACGATCGTCAACCGGACGCCGAAGGGGCTTTCGTTTACACCGGAGGGACGATATCTTGCCGATCAGGCGGAGCGGTATCTGGTGTTTATGAAGGAGACGACGGAGGCGCTGGCGGCAATGCAGAAGAGCACGGAGGAGACGATTGTGATCGGTTCTTCCTATACATACAGTAAATACATGCTTTCGGAACTTTTATTCCAGTACCGGAAAGAACATCCCAGGGTGCAGTTTGAGGTCGTGACGGATCAGAGCGATGCGTTGTTTCGCAAGCTGCTTGACGGGACGGTGGATGTCGGATTTATCCGCGGCGATTATGAGGGGGCGCTGGAGCGCATCCGGGTCGGTAAAAGCGCTGCCTGTCTGGTAACAAAAGAACCAGTTAAGATGGAAGATTTGCCGGGGTTAGATCGGATCGAGTATAAGACGAATGATCGGACAAGAGAGATTCTGGAGCGCTGGTGGAATGAAAATTTCAGCACCCCGGTCGGGAATGGTATGCCAGTTGGTTATATTGATGTGGCATGGCAGATGATAGAACGAGGGTTTGGTTATACACTTTGTTTTCTTCCAGAACATTTTGCCAATGAACACAACCTGTGCCTGACTTCGCTTTTCTGGAAAGATGGGACGCCGGTGGAACGGAATACCTGGTTTTTCTATCCGAAGAGTAAGCGGCTGTCCCCGGCGCTTTCGCAGTTTGTGGAGTATGTGGCGGAAGGTGCGAAAGCTGGGAAAAATAGAAAATAAAATTCATCCTGAATTATTCATGAAGCAATCCGCACCCTCAAAGCAATATGCAATTAAAATGTTGAGATAAAGGAGAACTGGAAGAAATGCGGGAACTAGACTGGCTGATTCTTAGAAAATTATATGAAAAACGCAGCATCAGCAAGGCGGCGGAGGATTTGTACGTGACGCAGTCCGCCCTGACGAAGCGCGTCAAGACGATCGAACAGGAATGGGGCGTGGAGGTTGTGAAACGGAGCAGCCAGGGCGTGACCTTCACGGAGGATGGGCGCTACCTTGTCAAAAAAGCGGGGATCATGCTGGATTTCCTCGGTGAGATCCGTGAACATTTCTCTGAGCGCCACGGCGTCAAGGAGCTGGTGCGCGTCGGTGTCCCGAACTCCTTTGCAAGACTCCATATGCCGAAACTGCTGAAAGGTTATGTGGACGCGTACAACCGCCTTCAGTTTAAGACATTTCCAAACTCCAGCGATATGCTGATCCGCCAGATTACTGACGGAACGATCGATATCGCGATCGTCTGTGGCGATTATCCATTTCTTGGAGAGAAAATCTGCCTGTTTGAGGAAGAACTTTACATCATGGCGCCGATGGGGACGGCACTGGAGGATGTCGAGCATCTGCCGATCATCGAATCGTATTTAAATCCGATGGTAAAACTGCTGCTCAACCAGTGGTGGAAGGATCACTTTGGAGAATCCCTCCATGCCGCTCATTTCGTTCCATATTCGGATATCGCGATCGAGATGGTAGAAAATGGACTTGGCATTTGCTTTCTCTTCGGCTCCGACTGGGCGTTTGACCGCAGCCGTTTCCAGCTCATCCCGATCTACAACAAAGAACAGGAACCTGTCTCCCGCCGCGTCTGGATGATGCTTTCCGATTCCTGCTATCGGAACCAGGATATCATGGATTTTATATCCTTTACAGAAGAGTACTATCACGTCAATAAGATAGAGCGGAAATAAATATGGTAACAGGCGCAGACCCAAGAGCGCAAGCATTTTCTGGAAGAATATCCCTGGGTCTGTGCTGTCCCTCTCGCGATCTCATCCATCACCCGCACCATTCCATTCTGGAATACCCCTACATTCAAATCCTGAATTTCCATTTGTCAATTCTCCATGTTACAATTTTATCAAACCAAGAAATAAAGAATCCGCATATTCGAGGGAACGCGGATTCTTTGGGTAAAAATAAAATGCATTAAAAGGGTCAGGAGGAAACAAACATGAGTTACGCATACGTAGGATGCCGTACCACCCGCGAGAGAAATGCACGCGGCAAGGGGTTAAAGGTTTACGAAATTTCGGAGGCAACCGGCGAATGGAAAGAGATTCAGTGCTTAGAGACGCTGCCGAATCCGTCCTATCAGGCGATGGATCTGGAGGAGAAATATCTCTACTCCGTACACGGCGACAATACACAGGTCAGCAGCTATAAGATCGAGGCAGACGGAACCTTATCTGCCTTAAACACCATCGAGATCGGCGGCAAGAATCCGGTTTTCATCACACCGGACCGCACCAACCAGTACATGGTAGTGGCAGCCCTGCAGGGCGGCGCTGTCTATGTCATCCGCCGCAATGCGGACGGAAGTCTGGGAGAGATTGTCCACACTGCGCATATGGCAGGAAAGAAAGAAGGCGCTATCTCCTTTGCACACCAGTGTATTTGGGATCAGAAGAAAGAATACCTTTTTGTTGTATGCCAGGCGAGACTGCAGGGCTACGGACAGATCGTCGTATTCCGTTTTAACCCGGAGGACGGCAGCCTGACACAGACCGACTGCTACCGCGGACGCGAGTACGATGAGCCGCGCCACGTATCGATTCATCCGAACAACCGCTTTGTTTACTTAATCAATGAAAAAGGAAATTCGATGACCTACCTTTCATTTGATGACAAGAACGGTAAATTAAAGGCGCTGCAGGTACTTCCGACTCTGCCAGATACCTATACGGGCGAGGGACAGGCGAGTGCATCCTTGCTCAGCAAAAATGGCGAGATTCTCATCGGTTCCAACCGTATCCATGAGTCTATCGTGCTCTACCGTATCGACCAGAACACTGGATATATGAAGGAATTAGGCTATTACCCGACTCTGGGTCTGACACCACGTTTTATCTCCTTCAACCGCGATTACAGCTTGTTTTATGCGGCAAATGAGGACAGCGATACCATCGTAGAGATGCGTCTCTGCGAGGAAACAGGCCGCATGGAGTATACCGGACGTATCATCCACACCGAGAGCCCGGTCTGCATTACATTTCGATAGGAGGCTGCTATGAACTTAGGACTTATTTCTTTAATCTGCCTTCTGGCAGCTATCGTGATTGGCTTTGTGAAAAACTGTAACGTCGGTATTCTCTGTACAGGTATCGCTGCCGTTCTGGCGCTGGTATTCGGCATCAAGGCATCCGATATCATCAAGGGATTTAGTGCATCCCTGTGCATCCAGATGGTCGGTATTACTTATCTGTTTGCAATTATTAACGGAAACGGAACCCTAGAACTTTTAGCACGCAAGATGGTAGCGCTGGTTGGCAAACAGAAACGTCTGATTCCGTTTGTTATCTATATTTTAGGATTTATCATCAGTGCCGTAGGACCGGGCGCAATTCCGAGCCTGGCAATCATCCCGGTTATCGCAATCCCGGTTGCGGCATCCGCAGGCATCAACCCGATTATGACGGCGATCATCGGAGACCTGGGCGTTATGTCCGGACGTATGAGTCCGCTGACCCCGGAGGCAGCCGTTGTCCGTGAACTGATGGCAGCACAGGGACTGGAGGCAGATACCGTTCCGATCATGTTCTGCCTGATTCTGACGGCGCTGGCAACCATGGTACTTGTCTACATTTACTATAAAGGCTGGAAAGTGGATGTAAATGCAGTCGGAAAAGAAGCAGAGCTTCCGAAATTTACCGGAAAACAGCTCCTTTCCCTGGCAGCACTGGCTGGTCTGGCAGTCGGCGTTCTGTTCTTCTCCTGGAATGTCGGCCTGATGGGATTTTTAATGGGGTCGCTGTTAATTATCTTTGGCTGCGGTGATGAGAAGAAAGCAGTTCAGATGGTGCCGTGGAATGTGATTATCATGGTTTTAGGTGTTGGCATTTTGATGAATGTTATCTCCCTGTCCGGCGGTATCGATATCATGGTAGCGGCTCTGGAGCACGTTATGAGCAAACGGACTGCTGCGATGATCATGGGTATTACTTCTGGGTTTATGTCCTTCTTCAGTTCCGGTCTTGGAGTTGTATTCCCGACCCTGATTCCGACAGCAAGCGGACTGGCTTCAACGCTGGGAGCAGATGCCATCGAACTGGTATCGGTGATTGTAATCGGTGGAACGATCGTAGGATTTACTCCGATTTCCACAACCGGCGCGCTCATCATGGCAGGTGTTTCTCAGCAGGAGAATGCGGAAGAACGTTTCCCGCAGAACCGTATGTTTGTAGAGCTGTTTGCCGTTTCCTTCCTGGCACTGGCAGTGGTAGCGGTATTTTCTTTCCTGGGTATTTACCATCTGTTTGTATAGTGGAAAAAAAGCATCATATCGGATAGATGAAAGAGCCGGGCAGAAGCCTGTAAAGATATGGTTTGAGAATAGGAAGAGGAAAATATGACAGCAGAAGAGAGAATGATGTGGGTGGAGCGCTATAGCGCCCTCCCGACCGAAAATGTGGCAGATGCCATGGACGGACTTGGTTTAAAACGCGGCAGTGTGCTGGGACTTCATCCGATCGATCCCTCCCAGAAGCGTGCAGCCGGATTTGCCCGCACGATTTTGCAGAAGCGCCGGAGTACACCGTGGGACGGCGTGAACCTGGCAAAGCACGGAAAAGTGATCGATGACAAAACGGAACCGGGCGACCTGCTGGTGATTTCCATGGGCGGTATCATGGATGTATCGACGGGCGGTGACCTGCTGGCACTCCGGGCACAGCTTCGCGGCGTGCAGGGCGAGCTGACCGACGGCTGCCTGCGCGATACCGATGACATCGCGGCATTTGGTTTTCCGGCATATAGCGCCGGAACTGCACCGAACAAGAGCGCTTACGATATCGAGACAGTCGGCGTGGATGTGCCGGTGACACTCTGCGGCGTCCTGATTTTTCCGGGCGACATGGTCGTGATGGACCGGACCGGCGTAGTTGTGGTTCCGTCCGGAAAGATCGCGGAAGTCTACGAATCTGCCTCCCGGATCGCGAAGCGCGAGGAGCGCGTGGCGGTTCATCTGCGCGAGGGAAAGACGCTGACGGAGTCGCGAAAGCTGGCAGCGGCGGAAGTTGGGCAGTAGGACTCAAAAATCGGCATATGACTTAAAAATAAAATTTGAATGACTCATTTATGAGCACATAAAAGCTCATAAATGAGTCATTTTTTGCATTATGAAAAAAATGAGACAAGAACGAGTCATTCCTGGAAGGTTATCAAAAAAATAAATAAAAATTTTAATTCGACAAAAACCTTGTATTTACAAGGAAAACCTCGAATTTTTTGGAAAATAAAAAAGAAAAATATTAAATAAAATCGAAAAACGTAAAAGTTGGCACGGAACTTGCTGTATATATGAGTATCAAGCAAAAGTATCAAGCAAAAAGAAAAATATATTACATGGAGGGAACACATTATGAAAGTTGGCGTATTGAAAGACATCAAAGTAGGCGAGTACCGTGTCATCGCAACCCCGGCAGAGGTAAGCATGCTGGTAGGTGACGGCAATGAGGTTTACGTTCAGAAGGGCGCGGGCGAAGGTTCTGGATTCCCGGATGAGGCATATGTGAAAGAGGGCGCGAAGCTGGTTGATACAAAGGAAGAAATTTATGCAACCTGCGATTTCGTCGCAAAGGTAAAAGAGTTTGAACCGTGCGAGTACAAGCTGCTCCGTGAAAACCAGATCGTATTTACCTGCATCCATCCGGCAGCACATCCGGAGGAGGTACAGGCACTTCTCGACAGCAAGTGTATTGCATTTACCGCAGAAGATTCCCACCGTTACGGTTCACCGAACTGCGAGGCAGCTGGTAAGGCGGGCGCACTTTTTGGTCTGGAATCCCTGCTCTCCATCAACGGCGGCAAGGGCAAATTCGTCAACGGTCTCGGCGGTGCTCCGGGCGTTAAGGCGCTGGTCATTGGAGGTGGCGTGGTAGGACGCGCAGCAATCTCTGTTCTTCATGCGCTGGGCGCGTGGGTAACGGTTATGGATATTAATATCGGAACCTTGCGTGATATCGGAAAACAGTTCAATGAGGAAGTCAATACCCAGATTTCCAACCGTTATAATCTGAAAAAGATTTTACCGGAGATCGATGTCGTGTATAATTGTGTTAGATGGCCGAAGGATGCCAAAGAATACATGATCGACCGCGAGATGGTCCGCTCGATGGAGAAAGGTTCCGTTATCGTAGATATCAGCAACGATTATGGTGCAATCGAGACGTTCCATGAGACCACCCATGAAAATCCGCGCTACATCGAAGAGGGCGTCGTACATTATTGCGTAAGCAACATTCCGGGTGCAATTTCCCAGTCTACCTCGATCGCATACGCAGCATCCGTACTGCCGCACTTCAGAAGCATCATCAACAATGGCGTGGCGCAGGCATGTGCAAAGGATGGTTTCCTGCGCCGCAGCTTAACCACCTACAAGGGATACTTAACCCATGAGGAGACAAGTGCCATCCAGGGCAGACCGTGGGTTCGTCCGGAAGACATCTTAGAGATCGCAGATCAGAAACTGGATCTGGCTCCGTCGGCAACCAAGAGCCATTCGGATAACTTTATCAAATTAGAAAAGTGATTTTCAGATAAAGGATACCGGCAGAACGCTTTTCGTGAAACGTATGGGGATACGGATGAAAAGCGCTCTGCCATTTGAGGGGAGAATAGAAGCGCTTCCGGATGGGAAATAGCTGGAGGCGCATTTGATACAGAAGAATAGGAGGGGTATCTGTGAGTGTTACAGACATTTTAGTGGACTTTGCGATCGCATCGTTTTTTATCGCGGTTGGTCAGCTTTTACGTGCAAAAGTGCCGTTGGTACAGAAATTTTTCATTCCGCCAAGCATGATTGCCGGATTTATCGCGCTGGCACTCGGGGCGCAGGGACTGGGAATCCTGCCGTTTTCTGAAAATATTGGTTCTTATGCAAGTGTTCTGATTATCCTGATTTTCGCAGGTGTCGGAATTAATGGATTTTCTTTCAATAAGAAAGATTTTAAAGCGGAAATTGACCGGATTGGTTCTTATTTTTCCTATAAAGTGCTGGCACAGGCGATTCAGTTCTCACTGGCACCGTTGTTTAGTATTTTAGTAATTTCGAAATTATTCCCGAACATTAACTATGGCTTCGGTCTGCTGCTGGCAGCTGGTTTCTCCGGCGGACACGGAACGGCAGCGGCTGTTGGTACCGCGTTTGAGAGACTGGGTGATCTGGATGCAATGGATATCGCGATGACCTGTGCAACTGTTGGTATTTTATCGGGTATCTTTGGCGGTCTGTTCTTCATCAAGCTGGGAACGAAAAAGGGCTGGACCAAATATATGAAAGGCTTCAATCAGATCTCCGATGATCTGCGCTGTGGTCTGGTGCCCAAAAATGAGCGCAAGTCGATGGGCGAGGAAACTATTTCATCCAACGTCCTGGATCCGCTGGCATGGCATCTGGCAGTGATGCTGATCGCATCCGGTATCGGTGTGGGACTCAGCAAGGGAATCTATGCAGCGATCGGTCTGGATCTGCCGAATTACCTGATGGCATTTTTGACTGCGATCGTGATGTTCCTCGTTTTCCGAAAAGTCGGCGTCGGTGATTATATTGATGAAAATGTAGTGGGACGTATCTCCGGTACTGCGACGGATTATCTGGTGTTTTTCGGAATCGCTTCCATCAAACTGGCAGTTATCGTTAAATATGCAGCTCCGCTGGCACTTCTTCTGCTCTGCGGTATTGTAATCGTAGTGGCAACTCTGATGTTCTTTGGTCCGGCGATGAACCGCGGCAGCTGGTTTGAGCGCGCGATCTTCGTATTTGGCTATTCAACGGGCGTTTTTGCGATCGGCTTCATCCTTCTTCGAATCGTTGATCCGGAAAACCGCTCCAAGACGCTGAACGATACTGCATTTGCAGCGCCGTTTACAACTCCGGCAGAGATGTTTGCGTGGTCGATGGGACCGATGATGCTCTTAAATGGCAGCCATTGGAAGTTTATCGGCATCTATTTGGTAATCATGGCAGCATGCATCATCGCAAATATCGTATTTAAATGGTGGTGGCTGAAACTTCCGCTGGATCGCCCAGGTGTGGAGGAGATCGGATAAACTTGTCTTTGCCTGTTTCCTCTGATACACTTGGAACAGGTGTAAACATAACACCGTTGTCAGGCCGGATGAACGCAGATTCAAGTCGAACGTCCGTGAGACTTGGCGCGTGATTCCGGTCAGCGGTGTTTCAGACAGGGGAGAAATGCATGGAGTTTTTAAGACAGTTATTTCATGGAAAAGGATATATTGACGGAATCACGATCATCAACCTGGATGGCGAGATTCTGTTTTCAGCAAAGTTAAATAGTAAATTTTCAAACCGGAAAGAGAGAGAAGCTTACCAGGCGCTGGTGGGACAAAATTTTTTCGATGTATTTGAAAACCTGAACGCTAAGAACAGCAGCATGATCCGGGCGATGGAGGTCGGACTGCCGGTTTACGTGGAAAATCAACTGCTTCAGACCAAGGGGCAGGAGGGCATCCATATCAGCTCTCTTTCGATTCCGATCAAGAGCGGGCGCGCCGTGGTGGGCGCGATCGATCTGTCGATGGAGGAGATGACAGACGGCGAGGAAGAGCCGGAGAGTGTGGAACTGACTTCGGAACAGATCCCGGTCGGCGGCGCTGGAAAGCTGAAAAAACACAGCGGCGCATCTTTTACGATGGAAGATATCATCGCAGTGGATGAAAAAATGAAAAATGCCAGAGACTATATACCGGTGGTGGCGGCGTGCGATCTGCCGGTTATGATCTATGGGGAAACGGGAACCGGAAAAGAGGTGTTTGCACAGTCGATCCACAATGCCAGTGAACGGAGGGATAAACCGTTTATCGCGCAGAACTGTGCGGCGTTGCCGGATACCTTGCTCGAAAGTATCTTATTTGGAACGTCCAAGGGCGCGTTTACCGGGGCAATGGAAAATAAGGGACTCTTTGAGCTGGCGGACGGCGGAACACTGTTTCTCGACGAGATCAATTCGATGCCTCTGTTTTTGCAGTCAAAGCTTCTGCGGGTTCTGCAGGACGGCAGTTTCCGCAGCCTGGGCGGCAGTGAGACGAAACGCACGAATGTGAAGATCATTGCGGCGACCAATGTGGAACCGCTTGAGGCGATCGAGAAAGGACAGCTTCGGCGCGATATTTATTATCGTCTGAGCATGATGTCGATCCGGATTCCGCCGCTGCGGGAACGGAAGGCGGATATTGGACATTTTGTCAAGTTTTATGTAAACAAACACAATGGCACGTTCCACAAGCAGGTTCAGTATGTGTCAAAGGATCTGCTAAAAAAACTGGAAGAATATGACTGGCCAGGCAATGTCCGGGAGCTGGAACACGTGATCGTTTACGGCATGAGCATGGTGGATGAGACGAGCGCCCTGCTCCAGTATAAAGACATCAAGGGAAAGCTTCTGCTGGAAAAGCAGGCGGACAGGAAAAAGACGCCGGAAAGCCTGGAAGAAGTTCCAAAACTCTGCTCGTCGCTTCGTGAGGCGGTGGCTGCCTATGAGGAAAAACTGATTTGGCAGGCGTTGGAGGCGGCGCACGGAAATATATCTGAGGCAGCGCGGATTCTGGATGTGCCGAGGCAGACGCTGCAGAGAAAGGCGAGCCAGCTGCGGGGCGAAAAGGCGAAGGAAAAACAGGAAAAAGAAATCTGAGCGATGGAGGATAGATACGGAAAATTGAGGACGATGCGGGAAGCAGAACCAGCAGAATCAGCCCGGAAAAGATGGAACGCTCAGACAGAATAACAGGAGGAAATGCAGAAATGGAGAAATACATTGGAAAATATTCTGTAAAAGATTTTTTATATCTGATTCTGGGCGCATTTATCTACAGTATCGGCACGCACAGCTTTATTGAGACGGCGAATATTGCGCCGGGCGGTGCGGTCGGCGTGGCACTGATGTTAAACCATGTGACGAACCTGCCGGTCGGACGGCTGACACTGATGGTCAATGTGCCGCTTTTAATATTGGCGTGGTTTCATTTGAGCCGTGCCTTTGCGCTGCGGACGGCGTTTGCGTGCGGAATCTGTTCGGTGGTTCTTGACTACGTGATCGCCCCGGTCTTTCCAGTTTATATGGGCGACCAGCTTATGGGAAGTCTCTACGGCGGCATTCTGGTCGGCGTCGGCATGGCGTTCATCTTTCTGTCCGGTTCGACGACGGGCGGCAGCGATGTGGTCGGCTACCTGCTCCAGAAGAAATATCCGCATGTCTCGATCGGGCGCGCCCTGATGATGATCGATGGAATCATCCTCTCCACCTCGATCTTCGTCTTTGGAAATGTCGATGCGGCACTGTTCGGACTGATTTCCCTGTACGCGCAGACGAAGGTCATCGACATGATCATCTACGGAAATGATGCCGGAAGCGAGGCGTCGATCGTGACGAAATACCCGCAGAAAATCGCAGAACGTGTCATTAAGGAAATTGACCGTACGGTAACGCTGCTTCCGGGCAAGGGCGGCTACAGCGGCGAGGACACGACGGTGGTTTTATGTACCGTCCGCAAAACGGAGTTCAATCGTTTAAAACGCATTATTGCGGAGACGGATGAGAATGCGTTTGTGATTGTGAAGGAAACCTCGGGCATTTTTGGACTTGGGTTTAAGGATGTAGCGGAGGCACAGCAGTAGGAGCCGGGATTGGAATTAGAAAATAGCGGGATATGCCGCGAACAAGGCGAATATAGATATTATAAGAATGCATCAGGAGCGGTGCACTTGAACGAATGGTTTGAAACACACCCGTTTCTAAAACAAATGCGAAGGCGGCTGTCAGTGGAATTGGCAGTCTGCCTTCTTTTATTTTGCGGCGTCTTTCTGGCGGCACGGTATGCGGGGCTGGCATCAGCGGGGGCGGACGCTGTGCTTGGAAAGAAAAAGCCGGTGGTGTTCCTGGACGCCGGACATGGGGATTTTGATCCGGGAAAGGTGAGTGTGGACGGAAGCCTGGAAAAGGACATCAATCTGGCGATCGCGAAGCGCCTGAAATGGTATCTGGAGCAGTCGGATGTGGAGGTCGTGATGAGCCGGGAGGATGACCGGGGACTTTACGATACGTCAGCCGGAAGCCGGAAAATGTCCGACATGAAAAACCGCTGCGCCCGCGTCGAGGAATCCGGCGCGGATCTGGTCGTCAGCATCCACCAGAACAGCTACCACCAGGAGGAAGTATCCGGTGCGCAGGTATTTTATTACCGGAAGTCAGAGAAGGGGAAACGGCTGGCGGAAATACTGCAGAAGCGCTTCGACTATGCGCTGGGAGACCAGAACCGCAGAAAAGCCAAACCGAATGACAGCTATTATCTCCTGCTCCACGTCAAATGTCCGATTGTCATCGTCGAGTGCGGATTTTTGTCTAACTGGAAAGAGGCGGCACTGCTGAAAACAGAAGAATATCAGGACCGCGTGGCGTATACGCTGCATATGGGGATTATGGAGTATCTGAATGGGCGCTGAAACCTTGAACTGGCGAGGAATCTTGTGTATACTAGGAGTACTTAGCGAGGTATTTTCGAGCTTAGTACGGAAGATAGATTTATTCATTGTAAGATAGTAGAAAGAAGAATCAATATGCAAAACGAAACCAAAAAAGAACTTCACACCCAGATGTGGAAGATAGAAAATCCAAAGGACTTTACGGCGCATGACCGGGAGGTGCTTGAGAAGGCGGCAGCGATCATCCGCGCGGGCGGTCTGGTGGCATTTCCGACGGAAACGGTGTACGGATTGGGGGCGAATGCGCTGGATGAGGCGGCAGCGAAGAAGATTTATGCGGCGAAGGGACGCCCGTCTGACAACCCGCTGATCGCGCATGTGTCCTGTCTGGAGGAGATCGCGCCGCTGGTATCGAATATGCCGGAAAATGGCAAAAAGCTTGCAAAGGCATACTGGCCGGGACCGATGACGATGGTATTTCCTAAGAGCGCGATCGTGCCGTATGGAACGACCGGCGGGCTTGATACGGTGGCGATCCGGATGCCGTCCGATCCGATCGCGGCAGAGTTAATCCGTCTGTCCGGCGTGCCGATCGCGGCTCCGAGTGCAAATACATCGGGACGCCCAAGCCCGACGCGCGCCGATCACGTGCTTCAGGATATGGACGGAAAGATCGATGCGATCATCGACGGCGGTCCGGTTGGAATTGGTCTGGAATCGACGATCGTGGATGTTACGGAGGAAATGCCGATGGTTTTAAGGCCGGGTGCGATCACCGTGGAGATGCTGCGTGAAACGGTCGGGGAAGTCGGCATTGATCCGGCGATTTTAGGACCGGTCAGCGCGGATGTGCGCCCGAAAGCACCGGGAATGAAATACCGCCATTATGCACCGAAAGCCGATCTGACACTGGTCGAGGGCGAGACGGAGGCAGTTGTGGAGACGATCAACCGCCTGGCAGGCGAAAAGCTGGCAGAAGGACGTAAGGTTGGAATTATCTGCACGGACGAGACGAAAGATCGTTACCCGGCGGGGATGTTGGAAAGCATCGGTGCGCGGGCGCGTCAGGAGACTGTTGCACACAACCTGTATGCGGTTCTGCGCGATTTCGACGATCGTGGCGCGGAATATATCTTTTCGGAAGGATTTTCGGAAGACAATTTAGGACGGGCGATTATGAACCGGCTCAATAAGGCGGCTGGCTATCATATTTTGAAGGTGTGAGACGATGCGGTACTTATTGGCGGCGATTAATGCCAAATATATACATTCAAATCTGGGAATTTACAGCCTGAGACGGTATGCGATGGAGCGGCTGGGGCTGGGACAGAAGGATGAGCAGGGTGCGGCTGTTGGAATGGAAATGGTTTCGGAGGCAGCAGAAGGCGCGAATCGAACGAAAACCGTGTCGGAAATCCAGATCGATCTCGGCGAGTACACCATCAACCACCAGATGGATCAGATTCTGCAGGATATTTACCGGAGAAAACCGGATGTGGTGGGATTTTCCTGTTATATCTGGAATATCGTTTACGTGAAGGAACTGGTCCACGATTTGAAAAAGGTTCTTCCGCAGGTCCGCATCTGGATGGGAGGTCCGGAGGCTTCGTATGACGCGGTTCACCTGATGGATGAGCTGCCGGAGGTCGAGTTGATCATGCAGGGCGAAGGCGAGGAGACCTTTACGCGGTTGGTGGAGGCGTGTGAGTGCGGGACGGAGGTTTGTTTTTCAGAGCTCCCAGGCATTGTCCTACGCCGTTCGGATGGCACCATCGAGGTCCATCGCCCGGCGCCGCTCATGAATCTGGACAACATTCCATTTTCCTACGGAGATTTAAGCGGGCTGGAACACCGCATTATCTACTATGAGAGCAGCCGTGGATGTCCATTTTCCTGTAGTTACTGTCTGTCTTCGATTGACAAAAAAGTGCGGTTCCGCAGCCTTTCGCTGGTGACAAAGGAACTGCAGTTTTTCCTTGATCGGAGAGTGCCGCAGGTGAAGTTCGTAGACCGGACGTTTAACTGCAAAAAGAGCCATTCGATGGCGATCTGGCAGTATTTGCTGGAACATGATAATGGAATTACCAACTTCCATTTTGAAATTTCATCGGACCTTCTGGATGATGACGAGCTGGCGCTGATGAAACAGATGCGTCCGGGGCTGATTCAGTTGGAAATCGGTGTGCAGACGACGAACCTGGTGGTTGTGAAGGAGATCCGGAGGACGATGGATCTAGACAAGGTGGCGCGCCGTGTGGCGCAGGTCAACACCTTTGGCAACATCCATCAGCATCTCGACCTGATTGCGGGGCTTCCGTATGAGGATATCGAGAGCTTTCATCGTTCCTTCAACGATGTATACAAAATGGAGCCGGAACAGCTTCAGCTTGGCTTTCTGAAGGTGCTGAAAGGTTCCTATATGGAAGAAATGAAGCAGAAATACGGTCTGCTCAGCCAGAGCAAGCCGCCGTATGAGGTGCTTAGAACCAACTGGCTTTCCTATGAAGAGGTGATCCGTCTCAAGGGTGTGGAAGAGATGGTCGAGGTCTATTACAACAGCGGGCAGTTCCGCCGCACGATGAAATGCCTGTCGCAGGAATGGGGCGATGCGTTTGATTTGTATGACCGCTTGGCGGCATTTTATGAGGAAGAGGGACTGAATGGAGTGAGCCATAACCGGCTGGCACGGTATGAGATTTTGTATCTGTTTATTCAGAAATGGGGGAACAAAGAAATTTCCTATCAGGATCTTCTCATTTATGACCTCTACCTCCGTGAAAACGTCAAGAGCCGTCCATCTTTTGCCCCGGATCCGTCGGAGTGGAAGAACGAGACGAAGCAGTTTTTCATGCGCGAGGCGAAGGAACGCCGTTATTTGAAGGGCTACGAGGCATACGATTCCAGACAGATGGCGAAAATGGCACATTTAGAGCGGATGGAAGACGGAAGGTTTGTGCTGTTTGATTACAAAAACCGGGACGTTCTGTTTGGCAATGCGGCGGCATTTTCCATTTCACAGGATGAAATATAGTGAGAAATGGGATTTTCCAGAGAAAGACAGGAAAAAGAAATTGCGGATGGCGGCAGTCAGAACATCTGCGAACGAGAAGAAATGTAAGACAGCCATATTTTAAATTAGATGGATAGTAAACTGTTCAGTAGGTCTGTGCATTTACTGCGCTGACCGTACGAAAACATGGGCCAGCAGGCAAAAATCCCATTGCCGTAGGCAATTTTTAATGGATTTTTGCGCGTGACTGTGAAGGTACTGAACAGTTACGATGGATAAATAAAATGGAAAAAACAAACAATTCTTATATAGCGATTGACCTGGAGACAACAGGGTTAAATCCCAAAACCGAGCGGATCATCGAGATTGGCGCGGCTCGGGTGGAAGATAGAACCGTGGTGCAGACGTATTCGACGTTTGTCAACCCGGAGCGGGAACTGGATGCGCGCATCCGGGAGCTGACGGGAATCTGTGACGATGATTTGAAGGATGCGCCGGTGCTGGATACAGTTTTGCCGGAACTTCTGGCATTCTGCGGGGAGCTGCCGCTTCTGGGGCATCATGTTATCTTTGATTTCAGCTTTCTCAAGCGGGCGGCGGTCAACCGGAAGTATACATTTGAGCACGCGGGGCTTGATACCTTGAAAATCTGCCGCCATTTTATGCCGGAGGAGGAAAAGAAGAATCTGGCAGCCGCGTGCCGGTATTTTGCGGTGGATCCGGGCGAGAGCCATCGGGCGTTTTCGGATGCGCTGGCGGCGCACCATCTGTATCAGGAGCTTAAAAACAGGTATTTTCTGGAAGTGCCGGAGGTGTTTGCACCGCAGCCTTTGATTTACAAGGTAAAACGCGAACAGCCCGCGTCAAAAAAGCAAAAAGAAGTCTTGCGGGAATTACTAAAATATCATAGAATAAATTTATCTGCGCAGATTGATTCGCTTTCGAAAAATGAGATTTCGAGACTTACGGATCAGATTATCGCGCAGCATGGCAGAATGCAGAAGAGGTGAGAGATATGTTTAAATTTTCAAATCAGAAAACACGCCAGATCGTATCAGCGGTTGTTATTATAATCGTAGTAGTAGCGATGGTAGCGGGAACCATTTTGGCAGGTCTTATGATGTAAAGGTTCGGTAGATGATGAAAAAAAGAAATTGGATGGCAGGCGTATGCGGTGCGGCAGTGATGGGACTGCTTATAGCCGGTACGGGCACCGCGTCAGCGGGGACGATTCCCACGGGCTTTCAGGTCGGTGGGTTTGATCTTTCCGGGATGACACGGGAAGAGGCGGATCAGACGATTGAGAAATCGATCGGGGAGATGGAAAATCAGACCATTTCGATCCGGGTAGAAGGTCATGAGGTTCAGACGACGGCGGCGGAGCTGGGATTTTCCTGGGTCAACCAGAACGAGATTGATGAGGAAGTGGAGAAACTTTCCGGCGGAAATCTTCTGCGCCGGTATCTGAATCAGAAGGAATTAGAGCAGTCCGGTGTGGATCTGCAGATTGAGACAGCGGTCGATGAAGCGAAGGTTGCCGAGTTTGTGCAGACCCGGTGCGCGGAATTTACGACAGCGCCGCAGGACGCTGTGATCACGCATGAAAATGGAGTCTTTCAGGTCAGCCAGTCTTCGGCGGGACAGGAAGTGGACATAGATGCGACGACAAAAGCACTGAATGAGGCGCTCGCGGGCGGTCTTTCGGAACCGGTTTCGGTGGATGCAACAGTCAAAAATGCAGAGCCGACCCGCACGACAGAGGCATTATCTACGATTCAGGATGCCCTTGGAACATTCAGTACCGGATTCAATCCGGGAAATGTGTCGCGTTCCAAGAATCTGCGGAACGGTGCGGCGAAGATCAACGGCACGGTTCTGATGCCGGGAGAAGAATTTTCGGCTTATACATGGCTGACCCCATTTACGGTGGAAAATGGCTATGCATCGGCAGGTTCCTATGCGAACGGTCAGGTAGTCGATACGGTCGGCGGTGGCGCCTGCCAGATCTGCACGACGCTCTACAATGCAGCGCTTCTGGCGGAGATGGATATCACCCAGCGCCAGAATCATTCGATGATTGTTACTTACGTTCCGGCATCGCAGGATTCGGCGATCGCGGGTACTTATAAGGATCTGAAATTTAAAAATCCATACGATACCCCGATCTATATGGAAGGGGCAGTGAACGGCGGGACTATTTCATTTACGATATATGGAAAAGAGACACGGCCGGCAAACCGGACGATCAAATACGTTTCGGAGACATTGTCGAAGAAGGATCCGGGCGAGCCGATCACGAAGGTGGACGCATCTTTGAAGCCGGGTGCGAGAGTGAAGGAACAGTCGGCGCACTATGGGTTGCAGTCACGGCTCTGGAAATACGTCTACGTGGACGGTGTGGAGACGGAGAAAACCTTGCTGCAGACCGATACCTATATGGCATCGAAGGCGATCTACCGTGTAGGTCCGGCCGTTGCGGTTGCAGCACCGGCGGTTCCGCCTGCACCGCAGCCTGAGACACCACAGCCGGAAAATCCGGTTCCGGCACCGACGGAAGCACCAGCAGCGCAGGAGCCGACCCCGGCACAGCCGCAGGGACCGGCGGGTCCGGCGCAGGAAGTAGCGCCGGCGGAGTGATAGGAACGCCGGGAAAGGAACCAGAATGAATATAAAAGATGAAGTTTTCGAGGAATACGGGGAGATGAAGGCAGATCAGGATCTGCTGGCGGTCGGTTACACCGCGCTTTTTGGAACCTCGATGGCGGCAAAAAGCGGCGAGGCGGCGCTTTTGAACCGGTTTTCTGCCCGGTATGTGCGAGAATGCCAGAATCTCTATGAGAAATGGAATCCGTCTCCGCTTCTGGAGGCATTTGCTGCACATAAAGAGCGGAAAGTGCTGACCCGTCTCGGCGCATCTGCGTGGTATCCGGCAGGCGGGGGCGGCGTCATGGCGGCGCTGTGGCATTTTTTTGATGGGTTCGGACTCGGATTTGAGATGGATCTCAGGAGACTTCCGATCCGCCAGGAGACAGTGGAGATCTGCGAGGTATTTGACCTCAATCCATACCGTTTACAGTCACAGGGCTGCATTCTGCTGACAGCGTCTAGCGGTCCGAAGCTGCTAAAGAATCTGGAGAGAGAGGGCATCCCGGCAGCGCTCATCGGTCGGACGCGCACTGCGATCGGACGCGAGATTTACAGCGGCGAAGTACATAGCTTTCTTGACCGGCCAAAACCGGATGAGATAGATAAAATAAAAGACTTACAAAAATCCCATTAACAGGAGGTAGTAAAGTGAGAGAGAGAATTTTAGCGGTCATTGAAAAAAACAGCCGCATCAGCGTCAAAGAGCTGGCAGATTTACTCGGGGAAAATGAAGCCGCGGTTGCGGCGGAGATCGCCGAAATGGAAAATGAACATATCATCTGCGGTTACCATACCTTGATTAACTGGGATAATACAGATGAGGAGAAGGTCATTGCGCTGATCGAGGTAAAGGTAACGCCGCAGCGCGAGATGGGCTTTGACAAGATTGCCGAGAGAATCTATCAGTACAGCGAGGTGACTTCGGTATACCTGATGTCCGGCGGCTATGATTTTACCGTTATGATAGAGGCGAAAACCATGCGTGCGGTTGCACAGTTTGTGGCAGAAAAGCTTTCCACGATCGATTCTGTGCTGAGTACCGCGACCCATTTTATTCTTAAAAAATACAAAGACCACGGTACCGTTCTCTGCGACGGTCCTCAGGATGAAAGGATGTTGATTGTTCCGTGAGAAACCCATTATCAGATACGATTGTAAATATTCCGCCGTCCGGAATCCGGAAGTTTTTTGATGTTGTCAGCGAGATGAAGGGCGCGATCTCCCTGGGCGTGGGCGAACCGGACTTTGATACGCCGTGGCATATCCGTGAGGAGGGCATTTATTCGCTGGAAAAAGGACGCACCTTTTATACGTCGAACTCCGGTTTAAAGGAACTGCGCCAGGAGATCAGCCATTATCTGAAACGCCGTCAGCGCCTGGAGTATGATCCGAATACGGAAGTGATGGTGACGGTCGGCGGCAGCGAGGCGATCGATATTGCCTTGCGCGCGATGCTCAATCCTGGCGACGAGGTTCTGATTCCGCAGCCGAGTTACGTTTCCTATGTGCCGTGTACGGTGCTGGCAGGCGGTACGCCGGTCGTTATTGAGCTGGAGGAGAAGGATGAGTTCCGTCTGACGCCGGAGAAGCTGCTGGAGAAGATCACACCGAAAACCAAGGTGCTGATTCTTCCGTTCCCGAACAACCCGACGGGTGCGATCATGAACCGCACCGATCTGGAGGCGATCGCGAAGGTGATCGAGGAGAAGGATCTGTTTGTGCTGAGTGATGAAATTTATTCCGAGCTGACCTACAGCGGCAAGCACGTTTCCATCGCGGAAATTTCCGGGATGCGCGACCGCACGGTGCTGATCAACGGATTTTCCAAGGCATATGCGATGACCGGGTGGCGTCTCGGCTATGCGGCAGCTCCAGCGATTATCTTAAAACAGATGCTGAAAATTCATCAGTTTGCGATTATGTGCGCGCCGACCACCAGCCAGTATGCAGCGGTTGAGGCCCTGCGGAATGGCGATGAGGACATTGCCCGTATGAAGAAAGCCTACGATGAGCGCCGCCGCTATCTTTTGAGAGAGTTCCGGGCGCTTGGAATGGACTGTTTCGAGCCGTATGGAGCATTTTATATGTTCCCGTGCATCAAACGGTTTGGCATGACCTCGGATGAATTTGCAAACCGCCTGCTTCAGGAAGAGAAGCTGGCGCTTGTGCCGGGCACCGCGTTTGGAGACTGCGGCGAGGGCTATCTGCGCGTTTCCTATGCGTATTCGCTGGAGGATCTGCAGAAGGCGATTGAGCGCATTAAACGGTTTGTGGCGCGGTTGGATGGAGAGAAGAAATGTTAAATATTGTACTCTATGAACCGGAGATGCCGATGAATACAGGAAATATAGGACGAAGCTGCGTGGCAACGAACACGCGGCTTCATCTGATCGAGCCTCTCGGTTTTAAATTGAATGATAAAATGGTAAAAAGAGCGGGTCTTGATTACTGGCCGCATCTGGACGTGACAGTTTACAGCGATTTTAAAGATTTTCTGGAGAAGAATCCGGGCGCGCGCCCGTATATGGCGACCACGAAGACGACGCAGGTGTATACGGACGTTCACTACGATCCGGACTGCTATATCATGTTCGGACCGGAAAGCCGCGGCATCCCGGAAGAACTCCTGATCGAAGACCCGGAGCGCTGCGTCCGCATCCCGATGTGGGGTGAGATGCGCTCTCTGAATCTGTCAAACTCGGTGGCGATCATTCTGTATGAGGCGCTGCGGCAGAATGGGTTTGAGAAGATGAATACGGAGGGGCATCTGCATCACCTCCAGTGGAAATAAGGTGGATTCTGTCCCACACGTGCGTCATCAACGTCTCAGATGAAACAGGAATTAGTGGCACCAAGTCCCACAGGCACTGATATTTCCGTCGCATTCGGCGTCGGAGTCAGTGCCATTTTTATTGTTGTCCGGCAGGTGGACGCCGCAGGATGGTCCGTTATTTCCGCTCCGGTCAAAGTGAAGCATTCCGTTTAAGAAGTCTTCGACGCGGTCTTTAGGAGCGCCTTTGGCGCCGCCGAGAACCTGGATGCTGGTTTCGCGCAGGGCGATCATCATCGGGATCGGAAGGGCGTCGCAGAGGAGGACGGCAATATTTTCTTTTTTGAGAAATGCCACCAGCGCGCCGGGATCGTTTGCATAGGTCTGTTTCACGGTTTTGGTGGAAATAATCTCATCATCAACTACATCAAAAATTAAAAATTCTTTCACCTGAGCCAGGTGGGAGCAGATTTTTCCGTTTTCATAAGGGACTGCAATTTTCATGAGTGACCTCCTTTTTTAGAGATAGTATAGCGCTTAGAATTGAAAAATCAATATAAATGTATATTTAATTTTATGTGTATATATGAGAAAGTCCAATATAAAAGAAAAATGGTATAGAAAGCACAGTGTCTTTAGAACGAAAAAGAGAGCCAGTAGAAACAATAAAACTGGCTACTTGAGATTAAATCAGTCAGTTTATTTTTTAACAAGGATCTGCGTTGTACCGTTTACTATGTTTCAAATAAATGCTCCATGGGACCTCCATTCTATCGTACGTATGCGTTATAGATAGTAATGCAGAAATTAAAAAAAGATGCTACCAAGGGGGGTTTTGCTTGTAGCAGACAGGGGAGTATGTTATTATTTATAATATAGATATTTTTAAATTGTGACAAGAGGTGCGTGTGTAGTGAAAGAACGAGAGAAAAAACGGGGAAAAACACAGTCACAGATTAATATTACGAGAAGTGAGTTTCAGCGAAGTTTTAAAAACCACTACACCGTATATAAAGAAACAGGAACAGATATGCCGTATCGTTCACGTCTGTTGATGTTGTTTTATTCGGTGGAATGTGGATTAAAAAGTTTCATTCTCAAAAAAATTGGGAAAAATACATATAAAGATTTGAAGTCCTATTATGAGAAAATTGGAAAGAAGGCACCTGAGCATGACTTAAAAGCAATGACGAAAGAAGTGGGAATAGAGAACAGTTTTCCATTGAAACAGATACAGCTTAAGGGTGGTGGTTCGGTGTTGCCAGGAAAATATAATGAATTGTGGCGATATGGAGCCGGCATTGAAGACATAGAGGAAGAGAAGAGAGAAGAAAAAACTTTGGTTCAGATTGCGGAATGGTTGCTTAAGCGGATGTAGAGAGGGTAAAAAATGGATTATTATTTTACGTGGCATGATATAGAATGTATTTTTGAAGAAAATCGAAGCACGTGGCCGGAAACATGGGTTGATGTACAGGTTTATAGTGATAGCATTGAAATTTACCAAAATGAAGACGAACTACAGGAAGCGGATATTCAATACTTAAAGAAAATATTTGGACGGAATTATTCGATAGAAAATAATACTCTGCTCATTGATTTTACAGGAACATATTTAGATATTGTTTTTCTGTATGATGATGGTCAAAAGGTCGAGAAGAAATATGGACCGTTATTTAGAGACATTTATTTTCAGAAATGTGAAAATACAGATAGTGATTTTGATGGTCTAAAAATGATTGCCTTCCATTCTTACAAAGGCGGTGTAGGAAGAACACTATCACTTACTGCGTTTTTAAGGCAGTGTACAGAAGAATATCCAGATAAAAAGATTCTTGTATTAGATGCTGACGTAGAAGCACCTGGCTTAACATGGATGGCTGAAGCTGGATATCGAAAAATCAGCTATCTTGATATTTTGTCGATAATGAGTTATGAACAGATCACAGATCAGATGTTGGAAAAATTATGCGATTTAATAAAGACCTCGACGGTTAGTGTTGCAACGGATAAAAAGATAATTGATCAGTATTTTATTCCAGTTTATAGGGAAAAAGAACAGATCATGAATATTGGGGCGAAACCTGAGCAGGTATTGATGACACAGGAAAACAAATTTTATATTACAGAAACGATAGCTAAAATAGCGAGAAAGCTTGGAGCAAATTTGGTGCTGATTGATCTTCGGGCTGGAATTACAGAATACTCAGCTCCATTTTTGTTTGACCCCCGTGTGGTCAAATATTATGTGACTTCTACGTCTTTGCAGTCAGTAAAAGGAATTAACCAGATTCTGGAACAGGTGTATAAAAAAACGAATGCAGATTTTTTAAAATCAAGAATCCTGTTAACGATGATCCCGGAAACAATGAAGACTGAAGAAATTCAGAAAATTGAAAGTCAAATAGTGGAGGAGGTTGAAAGTGTGGCTGATACAGATAATGCCACTTTTTTGCGGGATGAGTATTTCATGGAAGTGGGATTTGATAAGACATTTGTAAGAACGACGGACTTCAATTCACTTTGTGAAAAACTGAAGGGAAGCGAATTGTCATCTTTAATGGATAAACAGGTGAAGAACCTGTTCATGGATGAGCAGAAAGATGAGACAATATTTGTAGATGAAGGTAGGGTACGTGAGATCCTGAGGAGAATATATGAAATTTCTTATGCGGAGACAACTGCGGAAGGCACATCAAGTGCAAATATGCTTGTAACCTCTTCTATTAAAGAAATGGTAAAGAACTTTAAGACGGAGCTTCCGAAAATTGTTGTATCAGGCGCAAAGGGATCAGGCAAGACATATATCTATAAGCAATTATTACAAGCAAAAACATGGGAAAGCTTCATTGAGCAGACAGGTGCATCTTTGAATGCAGAACATGAAACGATAATTATTCCGTTATTGGCTAGTATTAATACGCGAAATATGCAGCCTCTTATTGTAGAATGCATGAAATATGCAGAGCAGAAATTACCTAAAATGAGGTTAAAGAAAAATGTAGATACAATAAATTATAATATGTTGATGAGCTTATTAGAATCATCTGAGATGTCAAGAATGGAATGGGTAAAGCAATGGTTTAATTTAATAATTGGAATGTTTCAGGAGAATTATAAGGATATTTTGGAAGTAGATGAGGTGCTTCAACGCAGCGGAAAAAGAATTGTATTTATTGTGGATGGTCTTGAGGATGTTTGTGCAGATTCACAGACAGAAAAAAATGATAGATGGAAAACACTTCTTAAAGCATTGTGCCAAAATGTTGTGAATGATTTGCAGAGACTTGACTATGGAAATATCGGAATGGTTGTGTTTGCGCGAAAGGATATGATCAATAATGCAATCGATACCAATATGGAACAGTTTAGGAGTATGTATTACAATTATGAATTGAACTGGACCCAGACGGAAGCATTACGTCTGGCATTATGGATCGCATCAAAGGGTTATCCAGACTTGACGGATGGAATCGATGTACTGAATGCGACAAGATCTGTTCTGGTAGATAAATTAACAACGCTTTGGGGACTAAAATTAGGAAAAAGAGATTCGCGGGAAGCCTTTTCGGATCGTTGGATTTTGGCAGCTTTGTCAGACTTTACCGGTCAATTACAGGCAAGGGATATTGTCAGATTTCTGAGATATTCAACAGAGGGATATAGGGAAGCAAAATTTGTGTATAAGGATCGATTGATTATGCCGGTTGACATACGCAATGCAATCGGAGCATGTGCGGCAGATAAATATCAAGAAATTAAGACGGAAATGCGTAATATTTATGAAATTTTGGAAAAATTTGAAAAAATGGAAGGGGTAAAAACTTTGCCGTTAACTTTGGATAAAATCCAATTGACAGGTGATGAAATTTCAAAATTGGAGGCTCAAGGGTATTTAAAGATTTCCGATGAGAAATATTATTTGCCGGAAATTATCCGTTTGCCGCTCGGTTTTACCTATGAACGTGGAGCTAGACCAAAGGTTTTATCGTTATTAGTGCAGTAGTAGATAGAAGAGGAGAGGATAATAGTCAGAAAGGTTAGCTGGAACTTTTGTTGTCATGAATTAGAAAGTAACTGCCGGTAGCAGGTTCTGTAGGGGAGGAATCATTCTCCCAAATCAGGTGATTTGAAAAAGCGGAGAGTATAAAAAAATTGGCTGTGTGCCCCTTTTTCTGTAAAAGCCCTATGAAAGGTTCTTCTATGATAAAATAAATATCATTAGGAGGACCTTTTATTATGGCAAGAAAAAAGTTGGGGGCTACCACCCAGCAAAAATATTTGCTAATGTGACAGCCCCTCTAACAATAGCTCCTCGCAAAAGCGGGATTTCGTTTGCAGTCTGAGTAAAAATTAATTCTGCTGAAGATTCTTTTTATAATAAGTTTCAGCTAGTAATTTTTAATTCGACTTAACTTCTTTCCACAAACTATTATAAAGCTCGTCCGCCTCATCCCCAAGATACCGGTAAACCTCGCAGTTTTTCAGCTGCTTTGCATCTGGGAAGACGGCTTTGTTGTTCTGGATTTCTTCGTCCAGCATTTCCTTGGCTGCCTTGTTTGGCGTCGCGTAGGTAATGTACTCAAAGTTTTTGACTGCGACATCCGGGCGGCAGAGAAAATTGATCCATTTTTCTGCGTTTTCCTTATTTTTCGCATTTTTCGGAACTACCCAGGAATCGAGCCAGACGTTGGTTCCCTCTTCCGGGATTACATATTCCAGGGAGAATGGGAGGTTCTGTGCGGCTACCTCATCCTGGATGTACATGATCTCGCCGGAGTAGATGACGCCGATGGCTGCCTCGCCGCCGATCATCTTGTCACGTACCTGATCGATGACGTAAGCCTGTATGAGCGGTTTTTGGTCAATCAGATCCTGCTTTGCCTGCTGGAGTTCGGTTTCGTCGGTCGAGTTGGCAGAGAAGCCGTCTTTTTTGAGCGCTACCATGAAGGCATCGCGGACGCTGTCCTGCATCAGGATCTCGCCTTTATAAGCCGGATTCCAGAGATCGGACCATTTGGTCGGAACCGGAAGTCCTTTTTCTTCGATGAGCTTCGTATTATAAAGAATACCGACGGTTCCCCAGGTGTATGGCACGGAATATTTGTTTTCCGGGTCGAACTGCTTGGACATTTCCATGTACTGCGGGTCAATGTTTTTGACATTTGGAATGTTGTCAAAGTTGAGTTCGGCAAGCAGGTCATTTTCCTTCATTTTCTGAATCATGTAGTCGGATGGGCAGACTACATCGTAGTTGACGCCGCCGGCTTCGATGACCGGATACATTTCTTCCAGTGTCTCAAATACGTCGTAGGTAACCTTGATTCCGGTTTCCTGTTCAAATTCCTCAATCAGGTCCGGATCAATATATTCGCCTGCATTGTAGACGTACAGTTCGTTTGAATGAGTCGTGGTGTAGCGGCTGTAGGTGCTGACACCAACGACAAGCAGAATTAGCGTGCAGGCAAGTCCCAGAACGCCGTTCTTGATCTGGTTGTTGCGTTTGCGGCGCTTGATGGTCTCTGTGTCAATCACAGTCGCATTGCCGGTGGATTTTTTCTCCGGGGCAAAGTTGGTGATTACCAGGAGCACCAGGACTGCCACGAAAATCAGCGTGGACAGGGCGTACATCGTCGGCTGGATGCCTCGGCGCACCTGGCTGTAGATCAGGGTGGATAAGGTATCCATACCGGCACCTCTTGTAAAGTGCGTAATGATAAAATCATCGAGGGACATCGTAAATGCCATCAAAAAGCCGGAGAGGATACCTGGGACGATGTCTGGAAATACGACCTTGAAGAAGGCATATAGTGGGCTGGCACCGAGATCCAGAGCGGCTTCGTAGGTGTACCGGTTCGTCTGCTTGAGTTTCGGCATGACACTTAATATCACATATGGAATGTTAAATGTGATATGCGCGATCAGCACGGTTTTAAATCCGAGAGAGATACCGAACGCGATAAATGCCAGCATCAGGGAGATACCGGTTACGATATCGGAGTTCAGCATCGGGATGTTGTTGATTCCCATGACGATGGTGCGCGGAATCCGTTTCATGCTGTTGATGCCGATGGCGGCGATCGTGCCGATGACGGTCGCGATCAGAGCCGACGCAAACGCGATGAGTAGCGTATTGTTTAAGGCATTCATGATGGCGGAATCCTGGAACATCTGCGTATACCAGCGGGTGGTAAAACCGCCCCAGACGGTTCTCGATTTTGTGTTGTTAAAGGACAAAACGATCATGGTCACGATCGGGATGTATAAAAAGAGCAGGATGAGCGCCAGGTAAAAGTCCTGGAAAAACTGTTTTAAGCGGTTATGTTTCATCAGAACGCATTGCCCTCCCCTTCTTTATCGTATTTGGCGATGAGCGCCATACTCAGTAAAATGAAAATCATCAGAACCAGCGAGAGACCGGAACCTAAGTGCCAGTTGCTTCCCTTGGTGAACTCCTGCTCGATGACATTTCCGATGAGCAGGATCTTGCTGCCGCCTAAGAGACTGGAAATAACGAAGGTTGTCAGCGCCGGGACAAATACCATGGTAATGCCGCTGATGATGCCCGGGATGCTGAGCGGAATCCAGATGTGAATGAGTGTCTGGAAATTGTTTGCACCCAGGTCTTTGGCGGCGTTGATGGTATTGTCGTCGATCTTTGCCAGCACATTATAAATCGGGAGAATCATGAAAGGCAGGAAGTTGTATACCATACCCAGAATGATCGCCCACGGGGTATTGATGATGGCAATATTTGGCAGATGGAGAAAGGAAAGAATGCCGTTGATAACGCCATTTTTCTCCAGGAGCGTCTGCCACGCGAGGGTGCGGAGCAGGAAATTCATCCACATCGGAAGGATGAAGACGAATACCATGAAGCTGCCTGCCCCAATGCCGCGGCGGCGCAGCACCAAAGCCAGCGGATAGGACAAAAGCAGGCAGATGGCGGTCGCAGCCAGAGACAGACCCAGGGATAAGAGCAGCGCCTTCATATGCTCCGGTGTCGTGATGGAACAGACATTTGCCAGTGTAAATGCCCCGCTTTTGGTTGTCAGACCGTAGTATACGATCAGCAGGAGCGGGATGATGGTAAAACCGATCATCCAGAGAATATAAGGACCGGCGAAGAGCCGTTTCACGTTTGATTTCATGCTAAGTCCGACTCCTTTCTATTCATTGACGCCCACAGCTTCCTCGTCCTCTGACGCCGGCTTGTTCATGATCTGGATGTCAAACGGGTCTACATGGATGCCGACCTTCTCGCCGACCGGGAACATATCCGTGCTGTGAACCAGCCATTCATAGCCGTCCGGTGTGGTGACTTCCATCTCATAGTGGACGCCCTTGAAAATCAGGTGGGTGACAATGCCCTGCAGCGTGCCTTCCTCCGGTTTTACGAGGTCGATGTCCTCCGGGCGGATGACAACGTCTACCGGTTGGTTTGTTCCGAATCCCTTATCGACGCAGGCAAATTTCGCACCGAAGATTTCAACCAGCTCGTCGTGGATCATCAGACCGTCCACAATGTTGCTCTCGCCGATGAAGTCGGCAACGAATGCGTTTTCCGGCTCGTTGTAGATCTGTTCCGGGGAACCCATCTGCTGGATATAACCCTGGTTCATGACAACGATGGTATCGGACATCGTCAATGCCTCTTCCTGATCGTGGGTAACATAGATAAAAGTGATGCCTAACTCATTTTTCAGACGGATCAGCTCATACTGCATGTCCTGTCGCAGTTTTAAATCTAGGGCACCGAGCGGCTCATCGAGAAGCAGGACCTTTGGCTCGTTGACAATCGCACGCGCAATGGCGATACGCTGCTGCTGACCGCCGCTCAAAGAGTCAATGCTGCGATGCTCAAAGCCGTTTAGGTTTACAAGCTTTAAAGCGTACTTAATTTTGTCATCAATATATGCTTTTGATTTATTCTTAATTTTTAGCCCAAATGCGATATTATCTGCGATGCTCATATGCGGAAACAGTGCGTATTTCTGGAATACGGTGTTTAGCTGGCGCTTGTTTGGCGGAAGTTTGGTGATGTCTTCGCCGCCGAAAATTACTTTTCCTGTATTTGGGGATTCAAATCCGCCGATGATGCGGAGCGTGGTCGTCTTGCCGCAGCCGCTGGGACCTAAGAGCGTTACAAAGGAATTTTCCTTTACTGAAAGGCTCAAGTCATCCAGGACCAGGGTGTCGTCAAAGCGTTTCGAGATATGCTGTAAATCGATTAATGGCTGGCTCATGGGTTTCCTCCGTAAATAGTAAAATAATGTGTAGTATTAGAAACTTGGCGGCGAGCTGACCCAGAGGATCGTCGCGCCGGAGCGGCTTTCAAGGTAATGCGTCTTGTCGCTCGTATAGTAAAAAGATTCGCCCTTTTTGGCTTTGTACGTCCGGTTCCCCAGATGAATCAGGATGCTGCCGGAAAGAACGTAGCCAAATTCCTCACCCTCATGCGGGCTGTCCGGATAGGTGGAGCCGCCGGCACCGAGTGTCAGGCGGATCGGTTCCATCGTGTTCTTCTGGGCGTTCGGGATGATCCACTGAATCTCATTTTTCAGTTCCGGATCTTCCTTGATAAAATAGTCGTTTTTTTCAAATACAATCTGCTCTTCCGGAGCCTCGTTGAAAAACTCCCCTATGGTTGTGCCGAGACACTGGAGAATATCCATCAAAGTAGCGATGGACGGGGAGGTCAGATCGCGCTCTACCTGGGAGATAAATCCCTTCGAAAGCTCTGCGCGGTCAGCCAGCTCTTCCTGCGTCAGACCCTTTAAAATTCGCAGTTCCTTTAATTTTCCTCCTATACTCAACAGAGGGAACCTCCTTTCCTGGTTTCATAGGAAATTGCGTCCTATGAAACAAAAAACGCTCCGCGAGGATGCGCTAGGGCACATTCTTTTTTATAAAAACCGGGTGGGAAAACCATCCGTCCGGCGTTTTTTAGAAGCATGCAAAAGTAAGATGAAAGTTTAGAAATTCTAAAATGAATGTAAAATTAATCTTTTTGTTTAGAAATAATAAACTTGCTTCCGAGTATCTATTATACAGAATGTGGGGGAGGTGTCAAGGAAAAAAACGGGAAAATCCGGGGGTTCTCAAATTGTGTGAAAAAAGGGTGCAAAAATGGCGGTATGATGATAAAATAGGGGCAGATAATTTGATAGAAACCGTTATAACGGTTCTGGGGGATCAAAGGAGGAACATTTCATGCAGGATAAGTATATGGCATATGTGGGTTCTTACTCATACAACGGTCAGGCAAAGGGAATTACCGTGTATGATGTGGATGTAAAAAAGGGAAAATTTATCTACCGGTGCGAGGTGGAAGTGGACAACTCTTCCTATTTAACTGTTTCACATGACGGGCGGATGCTCTATTCCATCGCGGATGAGGGCGTTGTGGCGTTCCGGATTCTGGAAAACGGCGCACTCAGCCGTGTGAACAGCGCAAATATCAAGGCGATGCGCGGCTGCCATATTGCGACCGATGCGGAGGACAAGTTTATCTTCGTATCCGGCTATCATGACGGCAAGGAGACGGTGGTCCGCCTGAAACCGGACGGTTCTATCGGGGAAGTGACCGACGGCGTTTACCACAAGGGACTTGGAAGCGTGGCAGAGCGCACGTTCCGCCCGCATGTGAGCTGTGCGGAGCGCACGCCGGATGGCAGATTCCTGCTGGTAGCCGATCTGGGAATTGACCAGGTCAAGATTTACAGGTTTGATGGCGAGAAGGGAACCCTTTCATTGGTGGACGCGATCCGCTGTGATTTGGAATCTGGTCCGAGACATTTCATGTTCAGCAAGGATGGAAAATTCTTGTATTTGATGTATGAAATCAAAAATGTGATTGATGTATACACGTATGAAACGGGCGATCGTGTGCCGAAGATCGAGAAGATCCAGACGATCCCATCGACCGCACCGGAGCGCACCAGCCAGCTGACTGCAGCGTGCACGATCCGGATGTCCGAGGACGAGACACATCTGTTCTGCAGCAATGCGGGCGATAATTCAGTCAGTGTCTACGAGCGCGATGCACAGACGGGGCTTTTGAAGCTGCTCTGCTGTCTTCCGATCAGTGGAGATTACCCGAAGGATATCGCGATTTTTCCGGATGGAAACCATCTGGCGTCGATCAACCACGGCAGTAACAGCATTTCTTTCTTCCAGGTGGAATATAAGGAGAAACTGCTGGTGATGAGCGGACGCAGTATTTCGGTGAATGAGCCAAACTGCTGTGTGATTACAAAGGTACCTACGAGAGGAAAGAAAGCAGACTAAATGGCAGAAGGAGTTAATAGCGAGAATGGCAGGATCAACATACGGAAAAATACTGACAATGACAACGTGGGGCGAATCCCACGGCGCAGGCGTGGGCGTGGTCGTAGATGGCTGTCCGGCGGGGCTTGCGCTTTGTGAGGAAGACGTTCAACGTTATCTGGACCGCCGCAAACCGGGGCAGAGCCGTTTTACGACGAAGCGCAGCGAGAGCGATACGGTGGAGATCCTGTCAGGCGTTTTTGAAGGGCGGACGACGGGCACGCCGATCTCGATGTTGGTGCGGAACCAGGATCAGCATTCGAAGGATTACAGTGAGATCGCCAGTTATTACCGTCCCGGACATGCGGATTATACCTTCGATGAAAAATACGGTTTCCGGGATTATCGGGGCGGCGGACGTTCTTCGGGACGCGAGACGATCGGACGCGTGGCAGCAGGCGCTATCGCGGCAAAGCTGCTGGAATCCTTGAACATTCAGGTAAAAGCATACACGAAAGCGATCGGACCGGTGGAAGTGGCGCCGGATCGGTTTGATCTGGCGGAATGTGAAAAGAATAAGCTGTATATGCCGGATGCTGCCGCAGCCGCAGAGGCAGAGCAGTATCTGGAAAGGAAGATGGCGGAGAAAGATTCTGCTGGCGGTATCGTGGAATGCGTGATTGCCGGTCTTCCGGCAGGGCTTGGTGAACCGGTTTTTGATAAATTTAATGCGAACCTGGCAAAGGCAATCTGCTCGATCGGTGCTGTTAAAGGCTTCGAGATCGGAGAGGGTTTCCATGCGGCGCAGATGGCAGGAAGCGAGAACAACGACGCATTTGTCATGGATCCGGATGGAAGCATCGGCAAGGCGACGAACCATGCAGGTGGCATTTTAGGCGGTATGACGGATGGAAGCGAAGTTGTGTTCCGTGCGGCATTTAAACCGACCCCGTCAATTGCCGCAGAGCAGAGAACCGTCAATAAGAGCGGCGAGGAGATCGGTATCAGCATCAAGGGACGCCATGATCCGATCATTGTGCCGAGAGCGGTTGTCGTGGTTGAGACGATGGCGGCATTTGCGGCGGCGGATATGCTGCTGGGCGGCATGACGGCGAGGCTGGATCGGATTCAGGAGTTTTACCGGAAGTAAGGGAATGTAAATAAAAATTTTGGAAAAGCTGCGGCGGGCTCAGCCTGTTTGGTCCGCGGCTTTTTCTGGCATTAAATCAGGAGGCAGCAGGATGAGTGCAACAGGAATTTCAAAAGAAATAGAGACAGCAGGACAGTTAGAGGAGCTGCGCCAGGAGGTACGGATTGCCGCAGAGGAACTTCTCAGTGCGGCAAATATGAAGCCGGGACAGATTTTGGTGGTCGGATGCTCGTCCAGCGAGATTGCATCGCATAAGATCGGTTCCTATTCCAGTGCCGAGATCGGAAAAGCGGTGTTTGAGGAGCTGTATGCAGTTACCAAGTCGCAAGGGCTTTATCTGGCGGCACAGTGCTGTGAACATCTGAACCGGGCGCTGATTGTGGAAGAAGAAGCGGCGGAAAAATATGGTCTGGAGATGGTAAACGTCGTGCCGCAGCTAAAAGCAGGCGGTTCCTTTGCAACGGCAGCCTATGCGGGATTTGAACATCCGACAGCCGTAGAGCGGATTCAGGCACACGCGGGCATCGATATCGGAGACACTTTCATCGGTATGCACCTGCGCCCGGTTGCAGTTCCGGTGCGGACCTCGATCCGTGCGATCGGCGGCGCCCATGTGACGTGTGCGAGAACGAGGCTGAAATATATTGGCGGAGAGCGGGCGCATTATCTGGATGCGAAATAAAGAAAATGAGGAGTACAAAAAAACGTGGAAATCAGGAAAAATGATGAATTTGAACTGACAATCGAAGATATGAGCGAAGATGGAGCCGGGATCGGAAAGCAGGACGGTTATATCTGGTTTGTAAAAGATGCCGTGATCGGGGATCGGATCCGGGCGCGGGCGATGAAAATGAAGAAAAATTACGGCTTTGCCCGTCTGATGGAGGTGCTGGAAGCATCCAAAGACCGTGTGATGCCGGAATGCCCGGTCGCAAGACAGTGCGGCGGCTGCCAGCTTCAGATGATGAGTTATGAGGCGCAGCTTCATTTTAAGGAGCGCAAGGTCTACAATAACCTGCGCCGGATCGGCGGGATGGAGAACCTGCGGCTGCCGGAGCGGGCGGATGAAGTGAGTGTGCCTGAGAATGTATCTGAAAGAAATACATCCGAAAGGATGGAGACAACCGATGCGGGGGTGAAAGCAGAGAACGTGTCGGGGAAAAGTGCCGGGGAAGGTGTGGATAAAACTATCACCATGGAGCCGATCCTGGGGATGGAGCACCCGTGGCGCTACCGCAACAAGGCACAGTTTCCGTTTGGACGCGATAAGGATGGAAGAATCATTGCCGGATTTTACGCGGGACGCACCCACCATATTGTGGAAGCGGAGGATTGCCTGCTGGGTGTCGAAGAAAATGCGGTAATTCTGGATATTATCAAGAAAATCATGGAAGAATACCAGATTGCGCCATATGACGAGGAGACGCATAAGGGTCTGATTCGCCATGCATTGATTCGGAAGGGATTTTCAAACGGCGAGCTGATGGTCTGTCTCGTCATCAATGGAAAGAAGCTGCCGCACGCGGATATTTTTGTGGAACGCTTAAAAGAAGTCCCTGGCATGACCAGTATTTCCTACAACATCAATCAGGAAAAAACAAACGTGATTCTTGGTGCGGAGCTTGTAAACTTATACGGACCGGGTTATATCACAGATAAAATCGGAAATGTATCGTACCAGATTTCGCCGCTTTCTTTCTATCAGGTCAATCCGGTGCAGACGGAAAAACTCTATGGAACGGCGCTGGAATACGCGGGGCTGACCGGTGGGGAGACTGTATGGGATCTGTACTGCGGAATCGGAACCATTTCCCTGTTTCTGGCGCAGAAAGCGAAGAAAGTGTACGGTGTAGAGATCGTCCCTCCGGCGATCGAGGATGCCCGCCGGAACGCGGCATTAAATGGCATGGAAAATGTCGAGTTTTTCGTCGGAAAAGCTGAAGAGGTACTTCCAAGGGAGTATGAAAAAAATCAGGTCTATGCCGATGTCATCGTCGTCGATCCGCCGCGCAAAGGCTGTGACAGCGTCTGCCTCGACACGATCGTCCGGATGCAGCCAAAGCGGGTAGTCTATGTCAGCTGCGATTCCGCCACATTGGCGCGCGATGTGAAGTATCTGAATGAAAGAGGATACGCGGTGGAGCGCGTGAGATGCTGTGATATGTTCGGGATGAGCGGGCATGTGGAGACGGTAGCTTTATTAACTAAAAAGATAGCGACAAGAGAAGTGTAAAATTCAGGGTATCCTGCGTGCGTATATCGCACAGGGCGAGGTGCTTCCGGTCGCGACGCATTCCTTTGGTTTCATCGGTATTTTTGCCATCCCGGAGATTGGCTTTAACCAGCCGAAGGGAATGCTTTATAAGACGGAGAATCCATTTGCCTGAACAATAAAAAGAATATTTGCTGATTTCTCATGAACGTGATACACTTATAGATAAGCTGTATCGGCTGTCGATCACGACCGTTTCGGCGGTGTGAAAATGAGAAATTCCGGCACCGGAGGCTTTCAGAGTCACGATCATGCGACCGTGCGAAAGTTCCGGTGCCTTTTTATTTCAAAGGAAAGTGCGCCCTGATGAAAGCGGCAGAGAATATTTTGAGCGGTATTTGAGAAAGGAAACAGGAGATGGATGACAAAAAAATAGCCGTACTGATCGATGCGGAAAATGTGTCCGGCAAGTATATCAAGCTGATTTTAGATGAGGTCAGCAATTATGGAAGTGCGACATACAAGCGCCTTTACGGCGATTTTCAGACGCCGAGCGTGCGGGCGTGGATGAAGAACCTGCGCGACTATGCGATCACGCCGGTTTTCCAGTACAATTATACGCAGGGGAAAAATGCCTCCGATTCGGCGCTGATCATCGATGCGATGGATATTTTATATTCGGGCAATGTGGATGGCTTCTGTATCGTCACCTCGGACAGTGATTTTACGAAGCTGGTGCTGCGCCTGCGTGAGTCAGGCATGACGGTGATCGGCATGGGAGAGCGCAAGACGCCGAATGCATTTGTCTCGGCGTGTGAGACATTTAAATTCCTGGATATTTTATTAAACGATGAAAATCCGTCGCAGAATCCGTCCCTGCCGCAGACGCGCAAGGAGAGTGAGGCGGATGGTTCCAGAAAAGAGGCAGAGAAAGAAAGCGATCCGAATGCAGTCAGCAATATTCCGAACATGGAGGAGATGGAGAAAGAGATTATCTCGATCATCAATACACATGCGGACGATGACGGATGGGTGGATTTATCGGAGCTGGGAGACAATCTTCCAAAGCGTGTGCCGGGATTTGACCCGCGAAATTATAAATGCACGAAGTTAAAGCAGTTTATCGAGCTGTTTGATTCCGTTGAGGTTCGGTCAGCGCGCAATCCGCACAATAAGATTCTGTCGATCATCTATGTGCGTGTCAAACAGAAAGAAGAAAAGCCGGTACTTTCCAAGGTACGGCGCGGCGGAAAACGAAAGAAGGATGCGGACGCGGAAGAATAGTAAGCATATGCGGTTCGTATGAGAATAAAAAGTTGCAGAAGCGGCTGTGATTCGTATGAGGCTGGAAGAATGCAGCAGTGGTTGTAGTGTTGTGTCAGCTGTTACAAAGACAGACTGTAAATTGAAAAGTGAAGGATAGAAGATAGGAGAGACAGGAACATGACAAAGGAAGAGCTTGCATTAGAGGTAATTGACCGCCTGAAAAAAGAATATCCGGATGCGGGTTGTACGCTGGACTACAATCAGGCGTGGAAGCTGCTGGTCAGTGTCCGTCTGGCGGCGCAGTGTACCGATGCGCGTGTCAATGTGGTAGTCAAGGGATTGTTTGAGAAATATCCAAATGTGGCGGCATTGGCGGATGCCCCGGTGGAAGACATCGAGGCGATTGTGAAGCCGTGCGGTCTGGGACACAGCAAGGCGCGGGACATCAGCGCCTGTATGAAGGTGCTGCGCGACGAGTACGGCGGGCATGTGCCGGATGATTTTAACGCTCTGTTAAAGCTTCCGGGAGTCGGCAGAAAGAGTGCCAACCTCATTATGGGGGATGTGTTTGGAAAACCGGCGATCGTCACGGATACGCACTGCATCCGCCTGGTAAACCGGATAGGGCTGGTGGAAGGAATCAAGGACCCGAAGCGCGTGGAAATGGCACTCTGGAAGCTGATTCCACCGGAGGAAGGCAGCGATTTCTGCCACCGCCTGGTGTATCACGGGCGTGAAGTCTGTACGGCGCGGACGAAGCCGTACTGTGACAAGTGCTGTCTGCAGGATATCTGCGCGAAGGCAGGCGTGGAGTAGAAAGTCTGAAAAAGTCATGGAAACAGATGCAGATAGGAAAAGGATGACAGGAGGCAGAAAAATGGACGAAGAACGGCAGGAGACAGCGGATTGGCGCATCGTCTGGCAGATGTTTTTTCCGTGCGTCATCAGCGATTTAATCGGCGGATGTGTGGAGGTGCTGGGACATCTGGAGGGAAATGCGGGAAGAACCGTGTCGTCGTTTCTTACATTTGCCGTGATTTATCCATTTTACTGGCGGAGGATCCAGAAAAAGAAAGAAAACAGGCGCATAGCAGAGGCAGACGGGATGAAAGAGCAGGTCTCTCCACAGATAGAGACGACAAAGGAAGAAAAAAGTGGATATTTCTGGGAAAAAGTGCCGGATGTGTGGAAAATCCTGCTGGGGGCAGCTGCGTTCAGTGCTGTGTTTAACATGATTTTCTGGGCATTAGAAAAAAAGGAGATTTTCCTGGGAGTGTTGCATATTGCAGTGCAAAAGGTTCGGATGACTGGGCAGGCAGCTGAAGCGGTGTCTCTATGTTTGAAAATGCCTCAGGGGGATATGCTTGCGGCAGCTCTGGGAAAAGGTGCGTCGGAGGGCGCCGCCGCTTTATTTTCCGGGGACCTGTGGCAGCAGTTCTTTCTCCTGGGCATTGCCGCCCCACTTTCCGAAGAACTGCTGTTTCGCGGCATTATATTTGAGCGCTTGCGTATGGCGCTCCCATTTTTCTGGGCGGCACTTGGGTCGGCGGCATTTTTCGGGTTGGTGCATGGAAACTGGGCGCAGGGGATTTATGCGGCGCTCATGGGACTTATACTGGCGTGGTTGTATGAAAAAAAGAACCGTCTGTGGGAACCTGTGTTATTTCACAGTGCAGCAAATTTGACGGCGATGCTGATGCGGGGGCTTCTCTGGCACTGGTGAGGACATAAAAATACAAACAATTTCGAGAACGCAGGATTGTGTTTGCTCGAAGAAAGAACAGGAGGAGATACTACGATGCTTTCATTTGCAAGCGATTATACAGAGGGCGCCTGCGAGGAGATACTTCAGAAGCTGGCGGAGACGAACCGGGAGAGTCTGCCGGGATATGGCATGGACCGCTACTGCCAGAGTGCCGCCAGAAAAATACAGGAGGCGACCGGATGCCCGGAGGCGGAGGTTTATTTTCTGGTGGGCGGTACCCAGACGAATGCGGCCGTGATCAGTAGCATGCTTGCACCGTATGAGGGCGTAGTGGCAGCGCAGACAGGGCACGTGAGTATTCATGAAGCCGGGGCGATCGAGTACACCGGGCATAAGGTGTTGCAGCTTCCGGAAAAAGATGGGAAGATTGATCCGGCGGATCTGCAGGAATATCTGCAAAATTTCGAGGCGGACGCAAACCATGATCATATGGTATTTCCGGGAATGGTGTATCTTTCCCATCCGACGGAATACGGAACCTTATACAGCCGGAAGGAGCTGCAGGCGATCTCGGAGATCTGCCGTTCGTATGAAATCCCGCTCTATCTGGACGGGGCGCGTCTTGGATATGGTCTGGCGGGAGAAGGAAATGACCTGAGTCTTTCGGAGATTGCGCATCTGTGTGATGTATTTTATATCGGCGGCACGAAGGTGGGCGCATTCTGCGGAGAGGCAGTTGTATTTGGTGAGAAGAAGAATGTTCCGGCGCATTTTATTACCCGGATCAAGCAGCAGGGCGCGCTGCTGGCAAAGGGACGCCTGCTGGGAATCCAGTTTGATGTGCTGTTTACAGACGGGCTGTACGAGCGCCTGGGACGCCATGCGGTAGAGATGGCGGCAGCTTTAAAGAAAGGGTTAAAACAGCGCGGTTATACGTTTTTCCGTGAGTCCCCGACCAACCAGCAGTTTGTGATCTTGGAAAATGATCGGATGGAGCAGATTGAAAAAGAGGTTTCCGTGAGCTTCTGGGAGCGGTATGACGAGGATCACACCGTTGTCCGTTTTGCGACGAGCTGGGCGACCAGAGAGGCGGATCTGGAACATTTGTGGGAGATTTTAGATCGGATTGAGGCAGAAAGAGAGAAGTAGAGATGGAACGTAATGTAACGATGGCGGAGATTTCAGATGGAAAGCTGTACAGCCGGGACGATATGGTAAAAGCCGGATGCGATGATTGCCGGGGCTGTTCGGCGTGCTGCCATGGAATGGGTAATTCGATCGTGCTGGATCCATATGATGTGTACCGTCTGACCGCCTTGCGCGGGGACACGCTGGAACATCTGCTGGAGGAAAAAAAGGTAGAGTGGAACGTCGTGGACGGACAGATTCTGCCGAATCTGGCGCTCCGGAGCGGGGCGGATGAAGCCTGTGGGTTTCTCGATGAAGCAGGGCGCTGCCGGATCCATGCATACCGGCCGGGTATCTGCCGCCTGTTTCCACTGGGGCGCTTTTATGAAAATGGAAGTTTCCAGTATTTTCTCCAGATTCATGAGTGTAAAAAGGAAAACCGGACGAAAGTCAAAGTGAAAAAATGGATCGATACGCCAGATTTAAAGCGGTATGAGGCGTATATCAGCCGGTGGCATTATTTCTTAAAAGATATAAGAAGGGCGGAAACGGAGGCGGCGCAGAACCTTTTGGCAGAATCATGCATCGGAACGCCGGAGGAACAGGAGATACAGAAGAAAAACCGTGCTACTGCGGCAGCCGAGCGCGAAAAACGGCGCAATCTGTTGATTATGAAACTGTTCTATCTGCTTCCGTATGATGGAGAGAAGGACTTTTACGAGCAGTTTGAAAAGCGGATGCAGATGGCGGAGCGGAGTTTGCGATAAATCCTTTGTTGAAGACAAATCCGCAAGGATGTTTGCCCGCAGCTGTGAAGAGGCAGAAACGTTTTGACAGAGTGAAATAAGAAAGGAGATTACCGATGCTTCATACAGATTTTCACACCCACACCACGTTCTGCGACGGAAAGAGTACACCGCGGGAGATGGTGGAGGCGGCATACCGGATGGGAATGACCGATTTTGGTGTTTCAGGACATGCTGATTTTTCGATGTTTGAGCCGGGATTCGGGATGGACGACGAGAAGCTTCGCCAGTATACCGAAGAACTTCAAGAACTCCGGGAGGAATACCGGGGAAAGATGAATCTCTATATCGGGATCGAGCTGGATGGACTGGGACCGGTGCAGAAAGCAGAATACGCGATCGGCTCGACCCATGCGCTCATCAAGGATGGCGAGTATGTTTGTGTGGATGATACGGAAGAGAAACTGGTAAAAGCAGTCGAGACGCTGTGGCATGGTGACTGGTACGCCTTTGCACAGGAGTATTTCGAGGCAGAGGCGCAGATTTATGACCGGACAAAATGCGATTTCATCGGACATTTTGACCTGTTGACAAAATTTAACGAGGGATATAAACATTTCGACGAGACGAAAGACGCCTATCTGGAACCGGCGATCACGGCGATGCACAAACTGGCGGCTCTGGGGATTCCGTTTGAGATCAACACAGGCGCCATGTCCCGCGGCTACCGGAGTGCGCCGTACCCGTCTGCAGCCCTGTTAAAAGAGCTGTGTGCCTGCGGCGGACGTATCCTCATCAACTCCGACAGCCACAGTGCCGACACGATCGGATATGGGTTTAAGCAGGCGCAGGAGCTGGCGGTGGCGTGTGGATTTAAAAGTGTGTGTGCCCTGAAACCGGGTGGCGGATTTAGGGAGATACTTCTTGTATAAAAAAGACAGAAAGAAAAATATACAAATTCTAAATTTCAACCTTAAAAATGCTGAAAATAAAGCCGAAATATTTTTATTTTTAGTGAATCGTTTTCAGAGAACCCTGCTATAATATGAGCCGTAACAAGGAGATAGATACTTAACAAAACCCCATGGCTGAGGGCTGCTAAGCACAATGTGTTTTCCACACAGGGCGTGCGGAAGGCGCAGATCAGATTTTTGGAGGAAAAGACAAATGACTACTTTAAAAGCTGAAAAAAGAAGCATGGATGTTAAGGCAAAGAGACTCAGAAGAGAAGGCTATGTAACAGGCAACGTATTTGGCAAGAAGATTCAGGGCTCCATTCCTGTTAAGATGGAAAAGAAAGACGTGGATCGTCTGCTGAAGAACGAGACCAAGGGCGGACAGATTATGCTGGATGTAGAAGGCGAAGTCTACGATGTCCTGATCAAGGAAGTTGACTATGATGCAATGGCAAATCAGGTTGTAGAAATAGATTTCCAGGCGCTGGTAAGCAATGAGAAGGTTCATTCCGTTGCTGAGATTATCTTCGAGAACCACGACAAGGTAGAAACTGGCGTTCTGCAGGAGGTACTGAAAGAAGTATCGTACCGCGCATTACCGGCTGCACTGGTTGAGAAAGTCAAAGTTGATGTTGGTGAGATGGAGATTGGTGATACAATTCGTGTCAAAGACCTTTCGATCGCAAAAGATAAAGACGTTGATATTCTGACCGATCTGGAGGCAGTAGTTGCTACCGTCACAGCGGTTCACAACAATGTACCGGAGACCGATGAAGAGGCTGACGCAGAAGAAGCTAAATAATTGAAGCGCAGTGCCAGGATGAAGCGAAACGGGATGCTGTCCGCAAGGCAGATAAAAAGTTTCGCGGAATGATTGAAACATGAGAAAAGGCGGATGTACTGACCAGATGGTCGGTATATCCGCTTTTGAATTTTGTATGAACTTTTTTTGCAGATGGTAAAAGAAGATGAGGTTATGGCTCCATATATGCGTCATAAATTTCCGGATCAATATTCTCACGGATACTCTCATATACGCTTCCAGCCGCCTCCCGGATGGCATCGCGCGTTTCATCCGAGAGAGTTAAAATCGCGGTGCCGCTCGCTTCGATCGTAGCGATACGGTCAAAGATGCGCGCGTCGGACTGTTCTCTGGCATACTCGGTCGCGGTTTTGGCTGCCTGCGTCATGATTTCCTGTTCTTCCGGAGTCAGGTTCTGGAAGAAATCGTCATTGACAATCAGGGAGATCAGATGTGGCAGGTGGTTCGTCTCGACCACATAATCCTGCTGTTCGTAAAGACGGTTGGAGACGATGACCTCATACGGGTTCTCCTGCGCGTCGATCGTGTGCTGCTGGAGACCGATATACACCTCGCTGAAGGTCATTGGCGTCGGATTGGCGCCGATTGCTTTCCAGAATGCGAGATGATAGCTGTTTTCCATGGTACGGATTTTCTGCCCTTTGAAATCCGCCAGAGAGTAAACCGGTTTATTTGTGCTCATGATGCGGAATCCTTGATCTGCCATGCCGAGCAGGTGGTAACCGCCGTCGGTGTACACCTGGCTGATGAGATTGTAAAAATCCGGATCATCCAGCTTTTTGCGGCAGTCATCCAGCGAATCAAAGACGCATGGAAGGTCAAAAACGGCGAGATCCTTCATGAAAGAAACCTGAGGGGCGGTGTTCTGCACGACAAATGGGATATCGCCGTCCGCGCACGTTTCGAGCAGGTCGCGGTCACCGCCGAGTGTGGAGTTGGCGTAAACCTGAATCCGCATTGCGCCGTTGCTTAAGTCATGTACTTCCTCCGCAAATTTTTCGGCAAACAGCTGCGTTACCGTGTCCTCCGGGCTGGCGGTCGCCAGTGGCCAGGAATAGCGCTGTTCTTTCTGGCTGGAGGCGCAGCCGCTCAGCGCGAGCGAGGCGCCGAATAAAAGAACCGACGAAGAAATGAGCGCCGCAGCGAATCGGAAAGAAGTCCGGCATCGGCGGGACACTAGGTTTGAAATATAAATCATAATGGGAGATCCTTTCAAATTTAAAAATATCCATTTCATATGTGAAATATTCCATTCACAGCCTGAAAGCGTGAAGCAGGTCGTTATATGAAATCTTTCAGAGCTTCAACATTTCCAAGCGTCCATTCAGCATTATAACAATCCCAGCGACAAAGCCGGTATAAACGTAATCAGCAGCAGCGCCACCAGAAACAAGCCAATCATCGGCATCGCTTTTTTGGCGATCGCCATGATCGGGACGTCGGTCAGGGAGCTGGCGACAAAGAGGTTGACGCCGATCGGCGGGGTTACGAAGCCGATTGCCAGATTGACAACCATGATCACACCGAACTGGACCGGATCCATGTTGATCGCTGTCACGATCGGGAGCAGGATCGGGGTCAGAATCAGGATCGCCGGGGTTGTATCCATGACCATTCCCACGATAAGCAGGAACAGGTTGATGACAAGCAGGATCATGACCGGGCTGTTGAAATGTTCCAGGATAAAGTTGCTGACCGCCTGCGGCACCTGCATCAGGGTCAGGACTCTGGAAAATGCCGTGGAAGCTGCCAGAATAAAGAGGATCGGTGTGAATGTGCGGATCGCTTCCACAAAAATCGGCGGGATATCCCGGAATTTCATGGTCCGGTAGAGGAACAGGCTGACAAACAGGGCATAGAAAACGGAGATAACTGCTGCTTCCGTGGGGGAGGCGATGCCGCTGTAGATACAGCCAAGGATGATGACCGGGCTTAAGAGAGCGAAAAAGCTTTCGCGCAGCACCCGGAACAGCCCTTTTTCGCGCAGCAGATGGATTTCAGCGTGGATTTTTTCTCTATCTTCGCCGTAACGCCGGCAGTGATAGATGGCATACAGCATCAGGAGCAGACCAATCATCAGACCCGGAATGACGCCGGCTAAGAACAGACTGCTGACAGAGGCACCGGACGCCATGCCGTACATGATAAACGGGATACTCGGCGGAATGATAACGCCCAGACCGCCTGCGACTGCCACGATCGCGGTAGAGAAAGTCCGGTCATAGCCGAGGGCGCTTAAAATCGGGATCGTCATGCTTCCGACGGCTGCAACGGTTGCCGGGGCAGAGCCGGAGATAGCGCCGTAGAAGAGGCAGGTCACGATGACCGCGCATGGCATACCGGCGGTAAAATTGCCAAGAAAGAAGGCGAATACGTCAAACAGCTTCTTGGAAATACCGCCTTTTGCCATGATGATGCCGGATAAGACGAACATCGGCACGGCGAGCAGGGGAAAAGAATCCAGTCCGCCGAACATGGCGCGGATCAGATACTTAGCGCCGACCGTGAAGGACGGGTCAAAAACGGAAGGGAGAACCGAGGCGATACCGAGGGTGATGGATACCGGGATCGCGATGACAAGCAGCACGACAAAGATAACAAATAAGAGAGCAGCAGGCATCAGTGTTCCTCCTTTCCAGATGGTGTGTTTGCCTCGATGAGCGATTCGATTTCATTGGATTCCGTTTCCGGTATATCTGCATTTGCATGGATAAAGGATTCCGGTGTATTGCGCTCTGGGTGGGCCGGATCGTAGACATCTTCACCGCGGGCAATCTTAAATTCGATGATCCAGCGCTGCAGAATGCGGAATGTTACCAGAAGAAAGGAAACAAACGGCGCTGCCTGAATATAGTACATCGGAATCCCGCAGGCGGGGGATAACTGTCCGCTGTGAACGGCGGACATCATGTAAGAGTATGCAAATGGGATCATATAGAGGAAAAAAATCAGCTCAAAGGTGTGATTGATAACCTTAAAAAGAGCCTTTCCTCTGCGCGGGAAGGCGGCGACGAACTGTTCGATCTTGATAGAAAGGCATTTTTTGCTGCAATAACTGACGCTTAAAAAACCGCTCCAGATAAAGAGAAAACGGGTAACCTCCTCGGACCAGGACAGCGACTGTCCCAGCGCGTAGCGGGAAAATATCTGGATTCCCATAATGAGTGTCATCGCAGCCAGCATGACAACCAGCAGAAATTCTTCCAGGTTTTCATCCAGCCAGTGAAGTGTTTTTTTCATGAATAATCCCCTTGTAAATACGGATAATAGGTTGCTGTTTATGCAGGCACGTTTGAAAACGGATGTGCCGCTTGATAACAATAATAGACCTGCGATGGAGGTAGCAGGTCTTGAGTGTCTCGCGGAGAATCCCTCCGTACCCGCAGGTACAGGGATTTCCGGGAGTAAAAAAATAGGTGGCTAAAAGTATAATATAGGCACTTTTGGAACCGAAAGTGCCGTAAGATAGCGTGGTGGCAGCTGGAATTTGCCGTATTTAAATGCGAAGCCACGGCAAATTCAGTTACTGGGCACGTTAGCGTGAACAGTAACCGAATAACTGGATAAGCCAGATATTACATCGCACTGTGAAGCAGTCCCAGTACAGTCTCCAGATCCTTTACGCCCATCTGACCCGGTGCGGATGCCTTCTTGGCAGCGCCGAAGGTCATGGAAGAACCAAATACCTCGCCGCAGAGACGGCTGATAACGCCGGTGCCAGCCATCGACATGGTAATGATTGGACGGTCCGCATAGAGGGAAGTCATTTCCTCGGTGGCAGAGAGAAGCGTTAAAACATCTTTCTTGTTCTGCGGCATAACTGCGATCTTCGGGATATCTGCATTCATATCCTGCATCTTACGCAGGCGGTAGATGATGTCGGATTTCTCCGGCGTCTTGTGGAAGTCATGGTTGGAAGCGATGACTTTCACGCCAGCAGCATGTGCACCGTCTATGATCTTGGTTACAATCGCGTCGCCGGTAAAGATCTCTACGTCAATGAAATCGACATAGCCGGTCTGAGCTGCCTTGATGTTCAGCTTTGCGTAATCTTCCGGCTCGATGGATTTCTCGCCGCCCTCTTTGGAGGTACGGAAAGTCATCAGAATCGGAGTCTCGCCGAGAACGGCACGCAGTTCCTTTAAGACGTCTTCTACCTTCTCAAAATCAAAGACACCCTCGAACCAGTCTGCACGCCATTCTACCACATCAACCGGAATAGAATCAAACGTTTTTGCCTCGTCGATGATTTCCTGTTTGGTAACGCCTACGATCGGAACGATGATCTTCGGTGTGCCGGAGCCAATTTCGATATTTCTAACTTTGATAGTATTCATAATCAGAGAATCCTTTCATTTTATCAATAAATATTTATTTGTCGCTTTCTGCCAGAGACACCATTTTCGCGTAGCGGGCATTGACAAAGAGTCCTAAGAGAACGCCGATGGCAGTCAGTACGATATTCATTATCATAACATGGGATGGTGCCATTTTGGAAGCGGCAGTCAAAATTGTGTAATTACATAAGGAAGAAGCAATCATAACCAGTGCGGTTACGGTCCCCTTGATCTTCGGGAACAGCATGTTGCAGACGGAGGTTACAATCTGTAACAGACCGCCCGCGCCTGCCCAGCCGATGATGAAAGCGCCTGCAATCATAAGGGTCTGGCTGTGACCGATGAGTACGGCAACCAAAGTAACGAGGCAGATAACCGGGTAAACGAGGATGAAACGTACATCCTTGATTTTACGGGTCAGCAGGGAGGTGACAACGAGCGCCATCAGGGTACCTGCGGAATAGTAGGTCTGCATGATGGACGGGTTCGCCCAGCCTGCATTTTCTTTTGCGAAGTTCTGCGCGCAGTTTAACCATAACTGGAAGGTACCGGTGCAGGTGAAACCAATCACGATCATGGCGATGGACTCAAACGAAAAATTTGTGTGTTTTAAGCTGGCGATGAGTCCCTCGGATTTGCCCTCTGCCTTCTGCTCAGAATCTGGCAGCGGGAACAGGAAAATAAGTACAAATAAAACAGCGTAAATAATACCGCATCCGATAAATAACGGATTGTAAGATACCATGCCGGTGGCGGTGGTTGTCACAGCAACACCGAGTACGAACGGCAGAAGTATCTGCGCGATCGCAATGAAAAATTTGATTCCCATGGTAGCGACACCCGGAGCGCTGCTGATAATCTCGGCAACCGCCGGATAGATACCGGTATCAAGGAACGAGTTGGAGATACCTCCGATGATTGCACATACATAAGCAATTTGATAGCCGCCGTTTTGTCTGGCGCTGAAAGCGAAAGCAAGTCCAATCAGGTAAACCGCATAGGAGGCGCTGCCGATCGCGGTTGAGATGCGGCGTCCCAGTTTGTCGGAAAGTGGTCCGGCAAATGGAAGTGCAATCAGACGCCCGAGTCCTAAAGCAGCGGAAATCGCGGTGATCGCCATTGCCTCAACGCCCCAGGCTGCGGCAAGCGCTTCCTTGATGACTGCCTGTCCGAGAATCGAACAGCCGACGCCATGGATAAAGTAGTTTAAGTACATGATAAGTGCACTTGGCAGATATTTCTTGTTCATGATTTTCTCCTTAATTCAAGATCCGCCTGTCGGGCTGCCGTTTCGGAAACCGGGCGGATGATGGCTGATGTTCTGTCACAAACACAAAGGAGATGCCGATATAAAAAGTTCTGTTTTAGTGTTAGAAAAATAACACGTTTGATGCCTTTATTCTAATAATTATTATAGCCGAAGTCTAATACTTTTATAGCAAAAAACCAATGCATTTTAAGCATTAATGTGTTATAAATATGATTATGGGTTACTGTTCACGGGTAGGCACTTTTGGAACCGAAAGTGCCGTAAGAAAATGTGGTGGCAGCAGGAATTTGCCGTATTTAAATGCGAAGCCACGGCAAATTCCGTTACTGGGCACGTATGCGTGAACAGTAACGATTATGGAAGTTTGGTGTGATGCATTTACGGCTGATATTGCGAAGAGTTAATACGAAGATACATAAAGACGGGGGACGTTAGGAATGACATTGAATCAGATTTTATATTTTCAGAAGATAGCGAATCTGGAAAATTATCATCAGGCGGCGGAGGAATTATATATATCACAGCCATCCCTGAGCCGGTCAATGGCATCACTGGAAAATGAGCTGGGCGTGACGCTCTTTGAAAAAGAAGGACGCGGGGTGACCCTGACGAAGGCGGGGAGGATGTTTTTGGAGTACGCGGACCGGATTCTCACAGACTGCCACATCGCGGTCGGGAAAATGCGGGAGATTTCGATGGATGGGGGAAAGATCGACATCGGTTACGTCTTTCCACTGGCCGGTCACTATATCCCGCACCGGGTCAAGCTCTTTTTAGAACAGCCGGAAAATCAAAAGGTTGTGTTTAATTTCTGGCAGAATCACACACCGGCGATTGCAAAAAAGGTAAAAACGGGTGAATTAGATGTAGGCTTTGGCGGCTGTCTGGAAAAGGATGAGATGGAATTTTTCCCGGTGGCGAACCAGAAGCTTGTCATCATCACACCGAAGGATCATCCGCTGGCAGAGCGGGAGAGAATTCCATTTGCGGAGCTGAACCGGTATCCGGTAATTGGATACGATAAGGACTCCTGGATGGGGACGCGCACCCGCGCGCTCTATGCGAAATACAACATCCAGCCGGACATCATTGTGGAGTGTCCGGACGAATATTCGATCGTCGCACTGGTGCGGGAGAGTTTTGGCATCGCACTGATGCCGCGCACGGACATTCTGGAGCTTTCTCAGGGAGTCTGCATTCACCCGATTGAAAATCTGGACATTTATCACCAGATTTTTATGTTCTGGATGAAAGAACGCTACCGGCTTCCGGCGGTGGAACGCTTTATTGAATATATGAAACAGCAGGCGCGTCAGGACGGTCTGCAGGCGGAACGGGAAACCGATAGCAAAAACGTATTGAAAATTTACTTGAAAGATATTGTTAATTTTTAAGCAAAACGGTTAAGATAAAAGTGTCACAAACACAGGGATGCCTCTCATGCAATGGAGAAGGAGAATTTCATCATGAAGAGCAAATACCCCAAAATTTTTGAACCGATTACCATTAAGCGCATGACGATCAAAAACCGTGTTGCCATGACGCCGATGGGTACTAACTATGGCGAGACGAGCGGTGAGATGAGCAACCGCCATATGAATTATTATTCCCTGCGTGCCAAGGGAGGAACTGGTCTGATTATTCTGGAGAATGCCAATATCGAATATCCGGTTGGTTCCAATGGCACAAGCCAGATCCGCATCGATCACGACAGCTTTATGCCGCGTTACTATCAGTTAGTCGAGAATCTTCACAAGAATGGCGCGATGGTAGCGATTCAGGTTAACCATGCGGGCGCTTCTGCATCCTCTGCCAGAACAGGTATGGAGACGGTGTCTTCCTCCAATATCCCGACCAAGGCAGGCGGCGAGATTCCGCGTCCGATGACAAGGGAAGAGATCCTGACGACCGTAAAAAAATACGGCGAGGCGGCGAAACGTGTACAGGCGATCGGATTTGATGCGATTGAGATCCACTGTGGTCATTCTTATCTGATGAGTCAGTTTATTTCCCCGTATTACAACAAAAGAACCGATGAATTCGGCGGCTCCGTCGAGAATCGTCTCCGTTTCCCGAAGATGGTTCTGGAAGAGGTGCGGAAAAATGTAGGTCCGTGGTTCCCGATCATCGTCCGTATCTCTGCGGAAGAGCGCGTGCCGGGCGGCAACACGCTGGAAGACACACTGGAATACCTCGAATATCTGGATGAGTACGTAGATATGTACGATGTATCCTGCGGTCTGAACCCGTCCTTACAGTATCAGATTGACTCGAACTTTCTGCCGGATGGCTGGCGTTCCTACATGGCAAGAGCCGTGAAGGATAAATTTGGTAAACCGGTTATCAATGCGGGCAACTACCGCGATCCGGAGGTCGTTGAGAAAGTATTGGAGAGCGGCGATGTCGATATTGTCGGCATGGGACGCGGACTCATTGCAGAGCCGAACTGGGTCAGCAAGGTGCAGAACGGCGAGGAGGAGATTCTCCGTAAATGTATCTCCTGTAACGTCGGCTGTGCGGGAAACCGAATCGGCGTCAACCGTCCGATCCGCTGTACCGTCAACCCGGCTGTTCCGGAGGGCGATATCTACAAGAAGCTGAAAGTCAATAAAAACTGCAACGTAGTTGTAGTCGGCGGCGGTACAGCCGGTCTGGAAGCAGCCTGCACGGCAGCCGAGGTTGGATGCAACGTATTCTTATTAGAAAAGAGTGGTAAATTAGGCGGACTTTCCACCTTCATTTCCGACCTGCCAAGCAAGAACCGTATGAAAGACTTCCCGAAATATCTGGAAGCACGTGCGAAGAGACTGAAAAATCTGTATGTATTTCTGAACTGCGAGGCAACCGTGGACAAGATCAAACAGTTCAAGCCGGATATCATTGTCAACGCAACCGGTTCCGTTCCAGTCGTTCCGCCGATCAAGGGACTCAAGGAAAACATCGCAGCCGGTCATGTCGATACCATTTTCGAGATGATTCAGAAAGTAAAAGCCGGAGAATACCCGGATGATTTCTGCAAGGGCAAAAAAGTGGTTGTAGTCGGCGGCGGCTCCGTTGGCCTGGATGTTGTGGAGTATTTCGCACCGCGCGGCGCGAAGTGTACCATCGTGGATATGCTCCCGCAGATTGGTATGCTGGCAGATCCGATCACAAAATGTTCCATGCGTGAGACACACGACAAATATGGTGTGAAAGAGTATGTGAATACTGCGCTGCAGGAAGTCAAAGAAAACGCATTTACCGTGAAGCTGCCGGATGGCACGATCGAGGATCTGAACTTTGACCTCGGTTTCAACTGTCTGGGAATGCGCGCCAACAATCCGATTCTGGAACAGCTTGAAGAGGCATTTGACAACACAGATACCTTCATTTACCCGATCGGAGACTCTGTCCGCGCCCGCCGTATCATGGAGGGAACGATGGAAGGACGTGCGATTCTGAACGTGCTGGAAGCGAGAGGATTTTTAGAGCTGGCACCATTGGAGTAAGAAATTGAATATCGCATTTGAAAGATTCTGACTGTTCGCTGAACGAATGATATCGTTTTATTTGATTATAAAAAATAGAGAAGAAAAGAGGAAATTATCATGCCAAACATTACAGGACATACCGAATTAGTAGGATTAATGGCTTACCCGATCCGTCATACACAGTCTCCGACCACCCACAACCTTGCCTATGACAAGAATGGCGACGATGTTATCCAGCTTGCGTTCGAGGTAGACAACGATACCCTGGAAGCAGCGGTTGAGAGTATCCGTGCGCTGAAGATGCTGGGTTCCAACATCTCCATGCCGAACAAGACCGTCGTTCACAAATATCTGGATGAGGTAGACGAGGCTGCAAAGCTGTGCGGCGCGATCAACACTGTAGTCAACACCCGTGACAAAGACGGCAATGTAACCGGATACCTGAAGGGTTACAACACTGACGGTATGGGTTACTGGCAGGGAATCAAGGAAGAAGGCATTGATTTCAAGGGAATGAAGATGGTTCTCATCGGTACCGGCGGTGCAGCAACCGCTATCGCAGTACGCGGCGCACTGGACGGCATTGCAGAGCTGCATATCTTCAATATCAAAGATAAATTCTATGCACGCGGCGAGGAGATCGTTGATATCATCAACAAGAACTCTAACTGCAAGGCCGAGATGCATGACCTGGGCGATCTGGCACTCTTAAAAGAGAAAATGCACGAAGCAGACATTTTCTGTGATGCAACCGGCGTTGGTATGCACCCGCTGGAGGATCTGTCCAATATCCCGGATCCGTCCTATTTTCGCAAGGATCTGATCGTAACTGATACGGTATATGCACCGCGTGAGACCGTGATGATGAAGCAGGCCAAAGAAGCTGGCTGCACCCGCGTATACAACGGCATGAGCATGATGCTGTTCCAGGCGCTGATCGCGATTGAACTGTATACAGGAAAATCAACACCGGTGGATTACATGAAGGAGAAGCTGGGAATCTAATAAAAATATAGCTCGAACAGCAACACCTATCCCCCACAGTTATACCTGCTATTCCGCATTAGCACTTGCGTTCATATCCTGATTCGGGTATAATAATAAAACACACTTTCAATGTAAAGTGCAAAAGTGATTTGAATGAATACAAGTGAAGAAGGATGAGACAGATGGATGAATTAAAGAAGCTGCGAAATGATTTGGACATGTGCGACGAGATTCTGATCGATGCCCTGCGGATGCGCTGCCAGATTATCCAGGAGATTACAAATTATAAACAGAAAAACGGACTTCCGATTTATCAGGCAGAGGAGGAAGAGCGCAAGAAGAGCAAGATGCTTGCGAAGCTGGATGATTATGAATACAAAAAGTCAATCATGGCAGTTTACGACAGCGTCCTCTACCGGAGCAAACGGATCCAGTCCCATGAGTTGTTTGGATTCAATATTTTCCTGATCGGATTTATGGGAGTCGGAAAGAGCACCGTTTCGAATGCACTGCAGAATACCTTTGCGATGGATGTGGTGGAAATGGATGAAATGATCGCGAAAAAGAACAACATGAGCATTTCTGAGATCTTCGATCTGCACGGCGAGGCATATTTCCGCAACGAGGAGACAAACCTGCTTAAAGAGGTAGGAAACGAGAAGAACAAGATTGTATCCTGCGGCGGCGGCGTAGCGATGCGCGAGGTCAATGTACAGGAGATGCGAAAGAGCGGCAAGGTTATACTTCTGACCGCGAAGCCGGAAACGATTCTGGAGCGTGTCAAAGAGAACCATGACCGTCCGCTTCTGGAAAATAATAAGACAGTGGAATATGTTTCCGAACTGATGGAGAAGCGCAGACCGGCGTATGAAGCGGCAGCGGATATTGTGATCGCGACCGATGGAAAATCAGCGAATGAGATCTGCGAGGAGATCATTGCACAGGTGAAGAAGTTTAAATAATGTGACTGCTCAGAAAGTTCTGACAGAGAAAACGAAAGGGGAAAAAAGATGTCGAATCATATCACAGGACACACAGGTTTACTTTGTTTACTGGGAAGCCCAGTCGCACACAGTGTTTCGCCGGAGATGCACAACGAGGCGTGCAGCCAGTTGGGTCTGGATTATACATATCTGGCGTTTGATGTGCCGGAAGAGAAGATGCCGCAGGCGGTTGAGGGACTGCGGACGATGGGCGCGCGCGGCTGGAATATCACGATGCCGGGCAAAAATATCATGTGCAAGCTGGCAGACAAGGTTTCATCGGCTTCCGAGATTTCCGGCGCCTGCAATACGATTGTCAACGACGACGGTGTTCTGACTGCTTATACGACCGATGGCGTCGGATTTATGCGTGCAGTTGCAGAAAATGGTGTAGACATCATTGGCAAGAAAATGACGCTTTTAGGCGCTGGCGGCGCCGCAACCGCGATTCTTGTACAGGCAGCTTTAGACGGCGTGGCAGAAATTAACGTATTTAACGTCAAGGACGCGTTCTATCCGAGAGCCGAGGAGATTGTAAAGAAACTGAACGAGCGCACAGGGTGCAAGGTAACCCTGCATGATTACTCCGATCCGGAGATCCTGCGCCAGTCCATCGCAGACAGCGCGATTCTGGTAAATGGTACTTCCGTCGGCATGGCTCCGAAGACAGACAACACGATCATTACTGATACAACGATGTTCCACAAAGACCTGTTCGTATTCGATGTCATCTACAACCCGCAGGAGACCCGTTTACTGCGCGAAGCAAGAGCGGCAGGCTGCAAGACCAGCAACGGTATGTACATGCTTCTCTATCAGGGAGCTGCATCCTTTGAACTCTGGACAGGACAGCAGATGCCGGTGGAGATCATTAAAGAGAAATATTTTACAAAATAGGATTTGAAGAACGGCACACCGCATTCTCGCTACTTAGTGATGAGAATGCGGTGTGCCGTTTTTTTTAAAATGTTTTCACAAATTATTCATAAAAAATTAGCACTCTCCTCTTGACAGTGCTAATAACAAGTGTTATATTACTGCTAGAACAAAAGAAGACCAGAAGGTTTTAACAGATTGTTCGAAAGGAGGCAGGTTTATGAATATCAGTAAATTTACCCAGAAGTCTCTGGAAGCCGTTCAGAATACGGAGAAGCTGGCGTATGAATATGGAAACCAGCAGATTGATCAGGAGCATTTGCTGTACAGTCTTTTGACTGTGGAAGACAGCTTGATTTTTAAATTAATAACAAAGATGGGAATCTCGGGCGACCAGTTCCGTGATGAGGTGCAGCAGGCGATTGGAAAGCTGCCGAAGGTATCCGGCGGTCAGGTGTATTTCTCCAACGATGCCAACAAGGTGCTGGTGAACGCGGAGGACGAAGCCAAGGCGATGGGGGACGAGTATGTTTCCGTCGAGCACTTATTTCTGGCGATGTTAAAACAGCCGAATAAGGCGGTCAAGGAACTGTTCCGTCTCTACGGCATTACGAAAGAGAGCTTTTTGCAGGCGCTTTCGACAGTGCGCGGCAACCAGCGTGTTGTCAGCGATAATCCGGAGGCAACGTATGACACTTTAAATAAATACGGTTACGATCTGGTGGAACGTGCGAGAGATCAGAAGCTCGATCCGGTCATCGGCCGTGACGGTGAGATCCGTAACGTGGTTATGATTCTCTCCAGAAAGACGAAAAACAACCCGGTTCTGATTGGTGAACCTGGCGTCGGTAAGACAGCCGTTGTCGAAGGACTGGCACAGCGTATCGTGCGCGGCGATGTCCCGGAGGGCTTGAAGGACAAGAAATTGTTTGCCCTGGATATGGGCGCTCTGATGGCGGGCGCGAAGTACCGCGGCGAGTTCGAAGAGAGACTGAAAGCGGTGCTTGACGAGGTCAAGAAGAGCGAGGGACAGATTATTCTGTTTATCGATGAGCTGCATACGATCGTCGGCGCGGGCAAATCCGAGGGCGCGATGGACGCCGGGAATATGCTGAAGCCTATGCTGGCTAGAGGTGAACTGCACTGTATCGGTGCGACGACCCTGGATGAGTACCGTAAATACATCGAAAAAGACGCAGCTCTGGAACGTCGTTTCCAGCCGGTTCATGTTGATGAGCCGACCGTAGAAGATACGATTTCCATTCTGCGTGGTCTGAAAGAGAGATATGAGGTTTACCACGGGGTCAAGATTACCGACTCTGCGCTTGTATCGGCGGCAATCCTCTCGGATCGTTATATCACGGATCGTTTCCTTCCGGATAAGGCGATCGACCTGGTTGATGAAGCGTGCGCGATGATCAAGACAGAGATGGATTCAATGCCGGCGGAGCTGGATGAACTGTCGAGACGTATCATGCAGCTGCAGATTGAAGAGGCTGCGCTTAAGAAAGAGACTGACCGCTTAAGTCAGGATCGCCTGGCAGAACTGCAGAAAGAACTGGCAGAGCTCAAGAGCAGCTTTTCGACCCAGAAAGCCCAGTGGGAGAATGAAAAATCTTCCGTTGATAAGCTGTCCAAACTGCGTGAAGAGATTGAGCATGTAAATGGCGAGATTCAGGCAGCGCAGCAGGCATATGACCTAAACAAAGCGGCTGAACTCCAGTACGGCAAGCTGCCGGAACTGCAGAAACAGTTGGCGGAAGAGGAAGAGAAAGTGAAAAATCAGGATCTCAGTCTGGTACATGAGAGTGTCACCGAGGATGAGATTGCCCGGATTATTTCGAAGTGGACCGGTATTCCGGTTGCCAAACTGACCGAGAGCGAGCGCAGCAAGACCCTGCATATGGACGAACTGCTGCATAAACGTGTCATCGGACAGGATGAGGGCGTTACCAAGGTAACGGAGGCGATTATCCGTTCCAAAGCGGGCATCAAGGATCCGACGAAACCAATCGGTTCGTTCCTGTTCCTAGGTCCGACCGGTGTCGGCAAGACAGAGCTTGCAAAAGCGCTGGCGGAGGCATTGTTTGACGATGAGAACAACATGGTTCGTATCGATATGAGTGAATACATGGAGAAACATTCCGTTTCCCGTCTGATCGGAGCGCCGCCAGGATATGTCGGATATGACGAGGGCGGTCAGCTGACCGAGGCAGTACGGCGCAAACCGTATTCCGTTGTCCTCTTCGATGAGGTTGAGAAAGCGCATCCGGATGTATTTAACGTCCTGCTGCAGGTTCTGGATGATGGACGTATCACGGATTCGACCGGCAAAACTGTCGATTTCAAGAATACGATCCTGATTATGACCTCCAACATCGGTTCCCAGTATCTGCTGGACGGCATCGATGAAAAGGGACAGATCAAGCCGGAGGCGGAAAGCTCCGTTATGCATGACTTGAGAGCTCACTTCCGTCCGGAGTTCCTGAACCGTCTGGATGAGATTATTCTCTTTAAGCCGCTGACGAAAGGCAACATCGGAGGCATCATTGAGCTTCTGATTGCAGATGTCAACAAACGTCTGGCGGATAAGGAGTTAAAGATTGCCCTGACGGACGAGGCAAAGGATTTCATCATTGAAAATGGCTACGATCCGGTTTACGGTGCAAGACCGCTGAAACGGTACCTGCAGAAGAACGTTGAGACACTGGCAGCGAAGCTGATTCTGGCGGACGGCGTCCGTGCGGGCGATACGATAGAGATCGGGCTTTCGGATGGCAAGCTGACGGCTTCGGCTGTCCATAGCGCGTAAGCGGAAAACGTCTTACGGCGGATTTATAACTATTATATAGAAGAAACAATAGGGCGCGGAGAAGTGCGAAAGAGCTTCCTCTGCGCTCTTTTTATGTATTTCTGAGATTTTCACAGTCTTGACATTGCCCGGCAACTTTACTAAAATGATTCCATAATGACCGGACTATATCATTTGTTCCGGAAGTCAGTCAGATGAGGAGAAGATGAGATGAAAATTGCGATTGGAAATGACCATTCGGCGGTAGAACTGAAGAACATTATTGTGGATTTCCTGAAAGAAAAAGGAATCGAAGTGTTAAATCTGGGTACAGACAGCAGCGAGAGCTGTGATTATCCAGTTTACGGAGAGAAGGTAGGCCGTGCAGTTGTTTCCGGCGAAGCCGATCTGGGTATCGCAATCTGCGGTACCGGTCTTGGTATTTCACTGGCAGCTAACAAGGTAAAAGGCGTGCGCGCCTGCGTATGCAGCGAGCCGTACACAGCGGTGATGTCCCGCCGCCACAACGATGCCAATGTACTCTGCTTCGGCGCCCGCGTGGTAGGAAGTGAGCTTGCGAAGATGATCGTTGACGAGTGGATCAACGCAGAATTTGAGGGCGGACGCCATCAGAGACGCGTGGATATGATTATGGCGATTGAGGAGAAAGACTGATTCAGAGTCAGTCAGAGGTAACGGATGAAATCATAAGGCAGGCTGACAGCAGGATGCGAGATGCCTGTGAGAACAAAAAGAGGCAGCTGTAAAGAGATGGAGCAGCTGCGAAAAGAACAGGAGGAAGCAGGAGATGATCACAGAAGATATTCGCTACATCGGTGTAAACGACCATGACATTGACTTATTTGAGGGGCAGTATCAGGTGCCAAATGGTATTTCATATAACTCATACGTGATTATGGATGAAAAGATCGCGATCATGGATACGGTAGACAAGCGCAAACAGACGGAATTTCTGGAAAATCTGGAAACCGCACTGGCTGGAAGAACCCCGGATTATCTGGTAATCAGCCACATGGAGCCGGATCATGCATCAAGTATCCAGGCAGTCGTAGAACGGTATCCGGAAATCACATTGGTAGGCAATGCGAAGACATTTCCGATGCTGAAACTGTACTTTGATCTTGATACCAGCCGTGCGCTGACGGTCAAGGAGGGCGATACCCTGAAACTGGGGCGCCATGAGCTGACGTTCGTCATGGCACCGATGGTACACTGGCCGGAGGTTATGGTAAGCTATGATTCCTGCGACAAGGTGCTGTTCAGCGCCGACGGTTTCGGCAAGTTCGGTGCGCTTGATGTGGATGAGGACTGGGACTGCGAGGCGAGACGGTATTATTTCAATATTGTAGGAAAATATGGAATGCAGGTGCAGGCACTTCTTAAGAAAGAAGCCGGTCTTGAGATCCAGATCATCTGCCCGCTGCATGGACCGGTTCTGAAAGAGACGATCGGTCATGTGCTTGAAAAATACCAGATTTGGAGCAGCTACGGCGTCGAGTCTGAGGGTGTATTTATCGCATATGCGTCCCTGCATGGCAACACCGAGGATGCGGCGAAGAAATGCAAGGAAATTCTTGAGAAAAAAGAATGCCCGAAAGTGGCAATCGCGGATCTGGCGCGCGGTGATATGGCGGAGGCGCTGGAAGATGCATTCCGGTATGGAAAAATTGTATTGGCAGCACCGTCCTATGACGCGGGTGTGATGCCGGTTATGGCAGATTTCCTGCACCACTTACAGAGCAAGAATTACCAGAAACGCACCGTTGCCCTGATTGAAAACGGTTCCTGGGCGCCGAGTGCAGCGCGCACGATGAAGGGAATGCTGGATGCGATGAAGGAGATCACGGTGGTTGAACCGGTCGTTACGGTTCGCGGGGCGCTCAAGGAGAGCGATATTCCGTCGCTGGAGCAGATGGCGGAAGCGCTACTGGCATAAGAAGCGTCTGGTGACAGAATGAGCTTGTTTGCTTTTGGCAGATGGCGAAGTAAATGAGCAGAGAAATTCAAAAAATTGCGAAATAGTGAGCGTATTTAATGAGACTTGAAAAAGGCTTTTTTAAATAAAAAATCCGGAGAGACAAAAGTGTGGTTTTATATTTATATATGAAAAATCCACTTGATGATTTTGTATGGATGACAGAAAAGAATAGGAGAAACAGACATGGTAGATGAGGTAATGAAGTTCATTACAGAGGCAGACCCGGAAGTGGGAGAAGCCATTGAAGCAGAGGCAGCCCGTCAGAGAAGAAACCTGGAGCTGATCGCGTCGGAGAATATTGTATCGGAGCCGGTTATGATGGCGATGGGATCGGTATTAACCAACAAATATGCGGAGGGATATCCGGGAAAACGTTACTACGGCGGATGCCAGTGTGTCGATGTTGTAGAGTCCATCGCGATCGAGAGAGCGAAAAAACTGTTTGGCTGTGATTATGCAAACGTACAGCCGCATTCCGGCGCGCAGGCAAACATGGCGGTATTTATCGCAATGCTGAAACCGGGTGATACTGTTATGGGCATGAACCTGGATCACGGCGGACATCTGACACACGGAAGCCCTGTCAATTTCTCCGGTTTATATTTCAACATTGTGCCGTATGGTGTCGATGACAATGGCGTGATTGATTACGAAGAGGTAGAGCGCATTGCACTGGAAGCAAAACCGAAGCTGATCATTGCAGGTGCAAGTGCCTATGCAAGAGAGATTGATTTCAAACGTTTCCGTGAAATTGCAGACAAAGTAGGCGCATACCTGATGGTCGATATGGCTCATATCGCTGGTCTGGTAGCAGCCGGTCTTCACCAGAGCCCGATTCCGTATGCAGATGTTGTTACGACAACCACTCATAAGACACTGCGCGGACCGAGAGGCGGTCTGATTCTGGCAAATAAGGAAGCAGCTGAGAAGTTCAACTTCAACAAGGCGATTTTCCCGGGAACCCAGGGCGGTCCGTTAGAGCACATCATCGCTGGCAAGGCAGTCTGCTTCGGCGAGGCGCTGAAGCCAGAATTTAAAGAGTATCAGCTTCAGGTAAAGAAGAATGCAGCAGCGCTGGCAGCCGCACTTCAGAAGCAGGGATTCAAGATTCTGACCGGCGGAACCGATAACCACCTGATGTTAGTTGATCTGCGCGGCATGGATATTTCCGGTAAAGAGCTGCAGAACCGCTGCGATGAAGTATACATTACCCTGAACAAAAATACCGTTCCGAACGACCCGAGAAGCCCGTTTGTTACTTCTGGTGTCCGCATCGGTACTCCGGCTGTTACCACCCGTGGACTGAAAGAAGAAGACATGGAAGTCATCGCAGAGTGCATCTGGCTGGCAGCTACCGACTTCGAGAACAAGGCAGATTACATTCGTGCGGAAGTGACGAAACTGTGTGAGAAGTATCCGTTATATAAATAAGTAGAGAAGAATATGGAGCGAAAAATTTGCCAGTCTATAGATTCAGAAAAATGCTGGAAAATTAATGCACATATAACAATAAGAAAAAGGCTGTATTGCCTGCCGCATGGAAGCGCGCGGTAGGTGATACAGCCTTTTCTATTCCAACCATTTTTCCTAGAAATTAAGTTTTTGTCCAATTCCTTTTTCCAATGCTTTTTCATAGATAAGCTGTGCCGTCCGCACATCAAAGAGGCCCATGCCGACTGATTTAAAGCAGCGGGTCTCGTTCTGCTCATGCGGATGTCCCTGCTTGGTATCTTCGATCAGATCCTCGATAAAGTGGACGCGCTTCTGTGTCAGAACGCCCTTTTCCAGCGGAATTTTCAGATCGCCGCTCTCCTCGCAGGCATACGGAAGCTCGGTGTACGCGTTCTTGACGAGTTTCCACACCGCATCCGGCAGTTCGCGCCGTTCCGGACGCCAGGAGCCGATGGCAACAAAGCATTTGCCGCGAAGCAGCTCTTCATCATCCGGGTAGACCGGATCGACCGCCTGGGTGGCGGAGATCAGGACGCGGCTGTGCTCAGCCAGTTCACGGGTATCCGCGCAGGTATGAATCTGGATGTCGTTTTTTCCAAACGATGCCAGACGCGCCGATAAGCGCTCGATAAAGCCGGAAAGATCCTTAGCGTATGCGTCATACAGATAAATATCTGTGATCGGGCGCACCTCGCAGGCATAGAGAAGCTGGTGTAGTCCCTGCATACCGCAGCCAACCAGACCAACTGAGGCAGCATCCTCTGGAGCCAGATAGCGCAGTGCGACACCGCCGACCGCACCGGTCCGCATTGCGGTCAGGACACTTCCGTTCATAATCGCCTTCGGCAGACCGGTCTTTGCGTTATTTAAAATCATAAGTCCGTTCAGATACGGAATTCCCAGAGAGGGATTGTCCGGAAATTCGGATAACATCTTTGTACCGATGACGGAATCCAGAAAACACGGCATATAGAGCATCATATTTTTATCACGCTGTGCGATAAAACGATCCGGCATCTTATAATTGCCGCTTTTGTGAATCGCATACGCATCTTCGATCGCGTCCATGACATCCTCTAAGGTGACGGACTGCCACATTTCTTGTTCGCTGAGAAATAACATATCAAAACCTCCTGAATATTTATGAATGAAATAAAACATATATACTAAAAATAGATTTATCACAAATCAAATGTGGTTTGTATAGCTGGATTGTAGCAGTTTCACGTTTCATTGTCAAGATGAAAACAGAATAAAAATCAAGTTGCATATTTGAAATGGGGCGTGTATAGTAAAGAAAATTGTAGCGGTTCAGTGGGTTTATGCATTTACTGAGCTACAGGAAATGGATAAAATTAGTACAAGCGAGAAAGGAAGAATACCTGGAAAGGAAGGGGTAATGGGAGAAGTAATTAAAGTATTAGACTGGTTGTTAGAGAATTTGGTACAGATATGCACGGTCGTGCTAGAATTGTTTGGAATCATTGTGCTGGTTTCGACAGCGGTATCCTGCTTTGTTCAGTGGATACGAAACAAGCGTCAGCTGATCCGCCTGAATCTGGCACAGGGAATTGCGCTGGCGTTGGAATTTAAGATGGGCGGCGAGGTACTCAGGACGGTTGTGGTACGGGAATGGTCGGAACTTGGAATTTTGGGAGCCATCATTGTCCTTCGGGCAATGCTTACATTTTTGATTCATTGGGAGATCAAGAACGAAAAAAGAGAAACCCAGGAAGAGCAAGGAGGAAAGCTAGAGTAAAAAGGGGCACGAAAAAGGGAGTCTGCAGGATGAGCGGACTCCCTTTTTTCGTGGTTAAACAAGATTAATGCGAAAAATATTTGTCGTAGAAATGAAGGCGTTCCAGAATTTGCTTCTGGCTTTTGATTTCCATTTTGGAATAAATGGAAGCCAGATGCTTTTTGACAGTAGGGATGCTGACGAAGAGGGTGGAAGATATCTGATCGTTGGAATAGCCGCGCAGTAAAAGGCTTAAAACATTTACTTCTCGGTTCGTCAGGGAAAAATCCCGGCTGATCTGGGAAAGAGTACGATCCATCACATAGGATAAATCGAAGAACAGACATACAAAGCAGTCGTTGTCTGGTCCCTCCTTAAGATGGGAGCGGCTTACCTCCAGAAACAAAGGGCTGTTTTCCATCTTGTATTCGATATTTTGTCCGGTAATGCTTCCAGAACGGAGCAGCTGACGGCAAAGAGAGCGAAAACAATTGGAAATGGGGTTGTTGGATAAATCTGCAAATCCATGATTCTCCATGTATGTATGGTAGGTTGTGTTGCACCCGATAAAATTCAGTTTATCGTCAAAACAGCCGATTCCGATGCAGTTGTAATTTTCCAGTACATGAAATGCCCGTCCGATGTTGAGCTCCCGCCCGTAATTTTTAAATACGTTGCAGAAATGCGGCTGGAATAACCGGACAAGGCTTAATTCATCTGGCAGGAAATTTTTTTTATCGTTGGATCGGTGGATGGAAAACACACCCCGCAGATCCCGGTTCCGAATCGAAAAATTCGTTTCAATGGAATCATGCAGCCCCATGGGAAGTAGAAATTCCTGAAAATAAAGAGAATTTTTTCGAACCTCCTGATTGAACAGCTGGTTAGTCAGGAAAGTTACATTGCTGTCGGAGTCCAGAATCGACAGAACATCATCCATATGGCAGTATTCTTCCTGATACCGCCGTTTCTGTTCATCATTCCAGTTGATGGTGTAGATGGAATGGGTTTTGTAATTCTGTCCCTGCTTTTGGTAAAACAAAAAATTTGCTTTTTCAAAGAAAACAATATTGTTCAGGTTCAGGAAAAAACTCTCCATCCGTTTTTCAAGAAGAATTGAATCGTCGTAAAGTTCAGCAATGATCTGATTGACGTTTTCAATTCGTGATGTTGTAAAAAGATTTTCAGCACTCATGAAGATGCCTCCTTTCCCGTGAGTATTCAATTAGTGAAAACAAAATGGAATCAATACTAGACTATAGTCCAACTATTGTTTTAAACTATTTTTAATAGACTGATAATATATAAAGCATAATAAAATGTTGTTATGATTATTGCAAGTGGAAAAACTTTGAAAATAGAAAAAGTATCCAAAAGTATACTATGATAGAACCGAAAGTATCTACCGTTAACTGACGTCATGCATCATAATAACCAAAACACAAAAAACTTTGTATTAAAAATGATGTTTTTTGAAAGTTTTCATCATGATATGATTTTAACAACGAGATTTCAGAAAACTGAAAGAGAACGGACAAAATTTTTAATACGGAGGAGCCTATGGAAAAAAAGAATGAATTTTGTTTGCAGGAGATTAAGGGGAGAAAGGCAGTAACCTGTATCGAGACACATACAGAGGGAGAGCCAACCCGAACCATTTTATCGGGATTTCCGGAAATTCCGGGGAACACGATGGAAGAAAAGATGCTCTATATGATGCAGGAACAGGACTGGATGAGAAAAGCAATTTGTTTTGAACCGCGTGGAAATGACGTAATGTCCGGAACGATTGTTACCAAGCCGTGCAATCCGGAGGCAGATTTTGGTGTTTTATATTACGAGGTTGGAAACTGGATGCCGATGTGCGGACATGATACGATCGGAGTTTCAACGGCACTGATTGAAAGCGGACTCTTAAAAGCGGAGGAACCGTATACATATGCGACCTTAGATACACCATCTGGACTGGTAAAAGTGAAAATTGAGGTGAAAGATGGCAAGGCGGTGCGGGTATCCTTTAAAAATGCCCCGGCATTTGTGATGAATCGGGATGTAAAGGTACAGGTTCCTGGATATGGTGAGATTCCGTTAGACATCGCATACGGCGGAAATGTATTTGCGTTAGTACCGGCATCGGCAATGGGCTTAAAGCTGGATAAAGAAAATGCAAAAGAGATTGTCGAAAAAGGAAATTATCTTAAAAAGTTTATCAATGAGCAGGTAACAGTCAAGCATCCGTATCTGGAAATCATGAACCAGGTAACGCATGTGGAATTTTTCGAACCGGGTACAGAAGGGGTTTCGGATGTAAAAAATGCAGTTGTCATTCCCCCGGCAGCGATTGACCGAAGCCCTTGCGGAACCGGTACATCAGCGAAGATGGCACTTCTTCATGCGGAAGGAAAGCTGGCAGTCGGACAGCCGTTTGTGCATGAGAGCCTGATTGGAAGTTTATTCCACTGCCATATCGTTGAAGAGACAGAGGTGGCAGGAATTCCGGCAGTAGTACCGGAGATCAGCGGACGGGCGTTTGTGATGGGAGAGAGTACATGGTTATTCGATCCGGACGATCCATTCCCGGAAGGTTTCTTATTAGGCTAAATTGATAGAAACAAAATAAGAGTTTAAAGGTACAGGGAGGTACTTCTGAGGGAAAGAAGTACCTCGGGAGTTCACATAAAAACAGTACAAAGGAGGATACTTTATGAAAAAGAGATGGCTTTGCGGTACGATGGCATTGGTAATCGGAGCGATGGCAATGGCGGGGTGTTCAGGCGGAAATTCTTCTTCATCCGCATCTGCAGCCGGAACCGAAGCAGCAGATAGTGGTTCCAGCGTAGATACTTCCGGAGCGGAGATGACGATCCGTGTAGCACATGTATGTGGAACCGGTTCTCCGTATGATTACGGTGCGAATGCTTTTAAAAAGCTGGTCGAGGAGGGCAGCAACGGACGGATTAAAGTAGAGGTTTATGCAGGCGATATGACAACCGACGAGGTTGAGTGTGTTGAGATGGTTCAGAATAATAACCTGGAAATCGGCTGGGTAGGAACTGGTGCACTGGGCGGATTTGTACCAGATTTAGGCATTTTTGAGCTTCCATTCCTGTTTGAGGATGAGGATAATGTCAATAAAGCGCTGGAGGGAGAATTTGGCAATTCCCTTCTGGAACAGTTAAGCGCGGTTGATGGAATTACAGGACTTGGTTTCCATGAGGATGGCTGGAGAAATATCCTGACTAAAGATAAGACAATTAATACCGTAGATGATATGAAGGGCGTTCGTATGAGAACCATGCAGAATGAAGTTTGCGTGGCAACCTACGAAGCACTTGGTGCTACACCGGTTGCATTGGCATCTGGTGAGCAGTTCACAGGACTTCAGAATGGCGTTGTAGATGGAACAGACAATAGTGCATTATATGCAGTAGCAGATGGTTATATTGAGGTTGTTAATAATATCTGCGATATTCATCATTACTATTCCAGCGGTATCATTGTTGCTTCTTCAAAATGGTATGAGGGTTTAAGCGAAGAAGACCAGAAACTCGTGAAAGAGTCAGCTATAAAAGCAGGCGAAGAGCAGAGAGCTTGGTTCCTGGAAAATGACGAGGCAAAGATTGCTGAGTATGAAGAAAAAGGTTATACCGTAACACGTCCGACTGATATTGATGCATGGAAAGAAAAAGTTGCTCCGGTATATGATAAAATGTACGCGGCACATCCGACCTGGGAAGGTCTGGTTGAGATGGTTCGCGCAGCGAAATAAAGTACAATAATTTTTGAACTATCATGTACTCCCGGAGCCTGTTTTCGGGAGTACATTTACAAAGAGGGGAGAAAAATGGCAGGATTGATTGAAAAACTTCACAAGATTGGCGACGTGATCAATACGGTTGCCAGAGTTGCATTAGGGGTTACGTCAATTGCTTTATGTATCGCGGTAATCGGCCAGTTTATTTTGCGATGGTTTGGAGCTACGATGCCATGGGCAACGGAGTTCTCCTGTTATATCTTCGTTTGGACCACGATGCTTGGCAGTGCCGTAGCAAGCCGTCATCTGCTTCATATCGGTGTTGACATGGTAATTAACTTGTGCCATGGAAAAACACGTCAGTTTATGCTGGTTCTGGCGGATGTGATTTTATTATTTGCACTTGTTTTATTTACAATTTCAGGTTGGAACTATACAGTTGCACAGATTCCACATCTGGGAACGACGATCAAGGTTTCGCTGGCGCTCTTTTATGCAGCCCTTCCGGTCAGCGGTCTCATTATGATTTATTATACATTTGTGCAGCTTCTTGAAAATATATGTTACGGGGAAGCGAAAAAGATTCCTCTTCCGGGGGATGAAGAGTAGGAGGTCAATATGTTCAGCAGTATAATTTTATTTGGAAGCTTTTTCTTGTTTCTTGCATTAGGCGTTCCGATTGCTTTTGTATTGATCGTAGCGACGGTCTCCTATGCGCTTTTAAGTACCGGTGATGCCAACCTGGCGTTGGTTCCGCAGCGAATTATCTATGGTATTAATAGTTTTACCATGCTTTGTCTTCCATTCTTCGCTCTGGCAGGAAATATTATGAATCACGGCGGTATTACCATGCGTCTGGTTCGTTTCGCACAGGCATTCGTTGGACATATCAAGGGTGGTCTGGCGATGGTAGACATCCTGGTATGTATGATGTTTGGTACAGTTTCAGGCTCGGCGGTAGCTGGTACGGCGGCAGTTGGATGCCTGATGATTCCGGCAATGAAGGATGAAAAGTATGATCCGGCGTTTACAGCAGGTCTGACCGCGTGTGCATCCTGCTGCTGCCCGATTATCCCACCGAGTCTGGCATTCGTTATTTACGGTGCGGCAGCGAAGGTATCCGTTGGCGATATGTTTATCGCCGGAGTAGTACCGGGTATCCTGATGGGTATTATCATGATGCTGGTTGTTTATGTATTTGCAGTGAAACGTGATTTTTCAGCAGGTCCTAAGACAAGCTGGAAGGAAAAATGGGAAGCAACCAGACAGGCACTTCCATGTATCGGACTTCCGATCATCGTTGTTGGCGGTATCATGGGTGGTTTCTTTACTCCGACCGAGGCAGCGGCGGCAGCGGTTCTTTATTCCCTGATTTTGTCGGCATTTGTATACCGGACCGTTGGCTGGAAAGAGCTCTGGAAATCGATTATCGACAGCGCGATCGACAGTGGTACGGTTATGCTGATTGTCGGCGGCTGCTATCTGTTTGGATGGGTTATCTCCAATGAGAGATGGGCAGTTTCTGTAACGAATATGCTGGTTGGTCTTCATACTTCTTTAGCAGTGAAACTGTTACTGGTCAATCTGGTTCTTCTGGTTGTTGGTATGTTTATGGATAGTGCTCCGGCAATCATGCTGGTAGCGCCGATTCTGGCACCGGCGATGGCAAGCCTGGGCGTTGACCCGATTCAGACTGGTATGATTGTCTGCCTGAACCTGACCATCGGTCTGGCAACTCCGCCGGTAGGTGTCTGCTTATACACGGCAACCAATATTGCAAGATGTAAATTTGGAGATACGGTTCGAAATGCAATACCATTCCTAGTAGCGATGCTGGCAGCATTAGCGATTATTACGAATGTTCCGGTAGTATCCAGAATTCCATTTATTTTAATGGGACGATAGAAACGAGAGGGGACGTTGAAGTTGGACGTTCCCTTTTCCTTTACAAAAACACGAATCAAAAATGATGAATAAAAAACATGGAATGATTGATACAAAAAGGAGGACAAACCATGGAAAAACTACCCTGCAGTATCTTCAATGATGTACTCGGTCCGGTGATGCGCGGACCTTCCAGTTCCCATGTGGCGGGGGCGGCGCGGATCGCCTCCATGATCCGGCAATCTCTGGATGCACCGGTGAAAAAAGCGATTGTTGATTTTGATGTCAATGGTGCGCTGGCGGCATCGCACACGGGACACGGAACGGATATGGGATTTGCCAGCGGGCTTTTGAATATGGAGCTGGATGCGCCGGATGTCGCACAGTATGAGGCGATTGCGAAAGAACGGGGATTGGAGATCGAATACCGGATCCTTGATTATGGGGCAGAGCATCCGGGCAATTACCGGGCAGAGGTCTGGGACCAGAATGGAAATGTCGTGCATTGGGAGGCGATCGCAGTCGGCGGCGGTATGGTCGAGATGCAGAAATACGAGGAATTTTCGGTGCAGATAGCCGGAGATTTCTATGAGCTTCTGGTGATTGCGGAGGTGGCACCGGGAATTAGGGAAAAGATAGAAGCACTTTTGCCGGATGTTGAATTTTTCCAGAGCGATCAGAAGGAAGGTCAGATTTTATATAATTGGAAATTAGCTGTTCCGCTGACAAAAGAGGTGATTCAAGCCGTCCGCGGTGTGGCGGGTGTCGGTCAGGCGTGCTATCTTGAACCGGTGCTTCCGACGCATTCCAGCAGTACGTGTCAGGTTCCATTTTCGACGGCAGCTGCCCTGGTTGATTATGCGAAAGAGCATCCGATGGATTCCTGGGAGTATGCGTTGGAATATGAGGCCTGTCGGGGCGGTCAGTCGAAGAAAGCGGTTTACCATCAGATGGAACAGATTCTGTCGGTCATGGAACAGGCGGTTGAGACGGGATTAGCCGGGACGAAATATCAGGACCGTATTCTGGGCGAGCAGGTCAGCAAGGTGGCAGCAGCCGAGCAGGCAGGACGCCTGATTCCGGATCCGATTGTTAATGAGATCATCCGCTGTATCACGGCGGTGATGGAAAGCAAGAGCTCCATGGGCGTGATCGTAGCGGCACCGACCTGTGGTTCCTGCGGATGCCTGCCGGGAACGGTCATCGGACTGGCGCGGGCGCTGTCACTTCCGAGAGAAACGGTAGTACAGGGGCTTCTGGTTGCGGGTCTGGTCGGTGTCTTTTTCGCAGAGGAAGCGACGTTTTCGGCGGAAGTAGCAGGATGTCAGGTAGAGTGCGGTGCCGGTTCTGGTATGGCAGCGGCGGCACTCACGGCGATGATGGGCGGAACCATCGAAAATTGTATGGATGCGGCGTCTGTAGGACTCCAGAACATCACAGGACTTGCCTGCGATCCGGTTGGAAACCGTGTTGAATGGCCGTGCCTCGGCAAAAATATCATGGGCGGAAGCAATGCGCTCGCCAGCGCCAATATGATTCTGGCAGGCTACGACAAGGTGATCCCGCTGGATGAGACGATCGGCGCGATCTATGAGATCGGTCTGTCGCTGCCGCTGGAACTGCGTTGTACCTTTGGTGGTCTTGGAAAGACAAAGACTGCCCGGGAGATTCTGAAGCGGTCCGACGCGCATTTTCCGGGGGAAGAGGCGCGGTAGGTGTAATTCGAAACATCGTGAAAGGACAGTTACAGTTTGTGTAAGGTGCGTACTGTAAGGTGGCATATCTTTTTAAGATCTGAAATAAAAATTGATTAAATAACTCTATAGAGATATAATATTAATAAAAATATCTCTATAGAGTTATTTTCATTAAAACGAATCTATTTTTTATATACCACATGTTTCTACTTGCTCCCATAATAGATAAGGAGGTTCCTCAGAATGAGAAAAATTTTATATCACGGTTCCTTGGAAATTATTTCTACTCCTATGTATGGTCAGGGAAAGGTCTATAATGACTACGGACAGGGCTTTTATTGTACGGAGAGTCTGGAGCTGGCGAAGGAGTGGTCGTGCGCCGAGCGGGAGGACGGCTATGTGAATCAGTATGAAATGGATGAAACCGGTCTTTTGATTTTAAATTTGATGGAGAAGCACTACAGCGTTCTTCATTGGCTGGCGATTTTGATGAAATACCGGAAAATCCGCCTTTCTTCGGCGGTCATGAAACGGGGAAGAGAGTGGCTGCTGGAACATTTCCTCCCGGATGTGGACGGATATGATGTGGTGATTGGGTACCGGGCGGATGATTCGTATTTTTCATTTGCAAGGGCGTTTGTAAATAATGAAATATCGTTAGAGCAGCTTTCGTATGCGATGCGGCTGGGAAAATTGGGAGAGCAGTATGTATTAAAGAGTCAGAAGGCATTTCAGGCGATACACTTTCTTTCTTATGAAGGAGTAGATTCAGTGGAATATTATGTAAAACGAAGAGCCAGGGATGAGCAAGCTAGAAATGCATACCGGAAAAAGGTGGAAGAGGATGATATCGACGGTATTTATATGCGGGATTTGATTCGAGGGGAGGTGTCGGCTGAGGATGAGCGCTTATGGGATTGAATATCTGGATGATGCGATGAGAAATCTGGGGGAAATGACAGATTATGCGGTCAATGCCTGTGGGATGGATCTGGAAGATTTTTGGAAATTGTTTCTTACAACCGGGTATGCAGAAAAATTTGGGGAAGGTGTACCAAGAGTAGTGAGCGGCTTTTCTGGAACGGAGCTTGCGGAGGAAGTGCTTCGAAAAGCGGGAAAAAAGGACGAACTGCCGGAACCGCAGGTAGAATTTACCTGTTCCAGAGAGTATTGGAGTGGCTGGATACTGGCGTATTATCAGTGGTACAGTGAGAAGAAATTTAAGGAAATTGAAGCAGGGCTTCCGGTCCGGGAGGTTGTGGAAATGTATCCGGCACTTCATGAAGCTCCGGAGGATAAATTTGTTGAGGCGGCAGACAGAATCATTCGAAGAAAAGAGCAGGGGAAAAACGCGTTGCGGCGGATCCGGAAGATGGCGGGATATACCCAAAAGGATCTTTCAGAGCAATCGGGGGTTACGCTGCGGAGTATTCAGCAGTATGAACAGGGAAAAAAGAAGATTCAAAAAGCATCCGCAGAAACCGTGCGTGCGCTTGCACGGTCACTGGGATGCCAGATGGAAGATTTGCTGTAATTGCGAAGGGATTGGACAGTTTCAATTTGCTATAGCGCCGTCGCCTTCGGCAGACTGAAAATAAATTCCGTCCCCACGCCCTCGGTGCTGACAACGTCGATATTTTCCCCATGTGCCTGAATAATCTCTTTGACAATCGCAAGCCCCAGCCCGGTGCCCTTTTTATCTTTTCCGCGCGATAAGTCGGTCTTGTAGAAACGTTCAAAGATTTTCTTCTGGCTGTCCTTCGGGATGCCGATGCCGGTGTCTTTGACGGAAATGAAGATTTTTTCATACCGGATGGAGGTCTGGATGTAAATGATCGAATCCTCGTGGCTGAATTTGATCGCGTTGTCGATCAGGTTGTAGAGAACCTGCTGGATTTTTCCGAGATCAGCGTAAACCATCTGGATGCTATCCGCAAAGGTCAGGTCAAACGTGATGCCTTTCGCGCTGCACGTGCCCTCGAAGGTTGCGGCGGTATCCTTGATCGTCCGGTTGATATCGAAATTTGTCCGGGTTAAGTAGCCTTTGCTGTCCAGGGAGTTGAGTGTCAGCATGCCCTGTGTCAGTTTGTTAAGGCGTTCGGTTTCGGAAATGACGATGTGCAGGTATTTATGATAGAGTTCCTGCGGGATTGTGCCGTCGAGAATCGCCTCGAGATAGCCCTTGATGGAGGTCAGCGGCGAGCGGAAATCGTGCGATACGTTCGCGATGAAATTGTGCTGGTACTGTTCCATTTCATTTAACTCGCTGGACATATAGTTTAATGTGCTGGCGAGATAGCCGATCTCGTCGTGGGTGGTAATCGGGATATTGTGTGCCAGGTTTCCGGCTGCATATTCATTGGCTGCGACCGTAATCTTTTTGAGCGGGAAATAGACCACTTTTGTAAAAACAAGAAGCACCACCAGGGATAGGAAGAACAGGATGATCGATGTTATGTAAATAATATTTAGAAATCCGTTCTGTTCCGCCTCAATGTTCTGGATTGGCATATGAATCACGATGTAGCCGTAGGTCTTCATATTGCCTGTGATCGGGGCGGAAACGGAGAGTACTTTGCTGTCAAACAGGTTGTAATACTGTCCGATGGAATAGAGCCGGTTGCCCTGTGCGGTCGGGTCGAAATCGTCGATTGCGATGCCGGTACGACTGTCGCTGCTGTCCGCAACGATGGTGCCCTCATGGTTCAGGATCCAGATATCCGATTGCAGATAGGCGGAAACCGCCTCGAGCTGTGGGTATGCCGAGTCGAGATTGATGGTTTTGCCCTCGTAGGCTTTGCTGCACCGATCGGCAATCATGGTCGCCTCGTCATACAGAACCTCCGATTCGCGTTCCACCAGATGGTGGTAGGTCATCTCAGATGAGATGGTCGCGATCGTGATGAATCCAAGCAGACCGAAGATGAGATAGCCGATCAGCAGTTTATAATAAAGAGAATGTGTGTAGTGGTTTGATTTCATGGTAAACCTCCGGTTACCTCTTCACGTAACAGTTCAGTTCCTTTACTAACAGTTACCGTTTTACCTCAAATTTATATCCAATCCCCCAGACGGTCGTCAGCGCCCACTTGTCGTTGCCCTTGATTTTTTCACGGAGCCGCTTGATATGGACATCTACCGTCCGCGTGTCGCCGATGTATTCATATCCCCAGATATGGTCGAGAAGCTGCTCCCTTGTGAATACCTGGTTTGGTGAGGACGCGAGGAAATAGAGCAGTTCCAGTTCCTTCGGCGGCAGCTCGATCGAGTGTCCGTTGTAAATGACGGAGTAGTTCGTCAGGTTGACGATGAGATCCGGATATTCGACAAAATTGCCATGCTGTTCGGTCACGGACGATGCAGGCATCTGCACCGGCAGCTGGTAGCGCCGCAGAACGGCTTTGACTCTGGCAACCAGCTCTTTCGAATCGAATGGTTTGATCATGTAGTCATCGGCGCCCAGCTCCAGCCCCAGCACCTTATCAAAGATTTCGCCCTTGGCGGAGAGCATGATGATTGGCACCTGGGAGGTGCTTCGCAGTTCCCGGCAGACCTGATAGCCGTCGATGCCCGGAAGCATCAGATCAAGGAGAATCAGGTTGGGCTGAAATTCGGGAAATACCCGGAGAGCTTCTTCCCCGTCTCCGACAATTTTCGTTTCAAAACATTCTTTCGTCAGGTAAAGTGAGATTAGTTCAGCAATGTTGTAGTCGTCATCTACGATGAGAATGCGCTGCTTTTCAGCCATGTTGATTCCTCCTGTTTTTTTGGATATTTGTAACTGTTCAGTACCTTCACAGTTATGGATATTTCTTATTTAAATGTCACGATTGTAACGCCTGTATCGCCTTCGCCAAATTCGCCAAGCCGGTATTCCTTGACATAGCTTAATTTCTTCAAGTGGCGGTGTACGCCCGCTTTCAAAGCGCCGGTTCCACGACCATGTACGACGCGGACCTGCGGAAGATGCGCCAGGTAGGCATCATCCAGGTATTTGTCGAGTACCGGGATCGCCTCATCGACGGTCATGCCAATCAGGTTGACCTCCGGCGATACGCTGAAGGACTTGGACATCTTGATCTTGCTGCTTCCGCTTCCGGATCCGCGGGAACCGCCCGTATGCGTGCCGGAAAGTCCCGGTCCGGTGATGGATGCTTCCTCGACCATTTCCAGATCTCGGATATTGACGAGGGAGCGCAGAATTCCCATCTGTACATACAGATCGCCCTTGGCGTTCGGCAGGGAGCTGACGGTTCCCTTTAAATTCATCGAGAGAACGCGCACGGTATCGCCGAGACGCAGCTTTTTCGCGGAAACGGCTTTTTTCGGTGCGGCGGTTTTCTTAACTGCCAGTTTCTTGTCTACATCCTGGATCTTGCCGCGCAGCTTGGTCCGCTCGGCTTCCAGTTCTTTATTGACGCCGGAAGACTTGGCAAGCTTGTTGATGTTGCGGATCGTCTGATCGGCGGTGTCCTTTGCATCCTGAAGGATCTTCTGAGCTTCCTCGCGGGCTTTGGAAAGCATTTTTTCCTTCTGCTCGGAGAAACGTTCTTCCTTCTGCTGGAGGCGGTTCTTCAGCGTTTCAATCTCCTGTTTATAGGAGGCGATCTCTTCGCGCTCTTTTTCAATGGTCACGCGGCTGTTTTCCAGATTGGCAAGCAGATCCTCGAAGGATTCGTCCTTCTGCTCCATCTGGTTTTTCGCCTCGTCGATGATATAATCCGGCAGCCCCAGCTTGCGGGAAATGGCAAATGCATTACTTTTTCCTGGAATACCGATGAGCAGGCGGTAGGTCGGGCGGAGAGTCTCGACGTTGAACTCGCAGCAGGCATTTTCAACGCCTGGCGCGGTCAGCGCAAAGACTTTTAATTCGCTGTAATGCGTGGTTGCGATCGTCCGGCAGGTCATGTTGTGCAGGAAATTTAAAACCGCAATCGCCAGCGCCGCGCCCTCGGTCGGGTCGGTACCGGAACAGAGCTCATCGAAGAGACAGAGCGAATTGGCGTCCGCCTCATTTAAAATCGAAACGATATTCGTCATATGGGCGGAGAATGTACTCAGATTCTGCTCGATGCTCTGCTCATCGCCAATGTCGGCAAATACATTGTCAAAAACAGCCAGCTCGGATCCTTCAAATGCCGGGATATGGAGTCCTGACTGCCCCATCAGGGTAAAGAGTCCGACGGTTTTTAAAGAAACGGTTTTACCACCCGTGTTTGGACCCGTCACAATCAGAAGGTCAAACGAATCGCCAACCCAGATGTTGATCGGAACGACCTGTTTCGGATTTAAGAGCGGATGGCGTCCGTCCTTGATATTGATATACCGTTTGTTGTTAAATTTCGGTTCCACGCAGTTATAGTGGCGGGAAAGAGCTGCCTTTGCGAAAATGAAATCGAGCTCTGCCAGAATCGAAAGATCCGAGAGGATCGCGTCGGTGTAAGGCATAAGCTGGCTGGAAAGAGCTGCCAGAACGAACTCAATTTCCCGTTTTTCCTGGATTTCCAGCTCGCGCAGTTCGTTGTTCAGCTTGACGATCGCGAGCGGCTCGATAAATACAGTCGAACCGGTCGAGGACTGGTCGTGCACCATGCCTGGGACCTGGGATTTATACTCAGCCTTGACCGGCAGGCAATAGCGCCCGTCGCGCATTGTGATGACGGCATCCTGTAAATAGGTCCGGCTGGAATTTAAAATAGAATTTAACTGGGTATGGACGCGTCCGCCCACGATCTTCATGGAGCGGCGCACTTTGGCAAGTCCCGGACTTGCGTCATCGCTGACCTCATCCTCGGATGGCAGGCAGCGCTTGATCTCATTGTTGACCGGCGTCAGCGGATCCAGGGCGCGGAAGCGCTCATCAAGGGAATCATCTGGAAATTCTTCGGATTTCTCATGGCGTCCGTAGCTCTGCGCGCGGGCAGCGACTGTCAGCAGGGAGCTGACAGCGAGAAGCTCCGGGATCCCCAGGGAACTTCCGATTTCTAGACGTTTCATGGAACCACGCACATCCTTCACGCCGCCGAAGGAGAGACTTCCCTTCATGCGGACGCGCGTCAGGGCATCGGTCGTCTCCGTCTGGCTCTGCCGGATCGTCCCCAGATCACAGGACGGCTGCAGTTCCCGGCACATCTGTTTTCCCATCTCTGTGGAGGCGTACTCCGTGAGCTGGTCGATGATCTTTGTATATTCGAGAGTTTTTAATGCTTTTTCATTCATGTTGTGGTAATCCTCTTAATTTAAATGGTGTTCACATGATACCGTGACCACTAAATTCGTGAAAGACCTCATTAAGTGGTCAGGTATAAGTTCTCACTAGACTCGAAAAGACCTCGTCAAGTGTTCACATTATATCACATTCCCCGCCGTCTAGCCAAGCATTCGCACTTTTTTCTTGCATAACCTTAAGAAGGAAAGTATAATTAGGATATGTTATGCAAAGGGGAAAGTGAAATGCCGGATTCAGAAGAACTTGAAAAAAAGGAAAAACGGGAATTCATGAGAGAAACGATAGTGAAGCCGCCGCTGACCAGAAAACAGATTGCGAAGCGGGTGGCTCTCTTTGTATGCGCGTCAGCCGCATTTGGAGGAGTCGCGGCGGTTTCGTTTGCGGCGGTAAAGCCGTTTGCGGATCGGTGTTTTCAGGAAAATGGGATGCAGGAGACATCCTCAGTCGAGTTTTCCAAGGATGATCCGGACTCTGTTTCGCCGTCGGACGGTGCAGATGCGGATATGACAGCGCAGCCGGAACAAATGGAGCAGGAGATTGATGAGGCGGTCAGCGAGGCGCTTTCCAGCTATCAGTTTTCCGCAGACAATTTCAATTCGATGACGTCGGTGCTGCGTGGAATCGGGGAACAGGGTGATAAGTCGATCGTGACGGTCAGCTCCGGCAAACAGGATACGGATATATTTGGAAACCCGGTGGAAAATACGGGTGATTATGCAGGTGCAGTCATCGCGGAGAGTGATGGAGAATTTCTGATCTTTACTTACGCCGATGCGGTGCGGGCGGCAGATTCGATCAATGTGAGATTTTCGGATGGAACGAAGATCGCTGGTACAGTGCGCCAGATTGACGAAGTGCTCGGAATGGCAGTTGTGGCGGTGCCGTCCGGCAATCTGCCGGAAGAAGAGCGGAAAAAGGTGCAGGTGCTTTCACTTGCCAATTCATATACGGTCAAGGCAGGCGATGTCCTCGTAGGTATCGGCGGTCCGTCCGGACAGGTGCATTCGCTTTCGTTCGGAACGGTATCCTACGTGGCGCGCAATGTGCAGATTACAGATGGACTGACGCGGATCCTGTATGCGGATATCAGCAGCAATTCGCAGACGGGTACCTTTTTGATCAATACAGCCGGAGAGATGGTCGGCTGGACATCGGAGTCCTGCCGCAGCGAGAGCTGTACGGATCGGACGGCGGCGTACACCATTTCCAGCTACAAGCCGATTCTGGAGCGGCTGACGAATGGCGCTTCGGCGGCATATCTGGGCATCCTGGGACAGGATGTGAGCCGTGCGATGCAGGGGAGCGGCATTCCGGCGGGCGTTTACGTGACGGAGGCAGTCTCCGGCAGCCCGGCATATGACGCTGGTATCCAGCCCGGCGATATTATTGTGAAATTTGGCACAAAGGAGATCGGAAGTTTCAAAGATCTCCAGGCGCAGATTGAAAATTCCGCGAGCGGCGTGTCTGTATCGGTAAATGTGATGCGGAAAGGGCGCGACGGATACACGGAAATTCCATTTTTGGTATCTCTGCGCGCCAGATAGAAATTCAGGAGGATATAGGCAGAATGAGATATATTGAACAGTTCCGGGAAGGAATGAGAGTCTCGGACGTATATTTATGTAAGACGAAACAGCACGCGGTGACGAAAAACGGAAAAGAGTACGCTTCCGTGCTGCTTCAGGATAAAACAGGCACGGTAGACTGCAAAATCTGGGATTTAAGTTCCCCGGGCATCAATGATTTTGAGCCGCTGCAGTACGTCTATGTGGACGGCGATGTGACGGTTTTCCAGGGTTCCAACCAGTTAAATATCAAGCGCATACGCAAGGCAGACGAGGGCGAGTATCAGGAAAGTGATTACCTTCCGGTCAGCTCAAAGGATATCAAGATAATGTATCAGGATCTGACGGCTCTGGTGCAGTCTTTCCAGAATCCGTACCTGAAAAAGCTGGCATCCAGCTATTTCCTGGAAGATAAGGCATTTGTGAAGAAATTCTGCTTCCATTCGGCGGCGAAGAGTGTGCATCATGGTTTTGTGGGCGGACTTTTGGAACATACGTTAAGTGTTATGAAACTCTGTGATTTCTACACGAAGTCATATCCGGCGCTGAACCGCGATCTGCTTCTGACGGCGGCGCTGTTCCACGATATCGGAAAAGTGCAGGAATTATCCGCATTTCCGGAAAATGATTATACGGACGACGGTCAGCTCTTAGGTCATATCGTGATCGGCACGATGATGGTTGCAGACCGTATTAAGGAGATTCCGGGATTCCCGGCAAAGACAGCGGCGGAGTTAAAGCACTGCATCCTTGCGCACCACGGCGAATTAGAGTACGGTTCCCCGAAGAAACCGGCGCTTCTGGAGGCGCTGGCATTGAATTTCGCGGACAATACCGATGCGAAGATGGAGACGATGCTGGAAGTCTTAAAAAGCGGCGGGGAGAATCCGGGCTGGCTCGGATATAACCGTTTCCTGGAGACGAATGTGAGAAAGACGACGCCGACAGAATAATAATAAGATAACAGACATCTAAAATGAGTCTAAATGTATATAAGAAAAAGAAAACAGCGCTGCACAAGCAGATGCTACCTTGCAGAAGCGGGGGAACGAAAAAATAGGAATCAGGTGTCTATGCTGTTGGCAGAGAAGCGAGTTAAATAGCCGCACATAAAATAAATAAGAAAAATGGAGAAGGATACCAGGAAGGTACAGCGGTTCAGCAGGGATCGCACTTTTCTGATATCCTTTTGTTTCATAAAGAAAAATATAGGGGTACAACAGAAAATATGAAAAAACGAGAAAATACAGGCAAAATCATTGGAAAGGTGTTCGGAGAAGCCAGGGCACTTGGCGTCACTGCCTTAGCGGCGGCAGTCATGCTTTCCGGATGCGGAAACGCTGAAAATCAGGCGCAGAAAGGCGGTTCCGGCGCAGAACAGACGGAAAATGTTGAAAACGGCGAAAATGCAGCGGAAAATACCCAAACAAGCGTTATTATCGCGATGCCGCCGACTTCAGAGCCGGAGGCGGGCTTTGATCCGGCATATGGCTGGGGCGCGGGCGAGCATATGCATGAACCGCTGATCCAGAGCACCCTGACGGTGACAGAAGCAGATTTGAGTATCGGGTATGATCTGGCGACGGATGTGGAGACCTCCGAGGATGGAATGACATGGACGGTGACGATCCGCGATGATGCGAAATTCACGGATGGCGAGACGCTGACCGCGGAGGATGTGGCATTCACTTATAACACATTGAAAGAGACGAGTTCCGTCAACGATTTTTCAATGCTGAAACAGGCGGAGGCGATCGATGATGTGACGGTTGTGTTTGAGATGGAACGCCCGTTTGCTATCTGGTCATACACGATGGCGGTGACGGGAATTGTGCCGGAGCATGCATATGGAACGGATTACGGCACACATCCCATCGGCTCCGGGCGATATATCCTGAAACAGTGGGACAAGGGACAGCAGGTGATTCTGGAAGCTAATCCGGATTATTATGGCGACATGCCGAAGATGCGGCAGGTCACGATTCTTTTTATGGAAGAGGACACGGCGTTTGCGGCGGTGCGCGCCGGGCAGGTGGATGTGGCGTACACGGCGGCGTCCTATGCAGACCAGTCGGTTCCAGGATTCAGCCTTTTGGATTGTGAGACAGTGGACAACCGTGGATTTAACCTCCCGGCAGTGCCGGAGACGATACGGGAGGATGGCGTAAAAATCGGCAATGATTTTACCGCGGATGTGCAGGTGCGCCGGGCGATCAACCTGGCGATTGACCGACAGGAAATGATCGATCATGTGTTAAATGGTTACGGCAGCCCGGCATATAGTGTCTGTGACAAGATGCCGTGGTACAACGATGAAATGGAGAACATTTCCTATGATGTGGAGAAGGCGGAAGAGATGCTGGATGCGGCGGGATGGAAGAAAAATGCCGACGGCATCCGCGAAAAGGGTGGAGTGAAAGCCATTCTGGAATTTCTCTATCCGACCGGGGATTCGGTGCGTCAGGCGCTGGCAGCCGATACGGCGCAGCAGTTAAAAGAGATTGGAATTGACGCATCGATCCGCGGCACCGGCTGGGATACTGCGTATGACGAGGCACAGTCGCAGCCGCTTCTCTGGGGCTGGGGCGCGCACACGCCGATGGAATTTTATAATATTTACCATACAAAGGCAGATACGGGGCTGGCAGAATATTCGCCGTATGCGAATGAGACCGTGGACGCTTATATGGATGAGGCCTTGGCAGCACCGGATCTGGAAAGTTCGTATGAATTGTGGAAAAAGGCGCAGTGGGACGGCGAGACGGGCGTTTCAGCCGAGGGTGATCTTCCGTGGATCTGGCTGGTGAATGTCGATCATCTGTACTGGGTGAGAGACGGGCTTCATGTCGCAGAGCAGAAGGTGCATCCGCACGGTCACGGCTGGTCCATCGTCAACAATGTCGATCGGTGGTACTATGAGTAGGATGAAATGGTTTGGGCGCAGTCTGCTGCACCTGATTTTGCTGCTTTTGGCAGTCAGTCTGGTATCGTTTCTGCTGGTGTCGATGTCTCCGGTCGATCCGCTGCAGACGAATGTCGGGCAGACGGCGCTCGGCTCGATGGCGCCGGAGCAGATCGAGAAGCTGCAGGCGTACTGGGGCGTTGGTGTGCCGGTCTGGAAGCGCTTCTTTAACTGGATTTCGGGCATCTGTCATGGTGATTTTGGCATTTCCCTTCTGTACCGCAGACCGGTGCTGGAGGTGATCGCGGAAAAGGCGTCTGCGTCAGTGTGGCTCCTTCTGTCTGCGTGGCTGTTTTCGGGAATCGTGGGGATATTTTTAGGAATTGCAGCGGCGGCAAAACGGGGCAAGTGGGTGGATCGCCTGATTACGGGCTATTGCATCGTGATCGCGGGAACGCCGTCCTTCTGGCTGGCGCTGGTGCTGCTGCTTCTCTTTACAGTGCAGCTTCCTATCTTCCCAATCGGGTTCAGTGTCCCGGTGGGAATGGCGGCGGACGAGGTTAGCCTGGCGGATCGCCTGTATCACGCATTTCTGCCGGCGTGTACGCTGGGACTGACAGGGATTTCTTCGATTGCGATGCACACGCGCGAAAAAGTGATTGAGATTCTGGAAAGTGATTACGTACTCTATGCGCGGGCGCGGGGCGAGAGCGGCTGGCGGCTGATTTTTCGGCATGGACTCCGCAACCTGCTTCTCCCGGTAATTACGCTCCAATTTGGCTCGATCAGCGAGATTTTCGGCGGTTCGGTGCTGGTGGAACAGGTCTTTTCCTATCCGGGACTCGGACAGGCGGCGGTCACGGCGGGGCTGGGAAGCGATATCCCGCTTCTGATGGGAATTACACTCATCAGTGCCGTGCTTGTATTTGCAGGAAATGCAGCGGCGGATGGGCTGTACCGGCTGGTCGATCCGAGACTTAGGAAAGGAGGCAGGGCATGAGAAAGAAAACACTCTGGCTGCTGGGAATTTCCCTCCTTTTCCTGATTCTGGTGACAGTGCTTGGAATCGTCTGGGAGGATGCCGCACAGCAGGTCGATTTTGCGAGAAAAAACCTGCCTCCGGGAACCGGCGGGCTGTTTGGAACCGACTGGATGGGGCGGGATATGATGAAACGGACGGTTGCGGGGCTTTCTTTAAGCATCCGGCTGGGGCTTCTGACCGCGGCGATCAGCGCCGCGGTGGCATTGGCGCTTGCATTGCTGGCGTCGCTTGGCGGGGGACTGATGGATTCATTGGTATGCGGGCTGATTAATCTGGTAATGGGAATCCCGCACATGCTTCTCCTGATCCTGATTTCCTACAGTCTGGGAAAGGGATTCCGGGGTGTAGCAGCCGGGATTGCCCTGACGCACTGGGCGTCGCTGGCGAGGCTTTTGCGGGCGGAAATCTTACAGATCCGGGAAAGTCCGTATGTGCAGATCTCCGAAAAACTGGGGAAAAAGCCCTGGTGGATTGCCTGGAACCACATCGTCCCGCAGGTATCGCGGCAATTTGTGACCGGGTTAATTCTTCTCTTTCCCCATGCGATTCTGCATGAGGCGGGCGTGACCTTTCTGGGCTTCGGTCTTTTCTCCGAGCAACCGGCGATCGGTGTTATTTTATCCGAGAGTATGTCGTACCTGATTACCGGAAAATGGTGGCTGGCGCTCTTTCCGGGCGCGGCACTGGTGCTGGTAACGCTGGGATTTCAGGCGATCGGGCAGAGCCTGGGGCGGCTGATGGATCCGGGGAGCGTGCATGAGTAGAGGATGCTGGGAATGAGGCAGAAAAACATATATTTTGATAAAATGATGCGATTAAGACAGAAACAATCAAAAACGATGCGGCTATCAGATTTGGAACAGACAGACGTTCTCAAAGAACGGAGATTGCGTGAAAATCGTGATTCCATGGAAAAGCCGATATTGAAAATTCAAAATCTAAACTTATATTTTACGCAGTACGCGCGTGGGCTTAGACGGCGCGAACTCCATCCGCTCCGCGACCTTTCCTGCAAACTTTTCAGTGGGGAGCTGACGGCGGTGGTCGGGGCGAGTGGTTCGGGAAAAAGCCTGCTGGCGCACGCGATTCTGGGGATCTTGCCGTACAACTGCCGGATGGAAGGAAAAATTTCCTATCAGGGAGAGGTTCTGGATGAGACGCGGCTTGCCGGGCTGCGGGGCAATGGGATTTCCCTGATTCCGCAGGGGGTTTCCTACCTCGATCCGTTGATGCGGGTCGGGGATCAGATCTGCGGCGGCAGAAAAGATGAAGCGACGCGGGCAAAATGCCGCCAGCTTTTGAAGCGGTACGGGCTGGATGAATCAGTGGAAAAATGTTATCCATTTGAGCTGTCGGGCGGCATGGCGCGGCGCGTCCTGATGGCAGCGGCACTGATGCAGGAGCCGAGGCTGATTGTGGCGGATGAACCGACACCGGGGCTGGAGGCGATGACCGCGCGCCATGTGATCCGTCATTTAAAAGAGATGGCACAGGACGGGGCAGCGGTGCTTTTGATTACTCATGATCTGGAACTGGCGATTGAGATGGCGGACCGGATTCTGGTGTTTTATGACGGGACGATTCTGGAGGAAGTAAAGCCGGAGAACTTCCGGGAGGGACGGAATCTGAAAGAGCCATACACGCAGGCGCTCTACCGGGCACTGCCGGAACATGAATTTTTTGGAGGAGAATGAGATGTCACTAAAGGTGGAAAACCTATCTTTTTCATATGAAAATGGCGGGCGCCACGTGCTGACGCGTATTTCCCTGAAAATTGAGCCGGGAGAGCGCGTGGGGCTGGTGGCGCCGAGCGGATATGGAAAAACGACGCTGTGTCGCCTGCTGGCGGGATATGAGAGACCGGAGGCGGGAACGGTAGAGATTGACGGCATACCGATTGAGAATATCCGGGGCTGTATGCCGGTGCAGTTAATCTGGCAGCACCCGGAGCAGGCGGTCAACCCGCGCTGGCGGATGCGCCAGGTTCTCAGTGAGGGCGGTCAGGTGGATGAGGAGAGCCGGGGACGGCTTGGCATCCGGGAAGAATGGCTGGATCGGTTCCCATCGGAGCTTTCCGGAGGCGAACTGCAGCGGTTTTGTATTGCCAGAGCGCTGGCGGCAAATCCGCGGTATCTGCTGGCGGATGAGATCACCGCGATGTTTGACGCAGTGACCCAGAGCCAGATCTGGCAGGCGCTTTTGCAGGAGGCAAAGGAGCGGGAGCTGGGAATGGTGATTGTGAGCCATTCGGAATCTCTTTTGAAGCGGATTTGCACGCGGCGGATTGATTTAAAGGCATTGCAGGAAAAGATGGCAGCAGTTTAGCCGGTTCACATATTGACAGAGAAAATCGGGATTGACCGAGCTCATAAGAGCGAGGGATGCTTCTTGTCCAAAGGACAAGAAGATGGGCGATAGTAAGAGATTAATAATTCGGGATTTGGTAAGGAGGAGGAAAAATGGATGTTCGGAAGCTGTTGGAAGAGGTAAAACGGGGGGATACGAGTATTGAGGAAGCGGAGAATGCATTCAAGAATCTTCCTTACGAAGATTTAGGGTATGCGAAGCTGGATCTGCACCGGAAATTGCGTTCGGGATTCCCAGAGACGGTGTTCTGCCAAGGAAAGCCGGATGCCTATCTGGCGGATATTTTCGAGACGCTGTACCGGGAAAATGGGGAAGTACTCGGAACGCGGGCGACGCCGGAGCAGTGGAATCTAGTGCGGGCGCGCATCCCGGAGATAGAATACGATCCGGTTTCAAAAATTTTGCAGGCGAGAAAATCATCGGAGACACCGCGGAAGCTGGAAGGGCTGGTGGCAGTCTGCACAGGCGGAACCGCGGATATCCCGGTTGCGGAGGAAGCTGCCAAAACGGCAGAATTTTTCGGCTGCCGCGTGGAGCGATACTATGATATAGGGGTGGCGGGCATCCATCGCCTTTTATCCAAACGCGAGGCGATTGCGAGGGCAAACTGCGTGATTGCGGTGGCGGGAATGGAAGGTGCGCTTGGCACAGTTGTCGCCGGGCTGGTGGAAAATCCGGTCATTGCGGTTCCGACCTCGGTCGGCTATGGTGCAAGTTTTCATGGACTGTCGGCATTGATCACGATGATTAATTCCTGTGCGAACGGCATTTCGGTTGTAAATATAGATAACGGCTACGGCGCAGCATATCTGGCGGCGCAGATTAACCGCCTGGCGGTTCGGGAGCCGAAGAAGACGGCAGAGTGATAGTGGTTTGTGATAATTGCATAAAAGCGAAAAACGGAAATGTATCAATAAAATGAGAAAAGTAGAGGGAGAAGTAAAAATGGATGAGAAAATCTTATATCTGGATTGTGCGTCTGGAATCAGTGGAGATATGACGGTTGGCGCACTGTTGGATCTTGGAGCAAGCCGGGAAAAACTGGTACGGGCACTGGACAGTCTGGGCGTATCCGGGTATCATCTGCATTTTGGGCGGACGAAGAAATGTGGAATTGATGCGTATGATTTCGATGTACATTTAGAGGAAGAAGAGCATCATCATGACCACGAACATGGTCATGAGCACGAACATAGCCATGATGAGCACGACCATGAGCATCATCACGATCATGAACACACTCACGACCATGAGCACAGCCATGATCACGCTCACACCCACGACCATGAGCACAGCCATGATCACGCTCACACCCACGATCATATGCATCCTCACGTCCACCGCAACATTCATGACATTTTCGAGATCATCGATCGTCTGGATGCATCTGACCGCGTTAAAAACCTGGCGCGCCGGATGTTTGAGATTGTGGCGGGGGCAGAGTCGAAAGCACACGGAATCCCGGTCAGCGAGGTTCATTTCCATGAAGTCGGTGCAATTGACTCGATTGTGGATGTTATCAGTGCGGCATTCTGCCTGGAGGATCTGGGAATCCACCGCGTGGTGATATCGCCGCTTTCCGAAGGTCATGGATTCGCACGCTGCCAGCACGGTTTAATGCCGGTTCCGGTTCCGGCGACGGCAAATATCGCAGCGGCACAGGGCTTGGAACTGACGCTTCGGGATGTCGAAGGAGAGATGGTAACGCCGACCGGCGCGGCGATCGCGGCGGCATTCCGGACAGAAGCGGCGCTTCCGAAGAAGTACCAGATCGAAAAGATCGGTATCGGCGCCGGAAATAAGGATTTCGCGCACGCGAATATCCTGCGGGCGATGCTTCTGACGGATAAAACGGTGGAAGTAGAAACTGGAAAAGACGGTCACGACGAGAGCTCCATGTGGGTCATGGAGGCAAACCTGGACGACTGCACCGGCGAGGCGCTGGGATATGCGATGGAGGTGCTTCTGGAAGCGGGCGCCAGAGATGTGTGGTACACACCGGCATATATGAAGAAAAACCGTCCGGCGTATGTGCTTCATGTACTGACAACGGCAGAAAAACGGGAAGAATTAGAACAGCTTGTCTTCTCCTGTACGACCACGATCGGTGTGCGCCGCTATCCAGTAGAGAGGACGATACTGCCACGGGAAGTAAAGGAGATCCAGACCCGTTACGGGGCAGCAAAGGTAAAAATCTGCAAGCGCGGCGGCGTGGATACGTGCTATCCGGAGTATGAGAGCGTGCGCGCGATCTGCCGGGAGACAGGGAAGCGCTTCATGGAAGTATTCCACGGAGTAATGGAAGACGGAAGTATTAGTTTACAGTAAGCACTTTTGAGATTGAAAAACGGCACAGTGCATTCTCGTTAGATAATTAAGAGGAGAATCAAGAACCATGGAAAATAAACCAATGATATCAGAGACAGAAAAAAGAGAAGCTTTAAAACAGTTCATGGCAGAAAAAGCGAAGGCACCGGTCTGTGTCGCCTTTTCGGGCGGTGTGGACAGCAGCCTGATTCTCAAGCTGGCGTGTGATACGGCGAAGAAGACGGGAATGCCGGTTTATGCCGTGACATTTCACACCATGCTGCACCCAGCCTGTGATCTGGAGATCGCGGAGCGGGTGGCAAAGGAGCTGGGCGCGATCCATAAAATTATCCAGGTCAATGAGATGGAGCTGGAAGCCATCCGGACGAATCCGGTCAACCGCTGTTATATCTGCAAACACCACCTGTTCGCGACACTTCTGGATTTTGCAAAAGAAGAGGGGATTCCGTGCGTGATGGACGGAACCAATGAGAGCGACCTGCATGTGTACCGCCCGGGTATCCAGGCACTCCGTGAGCTGGGTGTCGTCAGTCCACTTGCACAGTGCGGACTGGAGAAAAAGGATGTCAAGGCATTTGCGGCTGACTTAGGAATTTCCGTTGCATCCCGTCCGTCCATGCCATGTATGGCGACCCGCCTTCCATATGGAACTTCCTTTGACATGGAAGTTTTGAAGCGGATTGAGAAAGGCGAAGATTATCTTCGAAGCGTGTTTGGCGGAAATGTGCGCCTGCGCCTGCATGGCGATATTGTCCGGATCGAGGTGGATGCGGATAAATTTGAAAAAGCGATTGCCGAGCGGGAGACGATCTGCAGGACATTAAAAGAAATGGGATTTCTGTACATTACACTCGATCTGGAAGGTTTCCGGTCGGGAAGTATGGATATAGTGGAGAAACTCAACGCGCTGGTCGGGAAATGAATGTAAAGGAGATGGAAATCCCATGCAAGAAGAATGTATTGTCTGTAAAGCACCTCTTATTTATCTGAAACAGGATGAATGGATGGAGTGTGAATTATGTCATAAAAAAGAATTGAGCAAGACCAGATGCCAGAACGGGCATTATGTTTGTAATGATTGTCATACGAAGGGACTGGACACCATTCTTTCCCTGTGTATAGACGAAACATCCAGAAATCCGATCGAGATTGTCCGGAAGATGATGGATGCACCGTTTTGCCATATGCATGGACCGGAGCATCATGTCATGGTGGGAGCGGCGCTGCTTACTGCATATAAAAATGCGGGAGGTGCTATTAATCTGCGGGAATCTGTGATGGAAATGCTGAACCGTGGGAAAGCCGTTCCAGGAGGAACCTGCGGATTCTGGGGTGCCTGCGGAGCGGGAATCAGCGCAGGTATGTTTGTATCTATCTTGTCTGGGGCGACGCCACTGACGGAGGAATCCTGGGGACTTTCGAATCAGATGACATCAAAAGCACTGGAAGCGATTTCGCGCACCGGCGGTCCGAGGTGTTGTAAAAGAGATTCTTATCTGGCGATTCTGGCGGCGGTTGATTTTGTAAAAACGCATTTTGGAATCGAAATGGAATGCACAGAAGTCCAGTGTACGCATTGTGCTCAGAACAATCAGTGTATTGGCAAGCGCTGTCCATTTTGGCGATTTGATGATAGTATTTGACTATAAATGGATAAACGGAGATAATAAAGTTGCGATATAATTAGATTGTGCGAGATGGGATTGCAGTTTGCATAATGTGTGAACTGTGATGAGAGAGCAATTTCTCGTGTAATAGGAAATTTCCTGGAATTCCCTATTACACAAAAAGGCACATCCTTTTTTACGTGGAAAAATCGGAATTGACCGAGCTCTTTGAGCGAGGGATACTTCTTGTCCGAAGGGCAAGAAGGTGGGCGTAAAAAAGATTAGAACAATCGGGATTTATCAGAAAATGAGGAATAGTTGAAAATGGAGGCGCTATAATAACATGAAGATTGAAGGGAACCAGAAAGAACTGGATGCAATGGTAGAATTTCATAAGGGAAACCGTGTCGAGGGGTTGAGACTGCAAGAAGAATTTGCAGCGGAATTTCGTAAGGAGTATAAAGACAAAGATCACTGTCCTTGCCTGAAAGCCTGTCGTTATCACGGAAACTGTAAGGAATGTGTAGCAATCCACAGAGCGCATCAGGAACATGTTCCTAATTGTATGCGACCATTGATTAATAAAAAATTGAAATTGATGTCAGAATTAACAGAGCATACCTTGGCAAATGAAATAGAAGCTCCACATGAGATTTTAAGAAAATAGGCAAGTCAAATTCAAGTTTGAAAAATTGAGAAATCGTAAAATTGAAGAAAAAGAATGCACAGTTCTTAGCATATCGGGAACTGTGCATTTCTGTAAATAAATACTTTTAATTAGCCGATTACGGCATCCTCTGCTGTAAAATGTTCCAGAGAATTTTCTTTTACCTGAATGCAGATATAAGTAATTCCAGAAATATCGGATGCAAAAAACTGACGCTTTGCAGTAGGTGCGATTTTTAGCCAGTCTCCAGTTGAAAGACTGATTTCTTCTCCATCAATTATGGCTTTGCCGTTACCTGAAAGAATTCCATAGATTTCTTCATTTTCTTTATGAGAATGAACAAATGGGACATTTGCTCCTGCAGGTAGTTCGTTTAAACTGATTTCTGCACCTGTTAAAGACAACTTTTCATGCAGCTCAATTCGGTTTTCCTTTCCAATAGTTGTTTTTGTGTAATTTGCCATAATAACCTCCATAGTTAATTTGTAGTTTCTGGTTGCTTGGTATTAGTATAGTGTGAGACACATACAAAAACAAGTACGCACCTTTTTGTAACTGTACACTCAAAAATGAATGTGTTACAATAGACTCGGAGGTGAGAATTATGCGAGCAAAAGAAGAATTACCGGAATGCCCAGTTGCAACAGCAGTATCTCTTATCGGAGGAAAATGGAAACTGCTGATTTTGCGTAACTTAAAAGAGCGTCCATGGAGATTCAATGAGCTACAACGAAGTATAGATGGTATTTCACAAAAGGTTTTGACAGATAGTTTAAGACAAATGATGAGTGATGGGCTGGCATATCGCCACGATTACCATGAGCAGCCACCGAGAGTTGAATACGGCTTAACGGAACTCGGAACAAAAATGCTTCCAATTGTTAATTCACTTGCTGACTTTGGTAACTACTATAAATCAATTATTGAACAGAATTAAGGACGTTAGTATTTGAAAAAGCTTGAACAATTCCAGTTTGAAGAATTGAAAAAAACGGAATTTACCTATTAAGACATATAAACCCTTGACAATAAAACTCCTATATAGTATGTTTTTAATAAACTACTATATAGGAGCTTTTGCATGAAAACAAATGGCGGATTTCTTGTCACCAAAATAAAACAGCTTGGTGACCGGATTTTTGAGAAGATTCTCAGCGAAAAAAATATCGATGCGTTTAATGGAGCCCAGGGACGTATTCTTTATGTGCTGTGGCAGGAGGATGGTATCTCAATCAGGTCACTCTCGATTAAATGCGGATTAGCGATAACATCTCTTACTACGATGCTGGAAAGAATGGAAAATCAAGGGCTGATAAGCCGTGTTCAGTCTGAAACGGACAAAAGGAAAACACTCCTGTTTCTGACTGAGAAAGCACATGCCTTAAAGGGCGAGTACGATTCTGTATCTGATGAGATGGGCAGTATTTACTACAAAGGTTTTTCAGAGGAAGAAATTACCCGGTTTGAGGAATGCCTCGACCGCATCAGAAAGAATCTTGAGGAGTGGCAGAAGTCATGAGTATTTGTATCAAAGATCAGATTCAGAACATGAATATCGTCATCGGCTGCACAGTGGGGTGTACATATTGCTATGCCCGCAACAACGTGAAACGCTGGCATATGATTGATGACTTCGCTGACCCTGAATTCTTTCCGAGTAAGCTCAAGATGATGGAAAAGAAACGTCCGCAGAACTTTCTTCTTACCGGGATGAGCGATCTCTCCGGATGGAAGCCGGAATGGAGAGACGAGGTATTTGCAAAGATCCGTGAAAATCCACAGCATCAGTTCCTGTTCCTTACCAAGCGACCTGATTTGCTGGATTTTGATACCGATCCGGAAAACGCATGGTTTGGCGTTACGGTGACGAGGAAAGCAGAACTGTGGCGTATCGACGCCCTTCGGAAAAACGTCAGAGCAAAACATTACCATGTTACCTTTGAGCCGTTATTCGACGATCCCGGCACAGTTGACCTTTTCGGAATCAATTGGATCGTTGTCGGCACTATGACCGGGGCTCAGAGCAGGAAGATTCATACGGAGCCGGAATGGGCATGGTCTCTGGCGGACCAGGCACATAAGCTCGGCATTCCGGTGTTTATGAAGGAAGACCTTGTCCCTATCATAGGGGATGAAAATATGATTCAGGAAATGCCGGAAGAATTTAATAAAGTGTTAGAGGTACAGAAATCATGGAAGAAGTAATAAATGGAATCCTCATTCGTGAGGTGGAAACAAAGAACATCATGACTAAGTCTAGTCTGCCGGTAGGAGGTTACTCGGTCAATCCCTATGTGGGCTGTACACATGCCTGCAAGTATTGCTATGCTTCTTTTATGAAGCGCTTTACCGGGCACAAGGAGGAATGGGGCACTTTCCTTGATGTGAAGCATTGGCTGGAAATTAAAAATCCGAAGAAATATGCCGGACAGCGGGTGGTCATCGGTTCTGTGACAGATGGCTACAATCCACAGGAGGAGCAATTCGGGAATACCAGAAAACTTCTGGAGCAGCTGATCGGCAGTGACGCAGATATTCTGATCTGCACAAAGTCGGATCTTGTGGTACGGGATATTGATCTGCTGAAGAAGCTTGGACGTGTAACCGTTTCATGGTCGATCAACACACTAGATGAAAATTTCAAGAACGATATGGACTCTGCTTCGAGCATTGAGCGCCGTATCTCTGCTATGAAGCAGGTATATGAAGCCGGTATCCGTACAGTCTGTTTCGTATCCCCGGTATTCCCCGGTATCACGGATTTTGAAGCAATCTTTGAGCGGGTAAAGGATCAGTGCGATCTGTTCTGGCTCGAAAATCTCAATCTTCGAGGCGGTTTCAAAAAGACAATTATGGATTATATCGCCGGAAAATATCCTGATCTTGTACCACTTTACGACGAGATCTATAACAAGCATAACCGCAGTTATTTTGAAGCACTTGAAGTAAAAGCTGAGGAAATGGCTAAGAAGTATGATTGTGCCTTTGTGGATAATGAAATGCCTTATGGAAGAGTCCCGCAGGGACATCCGGTGATCGTAGATTATTTCTATCATGAGGAAATCCGTGGGACAGAGAATACCGGAAAAAGAAATCGCTAACTTCCAGCTTGGTTATAAGATCGGATTTATCAATGATGCTGAGATATGGTTACTCATGTTAAAAAAACGCAATACCTCTGTTATATATAATGAGGATGAAATAGACGAGTTGATTCTGCTGATACGCGATAGCTTTATTCTGGCTTTTACGGTTCTTAAAGATACACTTGTGAAGAAGCTGGAGGAAGCAGAAAGCGATTGGATGTAAAAAAGCAGTCGATAACTCTGGGAGGAGTCCGCGGTGAAGGATAAAACAGTATATACATGTACATATAAATCAAAGTTAGGCGATATTCTGCTGGCGGCAGACGCGATCGGACTTACGGGTCTGTGGTTTGAGGGGCAGAAGTATTTTGCAAATACACTTCCAGACGGAGCTATTTCACAGGAATCCCTGATTTTAACCGAGGCAAAGAGATGGCTGGATATTTATTTTTCTGGCAAAGAACCGGACTTTATTCCGCCGCTGCATCCGACTGGCTCCGCATTTCGACAGGCGGTGTGGCAGATTTTATTGCAAATTCCGTATGGACAGACGACTACCTATGGGGAGATTGCAAAAAAGCTGGCGAAGATGCAGAATGCATCCCATATGTCCGCGCAGGCGGTAGGCGGTGCAGTGGGGCATAATGAGGTCTCCATCATCATTCCATGTCACCGCGTAGTAGGAACGAATGGAAGCCTGACCGGGTATGCGGGTGGAATTGATAAGAAAGTGGAACTGCTTACGCTGGAACATACCGATATGAGTCGTTTTTTTGCGCCGAAGAAAGGAACGGCGCTTTAGTCATTTAGGTGTAATTTTGACTGTGATATTAATTTTCATTTAATTATATCCGTGTAGTTTCTCATCTTTCGTAAGTTTGGAAAGTATCTCCTGCTTTTTCATATACGTAACAAATAGATTTATAAGTACTGTGTTCATAATATTACCCCCTGCATTATGTTTCCATGGAAACAAGTATACCATCGCCTTGTTTCCTTGTTAACAAATTTGATAATAACGATATAGGATATTTTCATCAGAATATTTTTCTTATTTCAAAGATTGCGAAGTTTCACAGGCAGGCGGGGATGTTATTTACAGAAATCCAGATGGAATACAAATGCCAGGACCGCTCCTGGAAGACGATGATTGTGCGTGCCTATTAGTTAAAAAACCATGGAAATCACTATTCGTACATTGTAACATATCGGTTTGATATCGCGGAGCGAGTAAAGATTGACAATTTCAAAATCCTGTCGTATACTTCTTTCAGTCCCAAATGGGATTGAATGAGGAAGGTTATGGAATATAAAATACAAAAACTTTACGATCAGGTCAACCAGGCGATCATCCGCTGCCGTGGTGTATACTCGATGTGGGCAAAGAATAACAATGTGAGCTATAACCGGATGCTGGTGCTTTACACCATCCGCGAATTCGGATTCTGTACGCAAAAGCAGATCTGTGATTCGTATCTGCTTCCGCGGCAGACGGTGAACCATGTGATTTCAGAGATGAAAAAAGACGGGATTCTTGTAGCGGATCCGGAAAAGAGCACCGGGAAGGAAAAGGCGCTTGTTTTGACGCCGGAGGGCGAACGGTATTCGGAAAAATTATTATATTCGTTAAGCCGGATGGAAGAACGGGCGGCGAAACGTCTGGGAGAGGACAAGATCCGCAGAATGACGGAACTGTTTATGGAGTATGACCAGATTCTGGAAGAGGCACTGGAGGAGACGGACGATGAAGAGTAAGGCGGGAACGGATACAGAATTTTTCCGGACGGAGAAAATTCCGAAGATATTGCTGCAAATCGCACCTCCGGTTATGCTGGCGCAGCTGATTCAGGCGATGTATAACATTGTAGACAGTTTTTTTGTGGGAAAATATTCCGAACCGGCGCTGACGGCGCTTTCGGTCATTTATCCGTTGCAGCTCATCATCATTGCGCTGGCGGTGGGAACCGGTGTGGGCGTGAATACCTACATGGCGCGCCTGTATGCACAGAAAATGCCGGGACAGGCGGAAGAAACAGCGGGAACAGGCACGCTTCTGGCGCTTGGAACCTGGTTTATATTTGCCATTTTCTCGATCTTCTGTATGCGTCCGTATGTCCTGACAAGTGCGAATACCCCGGAAGCGATCGAGAGTGCTGTTATCTACGGACAGATCGTCTGTATCGGCAGCATCGGGGCATTTCTGGAAGGAAACTGGACGAAGGTCCATCAGTCGCGGGGCAATATGCACCGTCCGATGGTCGCCCAGACCGTGGGGGCGCTGACGAATATCGTGCTTGACCCGATCCTGATTTTCGGACTCGGTCCGGTGCCGGAGCTGGGAGTCGCGGGTGCTGCCTATGCGACTGTCTGCGGACAGGTGGCAGCTGCGGTCATCACATCGTTTGGCGGGGTTGGCAGATTTCCAGAGCGCACAAAAATGCCGCTCTATATCAAGCGGATCTACTGGTTTGGCTACGCGTCGATTATTATGCAGGCATTATTTACAGTTTATATCGTGATCTTAAATGCGATCCTTGCCGGATTTTCAGATTCGGCAGTGACGGTGCTGGGGCTTTATTATAAAATGCAGACGTTTTTCTTTATCCCGCTGATGGGCTTGCAGACGTGTATCGTTCCGGTGCTCAGCTTTAACTATGCAACCAAGAGCTATGCGAGATGCCGGGAAATTATGCGGGACAGCTATGGATTTTCCTGTGTGTTTATGCTGGTCGGTGTGATCTGCTTCGTTTTCTTTCCAGTGCAGCTGCTCCAGGTTTTTTCAAAGAGCAGCGAGGTCATCGCGATCGGAAAAAATGCATTCCCTATCATCGGGGCAAGTTTTATTCCGGCGGTATTTTCACTGATGACTCCGGTCTTCTTCCAGGCGATCGGAAATGGAAAGATCAGCCTCTTTTTGTCCGTGATGCGCCAGATCTGCTGCCTGATTCCGATTTTCTGGCTGCTGTCGCTGATTGACCTGCGCTTTACCTGGTTTGCATTTCCGATCTCGGAAGTGCTGGTCGGTGTCACGGGAATCGTGCTTTATTACAAGGAAATCAAAAGAGACTTTGATAAAGGAGCAGCATGAGAAAGCACGTAAAAACATAGAAAATAGTTTCGTAGAAAATTTTTTAACGCTTTTAATGAATTGAAAAGGAACCGCCTGGGTCAGTCTATCAGCTGGCATCAGGACGGTTCCTTTTTCGAAAGGAGAATGAATGTGACATAAAAAATTGAATGTATGCATTTCGTGTACGTATGAGGCATAATGCCTGTCAGACGAAAGGGGGATTTCACCCTTATGCTACAAATGCGTACATCATCACATAATGGCACAGGCTTCCGCCCATGACAAACAGATGGAAAATCTCATGCGAACCGAAATTTTTATGCGTTGCGTTGAAAATCGGCAGTTTTAATGCGTAGATAATGCCTCCAGCCGTATAGATGAGTCCGCCGGTCAGCAGCCAGAGAAATGCGCTTTTCGGAAGTGCCAGTACGATCTGACGGAACGCCAGCACGCAGATCCAACCCATCGCGATGTAAACTAGCGAGGAGAACCACTTCGGGCAGTTGATCCAGAGCGCGTTGACGAGAATCCCGGCAATCGCGATACCCCAGACGAGCGCCAGAAGCCGGTAACCGGCGTTATTTCCAAGGACGATCAGGCAAACCGGTGTGTAAGTCCCGGCAATCAGGATGAAAATCATCATGTGGTCGATCTTACGCAGGATTTTATTAACGTGCTCGGAAATATTAAAGGTGTGGTAGGTCGTGCTGGCGGCATAGAGCAGAATCATGCTGACGATAAACACAGCCAACGCCGCAAGATGGCGCGAATCTGCTTCTCCAGCCGCTTTGTGAAGCAGCGGAACTGCCGCGATCACCGCGCCGATCATCGCGATAAAATGCGTCAGCGCGCTTCCGGGATCCTTTACGTGGAATTTATGATGCTTTGTCTCAGCGAGTTTTGTTGTGTCAGATGTATGTGTTTGATTGGAAATCATAGGATAACCTCCTTTGCCGTAATATCAATAAAGTAATTGTGAATATGATATGTAGTATTTAAAACTACATAGAATGTTTTTATATACTATACATCTTTTCTGAAAAATATGCAAGAGGGGAATGGGATATGTTATAATATAATGTATGAACAGTAACGAAAGGTTTTCACGTTTCGTGTGAGTTGGCAATAAATATATGCAATGGTTTGCATATGAAAATTTTAAAGTTAGAAAGAGAAAGAAAAAAAGGCTCATAGATGATTTGAGAAGTTAAAATGCTCGGGAATTCATGGATGAAGTAGAGAGGAAATCGGTTATGTTAGATATATTATACGAAGATAAAGATATTTTAGTTGTGGTCAAACCAGCTGGAGTTGAGTCGCAGACATCGAGACGCCTGGAGCCGGATATGGTCAGCGAGATAAAAAATTATCTCCACCGGAAGGTGCAGGAGACGAAAAAGTTATCCACAGGATTATCCCCAAAAGCGTCCACAGGCCCGGTGGATCCGTATGTTGGAGTTATCCACCGACTGGACAAGCCGGTGCGCGGTGTGATGGTATATGCCAAGAACCTGAAAGCGGCAGCGCACTTAAGCCGTCAGGTACAGGAGGGAAAACTGGAGAAAATCTATCAGGCGCTCGTATGTGGAAAACCTGTGGATAATGTGGGTAAGTACGTGGATTATCTGTTGAAAGACGGGAAAACGAATACCAGCCGGATTGTGGGTAAGTCGGTCGCCGGTGCGAAACGGGCAGAGCTGGAATATCAGATATTAGAAAAAAAAGAACAGGAAGACGGTACCGTGCGTTCACTGGTGGAAATCCATCTTCACACAGGACGCCACCATCAGATACGCGTACAGTTTGCCGCGCATGGGACACCGCTCATGGGAGATACCAAGTATGGCGCACCAGCGGCTGCTTCCGTGGGACGTGCCCGCCGGGAACCGCTGGCGCTGTGCGCGGTCCGTTTATCGTTCCTTCACCCGGTGACGGGAAAAAGAATGGAGTTTTCCACCAAACCGCAATTTGTTCTGTGAGCGAACTTTTCTATAAGTCAAGAAAATAAAAGGTCAAGGGTGAATAGAAGGTAAGACGTGTATATTTTTATCCGACCTGACCATACTAGAGTGTGTACAAAGGAAGTACGAATCATAAATGGGCAAAGTCCATGGGTAAGCCCCGGAGCGACTAAAGAGGGCTTACAAAAGAGACCGCAGGAGCCGGGAGAAGCGGGAGCTGACACCGGTTTCCTGTGGTTTTTCGTTGCCATACATCCGGAAAAAAGGGCGTGTAGGTTTAAGGAAAAGACGTTTGTTTGAATGGATGGCTGTAGAAATCATAGAACCATAACGGTGTATGGCATAAAGAAAAAATCGGGAAGGTGGAGCAGACAGATGGCACTCAGCAGAAAACAGAAAAAAGCATTTCTCACAGCAGTAGTCACGGCGGGCGTGTATTTGAGTTTCCGTTACCTGCTGCCGCTTATATTCCCATTTCTGGCAGCGTATCTGATGGCGCTGCTTCTCCAGCCATCGGCAGCATTTCTCGAAAAACGGCTGCGAATCTCCTTCCGCGGGCGCATGATCGGCGTTCCCATCGGTATGATCGGGGGCGTGGAGCTGATTTTGCTGAGCATTTTTCTGGTCGGTCTGCTGGTAGCAGGGGGACGGCGTTTCACGGAGGAGCTGGAACACTTTTTAGAAGAGCTTCCAGGACGGATGGAGGAATTGTCACTGCTTGGACAGCAATTTGAACAGTCGATCGAGCGAGTCCTTCATCTGCCTGCCGGTAAAATCGGGCAGCTCTTTCGCGGAACAGGCTTGCAGGGCGGTGGACAGGTCAAGGAGATCCTGCTGCCGCAGCTCCTTCAGAAATCAGTTCCTGCTGCGGCGGGGATTGTGCGCGCGGTTATTGTGGTTGTTTTATTTTTCATTGCCTCGATTTTGAGTTTACAGGAGATGGACGAACTGCGCCGGAGGCGGTTTGATTCGATGTTTCACCGCGAATTTTTCCTGCTCGGCAGGCGCCTTGCGGTGACAGGAAGCGCATGGCTGAAAACCCAGTCGGTCATTTTCCTGATGACTTCGGCATTTTCGATGGCGGGGCTTTTGCTGATTGGAAATCCATATTATATTCTGGGCGGAATCGGAATCGGGGTTCTGGATGCCCTGCCGATCTTCGGCGCAGGGACGGCGCTGGTGCCGTGGAGTCTTTTTCTCCTGTTTAAGCGGGAGTGGGGACATGCGCTGATTCTCTTCGGGCTGTATCTGCTCTGTTATTTTCTGCGTGAGTTCACGGAGGCGCACCTGATGGGGAAGAAAATGGGGCTGTCGCCGCTTGAAACGCTGGCGGCGATCTATGTGGGCTTGCAGCTGTTCGGTCTGTTTGGATTTCTGCTGGGTCCGATTGGGCTGTTGATTATTAAGGATTTTGTGGAGGAGTATGGGGAAGCGGACGAAGGAGCGGCTGCTCATTAAGTAGGCACCTTTAGAGGGGGGAAAGAGGAAAAAAGTGGAGTATTGGTGGATGGACGATCTGAAATTGCTTTTGAATGTGGAAATTTAAGGAGATGAAAGGATTTTTTAGAATTGCCGCGAGACAAAAGGATCATATATAATAGATAAGGAATTAAAAACGCATAAAAGTTCTGGAAAACAGCAGAGAAAGAGCTGCTGGAAGATAGCTGGATGTTAAGCTGAAATAAATATGCATATCATTTAATATGGAGGAACAAACGTGAATTTATATACAAAAGAGTCAGGCTCCGGACAGCCGATGGTGCTGCTTCACGGAAATGGAGAGGACAGCTCCTATTTTGTGAACCAGATATCCTTTTTTGAATCAAAATATCTCGTGATTGCGGTGGACACCCGTGGACATGGCAGCTCTCCGCGTGGTTGTGGGACATTTACCTTGGAACGGTTTGCTGATGATTTGAAAGGATTTCTTGACCGCCGGGGACTTAGGCGGATCATTTTGCTGGGGTTCAGCGACGGCGGCAATATTGCGCTGATTTTTGCACTGAAATATCCGGGATATGTCGATCGGCTGATTTTAAATGGAGCGAACTTAAACCCGTTTGGCATGAAGCCGTCCGTGCTGGCGGATGTGGCGCGGGAGTATGTGGGAGTTGTGGGGAAGCTCTGGCTGCAGAAAAGCGGCATCGGGCAGATACGGGGAAAAATGCAGATGGCAGCAGGAAAAATGCGGACAGAAAAGCAATTTTCAAAAGAAAACGAAAAACAGAATGGACAGGAAGGACTGAATAAACAACAGAGAAGAAGCTGTCAGAAAGAAAAAAATCCTGAAAATAAGGGAAATGATCGGAAGGCAAATATACACAAAAAAGAGCTTCTATCTTTAATGTTGTATGAACCCTGGATCCGCCCTGAACTTCTCCACCGCCTGAAAATGCCCGTCCTTGTGGTAGCAGGGAGCGACGACATGATCCGCGAATGCCACACGCGCCAAATCGCACGTTCTCTGCCAAACGCAAGGCTTCGGCTTTTAGAGGGCACCCATTTTATTGCAGCAGAGAACCCGGACGCATTTAACCAGTGTGTTGCATCATTCCTGGAACAGACACAGGGCGGCGAGCTGGCGCAGATGAGCCGAGTCTGGGGCAGCCGGAGAGCCGGAAGGCTGGAGAAGGAGAAGATCCGTCGGGCGGCGGTGCTGGTACCTTTGATTCAGAAAGGCGGGGAGTACCACGTGGTGTTTGAGGTGCGCGCGGGAAGCTTAAAAACTCAGCCGGGCGAAATCTGTTTTCCGGGCGGTGCCGTTGAGCGGGACGAGACACCGAAGCAGGCGGCGATCCGTGAGGCGATGGAAGAACTCTTAATCAGTCGCCGCCAGATTCGCGTTATCGCGCCGTTGGATGTGCTGGAAGCGCCCGGGGCGATGGAGATTTCTCCATTTTTAGGTGCGCTGCAGGGCTACCGCTGGTCATATTCCGAGGCGGAGGTCGATCATACCTTTTCTGTCCCGCTCCGCTGGTTCGCGGAACATGAACCGGAGCGATATGAAACAGAACTTGTGACCGTGCCGGAAGAGACATTCCCGTTTGAAGATGTTCCGGGCGGACGCGATTACCGCTGGCGGCGCGGACATTACGATGTCTACTTCTACCGCCGCGAGGAAGGAATCATCTGGGGGATGACGGCGAAGATTCTGCGGTCATTGGCGGAGATGTACCGGGAGGACATTTTATTAAAATAGGATTCGTAAGATAGGGATAAAAACATTATTTTTTGTTCGGATGCAACCGAGTCAGTGACGACCGAGTAAAAATGCGAGGCATCGTCAAGACTTGTACAAGGGCGAGTTCCAGCCTTGACAAACCCGACCGATTGGCGTAAAATCATAATACTGTCAGGATTTGCGCGGCTGAGTTTGTGGATGCCGTGGAAGAAATCCGGCGTTTGATTTTAGAACATCAAACAATAAGAAACAAAACAGGCGAAGAGAGGAATCAGTAAACTTTGACACACGTCCAGAGAGAAAGCCGTATGGTGCGAGGCTTTTGTGTCCCTGAAAGTTGAACCGGCCCTGGAGCTGTGCATGAAAATGCAACGTATTTCCGGCGTTAACGGAAGTTAAGTGAGCCAGAATCGGAACGAAATTCTGGTTAAGCAGGGTGGTACCGCCGAAGTTAAGCCATTCGGTCCCTTTGATCGCAGCGATCAGCAGGGATCGGATGGCTTTTTTATTTCTACGAAATAAAAAACAACAATGTACACTCGGCGCAGGGAAATATGGCTGTGATGGCAGTCGCGCCTCGGCGCCAAAATCCGGCAAGCCGGATTTCAATAAAATGTTTTTAACAAGGAGAAACGACATGGCAAAGGAAAAGAAAATGGTAGAAGCCATCACATCGATGGATGAAGATTTCGCCCAGTGGTATACGGACATCGTAAAGAAAGCAGAGCTTTCTGATTACTCCAGTGTAAAGGGCTGCATGATTATCAAACCGGCCGGATATGCGATCTGGGAGAATATCCGCAATGAACTGGACAAGCGCTTTAAGGCAACCGGCGTAGAGAACGTATATCTGCCTATGTTTATTCCGGAAAGTCTTCTGGAAAAAGAGAAAGATCACGTAGAAGGTTTCGCACCGGAAGTAGCGTGGGTGACACAGGGCGGTTTAGAGCCGTTACAGGAGAGAATGTGTGTACGTCCGACTTCCGAGACTCTGTTCTGCGATTTTTATGCACATGACGTACATTCTTACCGCGATCTGCCGAGAAACTACAACCAGTGGGCTTCGGTTGTACGTTGGGAAAAGACCACCCGTCCGTTCCTGCGTTCCAGAGAGTTCTTATGGCAGGAAGGTCATACTGCTCATGCAACCGCTGAGGAAGCACAGGAGCGTACCGAGATGATGTTAAATGTATACGCGGATCTGTGCGAGGACTTCCTGGCAATTCCGGTTATCCGCGGACGCAAGACCGACAAGGAGAAATTTGCCGGTGCAGAGGCAACCTACACGATCGAGTCCCTGATGCACGATGGCAAGGCACTGCAGTCCGGCACCAGCCACAACTTCGGCGATGGATTTGCAAAGGCATTTAACATCCAGTATCTGGATAAGGATAATAAATTAAAATACGTTCATCAGACTTCCTGGGGTATGACAACCCGTATGGTAGGCGCGATCATCATGGTTCATGGTGACAATAATGGTCTGGTTCTGCCGCCGAAGGTAGCTCCGACCCAGGTTATGATCGTTCCGATTCAGCAGGCAAAAGAGGGTGTTCTGGACAAGGCATTTGAGGTAAAAGAGGTTCTGTCCAACTTCCGTGTCAAAGTGGATGATTCCGACAAATCTCCGGGATGGAAGTTCAGCGAGTCCGAGATGCGCGGTATTCCGGTACGTGTCGAGATCGGACCGAGAGATATTGCTGAAAATCAGGCAGTTCTGGTTCGCCGTGATACGCATGAGAAGATTACGGTATCTCTGGATGAGATTGCAGCAAAGGTTGGCGAGCTTCTGGAGACGATTCACCACGATATGTTTGAGCGTGCAAAAGCACACAGAGATTCCCATACTTATGTAGCGACAACACTGGATGAGATGAAGGAGATCGCAGAAAATAAGCCAGGCTTCATCAAGGCAATGTGGTGCGGCAATCAGGAGTGCGAGGATAAACTGAAAGAAGTAGTCGGCGTAACCTCCCGCTGCATCCCGTTCAATCAGGAACATCTGGCTGACACCTGCGTATGCTGCGGCAAGCCGGCAACGAAGATGGTTTATTGGGGTAAGGCATATTAATATGATTCCAAAACGGATAGAAATGCCGGTCCAGGTCGAGGAGATCCTGGGAAAGCTGCGAGAACATGGTTACGAGGCATTTGCAGTCGGCGGCTGTGTCCGCGATGCGATCCTGGGACGGATTCCCGGTGACTGGGATATCACGACCTCGGCGCACCCGGAGGAGGTGAAGCAGGTGTTCGGTCACACGATCGACACCGGGCTTCAGCACGGTACGGTCACGGTCATGCGTGATCATATCGGATATGAAATAACCACCTACCGGATTGACGGTGAATATGAGGATGGACGCCACCCGAAGGAAGTCGTATTTACTGCCGAACTGCGTGAGGACTTGAGACGGCGTGATTTCACGATCAATGCGATGGCATACAGCCACGAAACGGGAATTGTCGATATTTTCGGCGGGGCGGAGGATCTGGCAGCGCGCCGGATCCGCTGCGTCGGGGATGCGGGAGAACGGTTTACGGAAGATGCGCTCCGGATCCTGCGTGCCGTCCGCTTTTCGGCCCAGCTGGGATTTTCGATAGAGAAAAAGACCTGGCAGGCGCTCTGTGAGCTGGCGCCCTCCCTTGTCCATGTGAGCAAGGAACGGGTGCAGGTGGAGTTGACAAAAACACTCCTGTCCGACCGACCGGAATTTATCTGGAAAACGGAGGCGGCAGGACTGGCACCGTACATTTCAAAGACATTTCCGGAGGTATTTGCGGCGTGGAAAAAGCGGAAAAGCTGTGCAAAGCAGAGGTTGGAAGAGAGAGTATGTTCGAATGATGTGCCAGCTGCTGACAAGGATGCGATCAAAACGGAAACGGCAGCGCGGCAGGGGCACATGTTCGTGAAACATGAATGTGAGACAGACATGGCGGGGGAAATTTCTGCTGCTGCGGCACATCTGCCAGCAGAAAAAGCCTTGCGCTGGTCGTATTTTCTTGCCCCGGCGGGCGAGGGAACTTGTGTCCGGGTTCTGAGAGAACTCAAGATGGACAACGACACGATCGATAAGGCGAAGATTCTGAGCCGTTTTGCATTCATGCAGATGGAACCGGAGGAAAGCGCTATCCGCCACGCGATGAGTGCGATGGAAGATACGGTCTTTGACTGGCTGCTTCTCCTTCAGGAAGTTCTGATGCCGGAGCGCATGGATGCGGTGGAAATGGTTCGCTCACTTGCAAGGCAGATCCGGGAGCGCGGTGACTGTATCCGTCTTAAAACTCTGGCGGTAACCGGAAAAGACCTGATTCAGGCAGGCATCCAGCCGGGACCGGCGCTTGGAAAAACGCTGCATCTTCTCTTTGAAAAGGTGCTGGAGAATCCGGCTTGGAATGAGAAAGAGCGGCTTCTGGCTGAGGTGGAAGTGTTGAAACAATCGCAGAATGCGGGAACCAGTAAAGCATAAGAAGATTAATAAATAAAAAGAGAAAAGAGGCAAAATCGTTTGGAACCGGCAGGACAAGCCGGACAAACGATTTTGTCTCTTTTCCTTTTGCTTTTTTAACAACAATATTTTCAGCCAGAGGATGATTAAAAGAGTTATCCCAATTTCTTATACTCCCTGAAAAACAGCGCCGCCGTCGTCGCCACCGCAATCGTATCTGCCACCGGTTCTGCCACGAACACGCCGAATACCGGATTTGAAACGAAATGCGGCAGGATAAAGATCAGCGGAATCAAAAGCAGCACTTTCCGGAGCAATGCCAGAAAGACGGATGTTTTCGCATTTCCAAGGGCAATAAAAGTCTGCTGGCAGGCGAGCTGGACGGCAAAGAGCAGGGAAGCTGCCATATAGATCCGGAGCGCCCAGATGGTATAGCTGGCAAGGTCTGCGTCGCTGGTAAAGATGGAAATAAAAATCTGTGGAACCAGCATACATAAGAGCCAGAGCAAGGTGGAATAGCAGGCTGCCGAGCGCAGAAGCAGGTGAAACGCTTTTTTCACACGGTCGATATTTTTTGCTCCATAGTTAAAGCTGATGATCGGCTGCGCGCCCTGTGTGAGCCCCTGCAGCGGCAGCATGGAAAACTGCATGACGCTGGAAAGAATCGTCATCGCGCCGACCGCGGTATCGCCGCCATATTTCAACAGGCTGGTGTTAAAGCTGATGGACAGTGCACTTTCTGTAAACTGCATGATAAACGGCGCCAGTCCGAGCGCCAGGCATGGCAGGATAAATTTCTTCTGCGGGCGCAGGTTGCGGAGCCGTATCCGCAGGGTACTATGCGTTCCGGTCAGAAAACGCAGAATCCAGATACAGGAAATACCCTGTGAAAGGATGGTTGCAAGTGCCGCACCTCGCACATCCAGATGCAGTCCGAAGATAAAGATCGGATCGAGGATGATGTTGCAGAGAGCGCCGATGGCAACGGTAATCATGCCGGTTTTGGCATAACCCTGTGCGTTGATAAAGGCATTGAGTCCGAGCGCCATCTGGACGAAGAAAGTGCCGCAGACGTAGATTTTCATGTAGTTCCAGGCGTAGAGAATCGTCTTCTCACTGGCGCCGAACATCAGGAGGATCGGGCGCCCAAAGCCAAGAAACAGGGCGGTCAGGAGGAGCGAAATGACGGTCAGCATGAAGGTACAGTTGCCGAGTACCTTTTCAGCAGAATCCTTGTCGCCTTTTCCCATCAGGATCGACGCCTGCGGGGCACCGCCCATGGCGGCGAGCGCGGCAAAAGCGGAAATGCACATGATAATCGGCATTGTGACGCCGACGCCGGTCAGGGCGCTGGGACCGATGTCCGGGATATGGCCGATGTACATGCGGTCAACCATGTTATAGAGAACGTTGATGATCTGTGCGGCAATTGCCGGGAGCGCCAGTTTAAAAAGAAGTGACCCGATCGGCGCACTGCCGAGATCAGCTTCACGGGATGATGCTGAGCCTGAATGCGGGCGCGTATTTTCATCATTGGAACGATGAGCGGATTGTATGGACAAAGAGAGACCTCCTTTTCATTTACAGTAAAATATATTATTTGATTTTTTGCCTGATTGTTGGGACAAATAGCCAGACCGCTTTTTTATCCCAACGTGAATCATTGTAACATACCGTCAAAATGATGGCAATGAACAGAATTTCGTAATCACTCCACATTGGCGATTGTGTGTGATAGTTTGTGCACTGTGTTTCAAATCTGCGATATTTATGCATAAGCATATTTGTAAGCCCCCTCTCATAGGTTAGGAGTAGCAGGCTGGGTGTCTGATGTGCATATTTGCATAATCGTGTGAATGTTGCAATTAACATAGCTGTCAGCAGCTGTGGCCCGGCGTGAAAATGTGCTGTCCACATTCTTTTGGGAAATGGAAAGGCGGGCAGCCGGATAGAGGCAGGAGGGGGAAGTTGTGAACGAGAGAACAACCGAGGTGCTGGAACAGTATGAACTGGAAGTGCAGTCGAAGCGCCGTGGAAGAGGCGCGTGGATCTGCGAGACGAGTCAGGGGTTAAAACTCCTCCGGGAATATAAGGGGACCGTCAAACGTCTTGAATTTGAAGAACAAATCATGAATGTTCTGCAAAATCAGAAAACATGCCGGACCGATCAGTATATGCGGAACCGGGAGGGCGAGCTTTTGTCGGTGGCGGAGGATGGAACGCGGTGTGTTGTGAAGGAATGGTTTTCCGGGCGCGAGTGCAGTGTGCAGAGCGAGGCGGAGGTAGTCCGGGCGGTCGGGCAGATCGCGAAGCTGCACCGGACACTGCGCGGCATTGCGATCGATGAGTCGTGGAATCTGGGGTCAATTCTCACGCGTCCGGCGGTGGCGGAGATGGAGCGCCACAACCGGGAACTTGTCCGTACGCGGAATTATATCCGGAAAAAACGGCGTAAATCGGATTTTGAGAGGGCAGTCAGCGGAAGCTTTGCCATCTTTTATGAGCAGGCGCAGGAAGCAGCAGGCGGGCTGAAAGCGCAGATCGAGCAGGACGGCGAGCCGGAAAACTATTTGTGTCACGGGGATCTGAACCAGCATCATATTTTATTGGCAGAAGAAAATGAGATGGCGGTGATTGAATTTAACCGGATGCACCGGGGCGTCCAGGTCGAAGATCTGTATCATTTTACGCGCAAAATATTGGAAAAGCATGGCTGGGATTTGCGTCTGGGGATGCGGCTGCTGGAGACGTATGATCGTATTCTGCCGTTGAATGCACAGGAGCGGACATACCTCTATTACCTGTTTTTATATCCGGAAAAATACTGGAAACAGTTAAATTTTTATTATAATGCAGGCAAGGCGTGGATTCCAGTCCGCAGCATTGAAAAACTGCAGAAGCTGGAAGAACAGCAGACAGCGCGGAACCTCTTTCTTGAGGCAATCCGATAAGAAATGTTGATTTACATATGCATATAAATTCTTTGGTTAAGCGTATTCGATACATCATGGAGGAACTTTGAAAAGAGAAAAAATAAAGACAAAGAATAGTAACCGAAATTCTCTTTATTTTTCAGAATAATTATACTATAATGGAGAAAAAGAAAGTCATCCTAGAAGAAAGCAGGGGGTAAGTGAATCATGAAGGATTACATGACGATTTACAAAGAATGGCTGGAAAATCCATACTTTGACGAGGCAACGAAAGAGGAATTACGCGCCATTGAGGGCGATGAAAATGAGATTAAAGAGCGTTTCTATATGGATTTGGAGTTTGGTACGGCAGGACTGCGCGGCATCATCGGTGCAGGTATTAACCGGATGAATATCTACACCGTCCGCCGTGCGACCCAGGGACTGGCAAATTACATCATCAAGCAGGGCGGCGCGGCAAAAGGCGTGGCGATCGCATTTGACTCCCGTCATATGTCCCCGGAATTTGCCGAGGAAGCAGCGCTGACACTGGCGGCAAATGGCATCAAGGCGTACCGGTTCGAGACGCTGCGCCCGACGCCGGAGCTTTCCTTTGCCGTCCGCGAGCTTGGCTGCATCGCCGGCATCAACATCACCGCCAGCCACAACCCGCCGGAGTACAACGGCTACAAGGTTTACTGGGAGGACGGTGCACAGTTTACACCGCCGCATGACAAGGGCGTGACTGAGGAAGTTATGGCGATCACCGATCTTTCCACCGTTAAGACGATGGGAGCACAAGAGGCAAAGGCAAAAGGACTCTACGAGATCATCGGTGCAGCGATCGACGACAAATATATTGCACAGGTCAAGGCACAGGTAGTCAATCAGGGCGCGATTGACCGCATGCAGGATCAGATCACGATCGTGTATACACCGCTTCACGGCACGGGCAATATCCCGGCACGCCGTGTGATGAAAGAGCTTGGATTTACCCATGTATATGTGGTTCCGCAGCAGGAGCTTCCAGACGGCGATTTCCCGACCGTCAGCTATCCGAACCCGGAGGCAAAGGAAGCATTTGAATTGGGACTGGCTCTGGCAAAAGAGAAAAATGCAGACCTCGTTCTGGCAACCGATCCGGATGCCGATCGTCTGGGCGTGTATGTCAAAGATACCAAGTCCGGCGAATACATTCCGCTGACCGGCAATATGTCCGGCTCCCTGCTCTGCGAGTATGTGCTCAGCCAGAAACAGGCAAACGGCAAGATTCCGGCAGATGGACAGGTTGTTAAATCCATCGTTACGACGAATCTGGTAGATGCAGTTGCGAAGAATTACGGCGCAGAGCTCATCGAGGTTCTGACCGGATTTAAGTGGATCGGCAAACAGGTTCTCAAAAATGAGCAGGAAGGCAAAGGAACCTATCTGTTTGGCATGGAAGAGAGCTATGGCTGCCTGATCGGTACATACGCACGCGATAAAGATGCCATTTCCGCAACCGCAGCACTCTGCGAGGCAGCTGCTTATTACAAGGAAAAAGGCATGACGCTGTGGGATGCGATGGTCGAGATGTACGAGAAATACGGCTATTATAAAGATGAAGTGAAGTCCATCGGCTTAAGGGGCATCGAGGGACTGGCAAAGATTCAGGAGATCATGGAATATTTCCGCACTCACACACCGTCCGATTTCGCCGGACACAAGGTGCTGGCAGTCCGAGACTACAAGGAAGATACGGTTAAAGATCTGGCAACCGGCGAGGTAAAGCCGACCGGACTTCCGTCCTCCAATGTTCTCTACTACGAACTGGAAGACAACGCATGGCTCTGCGTCCGCCCGTCTGGAACCGAGCCGAAGATCAAGTTCTACTACGGCGTGAAAGGTACCTCCCTGGAAGACGCGGCAGCGAAATCAGAGAAGGTAGGCGAGGCTGTGATGGCGATTGTCAATGGACTGCTGTAGAAAAATAAAAAGAAGATATGAAATAAGTTCCTAAAAGAAATAGGACCATTCGTTCATGCGAAAGGTCCTATTTTTGTGCTATTTTGTTCTTTTAATTCTTTCAACGCCGCTGCAAATTTCGACGAAACCGCAGTAGGATTTCCTCTTAGCAGCCCGCGGCGGTAGAAGGCATGGAGCTTTTTAGCCGGGCGCAGGGACTGGCGGCGGTGTTTGAGTTCTTCTAACCGGGTGCTCAGGCGGGTGAGGCGGTTGTCGAAGGCGATGCGGGCATCGACTTCGGTGCGGACTTCGGCAATGCGCTCGTTGACGCGCTGTTTGGCAGCTTCGATGCGTTCTGCGTTTCCTGCTTTGGCAGCTTCGATGCGGGAGGTGGTTTCTTCTCGAACATCGGACAGGCGTTTTTCGGCGAGTGCCTTGGTCTCAGCCAGGCGCTCTTTGTGTTCGGTGGCAGCCGCCTGCAGCTGTCTGGCAGTCTCGGCGCGTGCGGTTGCCAGGCGTTCTTCGGCGTCACTGCGGACGGCGGCAAGTCTGCGGGCGGCTTCTGCCTGGGCGGCTGCCAGTTTTTCGGCTGTTTCTTCACGGGTCAGAGCGCCGCGCTCAATGGCTTCCTCACGCAGCAGCTCGATCTTGGACTGTAGCTCTTCGATATCGGCTTTGAGCTTCGTCATAGCTTCCAGCGTATGACCCAGAGCCAGGGCTGCCTTGATGGATTCGTAAGCATCGGCGGTGAAAAGAACGCTGATGACGAAATCGCAGATGAGCAGGATAACCGGAGGAACCGCAAGCACAGTGCGGGCGATCGGATCATGGATGACATCGGTCATAAGGATCGTCAGAAATCCCCATGCGATCGAGGAACTCAGGCAGATATAGCCGTGCAGCTGGAACGGCTGGCTGCTGTAATCCCAGTAGCGGACCTTGAATAGGCGTTCCATGACGGCGCCGGTGACATATTCAAGCGCCGTGGCGGCGATAAAACCGGAAATATAGACGAGGGGCAGGCTGTCCCGCACCGGCAGGGACACCCAGAGCATCATCACCGCGCCGGAACCGTAGAGCGGCAGCATCGGAAGCCGCAGAAATCCGCGGTTGACGAGCCGTTTCTGTTTCAGGGAAACATAAGTCGATTCGAAAATCCACCCTAAAAAGCAGTATACATAGAAAAAAGCTAGCCATTGGTACCAGGTATAGGTATACATAAAACCTCCTTTAGAAAATCAAGTCATTTTCTCATTGGTTGAAAAACGTATCTAAAATGAAGTTGTTTCTTATCTTACTATATAAATCTAGAAAAGTTCAAGGCATCTGGGTGAAAAAAGATAATTCCAAAATCTCCGCTTGCCACAAAAGCACGCTTCGTGTACAATAAATCGAAGTCGGCTTTGCCACAGACAGCAGGCAGACGTACAGAAAGCAAATCTTATATGAAGTGGATTTGTTTTCCAGGATAAAATTTGCAGAAAAACAAAGAACAATTCAACAAATACAAACAATTTACAATAAAAAGAAAAATAGGAGAGGTACACACGTGAGTATACTGAATGTAGAACATTTAAGCCACGGTTTTGGTGACCGGGCGATTTTTCAGGATGTTTCGTTCCGCCTGTTAAAGGGTGAGCACATCGGTCTGATCGGTGCGAACGGCGAGGGTAAATCGACGTTTATGAATATTATTACCGGGCATATGCAGCCGGACGAGGGAAAAGTAGAGTGGTCAAAGCGGGTGCGCGTCGGCTATCTGGATCAGCACACGGTGCTGGAAAAAGGCATGACGATCCGCGAGGTTTTGAAGAGCGCATTTTCCTTCCTGTTTGAGCTGGAAGTGCAGATGAATGAAATCTGCGACCATCTGGGCGAGGCATCGGAGGATGAGATGAACGTGATGATGGAAGAGCTGGGAACGATCCAGGATCTTCTGATGAACCACGATTTTTATTCCATCGATGCGAAGGTGGAGGAAGTCGGACGTGCGCTGGGGCTGACCGATATCGGTCTGGACCGCGATGTAACGGATTTGAGCGGCGGACAGAGAACGAAGGTACTGCTCGGGAAATTGCTTCTGGAAAAGCCAGATATCTTGTTGCTGGACGAGCCGACGAACTATCTGGATGTGCAGCACATCGAGTGGCTGAAACGGTATTTGCAGGAATATGAAAATGCGTTCATCCTGATTTCACACGATGTTCCGTTCTTAAATAGCGTAGTAAATATCATTTATCATATGGAAAATCAGCGGCTTGACCGCTATGTGGGCGATTACGACAAGTTTCTCGAGGTGCACGAGGCGAAGAAAGCGCAGCTCGAGGCAGCGTATAAGCGTCAGCAGCAGGAGATCGCGCAGCTGCAGGATTTTGTGGCACGCAATAAAGCGCGTGTTTCCACGCGAAATATGGCGATGTCCCGCCAGAAAAAGCTGGATAAAATGGATGTGATCGAACTGGCGAAGGAAAAACCGAAGCCAGAGTTCAACTTCCTGGAGGCGAGAGCCTCCGGAAAATGTATTTTTGAGACGGAGGATCTGGTGATCGGTTACGACGAGCCCCTGTCCCGTCCGCTGAACCTCTATATGGAGCGCGGCGAGAAGATTGCGATGGTCGGTGCCAACGGAATTGGAAAGACGACGCTTTTAAAGAGTATTTTAGGTTTGATTCCAGCGGTGTCCGGCAAGGTGACGCTGGGCGATTATCTCTCCATCGGCTATTTCGAACAGGAGATGGCGCCGGGCAATACGACGACCTGCATCGATGAGATCTGGAAAGAATTTCCGTCCTACACCCAGTACCAGGTGCGTTCCGCACTGGCAAAATGCGGTCTGACGACCCAGCACATCGAGAGCCAGGTGCGCGTGCTCAGCGGTGGCGAGCAGGCAAAAGTGCGCCTGTGTAAGCTGATCAACCGCGAGACGAACCTTCTGCTTCTCGACGAGCCGACGAACCATCTGGACGTTGAGGCGAAGGAGGAGTTAAAGCGTGCGCTGGCGGCGTACAAAGGAAATATCCTTCTGATCTGCCATGAACCGGATTTCTATGAGGGATTCGCAACGAAGGTCTGGGACTGCAGTGAGTGGAGTCTGAAAATATAAGAAAAAAATGTTTTTCAGCGTACCCCAACATTCAGTATAGAGCCCTTTTTTTAGGTGTCCGGCACTGACAAAAAACAGGAACGCCATCGGCTGAGAGTCCGACGGCGTTCCTGTTTTTCTTAAATTGGGAATGGTAGGTATATATAAAAAAGAAATTGGCTTAGGGGGGCCGGACGATTTGTATCGTCCGGTATGAGTATGAAAAAGCTTTTTTATTTCAAGTAACACTTGAAACAAAGGCCTGTTACCCTTTCGGATAACATACTTGTATTATAGGAGAAACTTGTGACTAAAATATGTCCCTTTCATAAAAAAAATATAAAGTCCATAAAAAAATAAAAACCTCTTTCAAAAGAATCGAAAGTTGTATATAATAGTAAGTGGTATAGTCCGCTCTAAAACAATGCGCGGGCTGGATGACAGCGAAAAAAGCTGAAATAAAGAAGATAAAATACAATGAAACTCATAGATTTATGTACTCAAGAGTGCATATTCAGAGCAGGAGGAAAACAACTATGTTGATGTCCAATGATATTGGTATCGATCTGGGTACAGCCAGCATCCTTGTATATATCAAGGGAAAAGGTGTCGTACTGAAAGAGCCGTCCGTAGTGGCGATCGATCGGGATACGAATAAGATCATGGCGATCGGCGAGGAAGCCCGCCTGATGATCGGCAGAACCCCTGGCAATATCGTAGCGGTCCGTCCGTTGCGCCAGGGGGTTATTTCAGATTATACAGTGACAGAGAAGATGATGAAATATTTCATCAACAAGGCAGTCGGCAAGAAGACACTCCGCAAGCCGCGTATCAGCGTCTGCATCCCGAGCGGTGCGACCGAGGTAGAGCGCAAGGCGGTTGAGGATGCGACTTACCAGGCTGGCGCACGCGAGGTTTCGATCATCGAGGAGCCGGTAGCAGCTGCGATCGGCGCTGGTATCGATATTTCCAAGGCGTGCGGCAACATGATCGTAGATATTGGTGGTGGTACGGCAGATATCGCCGTTATTTCTCTGGGCGGTACCGTAGTCAGCACTTCTATTAAAGTGGCTGGTGATGACTTCGACGAGGCACTGGTCCGTTACATGAGAAAGAAACACAATCTTTTGATCGGTGAGAGAACCGCTGAGGAGATCAAGATAAATATCGGTGCGGCATACCGCCGTCCGGAGGTAATCACGATGGAAGTGCGCGGACGAAATCTGGTTACCGGACTTCCGAAGACGATCGTTGTCACATCCGACGAGACGCTGGAAGCGCTGCGCGAGCCGGCACTCCAGATTGTAGATGCCGTTCACAACGTACTCGAGCGGACGCCGCCGGAATTGGCAGCCGACATTTTTGACCGTGGTATCGTACTGACAGGCGGCGGCGCACTGTTAAGCGGTCTGGATGCCCTGATCGAGGAGAAAACTGGCATTTCCACGATGATCGCAGAGGATCCGCTGACCGCAGTTGCGATCGGAACTGGTAAGTTTATCGAGTTCGCTCACGGTGAGAAGAAAAACTACGATTAAAGAGAACCGCCGGAAGGCGGATAGCATAAAAATATGGCAGCAGTTAAAGGATATATTGAAAAAATAAAATACCGCAATGAGGACAATGGCTATACGGTTCTCTCTATCAGCGGCTTGGACGACGGGGAGGAATATGTGCTGGTTGGCACTTTTTCCTACATCGCAGAGGGCGAGATGATCGAGGCGAGCGGGCGTATGACCGAGCATCCGATTTACGGGGAACAGATGGCGGTGGAAAGCTATGAGCTGAAAGCGCCTGAGGATACTGTTTCCATGGAACGATATTTAGGCTCCGGCGCCATCAAAGGCGTCGGGGCTGCTTTAGCTTCCAGGATTGTTAAAAAATTTAAGGCGGACACATTCCGCATCATGGAAGAAGAGCCGGAACGCCTCGCGGAGGTCAAGGGAATCAGTGAAAAAATGGCGATGTCCATCGGTGAACAGGTCGAGGAAAAGCGCGATATGCGCCAGGCGATGATGTTTCTGCAAAATTATGGCATTTCCATCAATCTGGCGGTTAAAATCTACCAGGAATACGGTCCGGCAATGTACACGATTCTCCAGAACAATCCGTATAAGCTGGCGGACGATATTCCGGGCGTCGGTTTTAAGATGGCAGACGAGATCGCGGCGAAGATAGGAATCGTGGCAGATTCGGATTTCCGCATCAAGAGCGGCATCCTGTATACACTCTATCAGGCGACGGCGAACGGGCACACATACCTGCCGGAGGACGAGCTGGCGGATCGGGCGGCAAAGCTTCTACAGGTTGAGATTTCCGAGATTGACAAGCATCTGATGGATATGCAGATGGATAAACGGCTGGTGATCCGGGAGAGGAAAAAGCAGAAAACAGCAGAAATGGATGTTTTTGTTCAGGCGGAATCGGCAGTGTCGGGGCAGATGCAGCCGCAGCCAGATGTTTTGGGTGAACCGAATGCATCAAATGTATCAAATATAGCAAACGCCCCGGAATGCGCCGTTTATGCATCACACTACTATTATACCGAGCTAAACACCGCCCGCATGCTGCACGACTTAAACATCACTGGTTCCGAATCGGAAGAACAGATTCGGAAAAGTCTGGCAGTCATCCAGAAAGAGGAACAGATCGAGCTGGATGAACTGCAGATCCGCGCGGTGATTGAGGCGGTCAACTGCGGACTTTTGGTAATCACGGGCGGTCCGGGTACCGGAAAAACGACGACGATTAACACGATCATCCGGTATTTTGAAAAGGGCGACATGGATATCCTGCTGGCAGCCCCGACCGGACGCGCAGCAAAAAGGATGACCGAGGCGACAGGCTATGAGGCGAAGACGATTCACCGCCTGTTAGAACTGACGGGAATGCCAGAGGAGGATGAGAAGAGCCGGACGACTTCGATGCATTTTGAGCGGAACGAGGACAATCCGCTGGAAGCTGATGTCATCATTATCGATGAAATGTCGATGGTGGATATCAATCTGATGCATTCGCTGCTCCGGGCGGTCAATGTCGGCACACGTCTGATTCTGGTGGGTGATGTGGATCAGCTTCCGAGCGTCGGACCGGGCAATGTCCTGCGTGATATCATCGAGTCAGAGTGTTTCCATGTGGTAAAGCTAACCCGGATTTTCCGGCAGGCGGCGCAGAGCGATATTATCGTCAATGCCCACCGCATCAATGCCGGAGAGCGCATTCCGATCGGAAAGTCAAGCAGGGATTTCCTCTTTATAAAGCGTGATGATCCGAATGCGATCATCAATGCAATGATCACGCTGGTACGTGAAAAACTGCCGAATTACGTCCATGCCGATTTGTTTGAGGTACAGGTCATGACGCCGATGCGGAAGGGAGTGCTGGGATCGATACGGTTAAATTCCATTTTGCAGGAATTTTTAAATCCGCCATCGGCAGAAAAGGCGGAAAAAGAGTATGGCGAGACGACGTTTCGTGTGGGCGACAAGGTCATGCAGATCAAGAACAATTACCAGATTGAGTGGACTTCCTACAACCGCAGCGGCATCCCGGTGGACAAGGGAGCCGGCGTGTTCAACGGGGATCTTGGGCGCATCCGCGAGATCAATACCTTTGCGGAGCTGGTAACCGTGGAGTATGATGAGGGAAAACGTGTCGAGTACAGCTTCAAGCAGCTGGAGGAGCTGGAATTGGCATATGCGATCACGATCCACAAGTCGCAGGGAAGCGAGTATCCGGCGGTCGTGATTCCGGTCTGGAGCGGACCGCAGATGCTGATGACGCGGAATCTGATTTACACGGCGGTTACAAGGGCAAGAGCCTGTGTCTGCCTGGTCGGTGTCCCGTATGTGTTTCAGCAGATGGTGGACAATGCGATGGAACAGAAGCGCTATTCGGGACTGCGCGACCGCATTGAAGAAATTATGGAGACATTGTGATAAAAAATATAAAATGGAATCAATTCCCCCGCGCCGCTCTGGATGCGCTATATCCAAGGCGCTGCCCGGTCTGCGGGGAGATCGTGACGCCGAAGGGCGGGCTTATCTGTCCTTCGTGTCTTTTGAGGCTTTCGCCTGTCAAATCGCCGGTTTGTCAGAAATGTGGAAAAGAAGTTTGGAGTGAAGAAATCGAATATTGTCCAGACTGTGTGAAACACCGCCGATTATTTGCGCGTGGGATGGCACTCTTTAACTATACGGAGGAAGCTGCGCGCTCGATGGCAGCGGTTAAATATAAAAATAAGAGGGAATATCTCGATTTTTATGCCGAAGCTGCAGCGGAAAAGCTGAGGCAGTATGAAAATCGGGAGGAGTGGCAGTTTGACGGTCTGGTTCCCGTTCCGGTCCACCCGGCGCGGAAACGGAAACGCGGTTTCAATCAGGCGGAGGTTCTGGCAAAGCGGATGGGCGAGCGGCTGGAAATGCCGGTGTGCCCGGAATTTTTATATCGGATACGAAATACAGAACCCCTGAAAGAGCTGAATCCAGATGAACGGCTCCGGAATTTACAGCAGGCGTTTCAGGCAGATTCGGAGGCAATCCGGGCAAGTGGTGTGCAAAACGTGCTTCTCGTGGATGATATTTATACGACCGGCAGCACGGCGGAAGCGTGTACCCGGGCGCTTCTGTCTGCGGGGATCGAAAAAGTCTGCTTTTTTGCCGTTTGTATTGGACAAGGACGCTAAAGTGGGATATGATAGAGAAGATAGGCAGAGGGAAGCCTTATAAGTGGAAATACTCCGGCATTTCTGGATGAAAAGAATAGTAGAAAGCATTTGAATCTAAAAGTTTGCGGGAGAGGCAAAAAGAGGTTCAGGAGACGGAAGGAATGCAGGGGGAGATTTCAAGTAAGAAAGAAAAGGAGTAAAAAGAATGCAGGAATTTGAATATCGCCTGGAAAAGGAAGATTATAAAAACTGGATTCACTGGAACGTGCTTAAGCATGAGTCCAAGAAAATGAAGATGGTGTCGGCACTCTTATATGTCGCATTTTTAGCTCTCTTTCTGGGAAAAAATGTGATGCAGGCAAAGGGCAATCTGGTTCTTCTTGTACCGTCCATCGTGATAGCGGTGCTGGTCGGCATCGGCATGTTTTACATGATTTCAAACCAGAACCAGGAGCGGATGATCTGGAAACGGAGCGGACTTAAAAATTTGGAAAAGACGGGCAATTTCCCAGTCGTACATCTGACGCTGGATGAGAAGACACTGACCATGACGGTTGCGGCACAGGAGATGACCAAGACTTACAGCTACAGCGACATTGAGCAGATGGTTGAGATTGAGCGGATGTATCTGCTTGAGACGAACGAGAAAACCTGGCAGTTTATCGCCAAGTCGGCATTTTCCAGCGAGGAAGAGCAAAAGCAGTTTGAGACATTCATGAATGAAAAGCTTGCGGATGCCAAGGAAAACCCGGAAGAATATCCATCCGTGACAAAAAATCCGGAAAATGCGGAGAATCAGGAGGGCGGCGCCCTGCATCAGAACGCCGCGCTTGAGGATGATGTTGTGGAAGCTGATGAGCCGGAGATCACCCGCGTGGATACAAGCCATATGGGTAAGATTGGAAAAATGGCGCATTTTATCGGAAGCCAGGCGGCAGATGAGGAAGAAACCGATGAGTAAACGTTTCTGATTGTTTTATAGCATCATTGTAAGTCCTGATAATGTGAAATACGAGGCGCGGGCAGAATCTGGTTCCAGCCTGCACTGAGTGAAAACGATATCTATAATATAAAAGAGGCGGCGAATGTCGGCAAGTTATTGCTTGACGCGCCGCTTCTTTTATGATATAGTAGACGGGCGAATGGAAGAACATAGGTCTTTTTTTTATGCTCAAAAACCAGATTTCCGGTTGGAGAGTGGAAAGATCGCATACTAAGAAAAATGGAGGTGGAAGTTGTGCGTACAAGAATTACACTGGCATGCACAGAATGCAAGCAGCGCAATTACAACATGACCAAGGATAAGAAAACTCATCCGGACAGAATGGAAACCAAAAAGTACTGCAGATTCTGTAAGACACACACGTTACACAAAGAGACGAAGTAAGAGTAACTGGTTGGTTCTGCGCGATCGGGCATCTGCCTGAGCGCTTTGGAGGACAAAAATGGGTGATACAGAAAATACCAAAAAAGCTCCTAAAAAGAGTTTCTGGAAAGGTCTAAAAGCTGAGTACAAAAGGATCATCTGGCCTGACAAAGAGACAGTTACGAAGCAGACTGGAGCGGTCATCGCCGTTTCCGTTGCGCTGGGACTTATCATTGCGGCTCTTGACACGGCAATCGTGTTTGGACTGCACTTCGTTATGTAAAGGCAAAGGTGAGAAATATGGCAGAAGCAAATTGGTATGTAGTGCATACTTATTCCGGCTATGAAAACAAAGTAAAGGTTGACATCGAAAAGACGATCGAGAACCGGAACCTTCAGGATCAGATCTTAGAGGTTTCCGTGCCGATGCAGGAAGTTATCGAAGTCAAGAATGGAGCCAATAAACAGGTTGCCAAGAAGATGTTTCCCGGATACGTACTGATCAACATGGTTATGAATGATGATACCTGGTACGTAGTACGCAACACCCGCGGAGTGACCGGGTTTGTTGGTCCGGGCTCCAAACCGGTTCCTTTGACGGAAGAGGAGATGGCCGGTCTCGGATTTAAGGAAACCGGCGTTGTCGTTGACTTTGAGGTCGGCGACACGGTTGTTGTAACGACAGGGGCATGGAAAGATACCGTTGGTGTTATCGAGTCCATCAACGAGGAAAGACAGACCCTGACGATTCGTGTAGAACTGTTTGGCCGTGAGACACCGGTTGAACTGAACTTCACAGAGATCAAGAAGATGATGTAAAGAGGTTCATTTATGAGCCTGTGGGAGGGAAATCCCCGCAATTACCACAATTTATAGGAGGTGCCAACAATGGCAAAGAAAGTTACAGGATATATTAAATTACAGATTCCTGCTGGAAAGGCTACACCAGCTCCGCCAGTAGGTCCGGCTCTTGGACAGCACGGTGTAAACATCGTACAGTTCACGAAAGAGTTCAACGCTAAGACAGCAGACCAGGGCGATATGATCATCCCGGTTGTTATTACTGTATATGCTGACAGAAGCTTCAGCTTCATCACAAAGACTCCGCCGGCTGCCGTTTTGTTAAAGAAAGCTTGCAAGATTAAATCCGGTTCCGCTACACCGAACAAGACTAAGGTAGCTAGCATCTCGAAAGAGGATCTGCAGAAGATCGCAGAATTAAAGATGCCTGACTTAAATGCAGCAAGCCTTGAAGCTGCTATGAGCATGATCGCTGGTACAGCAAGAAGTATGGGTATCACAGTTGCCGAGTAATTTTCGGGATGTTTATCAGTAACGTGGGAGGGAATTCCCCGACAATACCACTAGGAGGTTTTTTATAATGAAAAGAGGAAAAAGATACGTAGAGGCTGCTAAATTAGTAGATCGCGCGAGCCTTTATGAAGCTGCAGATGCCATCTCCATCGTGAAGAAGGCTGCAGGTGCTAAATTCGATGAAACCGTAGAACTTCATATCAGAACTGGTTGTGACGGCCGTCATGCTGATCAGCAGATCCGTGGTGCAGTTGTACTGCCGCACGGAACTGGTAAGACCGTTCGTATCCTTGTATTTGCTAAGGGACCGAAGGCAGAAGAGGCTCAGGCTGCAGGCGCAGATTTCGTAGGCGCTGAGGAGCTGATCCCGAAGATCCAGAACGAGGGATGGTTAGACTTCGACGTAGTAGTAGCTACTCCGGACATGATGGGCGTTGTAGGACGTCTTGGTCGTGTACTTGGACCGAAGGGCTTAATGCCGAACCCGAAGGCTGGTACTGTTACTATGGATGTAACCAAAGCTATCAATGATATCAAAGCCGGTAAGATCGAGTACAGACTTGATAAGACTAACATTATCCACGTGCCAGTAGGTAAAGCTTCCTTCACAGAGGAGCAGTTAGCGGACAACTTCCAGACGCTTATTGACGCTATCCTGAAGGCAAAACCAGCTACCTTAAAGGGCGCTTACTTAAAGAGCGTAACCATGACTTCTACCATGGGTCCGGGCGTTAAGCTGAACGTAGGTAAGCTGATTGGCTAATCAGAAGACGTTATAGAATCAAGAGGATGAGGGACTTTTGGGTCTTTCGTCCTCTTTTTTTCGATTGTCGAAAAAATATAAATAAAGTCAAAAAAACAGTTGACTTTATACTTTAGTAGTGATAAAATATGTTCTGTTGCCGCTGAGAAAGCAGAAACAAAAATTAAAGAGTCAAGACGCACAGGTGATTGTGAAAACTTTCAAAAAGAAAGTGAAAAAGTCCTTGACAAAAATGAATATCCATTATATAATGGTTAAGCACATTTTTGGAGAGATATCGAAGCGGTCATAACGAGGCGGTCTTGAAAACCGTTTGTCCGAAAGGGCGCGTGGGTTCGAATCCCACTCTCTCCGTTTCAAGAGCGGTTATTAATTTTATAAGATATGAAAATCAACCTGCAGAAGTACCCAAGAGGTTGAAGGGGCTCCCCTGGAAAGGGAGTAGGTCGTTAGTAGCGGCGCGAGGGTTCAAATCCCTCCTTCTGCGTTCGATGCGAAAGCATCAGGAACCTTGAAAACTGAACAGTATGTAAAA
>NZ_QUKJ01000008.1:0-64136 GCF_003481065.1 Clostridium sp. TF11-13AC
AAAGTACCTGCAGTGAAGCGTAGAACCTCCTGTGTTTATGCAGATTTGAGAAAGCTTTATGTAGAAGTAAACAATTTAAAAGCGGTATAAATGCAGGCAGATATACAGCGGACTACCTGTAATGTGGAAACCAGCCGTATCCGGCATGGGAAAAGTGCGTATCCGCACGAATTCTAAGTTACTGGCGTATCCGCCGATATTTAGTCTTGCCGTTTAAAACGGCTGAGAAGCATGTGACTTTAGCCATGTGAGGTTCACCCCCATGGACGAAAATGTTATAATTTTTATACTTTGGTTGCCGGAATCCTACGGCACAATAAATCGAAATGAGATGAATAAAATGCAAAAAAATCAAAATGATAAATCATACAAGAGAGTACAGCCAAGTGAAAAGCAGGAATCCCGGATTCCAGCGGAAGGCGTTCGTTTAAATCGCTTTTTGAGCGAGGCGGGCATCTGCTCCCGGCGGGAGGCGGATCGGCGGATCGCGGACGGGCGTGTGACGATCGATGGGCGCGTGGCAGAGGTCGGGCAGAAGCTGATGCCGGGACAGCGCGTGGCGTGCGATGGTGTAGCGGTGTCCGGCAAGGATGCGCCGGTGCTTTTAGCGGTCAATAAGCCGCGGGGGATTGTCTGCACGACTTCTGATAAAGATCGGGCAGAAAATATCGTAGAATTTTTAGGTTATCCGGTCCGGATTTACCCGATCGGGCGTCTGGACAAGGATTCAGAAGGGCTGCTTCTCATGACGAATGAGGGCGAGCTGGTCAACCGGATTCTAAGGGCTCGTTACGGACATGAAAAGGAATATCTGGTAACGGTGGATAAACCCATTGATAGTGAGTTTGTCCGGAAGATGAGCGCAGGAGTGAAGATTTTAGATACGGTTACCCGTCCTTGTGAGGTGGAAAAGACCGGGAAGACGAGTTTCCGGATCATCCTGACCCAGGGACTCAACCGCCAGATCCGCCGGATGTGCGAGGCGCTTGGGTACCAGGTACAGACATTAAAACGCGTCCGGATGCTGAACATTACGCTGGATGGGCTGAAAACAGGCGAGTACCGGGAAGTGACAGCGGCAGAGAGACAGAAATTAGAAGATATTTTGAACGGAAAGAAGAATGGCTGAGACAATGTTGTCTGGCAGTCAGTGCAGGTTCACATATGAGGTTGCATAGAAATGCTTGAAAACGCATTCAGAGGTAGTTGGAGAGAGCGATGGGAAAGGTGGAGTCAGATAGATGGCAGAGGACAAGACAAAACGGATACGGGAGCTGATTGGGACGCTGCGGGCAGCAGGGCGCGCCTATTATCAGGAGAGCCGGGAGATCATGAGCAACTTTGAGTATGATAAGCTTTATGATGAACTGGTTTCATTGGAGAAAGAGACGGGAATTGTGTTTGCGAACAGCCCGACGCAGAATGTAGGATATGAGGTAGTCAGTGCGCTTCCGAAGGAGCGCCATGAGAAACCGATGCTTTCGTTAAATAAGACGAAGAGCGTGGAAGAGCTGGCAGACTGGCTCGGCGGGCAGACCGGGCTTTTATCCTGGAAGATGGACGGTCTGACGATCGTCCTGACCTATCAGAATGGAACACTTGTCAAGGCGGTTACGCGTGGAAATGGTGAGATCGGCGAGGTTATCACGGCAAATGCAAAGGCGTTCGTCAATGTGCCGTTAAATATTTCCTACCAGGGTGAGCTTATCCTGCGCGGTGAGGCGATCATCCGATATTCGGATTTTGAGAAGATCAATGAGCAGATCGAGGATGTCGATGCGAAATATAAGAATCCGCGAAACTTATGCAGCGGTTCGGTGCGTCAGTTAAACAGCGAAATCACAGCGCAGAGACAGGTCCATTTTTATGCGTTCAGCCTTGTAAAGGCGGATGGCATTGATTTCAAAAATTCGCGGAAAGAGCAGTTTGAGTGGCTGAAAACACAGGGGTTTGAGGTCGTAGAGTACCATGAGGTGACAAAAGAGACGCTGCCGGAGACGGTCAAAATGTATTCTGAGGCGATTGCGGAAAATGATACGCCGTCGGATGGACTGGTGCTTTTGTATGATGATATTGCCTACGGCCAGTCGCTGGGGCGGACGGCAAAATTTCCGCGCGATTCGATCGCATTCAAGTGGGCGGATGAGATTCAGGAGACGAAGCTTCTCTATATTGAATGGAGCGCGTCGAGAACGGGGCTGATTAACCCGGTGGCAGTATTTGAACCGGTTGAGCTGGAGGGAACGACGGTCAGCCGCGCCAGTGTCCACAACATCAGCATCATGGAGGCGCTGGAACTGGGGGCAGGCGACCGGATTACGGTTTATAAGGCAAATATGATCATTCCGCAGATCGCGGATAACCTGACGCGCAGCGGCGTCCGGGATATTCCGGAGGCATGTCCGGTGTGCGGCGGTCAGACGGAGGTGCGCCAGCTCAACGATGTAAAATCACTCTACTGCACGAACCCGGACTGCCAGGCGAAGAAAATCAAGAGTTTTACTCTTTTTACAAGCCGCGATGCGTTAAATATTGCGGGGCTTTCAGAGGCGACGCTGGAGAAATTTATCGGTGTCGGCATGATTCATGAGTATGCGGACATTTTCCATCTGGACCGCCATCAGGAAGAGATCGTCGAGATGGACGGATTCGGGCAGAAATCGTATGACAATCTGATTGCGGCGGCTGAGAAAGCGTCCCACACGACCCTGCCGAGAATGGTGTACGGTCTGGGCGTTGCAGGCATCGGTCTGGCAAATGCCAAGATGATTTGCCGTCATTTTAAAAATGATTTTGAGGCGATGCGCCACGCCACCGTGGAAGAGCTGGTCGAGATTGATGGAATCGGGGAAGTTCTGGCGCAGGCGTGGACGGCATTCTTTTCGGATGGAAAGAATAATGCGATCGTCGATCATCTGCTGGCGGAGCTGACCTTTGAGGCAGGAGACGAAGAAAGCAGTGAGGGTGCAGATGAGGCATTCGCCGGGATGAATTTCGTCATTACCGGTTCGCTGGAACATTTCAAAAACCGGAAAGAGCTGCAGGAGCTGATTGAGCGCCGCGGCGGCAAAGTGACCGGAAGCGTGACGTCCAAGACGAATTATCTGATCAATAATGATGTGGCGTCGTCTTCTTCGAAGAATAAGAAGGCGCGGGAATTGGGGGTGCCGATTCTTTCGGAGGAGGAGTTTTTGAAGCTATAAGAGAGGTGAAAAAGCCGGACGCCAGACAGTGTTTAGCTGGCTTTTTTTTGCAGCTTGTGTTATGATTAGGAATGCTGATATAGTTTTTATTGTAAGTAGAAATGAATCATATCGGTATATAATAGAATCCTAAAATTCAAACGAATTTTATATAAAAAGGGGATATATAACCATGCCAATTAAAATACAAAAGGATCTTCCTGCTAAGGCAATTTTGGAATCGGAGAATATATTTGTGATGGATGAGGATCGGGCGATGAGCCAGGATATTCGTCCGCTTGAGATTTTGATTCTGAATCTGATGCCGATCAAGGAGGATACGGAGACGCAGCTTCTGCGGGCACTTTCGAATACGCCGCTGCAGGTGGACTGTTCATTCCTGATGCTGGAAACGCACGTTTCGAAAAATACATCGCAGACGCATTTGAATAAGTTTTATGTGACGTTTGACGAGATCCGCCGCAAGCGCTTTGATGGTATGATTATTACCGGTGCGCCGGTGGAGAATATGGAGTTTGAGGAGATTAACTACTGGGACGAGCTGACGAAGATCATGGAGTGGAGCAAGACGCATGTGACTTCGACACTTCATATCTGCTGGGGGATGCAGGCGGGACTCTATTATCATTATGGAATCCAGAAACATCAGAGAAAGACGAAGCTTTCCGGCATTTACAGACATCGTCTTTTGAACCGGAAGATCCCGCTGGTCCGTAGTCTCGATGATTATTTTTACTGCCCGCATTCCCGTTACACGGAAGACCGGGAAGAGGATATTCTGAAACATCCGGAATTGCAGATTCTGGCGAAATCGGATGAGGCTGGCGTATTTCTGGTGATGAACCAGGATGGAAGCCAGATTTTCGTTCAGGGGCATCCAGAGTATGATCGCATGACGTTAAACAACGAGTACCACCGCGATCTGAAAAAAGGCTTAAATCCGCAGGTACCGTGCAACTATTACCCGGACAACGATCCATTTTCCATGCCGGTGCTGAAATGGAGAAATATGTCCAACACGCTGTACACGAACTGGCTGAATTACTATGTATACCAGATGACGCCGTACGTGCTGAAGGAGGACGAGCAGGAGTAGGAACAGAAATCTGCTATTTATGAGAGTATAAGATATAGAAATAGAGATTTCGATAAAATTGATCGGGGAAAATATCTTCTTCGAACTGGATGGTGGGAGCCGCCGTCGGAGTGGTGCTGCTGGCAGCTGGAATGTTTTTGATTTGGAAGAACCGCAAATAAGGCTGCAGATTAATAAAACGGTAAAAAGATAGATATAATACAGATATGAAAAAATACAGGCAGGGCTGTCGGAATTTTGCACAGTGTGGTTGAAACCATGTGTGGGAAAGATTCTGACAGCCCTGTTTATGCGGATTTTTGTTTTTATTAATTCCAGAAATCGGTTTCTTCTTTCAACTCAATATCAGCTGCTTTAAAGACCGGATTCTTCCCAGCCTGTTTCTGTGCCCGGTAGTCTTCCAGGCAGCGGAGCGCCGGCTTGGCAATCAGGAAGATAATTGGTACGTTGATGACTGCCATCAGTCCCATCAGAACATCGGCGGTATCCCACACGATGCCGAGACTTGCCACAGAACCGATGAGGACAATCACGATAGCGATCACTCTCTGGGTAATCCGGATGCCCTTGACTGGAGTTTTGCCGCAGAGATAAGCCATGCCGGTTTCAGCAAAATAGTAGTTTCCGAGTAGCGTGGTAAAGGCAAATAAAATCAGGGCAACTGTGATAAATACAACACCTGCGGTGCCGAATACGTTATTCATAGCTGCCTGCACATATGCCATGCCAGCCATGTCTGCACTCGGTGCAACGCCGGAGCAGAGCAGTAAAAATGCGGTTGCAGAGCAGATGACAATAGTATCGATAAATACGGATAATACCTGAACAAGACCCTGTTTGACCGGGTGGCTGACACCCGCGGAACCGGCTGCGGTAGCGGAAGCACCGACACCTGCCTCATTGGAGAACAAGCCTCTCTTGATGCCGAGCATCACAACGGATCCCATGAAGCCGCCGAAGATAGCCTGAATATCAAAAGCCCCTTCAAAAATGCTTGCGAACATACCCGGAATCATGTTTCCGTGGAGAATAATCATCAGCAGGGCAGCTGCAATGTAAAGTCCGCCCATTACCGGAACAAGAATTCCTGTGATTTTAGCGATCTGTTTGCCGCCGCCGCTGATGCAGATGCCGAAGATAACAGCCTGGATGATACCGATGAGAATCGGAGTCAGGCTTGGATTGTAGAAACTGTATACTTTAAAAGAATCTGCCACATTGAAGGATGCAACGAGGTTAAATCCAACCATGTAAGTCAAAATCATGAAAATAGCATAGAGAACACCCAGCCATCTTTTTTTCAGAACGGCTTCAATATAGTAGGAAGGACCGCCGTAGCAACTTCCGTCCTCGGCACGGCGTTTGTAGATCTGTGCCAGCGTACTTTCTACAAATGCGGTTGCACTTCCGAGGATCGCGGTCATCCACATCCAGAAGATAGCGCCCGGACCGCCGAAACAGATGGCGGTAGAAATGCCGGCGATATTTCCGGTGCCGACGCGCGAAGCAGTGGAAACCATCAATGCCTGAAAGGCGGAAATAGACTCATCTTCCTTGTCGGATGGCTCCAGGATAACCCGGATAGATTCAAGTAAGTAACGAAGCTGTACCCCTTTGGTGCGGATGGTAAAATAGATGCCGCCGCCTACCAGCAGGATGATTAACACGTAGCTGTAAAGATAGTTGCTTGCTGTGCCGATTATCTTTGCGTATAAATCTGCCATTTTAAAATACCCCTCTCATACAATTTACATATTGTTTTTGCTATAAAGTGTGCCGCTGCGGATCAAACATATGGAGATGCAGTTCATGTGACATATATTCAAGCACGCATTCTCCAGCGACGCTGTTCCCCTTTTTATCTAACGCCGGTCCGAAGATGCCGATTCCCATCTCGCCGTCTACCACTGATAAGATACCGCCGCCGACGCCGCTTTTGGATGGGATGCCGACCCGGACGGCAAATTCGCCGGAACCATCGTACATACCGCAGGTAAACATGAGTGTTTTGACGATTTTAACCGCCTGGCTGCTTAAAAGCCGTTTCCCCGTGTCTGGATGAATGCCATCGTTGGCGAGAATCAGTCCCAGTCCGGCGAGGCTTTCTGCCGTCACGCTGAGAGAGCACATTTTGACATAAAAATGCAGGCTGTTTTCCACATCTTTATTCTTTTCGATGTACCCCTTGCTCTCCAGCAGATAGGCGATTGCCCGGTTGCGGGAAATATGAGACATTTCCGAGTGATAAACCTTTTTGTCGAGGTTGATGTCCGGATCCATGCAGAGAGCCCGGATGGTATCAAGCATGGTATCGAAACTGATTTCGGAAGCAAGGCAGCTTGCCACTACGATAGCGCCTGCATTGATCATCGGGTTGTAGGGGGAACTGTCCGTATTTTCCAGTTTCATCAGCGAGTTAAATGGATCGCCGGTCGGCTCCATGCCTACTTTTTTAAATACCTGGTCGAAGCCGCAGATTTCCAGCGCGACTGCAAGGGTGATGATTTTGGAGATACTCTGAATACTGAATCGGACTTTCGTATCCCCGACGGAAATCCGTTTGCCGTTCCGGCAAAAAACACTGACTCCGAGCTGACTGCCATCTACCTTTCCAAGTTCTGGTATGTAGGTGGCAACTGCACCCTCATGGGTATGTGTTTTTCCCAGTGCAACGGCCTGTTCAAGTACATCTCTCATACTTAAACGCCTCCTGTTTTTTATTCGGTGTTGCTTTCTGATAGTATGGTAGCATGGGGAAGACAGTTTGTATAATGCGTGTCAGCTTTAAGGGATATGACAAAAAGGTATAACGGGATATATATGTCAGATATGAATAAATATTTATGATGAACGGGGAAGAGGTGCTGAAAAGGATAAAAAAAAACTGCCGGGACGGCTGTGAATGTCCGGCAGCTTTGATGGTGTTTTTTTAGAGAAGTTTTTTCTTTAAGTCATAAATAAATTCTTGTACGATCGCCGTCATTGGCGTGTCTTTCCGCATTGCATATCCAAATTCCAGCATAAAACCACAGTTTGGAATCGGAATAGAAGTGGAGTGGTAGGAGGCTTCTTGTTTGGCGAAATCGTGGATGCCGATGCTGTAGCAGTCACTGATCGAGATCATGTACATCAGGGTGGCGCGGCTGGAAAGATAGGTGATTTTCGAGCGCATTTTTTCTGCATCCTGATCCCCTTCGGAGAGAAGCTGGTAAATATAATCATCGCATTGTCCAAGATACCAAAGAAAGCCGTACTCTGCCAGTGTGTGCAGGTTGACCGGTTTCTGTTGCAGCAGAAGCGGATGTTTGCGGGAAATGATAATGTGTGGTTCGATGTTGGCAAGAAAATGGTATTCCAGCCCTTTTGATTCGAGCAAGGCCTCCATTTCACGCCGTTTGCGGCTGTCAAAATGAAACACGCCTACATCGACACGCCCGGATACCACATCCTCGATGACTTCGTCTGAATTGCCTTCATACAGTCGATGGGAGAAGGATGGCTGATCGCGGTGACGCAGGATTATTTCACTGAAACTTTCCATGATATGAGAAAAACGTGTCATGGAGACAGCCAGCGGATCAGAAATTTTGATTTGTTCCTTCTTTTTCTGAAACCAGAGCTGTTCCATTTCGTCAATGATTTTTTCGGAATGTGTCAGAAATTCCATTCCTTCAGGCGTTAATGTTACGCCTGAGCGGCTGCGGTTAAAGAGCCTGGCGCCGAGATTTTCTTCCAGATCGTGCATGATTTTCCCAAGATACGGCTGGGAAATATAGAGCGCCTGGGCGGCTTTATTGATGGATCCGAGGCGCGCTACCTTGATAAAATATTCTAAATGCCGAAAATTGATATCGTATTTCAAAAAAGTTCCCCCTTTGTAAATCCCCCTGAATGTAATAAGTATAAAATAAAAAAATGTAAATTGCCAGAAAATACCTAAACATATTGCATTTAAGGGATATAGCAAAATAGCATATAATTTATTGTTTGACTGTACCTGTATGTAAGAGAAGCAGTCCTCCTATATACAGCAGGCAAAGGATACCGGACTGGATGAGGACAGGCGGAAACAGGTGAGGCAGGTAAGACGCGTTTGGAATAACTTCTAACATCCCAATCGAAACCAGCAGGCAGAATGCCGGTTTTACAATGCCCTGGCTGACTGGTAGGCGGATCGGGACTTCGCAGGCGAGGGCGTGGATGTGGAGAAAGGCGAGCACCAGTTCGCTGATGAGAAGCGCCGCCAGATAGGCGAAAATCCCCCATCGCGGGATGGCGAAAAGGACGAGCGACAGGGTGAGAAGCATGGAAACCGTATGGTGGATGAAGACGGTTCCCGTTTTCCCAAGCCCGTTTAAAATACTTCCCATGGTAGTGGAGAGGTAGAGAAACGGGCAGAGCCAGGATAAAATCTGGATGAAACGTCCGGCATCGGCGTTGTGGTAAAAGGTTTCGCCCAGTGCTGGACCGAAGCGGGTGAAGAGCCCGACGCAGAGAATTCCCATGTACAGGCTGTAGCGGAGTGCCATGGAGATGGTGCGTTCGATTTTGTCCGGCTGATTCTGCGCCTGCGCCTCCGAGACTGCCGGGAGCAGGACGACGGCGAGGGAGTTGGTAATGGCGGATGGAAAGAGGACAAAGGGGAGTGCCATGCCTGTGAGAACTCCGTAAATACTGACCGATTCAACCCGCGAGAGCCCGGAGAGGAGAAGCTGGTTCGGTACAAAGATGGCTTCGAGACTCTGGAGAAAGCTGAGCGTGAGGCGATTCGCCATGAGGGGGAGTGCCATGGTGAGGAGGGGGAGGAGCAGGGGGGGAGTGTGGGCGGATTTTTTTTGTGAGGGAGGCGTGGTGCTGGAAGTGTCAGGGGTATAAGGGGGCGTAGAACGGGATGAGTATTGAAAATGGGTGGTATTTTTTCGTGTTTGACGAGAATAGCTGGAAATATGCGTGTCTGTATTTTGCAGTGTGGCAGCAGGCTTCGAGCATCCATAAACCAGCAGACAGAACACCGCCGATGCCGCTTCCCCGATCAACAGCCCCCAGACAGCCAGCAGCACCGTGATCGGAATCCTGTTCGTGCGGCAGACATGGACGATCAGCAGGACGGAGAAAATACGGATGCACTGCTCGACCACCTGTGAAAACGCCGGGACTGCCGTTTTTTTGAGCCCGTAATAATACCCGCAGCAGCAGGCATGGATCGCGCAGAAGGGGATCGAGAGGGCGAGTGCGGGCAGAAGCGGCGCACATTCGGGCGCAAGAAGGACGCGCGCGGCGAGAAAATCGGCGAAGGTGTAGATCAAAGAGGTCAGCGGCAGGGCGATCGATAGTGAGAGTGCGAGGCTGACCCGCAAAAAGGCGCGTCCCTTTTCCGGGGAGGCGGCGGTCAGGCGGGAGAGCGAAGTCTGGATTGGACCGGCGCAGAGAGCAAATGCGATGCCATGTATGGGAAAAATCATCTGATATAAACCCAGACCTTCGGCGCCGATCGTCCGGGAGAGAAAGATGCGGTAGAAAAAGCCGAGAATCCGGCAGAAAAATCCGACTGCCGTCAGGAGCAAGGTTCCGGTAATCAAAGGATGAAATCTTCGCATGGCAGATCTCCGGGGAGGGTATGTCAGAAAAGTATATGAGGAGGAAGATGAAAGTAGAAGAAAACCAAGATGTTTATAAAACACTGGGGACACATTTTTTGGGAAACTGAAAGAAGACCCGAGTTGGCAGAAGGGCAGAAATAGCTTAAATTAAAGGATACAAAAATAAACTGTATTTAATACATAAATTAACAGATGGACATTGAGTTAGAACAGGAATATACTAAAAACATCAAAAAATAAAAAATTACTGCGAAAAATAACTGGTTGGTAGGGAAAAGAGTGTGAAGCTATGTTAGAAGGAATTGTATTACTTGCATTTATCGCGGCGCTGGCAGGCTGCGTGTTTACCGGCGTATCGGTGCTCTGGGCGCTGGCGGGCGGCTATCTGATCTTCTGTGTGTACGGTTTGATTCGGAATCACAGCCTTGCGGAACTCGGAAAAATGTCGCTTTCCGGCGTTAAAACCGTCCGCAATATCCTGATGATTTTCGGACTTATTGGCTTTATCACAGCGCTGTGGCGGGCGTCCGGCACGATCGCCGTGATCGTGTGCTGGTCGTCGAAGCTGGTGTCGCCGTCGGCATTTCTTGTGATCGCGTTCCTTCTTAACTGTATGGTGTCGATCCTGACCGGAACCTCCTTTGGAACCGGCGCGACGATGGGTGTTATCTGTATGGCGATGGGACGTGCGATGGAGCTTGACCCGTTCTGGATCGGCGGCGCGATTCTTTCTGGCATCTATTTTGGCGACCGCTGTTCACCGGTATCGTCCAGCGCGAATCTTGTCTGTGTGCTGACGAAGACGGATATTTATGAAAATATCCGCGAAATGGTAAAGACATCGCTGGTGCCATTTGTGGCTACATGTATTCTCTATTATATAGTGGGACGTTCCATGAGTGCCGGAAACGGACGGATGGATGTGGAAGGGCTGTTTTCCAATCGTTTTGTACTTCATTGGAGCGCGGTGATCCCAGCGGCGATTATCCTGGTGCTGTCTGTGTTCCGGGTGGAGGTCAAGAAAACGATGCTGATCAGCATTGTGTTGGCGGCGTTTCTGAGCGTGGTGTTGCAGGGGCGGACAATCGAAGAAATTTTACAGATGTGCCTGACCGGTTATCAGGCAAGCGATCCGGCGCTCAATGCTATGATGAACGGCGGCGGCCTGAAATCAATGATTAAGGTGGCTGCGATTGTGAGCCTGTCCTCCTGTTATGCAGGAATTTTCGAGGGAACTGGGCTCTTGAAGCCGATTCAGGGGAAAATAGAGGCGTTGAGCCGGAAAATTACTCCGTTTGGTGCGACCTTTGCGGTGGCGGCAGTTGCTTCCATGATCGCTTGTAACCAGACGCTTTCGATCATGCTGACCCATCAGCTCTGCAAGGAAGGAAATCCAGATAATAAACGATTTGCAATCGATCTGGAAAATACGGCGGTTGTGCTGGCACCGCTGGTTCCGTGGTCGATCGCCGGAGCCGTTCCTCTGGCAGCCGTCGGTGCTCCGATTGCGAGTGTGGTGGTGGCGTCGTATCTGTACATACTGCCGATCTGGAGTTTTTTGGTTCGTCTCATAAGAAGGCCGTAGGAAAAGGAGGAAGAGCCATATGAATTTACTCGAACTTTGCAACCTACAGGGTTCTTTATTCTTGATGATACTGGCGGGTGCGGTACTGAAACGGCGCGGGATCATCAGCAAGGAAGGCGAAAAATGTCTGACGGATCTCTGCGTGAATATCGTGATTCCCTGCAATATTGTGAAATCGTGCCTGATTTCATTTGATGCTTCGATTTTTAAAACGTGCGGGTTGCTGTTGGCGGTTGGATTTGTCTTGCAGCTTGTCTGTGTGGCACTCAACAAAGTGCTGTTTAAGGGATATTCAGAGCAGCACCGGAAGGTGCTTCAATACTGTACGATCGTTTCCAACGGCGGATTCCTCGGAAACCCGGTTGCGGAAGGCGTATATGGAAGTATGGGACTTCTCTACGCATCCATTTTCCTGATTCCGATGCGCGTTGTCATGTGGTCGGCGGGTACATCCTATTTTGTTGGAGGCGGTTCTGACCGGAAAAAGGTATTGAAAAATGTCCTGACGCACCCGTGTCTGGTCGGTGTCTACATCGGTATGTTCCTGATGGCGACACAGCTGCAGCTTCCGGGCGTGCTGAAATCGACGGTTACCTACATTGGAAACTGTAACTCGGCGCTGACGATGTTTATTATCGGTACGATTCTGACCGATGTGAAACTGCGTGAGATTATTAATCCGACGGCCCTCAAATTCAGTGTGCTCCGTCTGTTCCTTCTTCCGCTTCTGGCATATGGAATCAGCCTGGCGGCCGGATTGGATTCGGTGGCAGCAGGTGTGGCAGTCATCATGACGGGAATGCCAGCCGGTGCAACTGCAGCGATTTTTGCGGCGCGCTATGACAGCGATGCACCGTTTGCAGCGAAAACGGTAGTGCTCACGACGCTGATTTCGATGATTACGATTCCGGCGTGGTGTCTGTTTATAGGATAAAAAGAATAGGTAAGAAGCAACAATAATAGAAAGAATACTAGAAAAATTGAGAAAATAATGTAAATATGGTAAATGAATATAAAAAGACCTGAAAGGTGCGGTAAATGGCTGCTCTTCAGGTCTTTTATATTTTAAAATGAATAAAAGGATAAGCAAACAGAGGTTGAAAGAATTAGTTTATGATTCTTATTCATTCGTTTCACTCTTTCGTGAAATCCGCGCTTCTTCCAGATAATTATACAGTGTATACTTGGAAATCTGCATCGCGTCGCACAGGAGCAGGCTGGTTTTTGTGATCTTGAAGACGCCTTTCTGGTCAAGATAGTCGAGTGCACGAATTTTTTCCTCCTTGTTCATCAGCATCATCGGTTTTCCGATCATGGACTCTGCCTGATAAATATAGTGCTGTAAAATATCATCGACATTCTTTTTGAGAATAAAGTCGCGGTCAGACATGGCTGCCTGATTTGCGCCATTCGTGCCGTCCGTGCTGCCAGTTCCTGAAAAGGTGCCATCAGAAGCCATTCCGGATGGTGTGCAGCCAGACATGCCGTCGATCTGTGCGCCCACAGCTGCCGATACGCCGATGGTGCCTGGGCGTCCGATCAGATTTTGCAGGGCGCTCTGTGCCAGATAGAGATCGCGAACATCCATATTTAAGCAGACAGATCCGATAATTTTGTGATGTTCGTCCTCGATGAGCGTTGTGCAGGACTTAAAAAGCCGGTCTTTCTGGCTGGTATCGAGGGAAATGATCGAATGCTTGAGCGGCTCGATATCATTGCCGAGCTGTGTGATCATGCCGCCGCGCGGGGAACCGCCGACGTCGCGCCCGCTTAGCTGTGAGTTGAATGCGTAGACGATCGTGTGATCGTAGCCTTTGCGGTAATCGTGGACGATGATCTCACAGTTATCTCCGAGAAACTTTTGAAGTCCTTCGAGAAAACGGATGAGAAACTGAAAGTCCATGTAGTTGGAAATTTCCATGAATACCTCCTTTGGGGTGCTCTGTGCCCCGAGTGTGTATCGCAAAATTTTGCGGCTTAAAATAATTCGGAAAATGAAATGCACAGGGATTGTCTTTCTTTTGTCAAAGTTCCTGAAAAAAATTTTATCGCGTTCATTTTGCTGCGTCAATCCTGTTTCTATAGAAAAAAGTTAGTAGATAGGGAACATAAATAAGAGAATGTTCTCCTTTTTTGTTTAAAAATCAAAAATTCAGGTACAAGATAACGGGAAATGAGAGCAAACCTGTTTCTTTCATCATACTCTCAGACAAACTGTTTGTCAATTAACAAACCAAACTGTAAGTTTTTCTTGACAATTTGTCAGTGCATCCCTATAATCGAGAAAAAATCAAACAGACAGTTAGTCAAACAAAAAATAAGTTTGGAAAAATACAAACTGAAAGTGAGGGAGCAGGATGGACAGGGACAGTTATGTATATAAGACACCGGCTTCAAAGCTGGTACAGGTGTCTGCGATTGCGGCGGAATACAAGGGCAGACCGGATATGCTGATGACAGTGATCATCCGGGCGCAGAAGGTTGTGTCGGCATTTTCCAAGGAGGTGGCGTCAGTCATCGCCAGGGAGATGGATATTCCGATGAACAAGGTGTACAGTTTCATCACCTTTTATGCGATGCTGTCGGTAAAACCGAGGGGGCGCTACATTGTCCGGATGTGCAAGAGCGCGCCGTGCCACGTACATGGGGCGCAGGCGGTCGTTCAGGCGCTGGAGGATCAGCTCGGCATCAGCATCGGGGAGACGACCGAGGACGGAAGGTTCACCCTGGAATACTGTCCCTGCCTGGGACTGTGTGAAATATCCCCGGCGATCATGATCAATGAGCACGTGTACGGCAACCTGACGCCGGAATCGGTGAGGGATATTATCAAACAATATATACGGGAGGATGTGGAATAGTATGGAGGAAATGCACGTATTGCTGAAAAACCGCGGCAAGATTAATCCGAGAAGTTCACAGGAGTATGCGGACCGCGGCGGATTTGAAGCGCTGAAAAAAGCACTTTCGATGGACAGTGAAGCGATTATCGATGTGATCCGCGCCTCCGGACTTCGTGGACGCGGCGGTGCGGGATTCCCGACCTATCGCAAGATGGAGTTTACCGCCCACGCATCTTACCCAACGAGATACATCGTCTGTAACGCCGATGAGGGAGAGCCGGGTACGAATAAAGACCGGATTCTTCTCTCGACCGACCCGTGTGCGGTCTTCGAGGGCATGGCGATTGCTGGAAAAGCAGTCGGCGCCCATACCGGATATATTTATCTGAGAGCCGAGTATACATATTTGTTCCCGGTATTAAAAGATGCGCTGGAGGATGCGGAAAAACGCGGATTTTTAGGAAAAAATATGATGGAGAGCGGTTTTGACTTTGAAATCAAGTTCCGCTCCGGTGCGGGTGCTTACGTCTGCGGCGAGGAGACGGCATTGTTTGAGTCCATTGAGGGAAAACGAGGAGAGCCACGTTTCCGTCCGCCGTTTCCGAGCATTCACGGACTCTTTGGAAAACCGACCATGTTAAATAACGTAGAGACGCTGGCGAATATTGCACCGATCCTCTTAAACGGAGCGGAATGGTACCGCAGCATCGGCACAGCTAACAGCCCGGGCACAAAGCTTTTTACGGTCTGTGGAAATGTAGTCTGCAGGGGCGTATTTGAATTTCCGATGGGCGTGAACCTCAAAGATATCATTTATGAAGTGTGCGGCGGCATCGCGGATGGAAAAGGGCTTCTGGGCGTGCAGACCGGTGGTACCTCCGGTGCGATCATCAATGCCGATCAGATCGATATGACACTGGATATTGATACAGTTTCGGCATCCGGCGGACGTCTTGGCTGCGGTACGATTCTGGTCATCGACGACAGCAACTGTATTGTAGATATTGTGCGAAACAATTTGGACTTCTTCCGCGGCGAGTCATGCGGAAAATGTACACCGTGCCGCGAGGGCGGCCAGCAGCTGTACAATCTGGTTACCCGCATCAGCCGGGGGCTGGCGACTCTGCCGGATCTGGAAAAAATCGATGAGCTGACGGAGACGATGCGTCTGACCGCACTTTGTGGTCTGGGACATTCGACCGCAGTTCCGGTGCAGACGAGTATCCAGAACTTCCGAAAGGAATATCTGGCGCACATTGATCGGGATTACTGTCCGGTCTGTACACAGGCAGCTGTGGCGGAAGGCATTTATGAAGCAGAAGAAGATTATAGAAACGATGGGAACAGCCGGATAGGAATACGGCGTGCAGCAGTCGGTGAACGTGATGTCATGTATGATTCGTATGACGCGTATGCGAGACACCGCAGCCGGGGAGCATCCTACGCGGGACGATTTGAGCGGAAAGGGGGAAGAGAAGCATGATGGTACATCTGACAATCGACGGACAGCCGGTAGAGGTGGAGGAAGGAACGACGATCCTCCAGGCGGCGAAGAAAGCCTGTATCCACATTCCGACTCTCTGCTATCATGAGGATTTGAGCATCAAGGCGGTCTGCCGTATCTGTGTGGTTGAGGTAGAAGGACAGAGACTTCTTCCGACCGCGTGCAGTACACCGGTTTCGGAGGGAATGGTCGTGCAGACGGCATCCCCGAAGGTACTGAAAGCGAGAAGAAATATTCTGGAACTGATTTTTGCGAGACATCCGCAGGAATGTCTTGTATGTCCGAAGGATGGAAAATGCGATCTGCAGAAGGTAGCGCAGGATGTTGGTATGCATCTGGACATCCGCTATGACAAGCAGCTCCGCCATCAGAAGGAGGACTGGAGTTCCCCGGCCATCATGCGGAATCCGCAGAAATGTATTCTGTGCGGGCGTTGTATGGAGGTCTGCAATGAGATTCAGGGAATCAACGTCCTTTCGAAGGAAAACCGTGGATTCCATACGCTGATCGCCCCGGCCTATGGGGAAAAACTGGCTGATACCAACTGTATTAACTGCGGCCAGTGCGTGCAGGTGTGTCCGACCGGCGCATTGACGGTGCATTATCATACCTACGGATTATATCGCCAGAAAGAATTAGGCAAAAAACTGATTATTCAGGTGGCTCCGTCCGTCCGCATTACGCTGGCGGAGGCACTGGGCGAACAGCCGGGCGTTGTCAGCACAGGACGTCTGGTGTCGGCTCTCAAGCGCCTGGGATTTTACAAGGTATTCGATTCCGATTTCTCTGCCGATCTGACGATCATGGAGGAAGGAACCGAGCTTTTGAACCGCCTGCAGAACGGCGGAACCCTGCCGATGATCACCTCCTGCTGTCCGGCGTGGGTCAAATATTGTGAAACCTATGCACCGGAGTATACAAAGCATTTATCGACGGCGAAATCTCCGCAGCAGATGTTCGGCGCGCTGATTAAAACCTGGTTTGCAAAGCGCGAGGGAATCGATCCGGGTGATATCTGCAGCGTTTCGGTTATGCCATGTACAGCAAAGAAATTTGAGTGTACCCGTCCGGAAATGAAGGACAGCGGCTACCAGGATGTGGATATTTCCATCACGGTTCAGGAACTGGCTGCCTTGATCCGTGCCGGTGGAATCGATTTTGCCGAGCTTCCGGATACACCGTTTGACGATCCATTTGGCGAAGGAAGCGGCGCGGGACTTATTTTCGGTGCGACTGGCGGCGTCATGGAGGCGGCACTCCGCACCGTCTACGCGGTGGTAACCGGCAAAGAGATGGAACATCTCGACTATACACCGGTCCGCGGCTTCGAGGGAATCAAGGAATCACAGGTTGATTTGAACGGCAGAGTCATCAAGGTAGCGGTGGCACATGGCATTAAAAATGCGAAAGTTTTGCTGGAAAAGGTAAAAAACGGAACCGCCGATTATCAGTTTATCGAGATCATGGCATGTCCGGGCGGCTGCATCGGCGGCGGTGGAAATCCGCCTAAGACATGGTCGATCATGGAGAAGCGGAAGAAAGCCATCTATGAGGCAGAGGCAGAGCTTCCGGTCAGACAGTCGCACAAGAACCCGGCGATCCAGAAAATTTATGAGACGTATCTGGGAGAACCGTGCGGGGAGCTGTCACATAAGCTGCTGCATACAGAGTACTGCAACCGGCAGGATCTGTTGCAATAAATTATTTTATTCCAACCATCATTTTCTTAAAAACAAGGTGAAAACCTGAGAACGGCTTCCAGTGCTGCCGCTCTCAGGTTTTTCACGTCCCACTACGGCTCCTCCCAGGTTTCAATCCTCGCCTTACGGTTCAAAATTCCTTTCTCCCATATCATTAAATGCATCTTAAATTCAATCGAATCCTGCGCTGTCGTAAAGGGTTCTTCACGCAGCAGTTCGGAGCGGATGCCGCGCTTTTCAAGCTCTTTCTGTCTTTTTTTGGCAAGAAGTTCGAGAGCCAGGTGACGGGTCTGCTGGGCTTTTCCGAAGGTGCGGGACGGATAGGCGGAAGAGGCTTTTTGAAGTTTCCGGGTCAGGAGATCGACTGTCTTGGCATGGGTGTTCCGGTGCAGGAGGCGGGCAATCTGACGGGCACGGCGCTTGGTGGGGTGCTGCTCATAGTCCTTCAGGCGATGTAGCAGTTTTGGATCACCGGCTTCGACGGCGATGGACTGGAAGACGCGCGAAGCGTCTTCGGAGAGATGCCAGGGATTTTCACGGATGACGCGGTATTTTTCCGGGACCGCCGGGTAGCAGCAGACGTTTAGCGGAGGAAATTCCGCGAGGGAGGCAAGCTCCCGCTCGTTTGCGTTGCAGGAGTTTTCCCCCAGATAGTCGAGTTTGTCGCGCAGGATGGCGATGCGGTATTCGAGCTGGCGGAGGTATTCGTAGCCTTTCATCCAGAAGTGCCCGATCTGACTGTAGTCATAGTAGTGATTTTCGAGAGTCAGATCTTCGAAAAAGAGTGTGACAACCGAGTCTCCCTGATGGACGATCAGGGCGTAGCGTTCGTTTTCATCCTGGGTTAAGAGGGCATCGAGTTCGCCCTCGTATGCCGGATCGTAGGTACCGGTCAGGCGGGCGTTGTGGAAGAGAAGGAAACTTTCGACTGCATCATTCATCAGGTAAACCAGGCGGATCGTGTCGGGAGCAGAAGTGCCGGTTTCCGGGAGAATAAGTTCGAACTGGTTTTCGGATAATAGTAATTCTAACATGGAAAAGGGATCCATTTTATAAAACTCCTTAATGTATAAAAATCAAAATGTTTTCCGACACAGGCAGAAAAACGGAGCCAGTGACTATCGTATTCTCAATACAGGAAAACATAGAACAATCATGGTAATTATAAGAGAAATAAGAAGAGGATGCAAGAGAAGAGCAATGCTGCTGCCGGATTGTACAAAATTTTCAGCTCAGAAAAATTTTTCCAGTGAATCGTAACATTTTCTATGTTTCACAAAAAAAGATAGTAAAACCGCGCGATTCGTGTTAATATAAGAAAGCATAAGAATAATCGCGGTGTTTTTGCAGCGGCGGTGAAAACCGCAAAGCTGCGTAAGAGACTGCAAGTATGAATAGAAAGGAAAATTTATCATGGAAATCACAAAAGCAACCACGATGGGCGAGATGCTTCAGTATGATATGGGTATTGCATATGTTCTGATGGAGGCAGGCATGCACTGTGTTGGCTGTCCGTCTTCGATCGGTGAGTCTCTGGAGGAGGCCTGCATGGTACATGGTCTGAACGCAGACGAGGTTATGGCAAACATCCAGGAGTACCTGAACGCAAAGAAAGAGTCTGAGCAGGCTGAATAATTCAAATTTTAGATTTTAATAAAATTCTGGATAAAAAGACGCTGTGTACGAAGTAATGAGGCTTCAGCATAGCGTCTTTTTCGTTGTTTTATAGGAAAGAACGGCTCATAAAGCAAGAGTGAAAAATACTCGGATTGTTGTTTAGAGACTGAAAATTGTGTAAAATTAGTATACATTACAGAATTGACGTGATAAAAAGAACTCGTTATAATGACATAAAAAATATTTTTACTTTTTTTCGGAGAGTGGCTTAAACATATAACCGGACAAAAGATAAAGTAGTACGTAAAGATACAATGGAGGGATGGGAGTATGTTCAGTAAGCGTGAGTATGAATACGTGATGGAAATTGCGAAGGAAGGAAGTTTTTCAAAAGCAGCCCAGAAACTCTATATTTCCCAGCCGGCGCTCAGCGGTGCGATTAAAAAGATTGAGAAAGAGTTATATGGGATCTCGCTTTTTGACCGGAATGTGAACCCGGTGGCACTGACCCCGGCGGGGCAGTATTATCTGGAAAAAACGCGGAAGATATACGAGCTCAGCAATGAGATGGAGCAGCATTTTGCAGAGCTGGCGGGTATCCGTTCCGGTGTGATTAACATCGGAAGCTCCGGATATTTCTGTGCGTATTTTCTTCCGGAGGTGATCCGGGGCTATTGCAGACTGAATCCAAAGTGCCGGATCAACGTGACGGAGACGGATATTTCAGGGATGGATGCGGGGCTTAGAACCGGGCAGTTTGATATCACGATGGATGTCGAGGCACTCGACCCGGAGATGTTTGAGAGTGTGACGCTGGGGTATGAGTATATGATTATGGCGGTTCCTGCTTCCTTTGCTGTGAATGAGAAGCTGAAAGAGTTTCAGATCTCCAGGGAATCAATCCTGGAGCGGAGTTTTCTGGATGAAGCGGTGCGTGCGGTGGACCTTTCCAAAGTCTCGAAAGAACCATTTCTGATGCTGAAAAAGAATCAGGATTCTTATAAAAGGAGTATGGATATCTGCGCCCACGCTGGTTTCGAGCCGAAGGTGATTATGTATTTTGATCAGCTTCAGACTGCCTATAATGTGGCGCGGAGCGGACAGTCCGGTATCATCTTTTTTAGGGATGCACTGCTGAAATACACAGAGAAAACGGAAAAACTCTGTTATTACAAGATTGGCGATCCGCTGGCAAAGCGTGCAATCCTTTTGTCGATGAAGCGCTATCCGGGCGTGGGGGCAACAGTGGATGATTTTATCAAATACATTCTACTGGCTAAAAAATAGTTTAAAATTTCACAAAATACTGATAGGAATCTGCTTATAGAGCCATATTTAAAAATAACTCGGATTTTTAACCAGATAAAATACTGGAGTATATCCCATAGCTGAAAAAATAGAAACTCGGATGCAGAGCCTGGGCGGCGGCTATTCCCATAACTGTGCGAAAGCGATTGCACTGGTGCCGTTTTTCAAGGCTGCATATTAAAATAGGTGTTCAGATTCTCAGTGCCATGGACAGGCATAAGGATTCTCCTATGGACATCAAACATACTACTAGAATGATTAACTTATAAAAGCCATAAAGTACAGTTTACAAGGGACTACACAGGGTAGGTATCTGACGGGGGTTGCACCCGTCAGACTGTCCACCAGCTTTTCAATCTCGCTGTCCACATGGGCAAGCTCCACTTGCAGTGCTGCAATTTTCTGGTTTGCCTTTGCCGCTTTCTTTCTGCCTGTCAGAGTCTTGTAGCTTGCCAGTTTCTTTACCATCTGCTGATAAACAACCGCTTCCAGCTCCGAAGTGATGATTTTCCCGCACCCGGCACAGCTTTTATTGTCCAGCCGTTTCGTACAGCGAAGGTATTGCTTGCCGGAGGAATTGAAGATACTCATAAGGGCATACCCTCAGTTCCCGCACTTGATTTTTCCCGCCAGCCATGTATGGGTGGCTTTCCGGGCAGACTGGATTTTCATGTTGTTCATCAGCTTCTTGCGGCAGGTCAGCCAGATGTAAGAGGGGACAATGCCCTCATGGGGAGCCAGTACCAGCATTTGGTCTTTCAAGTCGTTCTTTTTGCTGGGCTTCACATCCCGCCCTTGATACAGATAGCAGCCGTTCATGCCAGTAAAATCGGCAGCGTCATTGACAATGACCGTCCCTTGACTTTTGAAAAACTCATACACATCAAGGTCTGCCTGCACATAGACAGGATTGCGTAACATCTGCGCCAGCGTGGGGCGTATCAGATCTTTGCCATGGAACAAAATCCCCTGTTCGGCAAAGTACCGGGTAATGTCCCCGTAGGAGGTTGTGGGCTGAGCATACATCTCAAACATCAGCCGGATATTTGCCGCTTCGTCTGGATTTACCACCAGCTTTTTTGTATTGATACCGTCCATCTTAATCGGCTCTGTATGGAAGCCGTAAGGGGCTTTCCCACCCATCTTGAAACCTCGCTGGCTGCGGGAATAGTAAGCGTCCGTTACTCGCTTCTGTATGGTTTCCCTCTCAAGCTGGGCGAACACGATACAGATATTTAACATCGCCCGCCCCATCGGGGTGGAGGTATCAAACTTTTCCGTAGAGAACACAAACTCTACATTGTACTGCTGGAACAGCTCCATCATGTTGGCAAAGTCCAGAATGGAACGGCTGATACGGTCGAGCTTGTAAACCACGACCTTTGCAATTAAGCCCCGCTTGATGTCCCGCACCAGTTCTTGAAACTTCGGACGGTCTGTATTCTTGCCGCTGTACCCTTTGTCTGTGTATTCCTTGCAGTTACCGCCTTTCAACTCGTATTTGCAAAATTCAATTTGGCTTTCAATGGAAATGCTGTCCTTTTTGTCTACCGATTGTCTTGCATAGATTGCGTCTATTCGATTATTCATATTGTCGCTCCTTTTCTTAAAAAAGAAACGGAGCTGCTGACACCTTTATTATACCGTCAGCAGCCCCGCAAATCAACGATGGCTTTGGAAAACCTTATGCCCCGGCTTCCTCACTCTGCCGTTTGTCGGCATACTTGCGGAACACCTCATAAAGCTGCTGTTCCAGCTCCCGGCGTTTTGCCGCTTCCTGCTCCGGCGTGAACACCGGGGAGAGATTTTCCAGCGTGATTTCCTTTCTCTGAAAAGTCACGACTTCGGTTTCTTTCTTGTATCTGATATGCTCCATAGTACCTCCGTATTTAATTTTCAAAGTGTAGTGCCGTCATACCGCGGCGTGAAATGTTTTCTGTCATCGATCACCGTTCCCTTGTGTGCCGCTGCTGCCGTTTCAGTTCTGCCAGCACCTCCGGCGGGATACGGTCTACCAGCCGCTGAATGTCTTTCAGCTCGCTTTCCAGCTTTGCCCGTTCCATCGTATCTTTCATCTTGCCTTTTTCGCTGGCTTTGGCTCTGGCTTCCAACTGTTCATTTTCTGCCAAAAGGTCGTTTATCGTGACCTTGTATTTTTTGAACTGTCCGAAGAAGTTCTCCATCTGCGGAAACCACTTTTTCAGCAGGGAGAGGGCTTCCTCTTTCTTCTTTCCGGCATTGAACGGGGTAATACCGTCCAGCGTGGCTTCAATGGCTCTTGCCTGTTTGGAGAGATTGACCGCCTGCTTAAACAAACGGGTGGGGATATGCTTCCTGCCTGTCTTGCTGGCACTTTCCCCACGCTCCAAGTCGGGATATTTCTCCACCATATAGGCGTGAAAATCGTCCTGCCATTTTGTGAGGTTGGCTCTATTCCCAATAATCTCCTTTGCACACAGGCGGTTGTCCTCTGTCAACGGGACAAAGACCAAATGCAGGTGGGGCGTTTTCTCGTCCATGTGTACCACCGCCGACACGATATTTTCTTTCCCTACCCGCCCGATTAAGAAATCAGCCGCCCTCTGGAAAAACGCCTGTATCTCCTTTGGGAATTTTTTCTTGAAAAACTCCGGGCTGGCGGTTATCAGCGTATCGACAAAGCGTGTGCTATCCTTGCGGGTGCGGCATCCGGCTTGTTCAATGCGGCTCTGAATGAAATGGTAATAGCGGCTCTCCGGCTTGACGATATGGAAGTTGTATTTACTCCGGCTTGTGTCAATGTCGGGATTGCTGGCGTACTGTTCCTTTTGCCGTTCGTGATGGGCTTCCAGCGGTCTTGCCGGATTGCCTTTGTGTTTTTCAAATCGCAAGATTGCGTGTTGTGCCATGAAACTCCTTTCCCTATTCCGTTCTTTTCCGGGACTTTTCCACAGGAAAATCCCGCAGAAAATATCTCAGATAGGATAGGAATGGATAAGATATAAATAAAATCGTTTTAATCTCTGTATTTCTATATACCGTCCGGTTTTCGTACTTCAAGAGGATTGATTATCGTACTTGTGGAGTGCGGTTTTCAGTCCTCCGGCGTACCATAACCGGATTTCTTGAAGTCGGTGTTTGGAACCGCTTCATAGGATTTGGGGTAAATGCGGTTGGGTTTTCCACAGCCCTGCTTCTGGATCTCCACCAGTCCGGCATATTGCAGCTCCCGCAGGGTGTTGACCGCCTTCTGCCACCCGCAGTGGAGCAGTTCCACTACCTCATTGATGGGATAGTAGAGGTAAATGCGCCCATATTCGTCCGCCCAGCCGTTTTTCCGGGACAGGTCTGTCCGGCGCAGGATAAAGGCGTACAGTACCTTTGCTTCGTTGGACAGGGGTGTGAATGTGGGGGCTTCAAAGAGGAAATTGGGAAGCCGGATAAAGCTGACCACCTTTTCCGGCTGATGGATATAAATGGTGTTTGTCATATCGTGTTTTGTGGACGGTTAGAAGCCTGTTTCCGGGGGCAGACGGTAGTTTCTATTGCCTACCCCTGTTCTGTGCTTGTAAAGCCTTGTAAATCAAGGACTTTTCAGCCTCTAACTGTCCACACAAGACCTCCTTTTCCGTTCACTTTCTGTTTTCTGCCGCCTGTGAACTCTGGCGGCGCAGTCGGGACAGTATTTCGCCCGGTTGGACTTTGGGACGAACACTCTGCCGCAGACCGCACAGCGTTTTAGCTCCTTATCCCGGAAAACCTCCGCTTCCAGCGTTCCGATTTGCGGCAAGACCGACCAGCGGAACCACTTGCAGCAGACCGAGAAAGAAATGGTCTGGGGGCAGGCGTGGATGTCTCCATCGTCAAGGAACATACAGTTCCCGTCCTCATAACAGCAGCACTCCCGGCGGATCAGGGCGTTTGCCTGTTTCCTCTGTGTCGGTGTCATGCGGTAAAGGGAGCCGTCCGGCTTGCGCTCTATGGGCGGCAGTTGTTTATATGGGTTCTCTCTCATGTGTTCCCTCCATTTTTCCTTTGCCGTTCTCCCCGAAAAGGCTTCCTGCCCCATTCCTGCGGCGTGTTCCAGCGTTGGCACGCTCCCCGGACTTCGGGACATTTTGTCCCGAAGTGGCTCGTTGCGGTGCTTCCCCTACCGGGGTATTCCTTTTCGGATGGTCATTCATTTTTCAAGGTGCAGTTCATCGATGAACTACCCTAAGTCTACACGAAAAAAATGCAATTCCCGGAATCTTGCGAGAATTGCATTTTAGGGCAATATTCAATTTCAAAATTGCAGTTCTGCAATTTTCTTGTATAATGGGAAATAGGAAAAGGAGGTGCTGTGTATGGCTTTACCCGGAACACCCGGACAAAGGATTTCTGATTTGTGCAACGGCAATCATATTTCTCAAAAGCAACTTGCGGAGAAGATAGGCGTATCTGCTTCCCAGTTGAGCCGCATTGTCAGTGGGGAAACAAAGACGGTCAGCAGCGATATTCTCATAGGCGTGGCAAAGGAATTTAAGGTATCAACGGACTACATATTAGGCTTGTCCACCTTGAGTGTCCGTAAAAGTTATGATATTTCTGAATTAGGATTGTCCGAGGGAGCTGTGAGAGGGCTTGTGGCAGGTACAGTCGATGTGCAAATCCTTAACCGTCTGTTGGAACACAGGAACTTCCCGAAACTGATGGATTTGATACGGATTTATTTTCAAGACACAGCGGCAAAGGGTATCATGGCACGAAATCAGCTGATTGAACTGGAAACGGCTTCCTTGTCCGATCTGATGAAAGAACACCCGGAACATCGGGCAGAAGCAAAACAGGATTTGCAACTTCTGAACGCACAGAAGATGGGAGAACATGAAGCGGAAATTGAAAAAATCAAGAATGTATTTCTTGCTATCCTGCGAGATATTAAGAAAGATATGGACAACAGAGAACAGCCAGGAGAAGCTGTGACCACCGCTATGTTCCAAACCATGCAGGAAACCATGAAAGACCACCAGCAGGAGCTGCTTTCTATGGACGATGTAACTGCTATGATTGCCGGACAGATTGGGAAGTTTCTTCCGATGGACGAGGAAACGGCGGAACAGTTCCGGCAGTTGGCAAAGAGGATGATGGAGCAGGTAGGAAAATAATTGCAGAAAAATATATGTAGTTTTATAAAACAATCAGGAGGATTACATGAGACGGGTAAAAAAAGAAAAAAGGAATAAAGTGCTTATTTTTAGTGTGATTATCTTGCTTCTTGTATGTGCAGGCATTGCGATAGCCAGTTTGCATAAAGTAAATAATATTTTGTTGGAAAACTCGTCTGAGGCAACAATAGAAATTATTGGAAATTCAAGTACAACTGAACCTGCACAAGAGCTTCGAGGAACTGTAAAAGATGCAACAATGAATACTCTAACTGTTCAAGGTGAGGATAATCGTGAATATTATTTTGGAACAGAAGGTGTAAATATTTCAACTGGTGAGACAGGAATAGTGATTGGGAATCCAGTGACAGTTTCATATCATGGCAAATTGGATTTGAATGCATCTGTACAAGAGGTTGAATTACTTTCCATTACGGTTACGGATTCCAGTTTGAATACCGAAAATCCTGAACCAACAACTGGTGAAACAGAGCCAAGTCCCCCTTCTGCTTCCGTGACACAGAAAGCACAAGAAATTCTAAATGCAATGACGCTGGAAGAAAAAGTTGGACAGATGTTTATTGCACGCTGTCCCGAAATAAATAGCGTACAGAAGGTAAAGGAGTATAATCTTGGAGGTTATATTCTTTTTAGCCGAGACTTTTCTGGAAAAACAAGAGATGAAATTATCCAGAATATTCAAAGTTATCAAAGTGCAGCAAAAATCCCCATGTTTATCGGAGTAGATGAAGAAGGAGGCACTGTCAACCGTGTTAGCACAAACCCTAATTTGCGAGCTGTGCCTTTCTGGTCCCCTCAAGAACTCTATGCTGAAGGTGGCTTTGATTTGATTCAAAGTGACACACAAGAAAAATGTGAATTATTGAATAGTTTGGGGATTAATTTGAACTTTGCCCCAATCTGCGATGTTTCGCAAAATCCAGAGGATTTTATTTATGACCGGAGTTTTGGACAGAACGCAGAGCAAACTGCCGCTTATGTCCACTTAGTTGTGCAAACCATGTTTCAAGAAGGTATGGGGAGCGTCCTAAAGCATTTCCCCGGGTACGGAAATAATGTGGATACACATACAGGTATTGCTTATGATAATCGCACCTATGAAACATTTTTGAACTCAGATTTCTTGCCGTTTCAAGCAGGAATTGATTCTGGAGCCAATATGGTATTAGTTTCTCATAATGTGGTATCCTGCATGGATAGTCAAACCCCTGCTTCGCTGTCTTCACAGGTACACAAAATCCTGCGGGAAGAATTAAAATTTACTGGAGTTATTATTACAGATGACTTAGCTATGGATGGTGTGCGCAATTTTGCAGAAGACACAAAAATTGCAGTTCAAGCTGTGAAGGCAGGAAATGATATGTTATGCTGCACAGATTTTGAGGTGCAAATTCCAGCCATACTTGAAGCAGTCAAACAGGGAGAAATTACAGAGGAACGAATCGATGAATCTGTTTTACGCATATTAGAATTAAAAATTTCACTTGGGATAATATAAAGGTTTATTTACAAATAGTCTAAAATTTCAGTTTTTACGGGAGTGTGTCCACAAGTTCGGTGTAGAACGAGGAACGGGGACTTTCATATACGCCCTGTCTGCTGATGAAACCAGTCCTGCGCTTGCGGCTCCACGTCACGCAATCACAACCCTGTTTTCCTGCTGCTTCAAACGCCTTTGCCCTCCCCGGCGGCAACCTTATTTTCGCAGCAACGCCGACAGAGCGTATAACACACTACACTTTGCAAGCAAAGTCGTGTGCCAAGGGGCAAGCCTCTTTGGAAACCCCTGACAACAAAACAGGCTGAATATCCCGCACTTTCCCGGTGCTTGATACTCAGCCTTTATTTGTTGTCAGCAGCCCGTTTCTCGGTCTGCGTGTAGTTCCTTGTAAACTGACCTAATAAAACGATTATATATATTTAAAATCATACGTCTGGAACAGGCATTTCCACTTCCTCCAACTACAAGGAAAGCCTGTATCCAGGCGTATTTTCGCTTATTAGGGAAGGTCAAGTATCATTTTAGACACGTTATGGTCCATAACCATTTACCTATACGTCCATATTCGAAAGAGAGTTGGAACATTTTTGGTGGGAATGGTAAAGTAATGTCAGAAAGAAACAGAGAGCTTCAAGAGGTTGGGTTTCAGACGCTGAAACAAAATGAAAAGAAACAGACAAATAGAACTTCTGAAGAAGCAATCTCTGACAGATAAAGGAGGAAACCATATGAGATTTGCAACTATCAAAGTGAACGGAACAGAAAAAGCCGGTATCGTCTTAAAGAATGGAGTGCTTCCGATTGAGGCACTGAATGCAGCAAAGGGAACTGCATGGGCCGAGGATGTCATGAGTCTCATCCAGAAGCAGCAGATTCCGGGACTGACAAAATGGTATAACGCAGGCGGCAAGGAAGAGCTGGAAAGTATTCCGGGACTGGTTCCGAGCGAGAAAGTTGTATACGGACCGCTCTACCGCAACCCGAAACGTATCTTTGGTATCGGCCTTAACTATGTAGACCATGCCGGAGACATCGGTTCTGCAGCTCCGAAGGGATTTCCGGGAAGCTTCTTCAAACAGGCAGACACCCTGATTGGTCCGGACGATGAAATCCTGCTTCCGAAGTTGAAAGAAGCACAGAAAACCACCGCAGAGGCAGAGCTTGGAATCATCATGGGCAAGGATTGCAGAGATATATCCGAAGAAAACTGGCAGGATGCCATCGTCGGTTACACCACCATCCTTGATATGACTGAGGAATCCATCTTAAAGGGAAATGATTATGTAAGCGGCAACCCGAGATATTTAACCATCGTAAAGAACTTCCCGACCTTCTTCTCCTTCGGTCCGGAGCTTGTAACCCCGGATGAGGTACCGGATGTCAATGAACTTCTGGTCCAGAGTGTTCACAACGGTGAAGTTCATGCAGAAAACGTAGTAGCAAACATGACCCACAGACCGCCGCGTCTGGTATCCCTGCACAGCAGCATCCAGGGATGGTACGCAGGAGACATCCTTTCCACCGGAACACCGAGAGCGTTCCACATCCAGGATGGCGATGTAGCAGAGTGCCGCATCACCGGACCGGACGGATTCGAGATGACACCACTTGTAAACCCGGTTGTTGACTTAAAAAAACATCCGGAAAAGGAAGTGTAGGAAAATAAAAAATTCAAACAGAACATTCAAATCATTTTATATATTCATTTTACAGGAGGTAACAGTATGGATTTAGGATTAAAAGACAAAGTAGTTCTCTGTATGGCATCAGCAGCCGGACTTGGCAAGGGAATTGCAACCGAGATGGCAAGAGAAGGTGCAAAGGTTATGATTTGTACCGCAGAACCGTTTAAAGATCAGCTTCTGGAAGCACAGGCTGAGATTGAGAAAGAAACCGGAAACCGTCCGGAGACCTTCCTCTGCGATGTTAACAAGGCGGAGGACATTGAGGCACTTGTAAAACACACTGTTGAGACACTGGGCGATATCTACGCACTCGTAAATATGTGTCCGGGTCCGAAGCCGGGACCGTTCGTAAGCTTTGATGATGCGGCATGGGAGGGCGCTTTTGAGATGTGCCTGCTCTCCTACGTAAGAACCATCCGTGCGGTACTCCCGTCCATGAAACGTCTCGGCGGCGGCCGTATCGTAAACTCAACTTCTTCTTCCGTTAAGGATTGCCTGGATAACCTGATTCTTTCCAATACCATGAGAATGGGCGTTGTCGGCATGAGCAAGACCCTGGCAAGTGAGGTCGGCAAAGACAATATCTTAGTCAATGTCATTGGACCAGGTCGTATCGGTACCGCAAGAATCGAAAATCTGAACAAGATGCGTGCAGACAAGGCTGGCATCAGCGTAGCAGATTACGAGAAGGAAGACCTGAAGAAGTTCCCGATGGGACGCTACGGCACCATCGATGAATACGGACGTCTGGCTACATGGCTGTGCTCCGAGGCAAATACATACGTATCTGGTCAGACCATCCTGTTAGACGGTGCGATGACAAGAGCATACTAATTGCAAAACATGGCAAAGATGCATTTCCGGAATGCAGGACATCCGGAGGAGTTCACGGAAGGCATGTTTTGCAGGTGAATTGGGAAATTTACCCGGAACTGCAGATACCTCTCTCCCGGAGGACATTTGGGGAAATGAAATCTGGGAGAGAATATAGCATAGAGGAGGTTGTTTAAAGCAGGCACTTTTGAAATAGAAAGTGCTGTGAAACAACATGGTGGTCACATATGTGTGAACAGTAAGTGAGGGTATTGCATAAGAAGGGGAATATTCATGAAAGAAAAAAAGAAATTGAGCTTGGCGACAAAGACGTTCATCGGTTTTGGCCTTGGTATTGTCATCGGACTCGTATTTGGAGAAAAAGCAACCATTGTAAAACCTCTGGGAACCATCTTTTTAAATATGATTAAAATGATTGTCGTTCCGATGGTATTCTTTTCCATCACAGCGGGAGTCGCGAGCTTAGGAGACTTGAAAAAGCTTCGGAACATTGGCGTGAAGGTGGTTGGACTGTATGCGCTGACATCTGCACTCTGTGTAGGATTAGGGCTTATCATGGCAAACATCATCAATCCAGGAAAAGGATTTGATTTAACCGCGTTATCACAATCGACTGATTATGAGGCGCAGGCGATGCCGAGTATCATTGATACGTTAATCGATATGTTCCCATCCAACATTTTCACTTCTTTTACCAACACAAATATGCTGCAGATTATCGTATTTTCGGTATTCTTAGGCGTAGCACTTATCATGATGGGAAAAGAGGGGGAACGCCTTTTAGCAGGTGTACAGAGCTGTGCCAATGCAATGTATAAAATCACAGCCATTGTTATGGAGTTTTCTCCGATTGGTGTATGTGCACTGTTAGCAGATTCAGTTGGTGCATATGGTCTGAAAATCTTTGGACCGCTCGGAAAGCTGATTCTCACGGTTTATGCTTCCGATGTAATCCTTGTTTTACTGATGTATATTCCGATGGTAGCGCTTCTGGCAAAGTTCCCGGTAAAGAAATGGCTGCAGGGTATCTGGAAAGTATGGGTTGTAACGGCCAGCACCACCAGCAGCAGCGGTTCTCTTCCGATCACAACCTCTGTTACGAATGATGAGTTTGGCGTATCTTCCGAGTTATCATCGTTCTCCCTGCCGCTTGGCGCAACCATCAACATGAATGGTGGATGTATCTACTATGCAGCAGCTATCGTAATGACGGCACAGATTTATGGAATGAACCTGACACCGTCCGCATTGGTAAACATTATTATTTCTACTGTATTAGTAGCTATGGGCTGTCCGGGTGTTCCGGGAGGCGCGATCATCATGACCACGATTCTTCTGACGAACATGGGACTTCCGCTGGAGATTGTAGGTCTGATTGCCGGTATCTTCCGACTGATTGATATGGCAAATACAACCTTTAACGTAACCGGTGATGTGGTAACCACCATGGTGGTAGCACGCAGCGAGGGCATGATGCATACGCTGGGAACTGGTGCGGAAACCGAGACAAAGGCAGCGTAAGGGCTGGAGAACAGAAAAACGGAATTCCGGCCGGCTACCAGGAAAAATAAAATATTCTTGGAAAAGTGTCAGCAGATGCGGACCAATGAGAATCTGAGAGTATATGCAGAATGAAAAGGAGATTTTATTATGGATAAATTATTCGCAAAAAGAATGGATGAACTGGTTCCGTCTGGAATCCGTAAAGTAAACGAAAAGGCGCTGGCAATGGAGCGCGCAGGAGAGACGGTCATTCACTTTGAGTTAGGGCGTCCGGATTTCGATACACCGGAATACATCAAGAATGCCTGCATCGAGGATATCAAAAAAGGCGATGTATTCTATACTTCCAACTTTGGTACCATGGAGCTGCGGGAGGCGATTGCCTGGAAATTAAAGACGCAGAACAATGTAGAGTACAAACCGACTGAGATCATCGTCAGTGTAGGTCTTTCCGAGGCAGTTTTTGATGTCATGGCAGCAATTCTCGACGAGGGCGATGAGGTTCTGGTTCCGAATCCGGGCTGGTTAAACTACTTAAATGTTCCGAAGCTTCTGGGCGCGGTTCCGATTACCTATACATTGAAAGAGGAGAATGATTACCAGATTGATCTGGATGAGATTCGTGCAAAGGTTACCCCACGGACCAAGGCACTCGTTCTTATCACTCCGAGCAACCCGACCGGCGGTGTGCTGGCAGAGGATGTGCTGAAAGAACTGGCAGAGATTGCTGTGAAGAACGATATCATGATTATATCAGATGAGGTATATGAGAGACTGTTATACGATGATGCAAAACACATCAGCATCGCCTCTCTTCCGGGCATGAAGGAGAGAACCATCACATTAAACGGCTTCTCCAAAGCGTACTCCATGACCGGCTGGCGTCTCGGCTACGCAGCCTGCAGCGAAGAGATTGTCAAGACTGTCAATAAGCTGCATCAGCACGTGGTTACCTGTGCAAGTTCCTTCGTACAGAAAGCCGGTGTCGTAGCGCTGAAAGAAGAGAAGAACGAAGTAGCAGACATGGTAAAAGAGTATCAGAGACGCCGTGACTATGCAGTTAAAGCAATCAACGAGATCGACGGACTGAGCTGCCGCTGCCCGAAGGGTGCGTTCTACATCTTCATCAACATCGAAAAACTCGGCATGAGTGGACAGGAATTTGCCCCGTTGCTTCTTGAAAATGCCAAGGTAGCAATGGTACCGGGCGATGTATTCGGAAGCGAAGGCGACCACTATATCCGTATGTCCTTTGCAAACAGCTATGAGAATGTGGTAGAAGGGTGCAAGAGACTGAAGGAATTTGTGGAGAAGATCCGCAAGTAAAAGTTACTTAAAAAATTTGCTTTACGAATTGAAAGACCGAGTGAATGGTCGGAATCTGGATAAGGAAGAATAGTAGAATAAAAATTCTTCAAATGTTAAATAAATTCGACCAAGAAATGATAGAAAAATATGAAATAAAACACAGGCAGCTTCGACGGATATCGTCTAGGCTGCCTGTGTCTATTAGGGGCTGAAGTCCCATTTTGTACGTTTTGTGCAAAAATTCTAAAATATATGTAGAAACAGAATGCACAGAGAAAGAGCAAATTCTTATGCCTTAATCTTCTTTTCCTCCAGATTCCGGTAATACTCCTTCACCATATCGATAAAATCCTTCGCGTGTGGTGAAATAATGCTGTTCTTCTTATATAAAAGCAGCAGCGGCACGCTGAACGGTGGATTGTCTACGGTGAAGAATGCAAGCTGCTCCACGTGGGCAGTGTGGCGGATTCCGCCTTCCGGGAGGAAGGTGATGCCGAACCCTCTTGCCGCCAGGTTGACCGAAGTCGTACTGCTGGTGGTGTATAGGGCATCTTTTGGCTCCATATTCATCTTGGCAAAGAGATTTTTCATGGCGTGTCCCATGACCTGATCCTCCTGCAGCAGGATGAAGCGTTCCCGGCGCAGCTTTTTCATATCGATTGGAAGCGGATGGTCCGGAGTGCCTGCTTCCAGACCGCGGATAGCCGGATGGTCCTTGCTGGCTACCAGAAGGAGGCGCTCATTGAAGATGGTGTCATAGACGAAATCATCCAGATTGAGCGGCATATTCATCAGGGCAAAATCGATCTGATCCTCCTGTAACAGCTTGGAAAGCTGGGCAGTGTGGTGTTCACGTAAGGTGATGCGGACATCCGGGTGGCTTTCAGAGTAGCTTGGCAGGATATCCGGCAGCAGGACGGATCCGCGCCACAGCGTCATGCCGACATTCAGAGTACGGCTGCGCCCCGTTTTCAGCTCGCCGAGCTGTTCCTCAAACTGCCCGGTCAGGACTCCGACACTTTCCAGATAACGCATATAGATTTTTCCTGCCTCAGTTAGTTTGAGTGGCATATGGCTGCGATCGAAGAGCTTGACGCCTAATTCTTTTTCGGTTCGTGCGATACACTGGCTTAAATATGGCTGTGACAGATATAATTTTTCAGCCGCTTTGGAAATGCTTCCCTCACGGACGGTGGTAATAAAATACTCCGGGTTTTTAATATACATTTTTCTGCCTCCATTTGGCTTAATTAGCCTTTGCTTTATAGAACTATTTTTAAATGCTTATATTATTGTAAAAAAACAATATTTATATTCTCGTTCCGGGGATGGCATTTCAAGTCGATGCGTGTTATATTATAGCCATCAGGAAAAAAAAGAGTTTTCACTTAGAAGTATCCTAATAATATATAATAATATTACAATAGCGATATGTCAAGTGAAGAACCAACCTGATTCAATACCAATCCCTTTTATGTATAAGTATTGACAGGTATCCGTTACCAGTTTATTTCTTTTTATTTATGTAAACCCTATTGCATCAACCCTCCATGTGCGGTCAGAAGCCAATGACAGCACTACAGCAGTTATCCGAAGATTCCCTCTTGGAGGATAACATGCGTTTCCACGGAATTGCTGCCGATTGGGTAACGGATTTCAAGGCAGAAGTGGAGCAAAGATTTAATAAAAAACCGTTTAGTCAGGAGTTGACCCCTCCTAGCTGGACGGTTTTTTATTGTCTGGATAAGTAGGGTGGAATAGCTTGAGCACATTATATACCCCATTTTTAACTAGGTTTTTTCAAAAACCCGCTCATTCTTGCTTGTATTTTTTCAATTTTCCTATATAATAATAAAGAACGTAGATGAAGCTTTTACCTTTATTGCTACAAACTATGTACGCAGCAAATGTTTACAGGTGGGGAGTTCCTGCCGTGAGATTCCGTGTGATACAATCACAATAAAGGCAGGCGTGCATACACTAAGAAGAAAGGCGGATTTATTAGTTATGAAACAGTTGATTTATCTGGACAATGCGGCGACAACCAAAACGCGTCCGGAAGTAGTGGAGGCAATGCTCCCGTATTTTACGGAGTATTACGGCAACCCGTCTTCCGTTTATGAATTTTCGGCAGAGCCGAAGAGAGCGATTGCACAGGCCCGCGAGACGATCGCGAAAGCGCTGGGCGCAAAGTCCAACGAGATTTACTTTACCTACGGCGGCACGGAGTCTGATAACTGGGCGCTGATTTCTACAGCAGAGGCATATCAGGCAAAGGGCAAGCACATTATCACGACCAAGATTGAGCACCATGCGATTCTGCACACCTGTGAGTACCTGGAGCAGAGAGGCTTTGAGGTTACTTATCTGGATGTAGATGAGTTCGGTGTTGTTAAATTAGACGAGCTGGAGAAGGCGATCCGTCCGGACACCATCCTCATCTCTGTTATGTTTGCAAACAATGAGATCGGTACGATTGAGCCGATCAAGGAAATTGGTGAGATTGCGAAGAAACACGGCATTTTATTCCACACCGATGCGGTACAGGCATTTTGTCATGTTCCGATCAATGTAGATGAGTGTCATATCGATATGCTCAGTTCCAGCGCCCACAAGTTAAATGGACCGAAGGGAACCGGCTTCCTTTATATCCGTACCGGATTAAAGACTCGTTCCTTCATCCACGGCGGCGCACAGGAGCGTAAACGCCGCGGCGGTACCGAGAATACGGCTGGTATCGTAGGATTCGGCAAGGCAGTTGAGATTGCGATGGCGACGATGGAAGAGCGCACAGCAAAAGAAAAAGCGATGCGTGACCACCTGATCGAGCGTGTATTAAAAGAAATTCCATTTGCACGCCTCAACGGACATCCCTCCCAGAGACTTTCCAACAATGCAAACTTTGCATTCCAGTTCATCGAGGGTGAATCCATGCTGATCATGCTTGACATGGAAGGCATCTGTGGTTCCAGCGGTTCTGCATGTACCTCCGGATCCCTGGATCCGTCCCATGTACTTCTGGCGATCGGGCTGCCGCATGAGATTGCACACGGTTCCCTGCGTCTGACCCTGTCAGCCGAGACAACCATGGAGCAGATTGATTTCACGGTAGACTGCTTAAAGAAGATTGTAGAACGTCTTCGTTCTATGTCTCCACTGTATGAGGATTACATTAAGAAACATCCGCAGCAGTAAGATTTAGACATTTTAAGCAAAATGAACATCCACAGATAGGTACTTTTGCAACTGAAAGTGCCGTAGGATAACGTGGTGGCAGCAGAAATTTGCCGTATTTAAAGACGAAAGCACGGCAAATTCCGTTACTGTACACATACACAGTGAATGAAGATATAGAGAGGAAACACCCGATGTATTCAGAGAAAGTAATGGATCATTTCCAGCATCCGAGAAATGTAGGCGAGATTGAAAATGCCAGCGGTATGGGTACCGTCGGCAACGCAAAATGCGGTGATATTATGCGTATTTACCTGGATATCGATGACAACCAGATCATCCAGGATGTAAAATTTAAAACATTTGGCTGCGGTGCAGCCGTTGCGACCAGCAGCATGGCGACCGAGATGGTAAAAGGAAAAACTATCCAGGAAGCGATGGAAGTTACCAACAAAGCTGTTATGGAGGCACTGGACGGACTTCCGCCAGTTAAGGTACACTGTTCTCTGCTCGCAGAGGAGGCAATTCACGCTGCTCTCTGGGATTATGCTCAGAAGAATGGCATTGAGATCAAAGGACTCGTAAAACCGAAGACGGATATCGGCGAGGAAGAAGTCGAAGAAGAGTATTGATGAAAAAGAAAAAAGTAGTAGTCGGCATGTCAGGAGGAGTTGACTCCTCCGTGGCTGCCTGGCTTTTAAAAGAGCAAGGATACGATGTGATCGGCGTCACAATGCAGATCTGGCAGGATGAGACGAATGTAGAGCAGGAAGAGCATGGCGGCTGCTGTGGTCTGAGCGCTGTCGATGATGCCAGACGGGTTGCGGAACGGCTTGAGATCCCGTATTACGTGATGAACTTCAAAAAAGAGTTCAAAGAAAATGTCATGGATTACTTTGTACAGGAATATCTGGACGGACACACGCCGAATCCATGTATTGCCTGTAACCGATATGTAAAATGGGAGTCCCTTTTGCAGAGAAGTCTGGAAATTGGGGCTGATTATATTGCAACGGGACATTATGCGCGTGTGAGGAAGCTGCCGAATGGCCGCTATGCGATCTGCAAGTCTGCGACGGCGGCGAAGGATCAGACCTACGCGCTTTATAACCTGACCCAGCATCAGCTTGCACACACTTTGATGCCGGTCGGCGAATATACGAAAGACAAGATTCGAGAGATGGCGGAGGAGATTGGACTTCCGGTGGCACACAAGCCGGACAGTCAGGAGATCTGTTTCGTGCCGGACAACGATTATGCAAAATTTATCGAGGAAAATAGTAATTGCCGGATTGACGAAGGCAATTTTGTAGATAAGTACGGCAATATTTTAGGTCATCATAAAGGAATTACCCATTATACAGTGGGACAGAGAAAGGGCTTAAATCTGGCACTTGGTCATCCGGTGTTCGTGACGGAGATCCGTCCGGAGACGAACGAGGTTGTGATCGGGGAAAATGAGGACGTCTTTTCTAACCGCCTGACCTGCCGGAACCTCAACTGGATGGCGATTGAGGATCTGGGCGATCAGGAGATGCGCGTCAGTGCGAAGATTCGTTACAGCCACAAAGGGGCATCCTGTACGATCCGCAAGATTGGCGAAGATCGGGTGGAATGCGTATTTGATGAGCCGCAGAGAGCGGCGACGCCGGGACAGGCAGTCGTTTTTTATGACGGCGAATATGTCGTAGGCGGCGGTACGATCGAATAATTTAGAAATGAAAGAAGATTTTAATTGGGCAGAAATGTCTGTCGGCATCAAAGTTGTGTTGCGATGCGATTGATTGGAAACAGTGAATGCGCGGATCATGGAGAGGTTAGAATCTTCTGTAAGATTGGAGTTTTTTATAAATGGCAAGAGGAGAAAGCAGAAAAAGAAAGCCAGGCACACCGGATTACCGGAAACGTTTCTGGGCGGCGGTAACCGCGATTGTGGTCGCGGCGGGTTCCATTGGCGTAAGCCATGCGGGATTTACCCTTCCGAATCAGGCACAGAAGCAGGTGCAGATGGCGGCTGCTGAGACAGAACCGGCGGAACAGACAGCGAAGAAACAGGTGCCGAATGCGGCAAAGCGAAGTCTGGAGCTGGAAGATGCACAGGGCATTCAGGAGGCGGATGCAGCGGCGGTTGCGGACCAGAGCGAGCTGGAGAGTGACAAAACGACGGCGAGCGGCTTCCGGAGTGTCGATGAGACAGTGTATGCGACTGAGAACCTGCTCAATGTGCGTTCGGGCTGTGGAACGGAGTATGAGATTGTGACACAGCTGAATCAGGGTGACAGCGTGCAGCGCGTCGGTATCGGAGACGGCTGGAGCGAGGTGCTTTATAAGGACAAGAGCTGTTTTATCCGTTCCGAATACCTGACGACGACCGAGCCGGGCAGTGAGGAAGCGACGGTCACAGCGCAGGGGGCAGAAGCGGATGCACAGGGTGCACCGGTGTCCAACGGACGTATCGTAGCGATCGACGCGGGACATCAGGCAAAGGGCAATCCGGACAAAGAACCAGTTGGACCGGGCTCCTCGACCATGAAGGCGAAGGTGGCTTCCGGCACCGAAGGTGTATCGACGAAGCTGCCGGAATATGAGCTGACTTTATCAGTTTCGAAGAAGTTAAAACGGATTCTGGAAGAGAGAGGCTATCAGGTCGTCATGATCCGGGAGTCCAACGATGTCAACTTAAGCAATGCGGAGAGAGCGGAGATCGCCAACAAGAGCGGCGCCTCCATTTTTGTCCGGATTCATGGCAATTCGCTGGATAACACGACAGTCAACGGAACACTCTCCATGTGCCAGACGGCGACCAACCCGTACAACGGCGGGCTTCACGCGGCAAGCTATTCTCTTTCCAAGAAGATCACGGACTCTGTCTGCGCGGCAACCGGCTTCAAGAACCGCGGTGTGCAGGAGACAGACAGCATGAGCGGCATCAACTGGTGTAAGATTCCGGTTTCCATTGTCGAGATGGGCTTTATGAGCAACCCGGAAGAAGACCAGAAGATGGCACAGGATGATTATCAGGAATTGATTGCCGGGGGAATTGCGAACGGAATTGATGCGTATTATCAGTAAAATCGTTCAACAGGTAGAATAGAGATAAAATCAAAAATACCAGTTATTTGAGAAATGTTTCTTTGGAATGAAGACGCATATTTCAGGTGACTGGTATTTTTTTGGTCACAGAAAGAAATTAAAAAGGATAAGGGAAACATTTTGAATAAAAATAAAAAAGTGTTCTAAAATAGGAATTGGAGTTTCTAAAAGGTTGACAAAGAGACTGGTTTTTCGTAGTATAGAAAGAAATGACAACTATTCGACGGATTTTAGAAGGGAAAAAGGTATAATGGTTGTGAAGCGAAGGGAGAGGAGCCTATGAATTCATCGGAAAAAACGGCAACTTTATTAAAATTATTGGGACGGGCACCTTATGTACATAGTGTGACGGAGCTTGGCGAGCAGATCAGCTGTAGTAAGAGTGGGACCTTTAAATTGCTTGCATCACTGGTAAAAACAGGACTGGCAGCGCAGACACCGGAACATAAATATACATTGGGACCGGCGGTTTATGTGTTGGGACGTACATATGAAGACAAGATTGGTTTATCAAAGATGGTGAAACCATATCTGGTTCGTCTCCGGGATATGACAGGGGAAAATGCTTCATTCAGTATGCTGATCAATGGAAAGGCAATTCTGATCTACCGGGAAGAAAGTCAGCAGCTTGTTCGTGTTATGGGAAATGTTGGACAGGAACGTCCCTTATATGCAGGAGCAACCGGCAAGATTCTGGGCGCTTATCAGGAAGAAAGTGTGATTCGCAAACGTTTGATGGAAGAACCGATGAAAGCGTTTACAGAAAATACAATCTTGTCCCCAGAGGGACTTTTGAACGAATACGCGAAAATACGTGAGCAGGGATATGCGATCAGTGATGGAGAACTGAATTCAGAAACAATCGGAATCGGCGCACCGATTTATGATGAATCTGGAAATGTCTGGGCGGCGGTTTCGATCGGCGCGCCTAAAATGCGGGTGGATGCAGTCAAGATGGAACGTTATATCTTCCTGATCCGGGAAATTGCGAAGGAAATGTCGGAGCAGATGACGCAGGGAGAAAGCATTTCTGAATAAAAATACTGAATAAAAACAAAAATAGTAGATGACAAACAGGGAAAAATCGGGTATAATAGTACAGGTGTTTCGAGTAGAAGCACCTGTATAATTGGAGACGTAGCGAAGCGGCCGTAACGCGGCGCACTCGAAATGCGTTTGTCGGTTCATCCCGGCACGAGGGTTCGAATCCCTCCGTCTCCGCTTTCTATCCCCTGAACAGACTCAGGGGATTTTTTTTGTTCTTCTATAGGAAATCGTCTCTTATGAAATAGATAGTGGAAATAAAGAAACAAAAAAGAGAAAAAGAAAATATAGAAGCATATAGGAAACAGTATACAATAATGTACTCAAATAAGAAACAAATTGAATAAAAATACTCAAAAATATATTTTTCGTATTGACTTTTTTCGTCATTAGTGATAGTGTTTCTTATATAGAAAACAAGGTTTTTTATTAGAGAACGTTCGCCAAACGATTCATGTAAATCAATTTGTAAAGGAGCAAGCAGATTAGTGAAGTTTTAGGGTCAAAGGAGAATGTAAGATGAAAAAGGTAATTTGCGCGGCAGCTGCAGTTTTGATGGTAGCATCCCTGACCGCTTGCAGCGGACAGAGTGGAGAATCAGCAGCGGCAGGAGAGGGAAACACGCAACAGGCAGATGGATATCCGAATAAAACGATTCAGGTAATTGTACCGTTTAACGCGGGCAGTACGACCGATACACAGTGCCGATTTATTCTTCCGTATCTGGAGAAAGAACTGGGAGTTTCCATGGCAGTAGTAAATAATGGTGGCGCTTCTGGTGTTATCGGAACAACTGATTTCTTAAGCCGGGAGGCAGATGGATACAATGTTCTGTTTTCACTGCCGACACCTACTCTTTACAAACCAGCAGCGGGAGAGACTGAATATACGGTGGAAGATTTACAGCCGGTTTCGGAAGTGTTCAGCGCTCCGATGTACTTAATTGTAAAGAACGATTCGCCGTATGAAAATGCAGAGCAGCTGATTGACTTTATCAAAGAAAATCCGGGCAAGTTTTCGTATGCAAATGCAGGTAACGGAGGAATTGCCCAGCTTGCATTTAGCGTTTTTCTTCATGGCGAGGGGTTAGATGCAACGAGCGTACCGTCTGCAGGCGGTTCGGCTGACAATTACACAGCTGTTATGGGCGGTCATGTAGATTCTTATTCAGGAAATGAGAGCGAACTTTTAGGAAGAGACGATGTGCGCCCGGTTATCAACCTTGGAAGTAAATCCAATAATCCGGAATATGCCGACATACCAACCTTAGAAGAACTGGGATATAAAGGATATTGCACAGATACATATTCAGGCTTCTATTTCAGCAAGGATGTAGCACCGGAAATTGTAGAGACGTTTGATGCGGCAGTTAAGAAAGTATTAGAGGATCCGGAGGTAATTGCAGAAGCAAAAAAGCAGTCCCTGACCTTGTCTTATGCAGATTCGGAAACATTTGCGGCTGAGATCAGCCAGTCAAAAGAAGCGATCATTCCGGTTCTGGAAGAACTTGGCTTTAAGAAATAGGAGGACGCGATGAATCGAAAAAATTGTGTTTCTGGTATTTTTTGGACACTTTTTTTCCTTTTCTTTCTTTATCTGGATGTACAGATGGGAGAAAATGCATCGTATTGGCCGGGGATCATTGCGAAACTTGGCATTGCCCTCTCCCTTTTGTCAACGCTGGTATCAGGAATGAAATGGAAATCGGAAAAAGATGAGAAATTATTTCCGTTCACCGGCGCACAGTTAAAACGTCTGGGGATTGCATTGGCGCTTTTAATTATCTGGGTTGTATGCATCCGTATTCTGGGCTTTTTAACTTCCTCTGTGATTGTGATGGCGGCAACGGGGCTGATATTTGAACTGGCGCTTTCGTCGAAAACAGTGGTGCGTGATTTGATTGTAACAGTTATTTTTGCAGTAGGAATGTACGCACTGTTTACAGCACTTGGTATTACCTTCCCGAAGGGCATATTGATATAGGAGGACGGAAGATGGCAGATATTCTTACATATTTTGGAATGGCATTTACCGGGATCAATTTGCTGCTGGCACTTTTGGGAACGGTAATTGGAATCGTAATCGGTGCACTTCCAGGCTTTACTCCGACCATGGGTATTGCGGTGCTGATACCGGTTACATACACATTAGAGCCGACAGCAGGTCTGGTTTTTCTGGGCGCACTGTACTGCGGTTCTATGTTTGGAGGCTCGATCTCGGCGATTCTTATCAATACGCCGGGAACCTCGGCGGCCGCTGCGACAGCGATGGATGGTTATCCGATGACACAGTCTGGCCGGGCACACGAAGCACTGACAGAGGCAGCGGTTGCCTCTTTCTGGGGCGGCTGTATCAGTCTGATTGCACTTATTTTCCTAGCGCCGCCTCTGGCAAAATTTGCGTTTGAGTTTGGTCCACAGGAACGCTTTATGATGGCGGTGTTCGGGCTTACGATTATTGCATCTTTATCCGTAAAAAATGTTCTGAAGGGTCTTATGATGGGCTGCGCGGGACTTCTGGTTGCTTGCATTGGCATGGATCCGGTTCTGGGGCGGGCACGTTTTACCTTTGGACAGACGTTTTTAATGGGTGGAATCAATATGATTCCAGCAGTTATCGGTCTGTTTTCGGTTTCTCAGGTTCTGGGAAATCTGAAGAATCCGATTGAAATCGCGGACAAATCATCGATTGCACAGTTCAAATCAGCGCGGGTACGGCTGCTTGATTTAGTCCGGTATCCGGTTACATATATCCGTTCGGCAGTTCTGGGAATTATTATCGGAATTATTCCGGGTACAGGCGGAGATGTGGCTTCCTATGTTGCACACAATGTTGGTAAAATGTTTACCAAGGAGGAAAACTTCGGAAATGGAGCAAGAGAGGGCGTGGCGTGCTGTGAATCTGCAAATAATGCGGTAACAGGCGGAACCCTGATTCCAACTCTGACGCTGGGCGTACCGGGCAATGCGACAACGGCAATTCTGTTGGGTGCGCTGACAGTTCATGGACTGATTCCAGGATACGGGCTCTTTACAACCCAGAAAAGCATTACATATCCATTTATTGCGGCACTTTTTATTGCTAATGTGATTATGATGCTGATTGGCCTGTTTGGTGCAAAACATTTTGCGCTGGTTACATTGACCCCGAAAAATATACTTTCAGTCTGTGTTTTGATGCTGAGTATTATGGGATCCTACGCAATCCGCGGAAACGTGGGCGACGTCTTCGTAATGCTGGTATTCGGCGTAGCAGGCTTCTTTATGAGGGCATATCAGTATAATGTTGTTCCGATTGTACTGGGACTGATTTTAGGACCGATTGCGGAAGAAGGACTTTCTCAGGCATTGACCCTAAATCAGAATTCATTATCACTGGTTTTAGGTTCCTTGTTTACGAGACCGATTTGTGTCGTATTGATGATATTTATGGTTATTTCCGTTGCATATCCATTTTATACAGAATGGAAAGCGGAGAAGAAAAAAGAAACGAAATAAAGAGATAGAAAAAATGCTGTTGTGCGGGAAAGCTGCATGACAGCATTTTTTTGCAAGAAACAAAAAGAAGTCCAATGACACATAGTTTCTTAATAAGAAATAATAAAGCATAGATAGAAAACAAAATGTACAAAAAGTGAAAAATTATTTGTGCATGACGACAAAACGTGTCGAAATAGAAAAAATGGATTGACAATAAAAGATTGGTGTAGTATTGTTTAATTACGAATTGAGAACAAGGTTTTCTAATGGCGAACAGATAACCGAAACAAAAATAAATCTGGTAAAACCAGTGAAGGGAGAACAAAAATGGATTTAGATCAGGTAAAATCTTACAATGAGGATGTAGCAAAACTTCGCGAGCAGAGAGATGCAGATTATGCAGAATATGAGAAAGCTGGAAGAATCTGGGGACTGGTTCCAAGAGAGAGAATTACCAAGATTAAATTCCCGCGTGTTAAGAAAGAGATTATCGATCGTTATTATGCACTGGAAGATATGTCCACAACCGTTTCGGATATTCTGGATGGATATGGAATCGACGGAGCTATCCCAACTTCCTATTTAAAACCGGTCATCCCGGGTTCCAAGATTGTGGGACCGGCTGTTACGATTCGAAATATTCCGGTTCGTAAGACTCCGACACAGGGCGCACATGACCATGATTTCATTGCAATGTCTACCCGTGATATTTATTATATCGGCGAGCCGGGCGATGTTCTGGTATCTGACTTCGGCGGAAACCTGGAAGTATCCAACATGGGCGGACAGAGTTGTACTGTTGGTAAAAGCTGCGGATTTGCAGGAAACATCGTAAATGGCTGCTGCCGTGATGTAAGCTCCATCCGTGAGATGGGATATCCGGTATTCAGCTGCGGTACAACCCAGGTGACCGGAAAGTATCGTATGGAGTGCGTAGAGATGAATGGACCGATTACCCTGTGCGGCAAATTGGTTGAGCCGGGCGATCTGATGGTTGCAGATGATTCTGGTGTCTGCATTGTACCGGCAGAGCTGGCAGAGGCAGTTATCGAGGAAGCAGAGAAGATTGCAGCATCTGAGGAAAGAATGCGTCAGTTAATCGAGGAGAAGAAACCGATCAGCGAACTTCGCCCACTGTTCAGAGCACGTTACAAATAAATCGAAGCGTGTAGGGCGAAGTAAGAAAAGGAGAAATAGTTATGATGGATCCGAAGGTAGAAGCGGAGTATGAGGAATATAAAGCGGCTGGAAGAATCTGGGGAGTCATTGATAAGGAAAATATCAAAAAAATCAAATTTCCACGGGTTCCAAAAGAAATCGTAGATGGTTTTAAGGCACTGGAAGACGATCTAACCGGTACAGTCAGCGATATTCTGGATGCACTGGGATATAATAAAGTGATTCCGGGAAGCTATTTAAAACCGATTGAACCGGGACATATGATTGTCGGAACAGCAGTGACACTTCGCAGTATTCCGATTGAGAAAACAACTACACAGGGTTTGATAGACCATGATTTTATCAAAATGGCATCGAGAGAGGTAAATTATCTGGCAGAGCCGGGTGATGTCCTGGTCGGAGATGCCGGTGGAATGACCGATATGAGCAGCATGGGAGGACAATCCTTCGTATCTGCAAAAGCACGTGGTCTGGAAGGTGTTGTAATCGATGGCGCGGTACGCGATGTGGGTGAAATTCGAAAATATGGCGTTCCTACCTGGTGCCGTGGCGTGACACCAAAGACTGGAAAATGCCGTATCGAAGCGATGGAGATCAATGGACCGGTTGTCCTGAACCGCATTCAAATTAATCCGGGTGATTTGATTATCGCAGATGATTCCGGTATCTGTGCGGTTCCGCCGCAGCACGCAGAATTTGTCCTGAAAAAGTGTCAGGAGATTCTCCCGGATGAGGAAATCATGCGTGAGTTGATTGAAAAAGATGCTCCGATTGCGGAAATCAAAAAATTGTTCCGGAAACGATATGTATAAGTAAGTTTGAATAATCGTGAAAACTATATAGTACGCTTAACAGAAAGTACGACTTCCTCATGCTAGGAAAGATGTTAAGTGTATTATATAGTTTTTTCGTCATTTAAGAAATGTTGCATTTACATACTATTTGGGGACATTTTTTAAATTTTAAATTGAACGTATTTAACATATTTTTCACAAAATACTATCATTATGGTAACGTAGATCTCAGCGTATAGATTTCAGCAAAGGAAAAGGATACAAACGTATGGAACGAGACAGCACACAGGAACAATATGAAGAAATGACGCAGACGCCGGTTCCGAAACTGGTACTGCGGCTGGCGGTTCCCACCACCATCAGTATGCTGGTAACTAGCATTTACAATATGGCAGACACTCTGTTTGTCAGCCAGCTTGGAACGAGTGTCAGCGGTGCGACCGGAGTGGTATTTGCATTAATGGCAGTAATCAATGCGTTTGGATTCATGTTTGGACATGGTGCGGGCAGCAATATCAGCCGGAAATTAGGGGCGCATGATGTGGAGAGTGCCCGTGTGTTTGCTTCCACCAGCTTCTTTTTAGCGTTCTTAGCCGGAGGTTGCATTGGAATATTAGGACTTTTATTTCATGTTCCATTTATGCGGCTTTTGGGAAGCACAGATTCTATTTTGCCTTATGCGCTTGAGTACAGCACATGGATTCTCATTTCCGCACCGGCGATGGCTTCCAGCTGTGTGATGAACAACATTCTTCGTTATGAAGGGAAAGCTTTTTTCGCCATGCTGGGGCTGGCATCCGGCGGTATTCTCAATATTTTTGGTGATATGTTTCTGATTTTTGAACTAAATCTGGGAGTGCGCGGTGCCGGTATCTCTACGGCTGTTTCGCAGTACATCAGCATGGCAATCTTGATCAGCCCGTTCTTTAGAAAAAAGGTACAGAGCCGGATTCATATCCGCTATATGACCCGGAGACTTTCCGATGTGACCAACATTATCGCAACCGGTTTTCCAAGCCTGATGCGTCAGGGACTTAACAGTATTTCTGTGATGATTTTAAACCAGTGTTCGGCTCCTTACGGTGATGCCGCCATCGCTGCCATGAGCATTGTGACCCGGGTCATCATGTTCCTGTTCTGTATTGCACTTGGCATCGGTCAGGGTTTTCAGCCTGTCAGCGCCTTCAATTACGGCGCGAAAAAATACAGCCGTGTGCGTGAAGCATTCTGGTTCAGCATCCGAAGCAACCTTGCTGTTATGAGTGTTTCTGCTTTGTTTGGAATAGTATTTGCTGCTCCTATTGTAAAAATGTTCCGCGATGATCCGGCGGTTATTTCCATCGGAATCACCGCGCTGCGTATCCAGTGTATTGCCCTGTTTTTCATGCCATTTTCCCTCTGTGGAAATATGCTGTTCCAGAGCATCGGACAGAGTGGAAAAGCAACTTTTTTGTCCATGATTCGAAGCGGTCTCGTCTTTATTCCGGTTTTGTGGATTCTCAGTTATCTGATTGGGCTTTTTGGAATTCAGACGTCACAGACGATTGCGGATGGGATAGCTGCGGCGATTACCATTCCGATGGTGGTGAGGTTCCTTCGGCGGATGCCGGAGGATGGGGAAGAATTTAGCAATAAAAGCGGATTTCTCTAAAAGTTGAATACCACAAATCAATAACCGATTTATTCCGGGCTTCGATGATCTGCATGATGATTCGGAGTTGTTTGTCTGGAATTTTCGAATTATTGTGGCACAAAAGACATTTTCCGGACTTTGTAATCCATATTTTGGTAGCATTGGGAGAAGGAACGCCCTTAGCAATATGAACGTGGACTGGTTCGAGCGGATTGTTTTCATTGACCCAGAAATAAACCGTATATCCAGCAATTTTAAAAACCTGCGGCATGATCAAGACCTCCTTCGATTCCACCTTCTCTTGCCAGCTGCAAAATGATGTGGGCGACGGATTCCAGAAGCTCCTGAAAATAATGGATATCTTCCTGAGAGAATCCCTGAATGTTTTCCCAGCGGTATTCCGGAAGCCAGCAGGTGGCGGAATAAAAGCCGCCCTGAACTGGTTTTTCGATTCGAACTTCGACTTCTTCTTTTCCTGAATTTTCCAGTATTTCGGAATGGACAATTTCTGTATTGTCATTTAAGGTCATAAAAGGGTATAACATTTTAAAAACGCCTCCTATATTTTTATATATTGCAAGTGATTCTATGTTGAGTTTGATTTTGTGAATTTTCAGCTATATGGTTGAACTTCACAGAATTTAAATGTTGCAGATTTTAGTGATTCTTTAACAAATCATTGATTTTGATGCTCAGACCCGGATAGATCCCAACCGGAATATCAGAATCAAACGAGTAAAGACAAGGGTCACTATCACGGTCATAATAGTAAACCACAACTTTTTCCTTTGCAGGATCGATAATCCAGTATTCCCGGACACCTGACTGGGAATAGATTCCATTCTACAGTTCGATTTCTATTACTGTTAAAGTAGCATATGAAAATAAAAATTGCAAGATACTTCGGTAATCTAAGATGAGGCGGCACTAAGATTTCAGACGGACAGCGGGAAAAATATGAAAAGAATTAAAAAAGAGCTGCCACGTTTTGAGTGACAGCCCTTGATTGGCAAATTTATGGATTTTTACCGTACCTTCGTATCTTCCGCATAAAACTCCGCATAAGCATCCTGCAAAGTCTTCAGCGTCTTCGGATCCTTTCCTCCGATTGGTTTACCATCAAGCTCAACGGCCTGGATGCAGAGCCCACCGGAGCTGCTGACGATGATTTCGTCGGCGTCTGCCAGTTCCTGCATGGTAAATGGTGCCTCGCTGGTCGGGATGCCGTTTTTCTCAGCTAACATCAGCAGGTGTTTTAACGTGATGCCCGGAAGAATCAGATTATCTCTCGGTGGGGTGCAGAGAACGCCGTCCTTGATGATTAAGATATTGCTGTGGGCGCATTCGGTGACGCGTTCGCCGCGGTGGAAGACCGTTTCCTGGCAGCCCTGTTCGATGCAGCGCTGGTAAGCGATGACACTTGGAATCAGGTTCAGCGTCTTGATGTTGCAGTGCAGGAAACGGGTGTCCTCCATCGAGATCAGGCGGAAAGTCTTATCAAATGGAATCAGGTCGCACGGAACAGTAAAAATCATCAGATTTGGTTTTACGGTAGCAGGTGGAAACTGATGTCCACGATAGGTAGTTCCGCGGGAACACTGCCAGTACAGCATACCGTGGTCAATCTCATTGGCATCGATGCATTTCTGCAGCTCGGCACGCAGTTCTTCGCGCGACATTTCAAACGGGATTTCCAGCAGCTTGCAGCTGTTGTAGAAACGGTCGAGGTGGTCGTCTGCGGCAAAAATGTTGTTGTTTGCAAAGGTGGTGGCATCGTAGCAGCCATCTCCAAAATAAACGGCGCGGTCCAATATCGGGATTTTCATTTCCTCGAGGGGGCCGATTTCTCCATTGTAATATCCGACATATTTCATTGCATATACTTCCTTTCTATGTTGATTCGAAAATACCTCGTCAAGTGTTTACATTATACCACATCCGCCTATAAGATGATATCTACCACAGGCGGATGTGTTCTTATCATTACATATTTATTTGTCTTTATGTTTAATAATCTTATATCCGCCTACCAGCAGCGTCGGCAGCAGGTAGAAGAGGATAAATCCGTAAGACAGGTACGAATAGCCCTGCTCGATCAAGGTGACAACGCCGACGCGGGATAATACGAGTGCAGCGATCAGCGTGATGACCGTAATCAGACCGCGGTTTGTATCGGACAGCTTGGCAGCGCCCTTTTCCTCCATGGCAACGTCGAAACGGTCGATGATCATGTGGATGCAGCCAGTTGCCGTCTCAACCAGCGTCCAGCCCATAACGAGACTGAACAGTGCCATCAGTGCCGGTCCGCCGTTGACTGCCTTGATCATTTCCATCCACGGGGTTGTGACATCCGCGCCGACGATGGAGGTGTCACCGTAGAAGCACATCATCGCAAAGTAAGACAAAAACCACGGAATAACCATCAGAAGACCGGCGATCAGACCGGAAATAAAGGTTTCTTTCCGTTTGGTCTGGCGTGTCAGGGAGAACATGCCCATCGGGATGGAATTGATGTTGTAGGCAACATACAGGATACCGGTGTAAATGCACAACGGAACAGTGACAGAGCCGTCGTAGGTGCTGGTGTCCATCGTGCTGAATACATGGGAAATGTTGCCGCCCTTGTTGACGAGTACCAGAATTGTAAACAGAATATAGCCGCCGTACAGTAAAATAGTACCGATCGATTCAAATTTCTCGATCATCTTGGAACCCTTAAAGTTCAGGAGTCCGCAAATCAGAACGATCACAACGGAGCCGAGAATATTCGGAAGTCCGACCTGCTCGAAAATACTTCCGGTTGCGGCTGCCATAACGGCAATCAGCAGAATCGCGATGAGGACAGTTAAAATATCCATCATCGGCCAGAGCGGTCCAATGACCTGCTTGATATAGTTTTTATAATCGTAAACCTTGTAGATCCGGCAGATCTCAAAGGTCAGGAAGGCAAACAGGGCAAAACCGATGCCGATCGTCAGTCCGGAGATCCAGCCCATCGCTCCGAATTTCGCACCGTAAGAATAAATCTCACGTCCGGTTGCATAGCCGCCGCCAATCAGAACCGATTGCAGCAGGACGCCCGGCAGAATGTACTTGGCGTATGTGCCTTCGTAGAAATTTTTGAATTGTTTCATACCTTTCACTCACTTTCTTTTGTTGACTATTAAAAATTATAAAGGATGAATGAAAAACTTGCCAATAGAAAGAACAGATATTATAATAAGGGAAACTTATAACGAAACAGGAAAAGCCAGATCGAAAGCCCGTAAATTGGGCGGCGTGATTCATTTTTTTGCTCGATCGAAAAGACGCGATTACATATAGGATATAGAAATGGGGAAATGAGATGAATTTAAAACAAATGGAATATTTTGTGGCGGCGGCGGAGCAGCTGAATTTTACGCGGGCGGCGAAAAAATGTTTTATTTCGCAGACAGCGATGACGCTGCAGATTCGGTCGTTGGAGGAGAAGATCGGGGTGCCGCTTTTTGTGCGGGACAAGCACCATGTCGAACTGACGGCGGCGGGAAAGGTATATCTGAACGAGGCGCGGGCGATTCTGGTCCGCGCCGAGGAGGCGGCGAAGCTCGCGCGGACGGCAGCGGAAGGCGTAGCTGGGGAGCTGACGATCGGATTTATCCGGGGATATGAGCAGAGCCGTTTTTCGGAGACGCTCAGAAGTTTTCATGAGGCGTACCCGAATATTTCGATTCATCTGCTGCGGGAAAATATGAGCGCGCTCTATGAGCTGTTAGATAATGGAACCTGCGATCTTGCGTTTAATCTGTCTCTGTACACGCAGAATTACGAGGATTTAAAGCACCGGTTCCTCAAACGGTTTCCGATGATGGCGGTTCTTTATCCGGGACATACGCTGGCGGGAGAGAGCCATCTGATGTACTGTGATCTGGCGCGGGAAGACTTTATCATCATGCAGCCGCAGGGGCGTTCCAACGATGAGGCGGAAGAAGTATTGATTTGTTACAATAAAGGCGGTTTTATACCGAATATCGTGGCGCGTGAACGGGAGGTACAGACGGTGCTTCTGGAGGTGTCAGCGGGATTTGGCGTGGCGATTCTCCCAGAATATGCCGTCCGCCATTATCGGAATGCGCGGAATCTGGTAGTGGTTCCGCTTCTCCGCGCGGACGGCAGCCCGGAAGAGCTTGATTTTGAGATCGCATGGCGTCAGAGCAACCCGAATCCGGCGATTGAAAAGCTGCTGCAGTGGGTGGAGACACATGAGTATGTGGAATAATGAAAGCTGGAAGCTGCTGTTCATATCTGTTGAAGGGAGATTAACTGGAAAAATGAACACAACCATGTGCTTATAAAATGAAAAACAGGCATATCGCAGAGAAAAGGATGAAAATCATGCATGGATTCCTGCGGTATGCCTGTTTTGGAATAAATGGATAAGGGCTGCTATCAGTCGGGCTGCATGGTAAAAAGAGTTTGAGCGCAGTCTTTATTTAAATGGGAAAACAACCGTCAACATCCATTTAAATGCTTCCGGTGCATAAACGGCGTGCGGCTTTTTCGCCGGCATGACGAGAACTTCGCCTGCGTGAACCAGGTGCTCGACGCCATCGACCGTGAAGCGGCCGGTGCCTTCCAGAACGGTCACCATCGCATCTCCGGTGGAATTATGGGTGGAGATTTCTTCGCCTTTTGCAAATGCAAACAGAGTAACGCTGACAGCTTCGTTCTGTGCCAGAGTCTTGCTGACGATCTGACCGTCTTCTGCGTTTACCAGGCCGGCTAAAGACTGCACTTTTTCGTGAGTAATGTTTTTGATGTATGGGTATTCCATAATGAACCTCCTTAATAAAATCTCGTTTAGATATATAAATTTTCGTATTCTTTTGAGTCTGATTGAGTCCATTCGGCAGGTGTGTATAGAGAGCGGAACCTGCACGAAATGGTTGGGTAGGTCAATCGGGGGAATGGCAGATATTAATCTAAAATCCGCCCATCGATCGAAATGGTTGTTACCTGCCATGGAATGAATTTTCCGCTTGCCTGCAAGGCATTTTTAACTGCCTGTTCAATGCCTCCGCAGCATGGAACCTCCATGCGGACAACGGTCACGCTCTTGATATCGTTGCTGCGGATAATTTCGGTCAGTTTTTCGGAGTAATCGATGCTGTCCAGTTTCGGACATCCGATCAAGGTTATTTTACCATGGATAAAGTCCTGATGGAAGCGGCTGTATGCGTAAGCGGTGCAGTCGGCAGCGACCAGGAGCTTTGCCCCATCGAAATACGGTGCATGGATCGGAGCTAATTTAATCTGAACCGGCCAGTTTTGAAGGGCGCTCACCGGGATGGATGCTGAATCAGAAGGATTAAAAGTCTCGGCGCTATCTGCATGAGTATCGTCATGTTCAGAAGGAGCGCTTTCAGTGCGCTTCAGGAAACGGCTCATGGATCCTGGACATCCGCTGAATGCAGGGCGGGCGGAAGCGTTTGCAGAAGCAGCAGTATTTGCATTTTCCAGCACCTGTTTTGCCTTGCGGGCAGCCATATGAACCTGGACGGCCGCTTCATCGTAAGCCGCTGCTTCGCGCTCGACAAAAGAGATGGCACCGGTCGGACAGGCTGGCAGGCAGTCTCCCAGACCGTCACAGTAATCATCTTTTAAAAGAGCTGCCTTTCCATCAACTATGCCGATGGCGCCCTCGTGACAGGCAGAAGCGCAGAGCCCGCAGCCGTTGCATTTTTTTTGATCAATTTCAATAATTCTTCGTATCATGATAAAAACCTCGTCTTTCTTAACTTTCATGTATAAATTTCCTGTCCGTGAGGATAAAAGCACGGAACAATTACTGTTTCAATTACGAGATTAAGTATAATTGTTTTGCTGAGAAAAGTCGGTTGTTTTTACAACGTTTTTAGAAAAGCTACGGCAAATTCCGTTGTTGGACACGCCTTTACTTTCCTATATGCTTGTACTATAATTAATACTTATATAGCCAGATAAAAAGAATGGCGGAGAAAGGCTGAGAACCAGAAAAATCAAAGATAGAACGATGGAGAATGACAGAGTCAGGGGCTGTTGACTCAGCTGGTGGATAGAAGAACTTCTGAAAGCGAGGAAAAACATAAGATGAAATTTGCAAATAGAATGGACCGGTTTGGCGAGGGCGTGTTCTCCATGCTGGCGCAGATGAAGAAGAAAAAATTGGAAGAGGGGGAGATGATCGTTGATCTGAGCATCGGCGCACCGAATATTGCCCCCGCACCGCATATTTTAAAGGCGCTCAGCGAAGCCTGTCTGGTACCGGAAAATTACCTGTATGCAATTCAGGATCAGCAGGCACTTCTGGAGGCAGTGTCCGACTGGTATGCGCGCCGCTATGGAGTGGAGCTGAACCCGGAGACAGAGATTTGCTCTTTGCTCGGTTCCCAGGAGGGACTGGCGCACATCGCACTTTCGATCGTGGACGAGGGCGATGTGGTTTTGGTACCGGATCCGTGTTATCCGGTGTTTGCGGATGGTCCGTCTTTGGCGGGGGCAGAGCTTTACTATATGCCGCAGCGCGAAGAAAATCACTACATCATTGATTTGAAGGAAATTCCGGAGGAAGTCGCTCAGAAAGCGAAATTTATGATTGTTTCCTACCCGAACAATCCGACGGCGGTGCTGGCTCCAGACAGTTTCTATGAGGAATTGATTGCATTTGCAAAGAAATATGATATTATCGTTCTTCACGACAACGCCTACAGTGAGCTTGTGTTTGACGGAAGAACCTGCGGAAGTTTCCTGCGTTTTCCGGGCGCACGCGAGGTCGGCGTGGAGTTTAATTCGCTGTCAAAAACGTACGGATTGGCGGGCGCGCGCGTCGGCTTCTGTGTGGGAAATGAGGAAGTGGTCAGTCATCTGAAAACATTGAAATCCAACATGGATTATGGTATGTTCTTGCCGATTCAGAAAGCGGCGATCGCGGCGATCAGCGGTGACCAGAGCTGTGTGGCTTCGACGAGGGCGGCATATGAGAGACGGCGCGACTGTCTGTGCGACGGACTTGCATCCATCGGTTGGAAGATGGAAAAACCGGAAGGCACGATGTTTGTGTGGGCGCCGATCCCGGCAGGATTTACGGATTCGCTGGAATTTGTACAGACTTTGTTTGAAAAGGCTGGGGTTCTGGTAACACCGGGCAACGCATTTGGACCGTCGGGCGAAGGTCATGTGCGGATGGCACTGGTGCAGGACGAGGATGCGATTGCGCTGGCGGTGCGCCGGATTGCAGAGAGCGGCATTTTACAATCCAATCAGTAAAGATATAAATCAATAGAAGATAGAATGGATACAGGAATTTATAGATGAATGTGGAAAAAAATATCCGGGGAAGACAGAGAGTCCTGGTGACGGTCTGGATCTGGCATATTGTTTTAATTTTATATATTTTGTTTATCTACTCCAATTCCATGCGTCCGGCAGTACAGTCATCGGCGGAGAGCGGACGGATCCTCCGGTTTTTGCAGAAGCTGGCAGCAGAGTCCGGAGTGGCTGTACCATGGCTGACCGAACATATTGTGCGCAAATGTGCTCATTTTATTGAATATACAGGGCTGGGAATGCTGCTTAGACAGAGTGATGCCTGTGTGCGCAGGAACCGGACTGTCTCAGAAAAAATGCGGATAGAGGATTTGGTTGATCGGGGAGATGGGACTGGGAGAATGTGTGCGCTGACACCGGACGGACATGTATGGCTGGAACTCCATCGTATCGCTATTTTTGCGGTCCCGTTTCTGGATGAGACGATTCAGCTGTTTACCGAAGGACGTTCCGGGCAGCTCAGCGATGTATGGCTGGATATGGCGGGAGCACTGACTGGAACGGTGCTGTATCTGGCAGCGAGGCGGATATATTTGCGAATAAAGAAAGAATGAAGATAGATAACACATGGAGAAAAAATATGCCAGATCGAAATATAAAAATTACCCTGCAATATGACGGAAGCCGTTATGACGGCTGGCAGAAGCAGGGAAACACGGACAAGACGATACAGGGAAAATTAGAGCAGATTCTGGAGAAAATGGCAGGTCAGCCGATTGAAGTGCACGGCTCCGGACGTACGGATGCCGGTGTCCACGCGTGGGGCCAGGTGGCAAATTTTCACCTTCCGACATTGTGTAGTGGGATGGATGCGGAAGAGGTAAAGGCTTATCTGAACCGCTATCTCCCGGATGATATCGCTGTTTTATCGGCACAGGAGGCGGGAACGCGTTTTCACAGCCGTTTAAATGCCGTTTCCAAGACCTACTGCTACCGGATTGAGACGGCAGCGAAGAAAAATGTATTTGAGCGCCGATATGTGTACGGTCTGGGGGAACCTCTGGACATAGCGGCCATGAGGCGGGCGGCTGCGTATCTGACAGGTGAGCACGATTTTAAAGCATTCTGTTCGTTGAAACGGATAAAAAAATCGACGGTGCGGAATCTCACTGCCATCGAGATTGCCATGCGGGAAAGTGTGTGCGAACTGCATTTTCGTGGCAATGGCTTCCTATATAATATGGTAAGAATCCTGACCGGAACACTGATAGAGGTAGGACTTCATAAGCGGACACCGGAATCGGTGGCGGAGACGCTTTTTTCCTGTGACCGAGCGTTGGCGGGCTTTACGGCGCCGCCGGAGGGGCTTTTTCTGGAACGGGTCGAGTATGAATAAAGCTGCATTGATTTTTGCCAGCTGCTGCGAGGAGCTGGACAGGAATCAGAAAAAATTCATAACAAATGCAATAAGAACTGGTTTATCTGCATTAAGTTATATAGAAAGGAAATTTCGTCCATGTTTTTGATGGGGCTTTTAACGACCATGGAAGAGACGGTCGCCTATGATAAGATGAGCGATGAAAAGCTGCTTTTGCGAGTGGCAGAGGGAGATAAGGCGGCGTTTCAGCAGCTTTATCAGAATACGGATAAAACTATATACGGTTTTATTCTGTCGATTTTGCGGAATCCGCAGGACTCTGAGGAGGTCATGCAGGAGCTTTATTTAAAGGTCTGGACTTCGGCTGGAAGCTATCAGTCGCAGGGCAAACCGCTGGCGTGGATGTTTACGATCGCTAGAAATCTTTGCTATATGCGTTTCCGTGACCAGAAGCATGAAGCGGATATCGGGCTTTCGGATCTTTCTGAGATGGAGACAGGGGAATTCTGTCCCCAGATAGAGGATGCTGCGGATAAGATGGTATTACACGCAGCACTCAAAATATTAAATGAAGAAGAACGGCAGATTGTACTTCTGCGGACATCAGCGGGGTTAAAACATCGTGAGATCGCGGCAGATTTGGAGATGCCGCTGGCAACGGTGCTTTCCAAGTACAACCGTGCTATGAAAAAACTGAAAAAACACCTGAGAGAGGAGGGAGTACATTGACCGATCACTCTGAAACAGCGTGGGAACAGGATGAGATTGAGTCACATCTGCGGTCGGCGATGGACGCCCTGACTCCCAACGTATTTGATAAAATCGATCTCTCGACGCCACAGGAGATCTATGTAAAACCATCCAGACGTGTACGGATGTACCGCCGGATGCGGACCGTGGCGATGGCAGCAGCAGCCTGTCTGTGTGTGGCTGTGTTAGGAGGCGGTGTTTCATTTTACCAGAATCACCGTGTCGATTCGGTGATTGGCATCGATGTCAATCCGAGTATTGAGCTTTCCGTCAACCGGAACGAGAAAGTATTGCAGGCGAATCCGCTTAATGAGGATGCGGAGACGATCCTGGATGATATGAATTTGAAAAATGTAGACCTTGATATTGCGGTCAACGCATTGATCGGTTCGATGGTCCGGAACGGTTATCTGGATGAACTGGACAATGCGATTCTGGTTACCGTGTCCAATGAGAATGAGAAAAAGGCATCATCTTTGCGTCAGGATGTCGTAGGGGATGTAGAGTCTTCCCTGCAGGAACACGCGGTACAGGCGGTTGTCTATGACCAGCGGATGAAGGTAACCGGGGAGATTCAGGATCTGGCGGAGAAATACAATATTTCTTATGGAAAAGCGTATTTTCTGCGAGAGCTGATTCGGGATAACGACCTGACCGAAAATGATATGAAAAAATTTGCCGGTATGACGATGGAAGAGATTGCGCGGGAGATCGCGGATCGTGCTTATACGGTAGGTTATTCGAAGACGGACAGCACCATTGAGACGGATGCGGCTCTGGTTCGTGAGGTGACATTGCCGCAGACCGAGGAAGAAACCTTAGCGGAGACGACCGTGGAAAGCACCGGTCAGCCGGAAAATGAACCGACGCCGGCAGAACAGCCATCGACTGCAGTACGCCCGGTGGAGACAACCGCCGCAGCAGATGAGGACGAGGAAGAAGTCGATTCGGGAGGCAAGAAAGCGAAGATTGACTATGTAGATTACGAGAGCGGTTCGCTGAACATCGTTTTTAAGGAAAAGGTTAAATGGAAAAATCCGACCGTGTCGGTGGTAGATCCGGACGGTCAGAGCTATTCGGCGAGAATCACGGACACAGGCGGAACCTCCTGTGAGATTCACGTCAAAGGGCTTCCAGCCAATACGGAGTGCACGTTTACGCTCGGCGGAGTGGCAGTGCGGGACGGCGGTTCCTTTGGTACGGTAAAAGGCTATTTCGAGACGCCGGATATTGCGGACGATCTGATTGATGAGGATGACGACGATGCGGATGATGAGACAGTGGAGACAAAGCCGTCCGAGACATCCCGTGCGCCGGAGACACTGACAGAAGCAGTAAAAGAGAGCACGCACTCGGAGACAGAGTACAGTCAGATGGAGACAAAGCAGACGGAAAAAGAAACGAAGACAGATGCGGAGTCAGCTAATTAAAGCGGAGTGTATGAGGATATATGATTCCTGTTGCCTGAACCATGATATGTCTGGAGTTATCAGAAGTTGGATTCGGGCAGCAGGAATTTTAAGAACCATTAGAATTATTTGCAGGAAGCCTCGTGACGGAAAAATATCCGGGGCATTACGAGACTGTAAAATGTTTCGAACTGGTAAATAATTATAATTGTTCAAAAAAACATAAGTGTTTGAAAAAAATACTTGACGAAACAAAAATTTATGATATAATAATAAATGTGGCTGAGACAGCTATGAAATAAAAGATTGGGCTATCGCCAAATGGTAAGGCAACGGACTCTGACTCCGTCATTTTCAAGGTTCGAATCCTTGTAGCCCAGCTATTTTGAGACAGTGAGGATGATTCATCCTTGCTGTTTTTCTTTTATCTTTTCTATTTTTTTCTGATTGGTAGATTCTTAAAGATTCCAACGATTGACAAATTCCCTAAAGTACAATAGACTTATCTGGAAACATAATTGAGAAAAAGTTTCAATAGTATTTTTCTCTCTATGCTTTGCTTCAAAATCAGGCGGATGTAGAAGCCTGATGACATACAATGAGTTTGACTAATGAAGAGAGATGGAGGCAGAGAATGACATTAAAGGATTTACCAATAGGAAAAACTGCAACCGTTCGGGCAGTTGGCGGAGAAGGTGCACTGCGGCATCATTTTCTGGATATGGGATTGATTCCGACTGCATCGGTTACGATGGTAAAATATGCGCCGATGGGCGATCCGGTTGAGGTGCGGATTCATAGCTATGAACTGACGTTGCGCCTGGCGGATGCAGAGAAGATAGAGATTGAGAATGTACGCGAGGCAGGAACCGAAGCAGCGGACAAAAAGGAACATGGGATTCCGATGGCGCGCGCGATCGATCACCCTGGACTCGGAGAAGGTGGAAAATACCATACAAAGGCGGAGGAACACCCATTGCCGGATGGCATCGTCCTGACGTTTGCCCTGGCAGGTAATCAGAACTGTGGCAAAACGACGCTTTTTAACCAGCTGACCGGATCCAATCAGCATGTGGGGAATTTCCCGGGTGTGACGGTGGACCGGAAGGATGGCACGATCCGCGGACATGAAAATACGAAAGTGACCGACCTGCCAGGAATCTATTCCTTATCGCCATATTCGAATGAGGAGCTGGTGACGCGCCAGTTTATTTTGCAGGAGCACCCGAAGGGAATCATCAATATCGTGGATGCGACAAACATTGAGCGCAACCTGTATCTGACCATGCAGCTTCTGGAACTGGATATTCCGATGGTTCTGGCGCTTAATATGATGGACGAGGTGCGCCAGAACGGCGGTTCTGTCCGTGTCAACGAACTGGAGGAAGAACTGGGAATTCCGGTTATCCCGATCTCAGCGGCAAAGAATGAAGGAATCGGAGAGTTGATCGATCATGCGCTTCATGTAACGCATTTTCAGGAGAAACCGGGACGGCAGGATTTCTGTGATGCGGATTATCACGGTGGTGCGGTGCACCGCTGCCTGCATGGCATTATGCATCTGATCGAAGATCACGCGCAGAATGCGGGTATTCCGGTGCGCTTTGCTGCATCAAAGCTGGCAGAAGGCGATGAGGAGATTGAGGCGCGTCTGAATCTGGACACGAATGAAAAAGAGACGCTGGAACATATTATCTGCCAGATGGAGAAGGAACGCGGGCTGGATCGGGCAGCTGCGATTGCGGATATGCGGTTTGGTTTTATCGAAAAAGTCTGCAGGCAGACAGTCGTCAAACCGAGGGAAAGCCGGGAACACCAGCGAAGTGTGAAGATTGACCGTCTTCTTACCGGAACCTACACGGCGATTCCGGCATTTATTGCAATCATGGGTCTGGTATTCTGGCTGACATTTAATGTGATTGGCGCGGTCCTTTCAGATGGTCTGGAACTGGTGATTGAATGGCTGACAGAGCGGGCAGACGCAGCGCTGACAGCGGCCGGTATCAATCCGGTGCTCCATTCCCTGCTGATCGATGGTGTGTGCAATGGCGTGGGAAGTGTTTTGAGCTTTCTGCCGATCATTGTGACGCTGTTTTTCTTCCTGTCACTTTTAGAGGACAGCGGTTATATGGCACGTGTGGCGTTTGTGATGGATAAACTGCTTCGAAAGATCGGCCTTTCCGGACGGAGCATCGTGCCGATGCTGATTGGCTTTGGCTGCACGGTACCAGGAGTCATGGCAAGCCGGACGCTTTCTTCGGAGCGAGATCGAAAAATGACGATCCTGTTGACTCCGTTTATGAGCTGTTCCGCCAAGATTTCGATTTATGCGTTTTTTACCGCTGTATTTTTCCCGCATCATGGGGCGATTGTTATGATTGCACTTTATCTGTTGGGAATCCTGATGGGAATTTTGATGGCAATGCTTCTTAAAACAACTTTATTTAAGGGTGAAGCCGTTCCGTTCGTCATGGAGCTTCCGAACTACCGGATGCCGGGGGCGCGCAATGTCGCCCAGCTTCTCTGGGAAAAGGCAAGGGATTTCCTGCAGAAAGCATTCACGGTTATTTTTGTGGCGACGATTTTAATCTGGTTCCTTCAGACATTTGATCTGCACCTGAATGTTGTGTCCAATTCCCAGCAGAGTCTTCTGGCGGTTATTTCTGGTGTGATTGCACCACTGTTTGCGCCGATGGGATTAGGCGACTGGCGTGTCTGCACGGCACTTCTGACCGGATTTATGGCAAAAGAGAGTGTTGTATCAACGCTGTCGGTTCTGTTCGGGACGACTCAGAGCCTGCGTGACATTCTGACCCCTCTTTCAGCGGTCAGTCTGCTGGTTTTCTGCCTGCTCTATACGCCGTGCGTGGCAGCGATCTCATCGGTCAGACGCGAACTGGGCGGAAAATGGGCTTGCTTTGTCGTGATGGCGCAGTGCGTGATTGCGTGGATCGTAGCGTATGCGGTCTATCTTTTGCTGGGGATGGTAATGTAGGTTTTGACAGAAAGTGAACCAAGGAAAAATTTCAAGTAACAAAAGGAGCTGCTGTTTTATTCTTTTTATGGGTTTACAGTAGACAACATTTTAGAAAAATGTTTATAATAGTAGGAAGTGAAAAAATAGACAGGAAAGTAACCGGATGGACAGTCATTCGAAAAAATGGATCTGTTTTTATCGAATAGAACCAGGAGGCGGGGACGGAGTTAATGCAGACGATCAATGAAGACATCAAAAATGGCACATTTAAGCCGGTTTATCTGCTATACGGCGAAGAGGCGTTTTTGAAGCAGAGTTATAAAAAGAAGCTGCGGGCGGCGATCTCGGGCGATGATACGATGAACTACAATTATTTCGAGGGAAAAGGGCTGGATGTGAACGAGCTGATCAGTCTGGCGGACACGATGCCATTTTTCAGCGAGCGGCGTCTGATTCTGATCGAGGACAGCGGATTTTTCAAGACTTCTTCGGAGGCGCTGGCGGAGTATCTGCCGATGATGCCGGACACGACCTGCATCGTATTTGTGGAGGAGGCGGTCGATAAGCGAAACAAACTCTACAAAAAGGTCAAGGATCTGGGTCACATTGCGGAGATGAAGCGGCAGGACAGCGCGCAGCTCGCCAGATGGGCGGCGACGATCCTGGCGCAGAATGGGCGGAAGATCACGCCCTCCACGATGAATCTCTTTTTGGAGCGCGTCGGCGATGATATGGAAAACATCCGGATGGAGCTGGAAAAACTCATTTCCTACACGATGGGCAGTGAGGTAGTGACGGCAGAGGATGTGAAAGTCATCACGACCGTGCAGATCACGAACAAGATCTTCGACATGGTAGCGGCGATCACGGCGGGAAAGACGAAGCGGGCGATGGATCTGTACGAAGACCTGCTGACACTCAGGGAGCCGCCGATGCGGATCCTGTTCCTGATTGCCAGACAGTTTAACCAGCTTTTGCTGGTGCGAGAATTGCAGGCGTCCGGCGCAGACCGGGGGACGGTTGCCTCGAAATTGAAAGTACCTCCGTTCGTAGCCGGAAAACTCAGCAGCCAGGCGGCGGCATTTACGAAAGAACAGCTCATTTCCTATGTGCAGACCTGCGTGGATGCCGAGGAGGCAGTCAAGACCGGGCGGATGGGCGACCGGCTGGCGGTGGAGCTGCTGATCAGTCAGCCCAGAAGTTCCGTGCGCTGATTCTAAAGGGCAGTGCCAGCATCAGAATCAGCGGTTCTTCGGCCGGACCCGGCTGGAAAAGAAGCAACAAAAAACCATTATTCTGTCACACCCACAGAATAATGGTTTTTTAATTTGGGTTAATTTTTAATATATAATTCGAAAGATCCGCTCTGGATAATTAAGCCAGAGTATTTACAGCCTTGGAAAGACGGGATACTTTGCGGGAAGCTGTATTCTTGTGGTATACGCCCTTGGAAGTAGCCTTGTCGATCTCGCTGGTAGCAGCTAATAATGCAGCCTGTGCAGCAGCCTTATCTTTTGCAGCAACAGCAGCTTCTACTTTCTTAACAGCAGTTTTAACTTTGGATCTGATAGCCTTGTTTCTTGCAGCTCTTGTCTCTGCAACTAAGATTCTTTTTTTTGCGGATTTAATGTTAGCCAATGTAGTGTACCTCCATCATAAATTCTTTTATTTTGATTCGTAATTCATTTTGTATTTGGTTTGCATTAAAGCCTGGACACGGACAGTTCAATGTAAACATACTATTACATTCTATCGAATAAAGGCAGTATTGTCAATATCTATTTGCCTGTTTTTAGGGAAAAATTCGGAAAAAATGAAAGGGGAGCTGAAAAAGCAGCTCTTGTCAAGTTGCATAAGCGGAATAAAAAATAAAAAAATTGATCGTTCAATATGATGAAATTGTGAAAAAATAAAAAAAGTGCTTACACGAATGGAAAAAAGACGTTATAATAGCGAACCGTAACCCAAATCGAATATAGTTTGAAAAAACGCAGTGAGATTGCATACAGCAGTAGAGATCGAAACGAGTTTCCGATTTCTGCTGCCTTTTATTTTGTGAAATTTATCACGGACAGCATCTTGTGCGTGGGTGTGTCGGACTGATTTGCCGTTGCATCTGGATAGAAGCAATTATTTTATAGGAGGAGAAGGAAAATGCCAAGAAATAAGAGAGAAAGTTTTATCTATTCCGTTATCATGTGTTTCACGATGGTACTCTGGATGAGTATGTACAATGTAACCCTTCATATGGGACATTTATCCTTGGAAACGATCCGCGAAGGATGGATCGGATTCCCGTTTGCATTCGTGTATGCGTTTCTGTTTGACTGGTTCATCGTGTCCGGTCCGGCGAAGGGAATTGCGTTCCGTTACTTTGTATCACCGGAGAGCAGCACACTTCGTAAAGTAATCACGATCTCCTGCTGCATGGTCGTTCCGATGGTATTTGTTATGTCCTTATATGGCGGTCTGGAAGCCTGCGTGAAATCCGGCGCATGGAGCCAGTTGCTCATCATCTGGCTGACCAATATTCCGAAGAACATCATCATGGCGCTTCCGTTCCAGCTCATTGTAGCAGGTCCGCTGGTGCGCCGCGTGTTCCGTACCGCATTCCCGGAGGGAACCGTGCTGCAGGAACCGGTTATGTAGGGAGATAGCAGAAAAAACTGGATATCCCCTTTTTGTGTCATTACGGATTCAGCAATACCGAAGCATAAAATACGCCGTCCCGCCATTCAAACCGCGCATCGCCGTGGTACTGTTCGGCGATCATGCGGATCGATTCGGTTCCGATGCCGCTTCCAGCAGGTTTGGTCGATACCAGTTTTTCATTCATCCAGGTAGGGCTGAATGCGCTGGTGTTGTCCGTGGTGATGGACAGGGTGGAGGTACCCGTCTGCACCGCGGAGAGACGGATGAAAGGCGGCGTGTTTTCAGAGCTGGAACACCCGGTCTGACAGGAGAAAAAGTTGTAGCCGAAGAGCGCCTGACAGATGCAGAAAGCGGCGGCACGCACGACCAACAGATAATCGATGATAAATAAATATAGAAATAAAATCATTCCGATCTCGGCGTCTACTATCAGCTTAAATAAAACGCCAAAGCAAGGGAGCGCGAGGTATTGCACCCATACACTGGACAAACCATCTACAATCGCGATTTTCAAAACAAAATCCCTCTTTTCTTCTGATTGTCTGGGAAAAGGCTGCTTACGCATGTTTCGAACCTTTTGATCCTAATATCATAAAGATGTTGGGGTCAAAAGGCATTTTGACCCCTCTGATACCAGATTGCTCCGCACTATATGCTCCCGCAATCTTCAAAAACATTCGTAATTCGCTCATTTTTCTTTGAAAAATGGCTACTTACTCATATTTTTGGCGGGTTCCAAGGTCAAAAATGCTCCTGCAAGCAAGCTTGCGTCGAACTTCTGACCTTTTGACCCTGGTATCATAATAAAAGTATCATAACATAAAAAGAAGCAAAAAAGGCATAGTTTTTACATCTT
>NZ_QUKJ01000008.1:64146-124228 GCF_003481065.1 Clostridium sp. TF11-13AC
TAAAAGTATCATAACATAAAAAGAAGCAAAAAAGGCATAGTTTTTACATCTTATGAAACAGACTTGATACGCTCTGCCGATCATGCGAAAATGTGTGATCGGCAGAGCTCTTTTTTGATGTCTGACAATCCCTTACAAATTTATGAAAAACCTATGAAAAATCCCCCCGCCCCCTCGCCAAGAGAAAAAAGTTATGTTATAATTTATGGAAGAATGCGTTTTTGGCGCAGCGGTTTCAGAAACGGGACGTATCGGACCGGAAGCCGCGGCATATATAAAAAAGGAACCATGTATGCTCAACGAAGACAAGATAAAATTAATGACCGAACTGGCACTGTTTGAGAAGAAGCATGCTTCCCAGATGAAAACAGTCAATCAGTATTTTAAAAGCGACTATATCAGCCGCAATCTGCTCCGGGGATTTATAAGCTATACATTGTGCAGCATACTTCTCTTTGGAATGTGGGTATTATTTAATGTAGAAGTAGTTCTGAGTTCGATAGGAATGGATGAACTGAAGGGACTGGCTTTTCGAGGAGGAGCTTTATACCTCGGGGGGCTTTTTCTGTATGTCGTCCTGACGATCATCGTGTATGGCGGGCGGTATGAGTACGAGGAAAGGATGAACCGGATCTACATAGCGAAACTGAAACATCTGGATAAGCGCTACGATATACACCGGCGCGCCAGAAAAATGGAGAGAGAGAGGAGAGGCAGATGAGAGGACTCCTTGCAGGGAAAGAAGCACTCAAGGCTTTCTATGCGAGATACAGTGCATTTGTGAATGCATTCCTGCGTTTTATAACTGCCTTTGCGGCGGTGTTTCTGATTAACCAGAACATCGGACTGATGCCGAAACTGAGCGGCGGTCTGGTGCCGCTGTTTGCGGGAATTATATGTGCATTTCTCCCATTTGGAGCCATTGCGTTTCTGATTGGGATTTTTTTGCTGGCACAGCTCTTTGCAGCATCGATGGAAGTGGCGCTCATCACCTTGGTGTTCCTTCTGATCGTGGTGCTGCTGTATTACGGATTTCAGCCGGGTGACAGCGCGTACCTGATTGTAACGCCGATCTTGTTTTTTCTGAAGGTGCCGTTTGCAGTCCCGATGATTCTCGGACTGACTGGAAGCCTCGTATCGGTGATTCCGATGAGCTGTGGGATTTTTCTGTACTACGTGATTCTGTATGTGAAGCAGAACGGAAGCTTCTTGGCAGGCAGTGAGCAGACTGAGATCACGCAGATGCTGGCGCAGGTCATCAAAAACCTGCTGGCAAACCCGGCGATGCTTGTCATGATTGCGGCATGCTGCCTGGGGGCGCTGACGGTCTGTGTGCTCAAGAAACTGTCGATCAACTACTCCTGGGGGATCGCGATCGGAGCTGGCCTTATTTTACAGATTCTGGTTGTGTTTATCGGCGATTTCCGCTTTGGCGTTCCGGTGTCAGTGCCGGAGCTGGTTGTGGGAATGATTGGTGCGGTCATTGCATCGCTGATCTATCAGCTGTTTGTTTTTTCGGTCGATTACAGCCGGACCGAGTACACGCAGTTTGAGGATGACGATTATTATTACTATGTGAAAGCGGTTCCAAAGATTGCGATCTCGAGGACGGATGTAAAGGTACAGGAAATCAATAAAGTAAAGAGAAGATAGACTATTTTATAAAAGAAACTTGTTGTTAAAAGAAATGCGTGACGGGTCATATGTACGTGACTGGTAACAGAAACGCAGCCCGAAAGGGAGGGAAAAGAATGGCAGAGATACTGACGGAGATTTATTCGTGGATCTCGTTCGTACCGAAGATAACCTTTAAAAATTTAATAGAGATCGCGATTATAGCAATTCTGGTATATGAAATGCTGATCTGGATCAAAAATACGCGGGCGTGGACGCTTCTGAAGGGTATTGTTTTTATTCTTGCATTCTTTCTGGCAGCTGCGATCCTGGAACTGGATACGATTCTGTGGCTTCTGGAAAAGACATCGTACATTGCGGTAACGGCGATCATCGTTATTTTCCAGCCGGAGCTGCGGAAAGCACTGGAGCAGATCGGAAGCCAGAACGTGCTGACGACGCTGTTTTCAACGGATGATACGAAGAAAAATGAGGATTTCAGCGAAAAGACGATTGCAGAGCTGGTGCGTGCTTGTTTTGAGATGGGAAAAGTCAAGACGGGCGCCCTGATCGTCATCGAGAGGGGCACGCCGCTCGGAGAGATCGAGAGGACGGGCATCGAGGTCGATGGTATCGTGACGAGCCAGCTTCTGATCAATATTTTTGAGCACAACACACCGCTGCACGACGGCGCGGTCGTGATTCGCGGTAACCGTGTGACAGCGGCGACCTGTTATCTGCCGCTCTCGGACAATATGGATATCAGCAAGGCGCTGGGAACCAGACACCGTGCGGCAGTCGGAGTCAGTGAGGCGACCGATAGCGTGACGCTGGTTGTATCGGAAGAGACGGGGCGTGTGTCGGTGGCTGTGTCCGGACGGCTTAAGAGTGTCAAGGATGGAGATGAACTGAGAGATATATTGTCAGTTCTGGTAAAACGGGAAACGGAAAACACAGGTCGTTTCAGAATATGGAAGGGAAGACGCAGAAATGAAAGAAAAGCTGACGAATAATCTTGCGATCAAGCTGATTGCCCTGTTCTGTGCTTTCTTTGTGTGGCTGGCGGTCGTGAATGTGGCGAACCCGATCAAGGTATCGACGAGGGAGGTTCCGGTCACGATCACGAACGATCAGGTGCTGGAGCAGGCGGATCTTGCCTATGATGTGGTAGGCAAAAAAACGGCGACGATCAGTTTCAAGATCCGGACGAAGGATGATTATAAGGTAAAGGCGTCGGATTTCAACGCCTATGCGGATTTATCGGAAATGTATGATGTGACGGGTGCGATCCCGATCCGAGTGGAAGTGGTGAACAATGAGGAACTGCTGGAGTCCACGCCGGTTGTGAAGTCCCCGGAGGTCATCAAGATCACGACCGAGGCTCTGCAGACCAAGGCATTTACGCTGAAAGCGTATCCTCAGGGCAAGGCGGCAGAGGGTTACGAGGCGGGTGAGGTGACAATGGTGCCATCTCAGGTGACGGTCAAAGGACCAACCTCCCTGATCGGACAGATCAGCAGCGTGGGTATCCGTTTTAATATTGACGGTGCTGCGGCGGATGTCGGTGGAACAGCAACACCGGAGTATTTTGACGCCAATGGAAATGTGCTGTCAGATTTGGGAGATTCTGTCAAGACGGTTGGCGGAGATGTCTCTTATACGATGCAGATCCTGAAAGTAAAAGAAGTACCGCTTGATTTTGACGTCAGTGGTGAAGTGGCGGATGGATACCGCTATACGGGTCCGAAGACGGATATCAAGTCGGTGTCTGTGGCGGGGCTTAAGACGGATCTGGCATCGGTCAGCACGCTCACGATTCAGGGACCGTCCCTTAATGTGCAGGGCGCGACGAAGAATGTGGAGTGCGAGATCGATCTGGATGATTATCTGCCGTCCGGGCTTACGATCGTGGGACTGGACAGCACGACGATCAACGTGACACTACAGGTCGAGAAGTTGATAGAGAAGACCTTTACGGTCAAACCGGAGGATGTGACTCTAAACGGAAAGAACAGCAGCTACAGCTATACCGTCGAAGATACGAAGATGGAAGTCAAGGTACAGGGACTTGAGGAGGATTTAAGCAGCCTGTCGGCGGCGAAGATGAATATCCGGGTCGATGTATCAGGCATGGGACTGGGCGAGCACACGGCAGCGGCGCAGTTCCAGCTGGGGGACGCGTATAAGATGCTGTCGGCGCCGGCTGTGACAGTGCGGGTCAGCGAACATGGAAGCTCCAGTGCCCAGACGACGGAAAGCACCGAGAGTGACCGTGGAGACATGGGCAGCCAGAGCAGTTCCAACCGGGAGAGCGGGGCAAGCTCGGCAAAAGAAAATGTGGATGCAGAGAGCGGCAATGCTGCATAAAGTATGGTATGCCATCCACAAATGAGGAGAAAGAAGTTAAACAATGGTAAAAGCAAAAATTAAATTAAAAAACCCGACTGGTCTGCATTTGAGACCAGCGGGAATCCTGTGTAATGAGGCGGTAAAATTCGATTGTTCTGTCCAGTTCCAGTTCCGTGGCACCGTGTCCAATGCAAAGAGTGTCCTGAGCGTGCTTGGGGCGTGCATCAAGAGCGGTGATGAGATCGAGTTTATCTGTGATGGAAAAGACGAGGAGGAAGCTCTGTCGGCGATGCTGAAAATAGTTGATGACGGGCTGGGCGAGTAGGAAAAACCGGTGCGGTAAAAGAATGTGTACAGACGTACAGATAGGATGAAACTATGATCGTTTATTTGGTTTGCTATGCGGCTTCGCTGCTTCTGGCGCTTGGCCGCCATTATCTTTTATCCGGCGCAGGGCTTCTGGCGGCGGCGGTGTATCTGTATGCGTCAGACTATATCCGGAGTGGAAATCTTCTGCATCTGCGGGGGATTTTCGCTCTTTCCTTTGTAGGTGGACAGGGACTGGCGTGTATGAAGCTTAGTTATTTAAGTCAGGCATGGAGTGCGGGAACGTGGCTGGGACTTTTGGCGGCGTTTGCGGGCTTTTATCTGGCTTTTTATTATCTGGAAGCATTTTCCGGTGAGGCGTCCGTCCGCGTGGGCGGTCATTCCGGCGCGGTGCAGCGCCGGGGGTTGGAATCTTATGCCGGAACCGTCTTTTTCTGCGCGGTGGCGCTGGCGGCGCTATCGGCAGGCTGTTTCGCGATCGAGGCGGTCTATATGGGCTATATTCCGCTGCTGCTCCGGGGCGTTCCGCATGCTTATTCCTATTTCCATGTGACCGGGCTTCATTATCTGACGGTGTCCTGTGTGCTGGTTCCGGCGCTCTCTGTGATCTATTTTTGCATCGAGGGCGGTCGCAGCCGGGGACGGCTGGTATGTATGCTTCTGGCAGATGCAGCGGCGGTGGCGATTCCGCTTCTGTGCGTGTCGCGCTCCCAGCTTCTGTTTGCGGTACTGCTGGCATTGATTACCTACATACAGATGGAACACCAGCTGAATCCGATTTATGTTGTTTTTGCGCTGGCTGGGCTGATTGTGCTCTACATTCTGCTGACGATCGCGCGCAGCCATGATACTGCCTACTTGAATACGGTTTTTGAGATGAAACGGCACCTGCCGATTTTTGTGACGCAGCCGTATATCTATATTGCAAACAATTACGATAATTTCGACTGTCTGGTCAAGGGACTTGTGAAGCACAGCTGGGGCATGAAGATGCTGGCACCGTTCTGGACGCTGACGGGACTCAAGTTTCTGGTTCCGTCGTTGACGGCATTTCCGTATTATGTGACGAAGGAAGAGCTGACGACGCTGACGATGTTTTATGATGCGTACTACGATTTCGGCATAATTGGCGTGTTCATCTTTTCTGCCATATTAGGAGCGGCGGCGTATCTGCTGATGCGGATGATGCGCCAGGTGCAGAATCCGATTACCTATCTTCTGTACGCACAGTTTGCACTTTACATGCTCTTATCGTTTTTCACAACCTGGTTCAGCAATCCGTCCACATGGTTTTATTTCGCGGTGACAGCGGTTGTGACATTTCTGGTATCGCATAAGGTTGCAGGGCGGTAAAAATATATGGATTAAGATATAAAAGTGAAATAAAATCTGCTATAATAACAAAAAGACGACAATTCAGTAAGTTAAAGTGCTGCTTGTATACAGATAGAATTGCCGCATTGATCAGTTTTACAGAAAAGAGGGCAAGCCAATGATTTCAGAAAAAATGATACCGCTTATGAAAAATAACTCCGCCATCCGTATGATGTTTGAAGAGGGCAATAAGCTGGCGGCGAAATATGGACGTGAGAATGTGTTTGATTTCAGCCTTGGAAATCCGAGCGTACCGGCTCCGGCAGAGGTAAATCAGGCAATTCAGGATATCGTAAAGGAAGAAGATTCCCTGTTTGTACACGGATATATGTCCAACGCAGGCTATGAAGATGTGCGTGAGACGATCGCTCAGTCGTTAAACCGCCGGTTCGGCACCTCCTTTCACGCAGGCAACATCCTGATGACGGTCGGTGCGGCAAGTGGTTTGAATGTCATTTTAAAGACCCTGTTAAATCCAGGAGAGCAGGTCATTACCTTTGCACCATACTTTGTAGAGTATGGTTCCTATGTCCGCAACTATGACGGCGAGCTGGTGGTTGTATCTCCGAATACGGTGGATTTCCAGCCGAATCTCGTTGAATTTGAGGAAAAGATCAACGAAAAGACCAAGGCAGTGATCATCAACACCCCGAACAACCCGACCGGCGTTATTTATTCCGAGGAAACACTGCAGAAGATTGCAGCAATTCTGGAAAAGAAACAGAAGGAATTTGGTACATCGATCGTGCTTCTGTCCGATGAGCCGTATCGTGAGCTGGCTTACGACGGCGCGGTTGTACCGTATGTGACAAAATATTACCGCAATACAGTGGTTTGCTACTCTTACAGTAAGTCTCTGTCCCTTCCGGGCGAGCGTATCGGTTATCTGGTAATCCCGTCTGAGATGGATGAGAGCGCAAACGTATTCCAGGCGGCAACGATTGCGAACCGTGTTCTGGGCTGTGTCAATGCGCCATCCCTGATGCAGAGAGTCATCAAGCGCTGCGTAGATGCGAATGTGAATCTGGAAGCTTACGACCGCAACCGTAACCTGCTTTACAACGGATTGAAAGAGTGCGGATTTTCCTGCATCAAGCCGGAGGGCGCGTTCTACCTGTTTGTGAAATCTCCAGTGGAGAATGAGAAGGAATTCTGTGAGGTATGCAAACAGTACAATGTACTGGTAGTACCGGGAAGTTCATTCGCTTGCCCAGGTTATGTGCGCATTGCATACTGCGTATCATATGGACAGATCGAGAGATCGCTTCCGGCATTCAGAAAGATTGCGGAACACTATAATCTGGTATAGCGAAATTGTATCATCGTCTTGGAAAGGAAAAGGATGAGATGAAACGATATTTTAGAATGATTCTGAATATTGTGATTCCGCTCCTTGGTTTATGTCTGGTCATCTTTTTAGGTCCCAGACTTCTGCATTTTTTCATGCCGTTTGTGGTCGGATGGATTCTGGCACTTTTAGCAAATCCGCTGGTGCGGTTTCTGGAACGGCGCGTGAAGCTGGTGCGGCGCCACGGCTCGATGCTGATCATTATTGCGGCGCTGGCGATTGTGATCGGTCTTTTTTACGGGGCGGGTCTTCTGGTTTACCGGGAAATGGGAAGTTTTCTGGCGGATGCACCGGAAATATATCAGAGTGTGATCGCTGAGATCGAGAATGCATTGCAGAATGGGCGCAAGCTTGCAGAATATTTTCCGCAGAATTTACAACCGCCGCTGCTGGCATTTTCGGATAATCTGGATGGTCTGTTTGGAAAACTGGTATCGCGGGCGGCGGAACCGACCGTGCAGATCGCCGGACATGTGGCGAAGAGTATTCCGAATCTTCTGGTAAATATGGTCATTATTATCCTGTCTTCGTACCTGTTTCTGGCGGACCGGGAGTCCATCATGCGGTGGCTGAAAGAGCATCTTCCGGCATTTGTATTCCGCTATATCGAGTATATGAAACGGGACGCAAAGGGACTGATTGGTGGATATTTTCTGGCACAATTCCGTATCATGTGTGTGGTGGCGCTGATTCTCGCGGCAGGATTTTTGGTGCTGGGTGTCCGCTACGGTGTCCTGTTGGCGTTTTTGACGGCGATTCTGGATTTTCTGCCGATCTTTGGAACGGGAACGGTGCTGTTCCCATGGGCGGTTGTGAAACTGTTTGCGGGGGAGTATGCGTATGCGACCGGGCTTATCCTGCTCTACATCCTGACGCAGGTCGTCCGTCAGATCATCCAGCCGAAGATCGTCGGGGAGTCGATGGGATTGCCGCCTCTGATGACGCTGTTTCTTTTGTATCTGGGATTTAAGCTGCGCGGGCTGACAGGCATGATTCTGGCGGTGCCGGTGGGGCTTGTCTTTATCAATTTTTATAAATATGGGGCGTTTGATTCGATGATCCGGAATTTCAGAATGCTGATGGAGTCGATTCAGAAATTCCGGAGGGAAGAATAGGGGGAAGTTTCCTTATTATATAGTAAAATTTTCTTGGTAATTTAATCTGGATAAATTATGCGGCGTATCGCGATATTTTTTCTTATATGCCCGGAGGAACGCAGCATAATTGCGGAATCCGGATTGATAGCAGGCTTCTGTGACGGGGGTGCCCCGGCGCAGGAGCTCGTTTGCGTTTTGGAGGCGTTTTTCAGTCAGGTATTCGGTAATGGTGTAGCCGGTTTCCTGGCGGAAGAGGCGCATCATGTGGTATTTGCTCATGTAAAAGCGGGCGGCGAGCTGGTCGATGGTGTGGTCTTCTTCTGGGTGTTCAGAGAGGTAGCGCATGAGTTCCAGGATTTTTTCGCCGGAAGGGGAGGTCGGAACGTATTCCCGATGGTTTTCGGAGGCGGCGCGATCAAGGTGTACCATAAATTCCAGGAATAATAAACGCAGAAGAAGCTCGGATCCATAACTGCTGCCACCAAGGGATTCAAAGTTAGCATTGTCTGTGCCATTGTCATTTGTACCACCTGCCTGATAGGCATTTTCCAGTCTTGACAGCGCCTCTAAGAGCGGCGTCATGGTAAGGGAACCGAGGCGCAGAACATCGGACTGCTGTTCTCTGGCAAGCTGGAAACAGAGGTCGAGCGCACAGTCAGCACAGGAGAATGCATCCAGGCATTCCGGCGACAGGTAGAGGATGATGCGCTCATATCGGCTTTTGTATGGCACGACCGGCTTGTGCAGGCAGTGCGCGCCGACGAGGACGATGTCGAGCGGACGGAGGTGGTAGGAACGGCCTTCCACGATGTAGTCTGCTTCGCCATTTAACAGGATCAGGACTTTGTGGAAATCATGATAGTGGTAGGCAACCGGTGTATCCATCTGCCCGCGCAGGTGGAAGAGGCGGAATTCGTGGTTGAGGTAGCCGCGTTTTTCGTAGGCGGGGGATTCGTGGGTGGTATTTTCTGACATAAGGGGACTCCTTTTTTGAGTGTATTGCAGGTTGATTGTTGCGGGAAATTATATCTTGTATAAATGCATTGAGTTTGTTGTTTTCCTCTGAGATAAATATGTTTTGAAACACAGATATTTCATTTCTTAGTTCATATTATATAGCATTATATGCAATATTTAAAGCATGATTCTTCTATTAAAAGCTGCTATATTTTCTTAAAATTGAAATTAAAGAAAGCATAGATGGAATATTATGAAAATGCAGACATATTCAAAATATAAATGGATATGCATGATAAAGTGATTTCGAGAACGGAAGTAGAATAGAAATCATTGATGAAAGGTAACTGTTCAGTAGGTCTGCGCATTTACTGCGCTGACCGTACGAAAACATGGGTCAGCAGGCAAAAATCCCATTGCCGTAGGCAATTTTAATGGATTTTTGCGCGTGACTGTGAAGGTACTGAACAGTTACGATGAAAGATTTTTATGGTATTGATTAAAAGGGGCAGGAGGTATCGCGATGAAACAGGTTGTGCTTGAAAAATATCACTGTATGGGAAATGATTACCTGGTGTTTGATCCAAATAAGAATGATTTGGAATTGAATGCGGAGAATATCAAGAAGATGTGCAGCCGTCATTTTGGCATCGGCGCGGATGGCATTCTGGCGGGCCCATATCTGGGGGAGAATGATTTTTATGTACGCATCTACAACGCGGACGGCAGCGAGGCGGAGAAGAGCGGCAACGGCATGGGTATTTTTGCAAAATATCTGCGGGACGCGGGATATGTGCAGAAAACGACGATCTCCTGGAAAACGCTGGGAGGCGAGGAGACAGTCTTTTATCTCAACGAGGATGCGACCCGTGTGAAAATTTCGATGGGACATCCGACGTTCTGGAGCGATGAGATTCCGGTGACCGGCGAGCGGCGGGAGATGGTAAACCAGACGATGGTATTTGGAAAGATTCCGTATGTCACGACTTGTCTTTCAATGGGAAATCCGCACTGTGTTATCTGGATGAATGAGATTTCGAAGGAAATGGTGTGCCGGATCGGCGAGCATTCGGAAACATCCGAATATTTCCCGGAAAAGGTCAATACGCAGATTTTAAATGTCCTTGACCGGACGAATATCCAGATCGAGATCTATGAGAGAGGCGTTGGATATACGCTGGCGTCCGGAAGCTGCGCCTGCGCGGCGGCGAGTGCGGCATACCGCCTGGGACTTGCCGATCCGCATATGTACGTCCATATGCCGGGTGGCACGCTGGAAGTGGAAATCAAGGAGGACGGCATGGTTTACATGGTCGGCGAGGTCGGCTATGTGGGACATATCCAGTTGGGAAATGAATTGAGCGAACAGCTGCGGATTAAATAAAAAAGTATTTGACAGAAAAATATCGGACTGCTATATTTTATTTATAAAAATTGTGAAAAGAATGACAGGGGCATTCTCACACAGCAAAACGATCATAAACGTATGCTTGAAATTTTTGGGGCTGTATAGGCAGGAAAATTTTGGGCGTATATGAAAAGAGGGCGAGGGGGCTGACTGGAAACAGAGACAGCTGCCTCGTTTTTTATAGGAGGAAATGGCGATGGGAGAGAATACGAACCGATCCGAACCTTTTTTTGATGAAGATGTTGATTTGGTAAAGCTGCAGTTTACCGATATTTTTGGACAGTGCAAAATGGTCCAGATGACGCGGAGGCAGGCGGAAAAAGCGATGAAAGAGGGGTATGCAATCAACCGGTTTGCGCTCGGCGGCTTACAGAAAGCTGGGATCGAGGGCGCGGCGGCGCCGGAGTATCTGACGGACCAGAGCGAGAGTGTGGAATTGTACTTGAAGCCGGATGCATCAACGTATCAGGTTCTTCCGTGGGATTCCGGGCAGGAAAATGTAGCGCGCGTGATCTGCCAGGTCTGCAATGCGGATGGGACGCCGTCCTGGACGGATTCGCGTCATATTTTACAGGAAACGGTAAAACGTGCCGAGAAGATGGGACTGGACTTTGATTTTGATTTCCAGTGTGAGTTTTATCTGTTTCACACGGATGATGATGGGAGACCGACGACGGTGACGCATGAGGTTGCCGGGTATTATGACGCGGGACCGATCGATTTGGCAGAGGGCGTCCGCCGGGACATGGTTCTGAGCCTGGAGGAAGCAGGATTTGCGGTCGAGAGCACGCATCATGGTCTGACTGCCGGACAGCACAGCTTCGTCCTTCCGGCGCGCCGGGGCATTGAGGCAGCAGATTATTTACAGACGTTCAAGGCGGCGGTCAAACGGATTGCGAAACGCCATGGTCTGCATGCGACTTTTATGCCGAAGCCAAACATGAGCGGCGACGGATCGGGGCTTCATGTGGGCGTGTCGATCTCTTCCAGACGGGGCGCCGAGGCGATGGCGCAGGCGAAGCAGTTTGCGGCAGGCGTGCTTAAAAATCTGAGCGATATGATGATTTTCACGAATCCGACCGTCAATTCATACAAACGTCTGGCGGCAGAGCGGAGCACGGTGTTCCAGCCGGAGTTCCCGGCGGCTGTGTGGGAAAAAGGAAGTGAAAAGGCAGTTCATGTGAAGGAAGACCGGAACGGACGTATTTCCGTGGAAGTGCAGTTCCCGGATCCGTCTGCGAATCCGTATCTGGCGCTGACGGCGATCCTGGCAGCAGGACTGGAAGGAATCGAGAAGGCGCTGGTGCTGGATGAAGAAGCGGGCGATGAGAATGCGCCGCGGTTCCCGGAGACATTGGGGATATTGCTCCAGAAGCTGGATCAGAATGAATTTGCACACCGTGTATTTGGGGAAAAGTTCTGCCGGATGTACGGCGAGGGCAAGAAAGAGGAGTGGGAACGCTTCTGTGCCTATGTGACGGATTGGGAGACAGCGGAATATCTGTATCGTTGTTAGGGGGTACGAAATCGCAGTGAGGTGAGACCACGTGGGAAACATCATAGTAGCATTTTCGAAGCCGCAGGACGGACGAAATATTAGAAATATACTCGTAAAACATGGAATACAGGTCACAGCCTCCTGCACATCGGGCGCGCAGGTTTTAGCGTCAACCGATGATTTGCGAAGCGGGATTGTGGTGAGCGGCTACCGGTTTGGTGATATGACCTGCCGGCAGCTTGCCGACCAGCTGCCGCCGGGATTTGATTTGCTTCTCATTGCTTCCCCGAGCCGGTGGAGCGGCGAAGCGATGGGAAGGATTGTCTGCCTGCCGGCACCGTTTAAAATGGGAGATTTAGTTTCGACGGTCCGCATGATTGAGCAGTCACAGACGGAAAAAAGACGGCGGATGCGTCGCCAGCCGCCGCAGAAGCGCAGGGAAGAGGATCAGAAAGCGATCGACACCGCAAAGGCTATTTTGATGGAGCGGAACCGGATGACGGAGCCGGAGGCGCACAAATATCTGCAGAAATGCAGCATGGACAGCCAGGTCAGCCTTATTGAGGCGGCACAAATGGTAATCAGTCTTTACAAAATGGCGTAAGATCCTTTACAATAGGATCAAAAAGGCAGAAGGAGCAGCAAAAACGATGAAATTTACAAAAATGCAGGGACTGGGCAATGATTATGTCTATGTCAACTGTTTTGAAGAAACGGTAAACGATCCGGAGAAGCTGGCGATTGCCGTCAGTGACCGCCATTTTGGAATTGGTTCCGACGGATTGATTCTGATTACCCCATCCGAGGTGGCAGACTGCCGCATGGATATGTACAATCTGGACGGTTCCCGAGGCGCGATGTGCGGCAACGGCATCCGCTGTGTGGGAAAATATGCGTATGACCACCATATTGTGGACAAGCCGCAGATTTTTGTTGAGACATTGTCCGGGATTAAATATCTGGATATGAAGGTCGAAAATGGCAAAGTAACGGCGGTCACCGTCGATATGGGCGAGCCGGAGCAGACTTCCGAGCTTCCGGAGAAGATCGAGGTAGATGGAACGGGGTACGAATTTACCGGAATTTCCATGGGAAATCCGCACGCCGTTCTGTTTATGGATGAGATTGATTCCCTGGAACTGGAGACGATCGGACCGAAATTCGAGTTCCATAAGCGTTTCCCGGATCGTACCAACACCGAGTTTGTCAAGGTCATTGACCGCACACACGTAAAAATGCGTGTCTGGGAGCGCGGATCCGGCGAAACGATGGCATGTGGAACGGGTGCCTGCGCGGTTGCCGTTGCATCTATTCTGGCAGGACATACGGAGGATGAGGTTGAGGTCGAGCTGTTGGGCGGCTGCCTGCAGATCCGCTGGGACCGCGAGAAAAACCGCGTGTTCATGACTGGACCGGCGGTGGAAGTGTTTAGCGGGGAGTATGAGGAATAATTAAACAGGAAACTTTGGGACTTCTTTCACATATGGTAGTAGTACAACGATATGTGAGAGGAGTCTTTTCTTTTGGAAGAAAAAAAGAAAGTGATGATAGATGCCGGGCACGGCGGAACGAAAGATCCGGGAGCAGTATTTGAGGATCGGATGGAAAAGGACGATACCCTGCGTCTGGCGTTGGCAGTAGGGCGGATTCTCGAGGAAAATGGGGTGAATGCCGTCTATACGCGGACGACGGACGTCTATGACACGCCTTACCAGAAAGCAGAGATGGGGAATGAGGCGGAGGCGGACTATTTTGTTTCCCTGCACCGCAATGCGGCGAGTGAGCCGGGAAAAGGTTCGGGCGTCATGACGCTGGTGTACAAGACAGGCAGGGAATCAGAACAGCTGGCGGATTCAATCCAGAGAGAGCTGGCGCGCACCGGATATGTGGATCTCGGCGTGATCGAGCGCCCGGATTTGATTGTGCTGCGGAAAACGCAGATGCCGGCGGTTCTGGTTGAAGTCGGATTTATCGACAATCCGGAGGATAACAAGCGGTTTGACGCGCAGTTTGACGAAATTGCGGCGGCGGTTGCATCTGGGATTCTAAATGTAATCGATGACGACATGGATCGCCGTCCGGTGGAAGAGAGCGACTATTATTACCAGATCCAGACGGGGGCGTACCGCATCCGATCGCTGGCAGAGCAGCAGTTAGAAGAACTGCGCCGTATGGGATTCCCTGCATTTCTGGTGTACGATGGGACGTATTTCAAGCTTCGGGTCGGTGCGTTTAAAAATCTCGACAACGCTGTGCGGATGGAACGGGAACTGCGGAAGGCGGGATTTCCGACGGTGCTTTTGTATGAGAGGGAGGTGAAGTAGGGGAGAAAAGCTGAAAAACAGGCACTATCTGAAAATAAGAATAGAATGACTTATTTGATTGATTTTTGCTGTGCTTTTTGTAAAAATGAATGGAAAAAATCCCCTCATTATGGTATGCTGAAGATAGAAAGCAATATGCATTTTCTTGTAGATAAAGGGAGGGGTTTGGTATGTCAGAGAAGAAAAAAATTATCATCACGATTGCGAGGCAGTATGGAAGCGGCGGTGCGGATACGGGCAAAAAGTTGGCGGAAGATCTGGGGATCAGTTTTTATGATAAGAACATTCTCCGTATGAACTCAGATGAGAGCGGTATCAAAGAGAGCTATTTCCATCTGGCAGACGAGAAGGCGGGCAACCGGCTTTTATACAAGATTATCAATACATTGACACCGGAAAAGGGCGCACCGTCGTTCGGTTCCGATCTCATTTCAGCCGACAATCTGTTTCGCTTCCAGTCGGAAGTGATCCGGAAGCTGGCGGCGGAGGAATCCTGCGTCATCATCGGCCGCTGCGCGGATTATGTGCTGGACGGCACCGAGGGACTGATTCGCGTGTTCCTCTACGCGGATATCAAGGTGCGCGAGGAGCGCGTGCGTGAGCGGAATCTCTACGCGGACAAAGATGTCCTCAAAAATATCCACCGGATCGACCGGGAACGCCGCGATTATAATCGTTATTATGCAGGGCGCGACTGGGAGAAGCCGGAGAACTACGACCTTTTGATTAATACGACACAGATTGGTGTGGACGGGGCGGTTCAGTTGATTAAGGATTATTTAAAAATGAGGGGGCTTTTGTAAGGGAAAAAGAATGACTTCCACTTGCAATTCAATATAGTATCGTGTAAAATGGCACATACAGCCGGGCGAATACGAGAGTGTTTGGACGGCTGTATGTGCTGTTTTGCTATTATTACAAGTAAGGGGAAAATATGAAATATCAAAATGATATTGACAAAATGAATACGAACCGGAATTTATTTCTGATGTCGCTGCCGATCTTCGTGGAACTGTTATTGCAGCTTTTGGTCGGAAACGTCGATCAGATGATGGTAAGCCGGGTGTCGCAGCCCTCGGTGGCGGCGATTGTCAATGCGAACCAGATCATGAACTTGGTGATTATCGTGCTGAGCATGGCATCGACGGCGGTTACTGTGATTTTGTCCCAGTATCTGGGCGCGCAGGATGAAAAAAATGCATCCCGGACCTGCATGGTCTCGCTCGTGCTGATCGGCGGCGTCAGTCTTGCGGCAACGATTCTGGTTTTTGCCGGGCACACGCCGCTTTACCGGGCGATCCATGTGCCGGAGGAGGTTTTTGATGAGGCGTCGCTGTATCTGCTGATTGTCGGCGCATTTATTCTGGTGCAGGGACTTTATCTGACCTTCTCAGCGATGATCCGCGCATTTGCCATGGTAAAGGAAGTCATGATTATATCAGTTATCATGAATGTCATGAATATTGTGGGAAATGCGATTTTAATCAACGGCTGGTTCGGAATGCCGCAGCTTGGGGCGGTCGGGGCGGCGATCTCGACGGATATCAGTAAGTTAGTTGGTTTGGCATTGATGATCGGAATGTTTTTCAAGAGCCGCCGCGTTAAAATGGGAATGAGTTATCTGCGTCCATTTCCGGTGCAGATTTTAAAAAATCTCTGCCTGTTGGCAATTCCGACAGGGGTCGAAAGTTTTTCATACAATCTCTCCCAGATGATTATTCTGGGAATTGTTAATTCCTTTGGCACGCTGGTTACTGTAACCAAGGGATATTGTACGATTTTTGCCAATATTGATTATGTCTATGCGATGGCGATCGCGACGGCAACCCAGATTGTGCTGGGCTACCTGATCGGCGCGCGTCGTTTGAATGATATACAGAAACGAGTGAATGCGACACTGAAGGTTGCGATTGCGGCATGTGTCGGTATGGCGGTGCTGATGTGCCTGGGAGGCAAATACATTTTCCTGATTTTCACAGACAACCCGGAGATCATTGCGCTTGGACGGAGGATTCTGGTGATTGAGATTGTGCTGGAGATCGGGCGCGCGGTCAACATTGTTATGACCAAATGCCTGATTGCGGTCGGCGATGTCCTGACCCCGACCACGGTCGGAATCACCTTCCAGTGGGTCGTAGCTGCCGCCGGCTCCTGGTTGCTCGGCAGCAAGCTCGGCTGGGGGCTGGAAGGCGTCTGGATTGCAATGGCAGCTGATGAATGCGTGCGCGGACTCATTTACGCGGTGCATTTTAAGAAAGAACGTTGGAAGAAGAATTTTAAGGGCGTGAAGACGGAAGCAGAGTTGGGAGAGGCGTAGAAGATAAGCGAAGAAAGAAAGTGTGAGAAAAAATGAAAGAAACAGGATGGAAGAAGACGGCAGGGAATGGTTCTGATGGAAAAAGAACGGAAGGAAAGAAATCGTTTGGCCGGGGGGAGAAAACAACTGGATTTTCCAAGAATAGTGCAAAAGTGGGAGTCAATGGGGAAAAACAGGGAAAAGCTGCTCGTAAAGTGTCTGGAGTTGAGGATAAATGGGGCACACATGGGGACAGGAAACGAAATGTAGGGGAAAAAGACGGTCAGAAAACGGTTCGTGGTGGACAGCGTGGAAAAACAAAATGTCCGATTTACCGTGAGTGCGGTGGCTGTCAGTATCTCCATTTAACCTATGATCAGCAGTTAAAAGAAAAACAGAAGCGCATGGAAGAACTGCTGGGCGGTGTCTGTCCGGTTCGTCCGATCATTGGAATGGAAGAGCCGTATCATTACCGCAATAAAGTTCATGCGGTATTTGGATTGGATCGGAAAAATAATCCAATTTCTGGCATTTACAAAGAGGGGACACATCGGATTCTTCCGGTGGATTCCTGTCTGATTGAGGATCAGAAAGCAGACGAGATCATCGTGACGATCCGGAGTATGCTTCGTTCGTTCAAGATCCGTGTTTTTGATGAGGACACCGGATACGGTCTGCTGCGTCATGTATTGATTCGCCGCGGCTTCACAACCGGCGAGATTCTGGTCGTTTTGGTGACAGCATCCCCGGTATTCCCGTCGAAGAACAATTTCGTCAAGGCGCTTCGTGAAAAGCACCCGGAAATTACTACGATTGTCCAGAATATCAACGGCAGAAGCACCAGTATGGTACTGGGGGACAAAGAACATGTACTGTATGGAAAAGGATATATAGAGGATGTTCTCTGCGGGCTCCGTTTCCGCATCTCATCCCGTTCCTTCTATCAGATTAATTCGGCTCAGACAGAGAAGCTGTATGGCAAGGCGATGGAGCTGGCAGAATTGACCGGAAATGAGACAGTGCTGGATGCATACTGCGGTATTGGTACGATCGGTCTCATTGCCAGCAAACACGCGGGCAAAGTTATCGGTGTAGAGTTAAATCAGGATGCAGTGCGGGATGCAGTGCAGAATGCGAAGAAGAATGGCATCACCAATGCACAGTTCTTCTGCAATGATGCCGGACGGTTCATGTCTCATATGGCAGCCAGAGGCGAGAGTGCAGATGTGGTATTTATGGACCCGCCGAGAAGCGGAAGTACCGAGGAATTTATCGATTCGGTAGCACTTATGCAGCCGAAACGGGTGGTATACATCTCCTGCGGTCCGGATACATTGGCACGCGATTTGAAAGTATTCGCAAAGCATGGTTATCGGGCGAAAGAAGCATGGCCGGTGGATTTGTTTGGGTGGACGGGGCATGTGGAGACGGTTGTCTTGCTTTCCAAGGGCGAGGTCGACTCGAAAAAGATTCGGGTTGAGTTCTCTTTGGAAGATATGGATATGTCAGAGTTCCAAGATGGAGCTACCTATCCGCAGATCAAGGAGTATGTGTTGGAGCATACCGGGTTAAAGGTGTCCAACCTCTATATCTCACAGATTAAGCGGAAATGCGGGATTGAGGTAGGCAAAAACTATAATCTGCCGAAATCCGAGGATTCCAGACAGCCCCAGTGTCCACCAGAAAAAGAGAAAGCAATCCGAGAAGCATTCAAATATTTTGGGATGATCTAACATCCCGCAGAATGGAGGTTTCTTATGGATAGATTGATTTCTTGTGAGTTCAACATGGATAACGCCTGTGTGGAGCTGAAATTTGCAGATGGCAGCATGATTGCGATTGACACGATTGCCGTGGAGAATGAGGTTGCCGATAATATGTATCAGCGGTCGGAGCTGGACTGGCTAATCTACAACAAGCCGCTGGAATATGCACAGCTTGTGTTTGGCGGTGATTTAGAACGGTTTGTGCAAGGCGTATCGGAACATCAGTTGATGGATTGAACTGAATAAACATAGCGCAGCCCACCGGTCAAAATGATCGGTGGGCCGTGTTGTTTCTAACAAGGTTTTAAATTGTAAACTGGAACTCCACACCCGTCTTCGTGTTTCGGACAGAACACTTGCCGCCGTGCAGTTCCACGATATTCTTCGCAATAGCAAGACCAAGCCCCGTGCCGCCTCCGGAGCGGGATTCATCAACTCGATAGAAAGTGTCCCATACTTTAGCCAAAGCTTCTGCGGAAAGAGGCTTGCTGTCATTTTCGATGGAGAATGTGGTTTTACCACGATTGTTCTGAATCCGTACTGTGACACTGCCACCGGCGGGGGTGTACTTGACTGCATTGGTCGCAAAATTCTCAACCACCTGTGCAATTCGATTCTCGTCCGCAACGATGGTGCTTTGCTCCGGGAACTCGTAGCTGATCTGCAGTTCCTTTGCCTCTGCCGCCATTTGGAGTTTCTCGAAGATGGCTTTCGTAAGATCGGCAAGCGAAAACTCATCCCGTGAGAGCTTCACTTTACCCGCTTCAAGTCTGGACAAATCCAGCATCTCCAAAACCATACCGTCCGTTCGCTCGGCTTCCGCAAGGATCACATCCACATACTTATCACGTTTGTCTTCTGCAATGTGTTCCTTCAGTCCCTCTGCATAGCTGTGAATCACCGCCAGCGGAGTCTTCAGTTCATGGGCAATATTAGAGGTCATCTGACGACGGTTTTCCTCAGCTGCTTTTGCATACTCAAGTGCCGTGTTCAAGCGTGTAATCTCGTTTCTTTGCATCCGGCTCTTATCGCTATGCTTGGCGAAACCCTCTTGTAGCAACTTGCTTTCATACCAAGCTTTTGACATTTCCGGATATAGGTAGTTCTTCTCTTCTTCGCTCATCAGCGCTTCTCCAACCGATAGGACAGGTTGGATTAAATGATTTTTTATTATGGAGCGTAATACGAACACAAGTGCCACTGCAATAAGAAGTGTAATTAAGTACACAACGCTCAGTTCGCCAAATGCGGTGCGCCAAGGAGAGCAGTACACGACACTCACGGTATAAAAATGGAGATCAGGCGCTTCTTCTGCATAGGCAGCCTCCCCATAATAGTATGGGTCATAATAGGTTTCTCCATCGAAGCTGTGACAGTAGTTCACACTTGGGATTAAAAGGTCAAGGCCATCGTAGAAAGTCAAATTCTTTGCTCCGGCAGCCAGTTCCGGTCCAAGTTTGGCAACAAGGGAAGCTACATTTTCATAGTCTGTTCCTTTGTACGAAAAAGCAGGAGATATCTCATTATAGCAAACATCAAACCAATCAGAGTAGAATACAACAACGTCCTCACTGGATAAAGCGTCAGAGGCATCTTCGTACATGGTGTTCCATTGAAGATCGTAATCCTCTACGATGCCGGAAACGGTATACTGACCACTTCCCTTTGAATCTAAGGCATGCTGGAATTCGTCCCAATCGATATATTCAATTTTGATGGGTGTGAACTCGACACCATCAAAAGTCCCGGTAAAGCGCATTGCGGCAGCATCGAATGTCAGAACGCTGTTGCTGAGTATCTCCTTACCTTTCTCAGTAAGCATTTCTCTATCAAAGAAAGCACGGGCATTATTCCCGGATCTTTCCTCTCGATTATCCCATTGGTTTTCTGTCAAATACTCGAAGTAAAAGAAATCCGACCAACTACATTCAAGAAGATTTCCTCCTGCATCATAAACAGCAGTAGCAGAATATACCTTGTTGCTGTTTGGCCGCTTTAGAAATTCATCATCTTCACCAACTATAAATCTCGCACCATAAAAAGTATCTGCATGTCCGCCGTCGTCTACCGCCTCCCACCGGCGATTTGCATCGTAGTTCGCATAACTGGAATCAAAACCTTTCCCCAACCAGTGTTCAAAGCTTCGAGTTGCGATGGTAGATGCAAAATCGCGATAGCCATTTAGATATCTTGTGGCGGCATACTCAGCAGTAACGGAGGTCAAGCAGAACATTCCTGCTCCCCAAATTACAAACAATGCGAGGGAAAGTAGGCAAGTAATAGCTGTCAGAGCGGTACGCTGTTTCTTTTTCCTTGCTCTGATTAGACCAACCACGATGATGGCGACAGCCAAAACAACCTTTACAATTCCTTGAAACAGTTTATCCTGTACTAATTCCCAAATAATGCTTTCACCAGAATAATAAGCTACAAGGTCTTTCCCGATTGTTGCATAATTGCGGAAATCAACAATCGCCCAGATTAGGAAAAGAGCTGATGCAATCCGATAGCCTTTGGAGATTTTTTTCATCGTCACCCCTCCAATCTATAACCCGCCTTAATAACGGTCTTGATGCATTCGGCATAGTCGCCAAGTTTTTCTCTCAATCGCTTAATATGGGTATCTACAGCCCGAGATTCGCCCTCGTAGTCGTAACCCCAGCACTTAACCAGAAGTTGCTCACGGCTCATGACAAGGTTTTTATTCTGCATCAGGCAGCGAAGGAGAGCAAACTCCTTCGGCGTCAAAAAGACTTCCTTGCCTCCAGCATAAGCTCTGCCTGCAGTCAGCTCCAGAGTGATCCCGCTGACCTCCATCCGGTCACCGGCAAGGACACTGCGCTGATTACGCTTGATGAGCGCCATAGTTTTTGCATAAAGGACAGACATGGTGAATGGCTTCGTCACATAATCATCTGCACCGAGTTCATAACCCAGCAGTTTGTCCTCCTCGTCGGAAAGGGCTGTGAGGAAAATGATAGGAACATCGTTTGTTCTGCGCACAGCACGGCAGACAGAAAGCCCATCAAGCTCCGGCATCATAATGTCAAGCAAAACTGCGTCAAATTCATTTTCATCAATCAGCTCAAGCGCCTGTATTCCGTTGCTTGCTTCAACAGGCAGTTCTCCCTTGCTGCTGAAATAGTCACACAGGATTTCCCGCAACTTGGCCTCATCTTCTACAATCAAAATCTTACTGTTCATAATACTTTTCCTCCTTTCGCCCTTACTGTACAACACCGATTTGTATTCTCTGTGTCAAAAGAAATGATTTTTAATATTTATAAGCTTATTCAAACGCTACTGTAGTTTCCTTTGGCAGCTTCTCATTCTCGCAGCTCAAAAGGTAGGATATTACCTTGTTGGCAAAGCGGTTTGTTTTCATGGTATCCCAATCGGCAAGTCGGATAATCTCCGCTGTGCCGTTTTCAAAATCCAAGGAAATCTCGCCCCATTCGCCGTCGCAGTCTGCCTGGTATTCGTAGATTGCGGCGGCAATTTTCTTTTTGCGCTTGGTTTTGGACTTCTGTTTCAGCCGGACAGCATGGATTGCGCCCTCGGCAACCAATAATTCCGTCAGCCTGTCCACCGCTTTCCGGTAGGCTCGCTCTGCACCGCTGGCTGTGCTGCCCTCGAACATAACTGCAAGTTCCTCAAAGGTGGGACGACCTTTCCATGAGCCGACACGCCCACAGGTCATGCAGATTGCCAGCCGCTTTTCAAGCAAGGTCTGCTCCCGGTAGTTCAGTTTCTCAAAAGCCCGCTGCACCTTTTCCGCCTGTATGCCGTTCCAGAGAATGTCGGCATAGTTCCAAGTATCATCAAGGGCAACATCTTCGTCGGTTTCCTCGCCGTCCTCGTCTGTCACATAGAAAGGCTGCTGATTGCGGATGCCACGGACAACTTTCAGATATTCTTCCGCAAGGGCAAGATCACAGTTGTACTTCTTGGCAAATTCGCTGACTGCATCCTTGCTGTTATGGTAGAGCCAAGCCATTGACCGCACCATTTTGTAATTGGTCAGGGAGGATACCGACCATTTTTCTTCTCCCATGCGAAAACGTAGCATAGCATCCCGAATGAATGGAAAAATGTATGTAGCATACTTCGCACCCTTGGCAGGATCATAGTCCATCAGCTTTTGGAGCATTTGCTCCCGGCAGGAGAGCTTTATATCTATAAATCGGTCTGTGTCGTACAGATCGCCGCCATCCACACCGAGAAAGTCTTTGATGCGCTTGTTAAGTTGCGGCTCGTAGTGGTGTAGGAAGAATGAGAAATATATCAAATTCTTTTCCTGCAAGGCAGACAGGATATATTCGTTCAGATTGCCCACCGCTGGAGGCTCCGGTTCCAGTTGGAAGATGCGCTCTGCCGCATAAGGAATGATGCCGTCACCGTGCGGATTGACAGCGTGTTTTGGTATGTATCCGGTCATGTCCCATGAAAAATCACTCAGCATAGCGCACCTCCTTTCGGTTCTTTCTCTATCAATATCGACAGTAATTATGCATCGAACTTTTTGTTAGTAGTATTATTTTCGTCGTCCATCATATCGCTTAGCACGGCAAAAGCTTGGCTCAGCGGCACAGCCTTAGAAGTCCAGTTTTTCAAACTAAACAAGTTGGAAGATTCATCAAACACATCAAATTCGTCTGTCCCATCAGTGATTTTCTTCAAGTACAACATTTCTATCAAATACAAAGCTCCCAAGATATTTAGTACATTCTCCTGCTTTGCTTGCTTCAACTGCTCATAGCGGTTGTGCTTGACATCTGTAAATGCTCCCCACCATTGCAACGACTGTGCGGGCTGGGTAATATCCCAATTCATAAACGGTTGTATTTCGATATCGTATTCCTGTACACTGATTTTTTGATTTTTTATATCCGGTGTGTTGGTCAAAATATACTGTGCATAGTCTGCAACCGTTTTTCGATCCGTTGTATTGAAACCGCAAAACTCTTTGAATACAGTATCCAACTCTGCCCCTATGGCTTGAATTAAGAGGGCATATCCGTTAGAAAATGCATCAAAATTGTCCTCATGTAGTTCTACAAACTCTATTGATTCAACAAAACGCTTTTCGAGCATTAAGTAGTATTTCCAATGATTCTGACTAAGTTCTTTTCTATTCATGTTTGTCCCTTTCTTTGTATATTTTTGCACTTGCTTCCTTTTTCAAAGCCGCCTGGTCCATTTCTTTTTCATAAGCTCCCTTGGCATAGGCTACATTGCTCAATGCCCGGAGCATCTTATCTTTTGCCAGCTTTTTCATAACCTCTGCAAGATCAGCGTCCAGAGTACCACGCTTCACATAGCGGTTTATGGTGTTCAGCCGTTTCTCATAAATCTGTTTCACCGGATGATCGTCCGCAAGCTCCCGTTGTTCTCTGCCTTTCAGGTTGCCGATCTGCCGACAGGTGCGGTGCAGCTTGTCCCCCGGTGCATAGCCGCCACAGTATTTGGTGTGCCGTGCGTTGGTGGTCAGAAACCACTTGCCGCAGATTTTGCATTTCTTCGGTGCATGACCAACACACAGGCCCTCAAAGAGATCAGACCGGAACATCCCTACAAAGGATACATAGTGCATCCGCTTGACCAGCTTCGCAACTTTTTCGCCGGGACGGATGACGGATACATACTGAACGGAATTGTTCAGGGTAGACATCCAGGCATTGCCTTCCGTGATGGAAAACTCCGGCGGGAAATAGCTGCCGAACATTTTTGCAAAACCCTCTGCGGTGCGGTCTGCTTCGTTGCCGTCTGTTTTTTCTGCAAAATCAAGCATGGCCGTTTGGTATTCCCCAAGGGAGTATGCCAGATGCCCGAAAACTGCGGTATAGCGTTGGAGCATCATCGCATCGGTAAAGTTCTGGATTTCTTCAAACTGCAAAGAATTGGTTGCGGCTTTTATGGCAAACTCCACATATTTCAGCGTATTGTCCACAGTAAAGACTTTTTCAATCCGTTTTCTGTGCTTTGGTATATCCATATAGGAGAACGGCGGAGTTTCGCTGAGAATATCCAACATCGCCAGAGTAGCTTCCCTTGCAATGGGACAGAGTGCAGAAGCATCCTGTCCGGCGTTTAATGTTCCGAGCAGCAGATTGATGTTCTCGCATTGCTCGTTCATCCTTGAAATGGTATCCGCAGGGACATTCAGCGCATCACAGGCAAGCGTGCCGACAGGAAGTGTTTTTCCCTCATATATAACCGTATCCTGCCAAAAATCCAATGTCATCAGTTCTTGGTTCATGCTTGCCCCTCCTGTCCTGTTTTTCTACTTTCTTGATTGTATCATGCAAATGTAAAGAAATCCATATTCTCTGAAAAGTTGTCCTGTTTTTTGAAACGGGGTTGTCCTCCGATTACCCTGTTTTTTGAAAAATCCGTCATAACCATAATAGAAGGAGCGAAGCACCTGCCAATCACGGCGGCTGCTTCGTGCTTTCCAGAATATTATGAACGGAGGGTTTTCTATGACAATCTATGAAACCATCAAGGCGGCAATCAGCGTCAAGCAAGCCGCCGAACACTACGGGCTGAAAGTGAGCCACAACGGCATGGCTTGCTGCCCGTTCCACAACGACAGGCATCCGAGCTTGAAGCTGAATGAGGACTATTTTTTCTGCTTCGGCTGCGGAGCCAAAGGGGATGTGATCGACCTTGTGGCAAGGCTGTTCAATCTGAGCAGTTATGAAGCAGCGCAAAAGCTGGCTTTGGACTTCGGGCTTGACCCGAAATCGCCCACTGCCGCAGCTATGGTCAAGCCGAAGCGTCCCTATATCCGTCAGTTCCGGGAGGATGAAATGCTGTGCTTCCGGGTGCTGACGGATTATTTGCATCTGTTGGAAGATTGGAAAGTGCGCTATGCTCCCAAGACACCGGAAGATGCTCTGGATGACCGTTTTGTGGAAGCCTGCCAGATGCACTGCCATATCGAATATATGGCAGATGTGCTGACGGTGGGTGATCTGGAAGAACGGGTGGCATTGGTGGACAAGCTGATGCTGGACGGCAAAATTGCTTTTCTGCAAGAGTATACCGCACGAAAGAAAAAGGAGGTGGCGCACCATGGCGAAGAACCGGAAAACGCCTGATATGAACTTGCCCATGTGGTTTGACGGGCAGAACATCAACGAAGCTCTGTTTTGTGAAGAATTTCTGCAAGAGCGCAGGATCATCTTCGCAAACGGAGCTTTTTTCACGCCCGATGGTCGAGTGACGGACGATCTTCCTCTGCGTGGGGAGATTTACGACAAGCTGAAATTCTGTGCCGTGAACAACATCCCCCGGAAGATCACCAACATTCTGGAAGTGCTGAAACTGGAAGCGCAAGTGCCTGACTTTCCACCGGAGCAGGATCGCATCCATGTGTCCAACGGTACGGTGCTGCTGGACGGCACATTTACCAAGGGCAGGCCGACTATCGTGCGAAGCCGTCTGCCGGTTGCCTACAATCCCGATGCTACTGCGCCGGTGATCTGGCTGAACTTTCTGGACGGACTGCTCCATGCGGAGGACATTCCCACCTTGCAGGAGTTCATCGGCTACTGCCTGATTCCCTCCAACAAGGGACAGCGTATGATGGTGATTAAGGGCAATGGCGGCGAGGGCAAATCCCAAATCGGAGCTGTGCTTTCGGCTATCTTTGGCACGAATATGAAAGACGGCAGCATCGGCAAGATTTCTGAAAACCGCTTCGCCCGTGCTGATCTGGAACACATCCTGCTGTGCGTGGATGATGATATGCGGATGGAAGCTCTGCGCCAGACCAACTATGTAAAATCCATCGTGACAGCACAGGGCAAGATGGATTTGGAACGCAAAGGCAAGCAGAGTTATCAGGGCTGGATGTTCGCCCGGCTGCTTGCGTTCAGCAACGGCGATTTGCAAGCTCTTTATGATCGCAGCGATGGTTTTTACCGCAGACAGCTTGTGCTGACCACCAAGGAAAAGCCAGTGGACAGAGCTGACGATCCCGACCTTGCGGAGAAGATGAAAGCCGAATCCGAGGGTATCTTCCTGTGGGCATTTGAAGGCTTGCAGCGGCTTGTTGCCAACAACTTTAAGTTTACGGAGAGTGACCGTATCCGGGAAAACCGGGAAGCGGTCAAACGTGACAACAACAATATCTTTGATTTCATGGATTTCGAGGGATACATCCGGCGTAAAGCGGATGCGTCCATCAGCTCCAAGGATTTCTATGAAATCTATCGGATGTGGTGCGAGGAAAATTCTCTTGCTCCGCTGAAAGTCCGCAGCTTCAGCGACGCCATGATTGCCAATGCCAAGAAATTCAATCTGGAGCATTGCAACAACATCACCAACTCAGCCGGACGGCGGGTGTGGGGATTCATGGGAGTGGAAGCCATTGCACGACCTCATATAAATGGGTTTTACGGAGATTCGCCGTGTACGTACGTACCGGAGGACATTCCGGAGGAATGGCGGCAGGTCGAGTAAATCCCATTGCTGGTATGTATGTACGCAGCAAAAGAGCGTAAAACGCTTGTTATAGAAACAGCACACATCCTCTCGTTCGGGCTGTTTCTATGTCCACAGGCTTTTGAAAAAGTGTCTGTGGACACCGGCTGCAAGAGGAAGTTGACACAGAACAGCTTCATGCAGACGGGCTGACCATGGGAAAAGGCGCAGACATTTTCGCCTTGGTCAGCAGAGGTCACCGCAGTGACCGCATTCCCCCTCGGGAGAGCCCTCGGAGAGCCCACGGCACTTTGCAGCCAGTATGGATGAAAGTGTCATAGTGGGTTATTACACTTTGAAAAAGTGCCTCTCCGTAGCTCCCCACTGTCTGCAAATCTCAAAGAAAGGACAAAAATTCAATGGCAAGAAATGATGGAATAGACCGTACCATAGCCAGAAATCAGGACTTGAAAACGCCTGCGGATGTGGCGAAGGTACAGGAACACAATGAGCGTGAAAAGGACAGCTACAGCAATCAGGACATCGTGCCGGAGCGCACTTCTCTGAACGTTCATTTCAAAGCACCCACGGATGATTATGTGAAAATGTTTGAGCAGATGGAGCATGATAATGTGATCTCCACAAGAGGTCTGAAACCGGATGCTGTGAAATACGGCGAGTTGGTGTTTGATGTGAACTCCGCCTATTTCTACAACCACGGCGGCTATGAATTTGCGAAACAGTTTTATACCGATGCCTATAAAGCCGCTGTGGAGATCGTGGGTGGTGAGCAGTATATCCTCTCCGCTGTGATGCACGCCGATGAGCGCAACCGGGCAATGTCCGAAGCTCTTGGCGAGGATGTGTACCACTATCACCTTCATGTGGTTTATATCCCGGTGGTGGAAAAGCAGATTCTTTGGTCGAAGCGGTGTAAGGATGAAGCACTCCGGGGAACGGTAAAGGAAACAATTACACAGGTCAGCCGAAGTAAGAAATGGGACTCCAAGCCGTTGCTTGATGAAAACGGAAATCCCATGCTCAACGCAAACGGAAAAAAGATTTTGAAGTCGTCCTACAGTGTGTTGCAGGATGACTTTTTTCATTTCATGCGAAATGCCGGATATACCGATGTGGAGCGTGGAGAGCGTGGCAGCACCGAGGAACATCTGACAGTGACACAGTTCAAGGTTCAGGCTGAACAGCAGCGTTTGGAAGCTATGACCGGACAGGTGGCACAGGCGGAGCGGGGGTTGGAGAATGCCAAAGATGCCACGGAGAAACAGAAAAAGAAACTGGAAGCTCTGCAAAAGGAAACCAAAACAGCAAAGACCGTTGCTCTGACGGTGCAGGAGATTGAAACGATGGGAAAGAAAGCCACATTCGGAAATAATATCACGCTGACACCGGATGAGTGCGACACGCTCAAACGCTATGCGGTCAACGGCATTATCGCCAATGCTGACAACAAGCGCTTGAAGGAGAAACTGGCTTCCGCTGAAAAGACGGTTTCCATCTGGAAACAGCGGTATGAAGCAGTAAACGAAAAATATATGGAACTGAAACAGAAAGCCCAGCCTTTTCTGGATGCACTGGAAATTGCATCCGAAAGGGTTCGGGCTTTTATCAATTCTATCCTCATCAGAGGAAAGGAAACGCAGGAACACAAACACCCTGACCGGAAGCGTGGACAGGATATGGAACTTTGATGGAGGAATCGCCTATTGAAGAAATATTATGAGGAAGCGAAATATAATGCGGCATTTGACCGCTGTGTGGATGTTATGAGCCAGATGCTCCAGAAGTACGGGCATCAGGTTTTGGATAAATTAGAGCAGGATACACCGCAAACGGTGGAGTGTTCCAAGGATGATAAGCAAGCGCAGCCTTTGACGGATAAGGCTGCGTAAAAATTTACAATTTACACGTTGCGTACTTGTTGCGGCTATGCTATAATATGTACGCAACGTGTATTTTTGCTTTTTGGGAGAAAAGACGAATGGATTGTAAAAACAGAATTATTAAGTTGCGTGAAAGCACAGGACTGAACCGGAAAGATTTTTGCAAGCTCGTCCATATTCCTTACCGGACTATGACCGAGTGGGAATTGGACAACCGCCATGCACCGGATTATGTGCTTAGACTTTTGGAGTATTATATCCGCAACGAGGGATTGATGGTAAAAGAAATGAGCGAAGGAGGTGGCGATTCTGAAAAAGAAGCAACTTAAATGTTATCTATATACGAGAGTGTCCACCTCCATGCAGGTAGACGGATACAGCTTGGATGCCCAGCGGGACAAGTTGCGGAAGTATGCGGCATACGAGGATATGGTCGTTGCCGGGGAGTATTCTGACGAAGGATTTTCCGGCAAGAACATCCAAGGGAGGCAGGAGTTTCAACGGATGCTGAACGACATCCAGGACTGCAAAGACGGCGTTTCCTATGTGCTTGTCTTTAAGCTCTCCAGATTTGGCAGAAATGCAGCCGATGTTCTGAACTCTTTGCAGCTCATGCAGGATTTTGGTGTCAACCTGATTTGCGTGGAGGATGGCATTGACAGCTCCAAGGATGCCGGAAAGCTTATGATTTCCGTGCTGTCTGCGGTGGCGGAAATCGAGCGAGAGAATATCCGCACACAGACAATGGCAGGACGGGAGCAAAAGGCTCGTGAGGGCAAATGGAACGGCGGTTTCGCTCCCTATGGATACAAATTGGAAAGCGGAAACCTTGTCATTGCGGAGGATGAAGTGGAAGTAATCCGTGTTATTTATGACCGCTACATCCATACCAATGAGGGCGTTGCCGGAGTTGCTAAATATCTCAACCGCAACGGGTTTGTGAAGAAGCTGCGGCAAAATAACACCATCCCCGGATTTTCAAGGAACTTCGTGCAGGACGTACTGGATAATCCCGTTTATATGGGTAAAATTGCTTATGGCAGACGGAGAACCGAAAAGAGGCAAGGTACAAGAAATGAGATGCACGTGGTCGAGCAGTCGGAGTTCCCTGTTTACGATGGTCAGCATGAAGCCATCATTTCCGAAGAAGATTGGTATCTGGCACAGGAAAAGCGCAAGATCAATTCCTTTAAGCGGGAAAAGGTCAACAATCCAGACCACGCACACATCCTATCCGGTATTTTGAAATGCCCGTGTTGCGGAAAGAGTATGTACGGCAATATTGCCAAGGCTCATAGCAAGGACAAGAAAACACGGTATTATTACTACTGCAAAAATACGGTTACGCCGACGGGACATGAGTGCAGCTTCCGGCTGAATATCGAGCAGACGGAAATCAACAAATTTGTGGCGAAGGTCATCTCCGCTATGGTCAGCAATCCCCGATTTATAGAAGCAATTCAAGCGAAAATTGGAACGGCGGTTGATACAGAGGATATGGAAAAGCAGATCGCCGTTCTGCAAGGACAGCTAAAGCAAGCCTTTGGAACGAAAAGCCGCTTGGAGCGTCAGATGGATACTTTGGACATCAACGATGCCCACTATGACAGAAAAATTTTGGATTTGCAGCGCCGATATGATGAACAGTATGATACGATAGAAGAAATCGAAGTTCAGATTGGCGAATTGCAAAGTCAGATACGCAGCATCCAGCAGGAGAAAATCTCCGGCGATAACATTTATCGGCTCTTACTGGCATTTGATGAAGTCTACCATTCCGCAACGGAAGCAGAACAGAAAGAGTTTATGAAAGCCTTTATTGAGCGAATTGAGATGTTCCCGGAAAAGAGAAAAGACGGAAGCTGGATAAAGAAGATTGTATTCAACTTCCCTGTGCCTGTTGATGGCGAGGAAGTGAAAGAACTTCCCTTGGAAACTGAAACAACAGTCGAGACGGTAGCTCTTTTAACTAAAAAAAGTGACTTAGGGAAGAAAAAGAGAGACTTCTAGGTTGAGATGGAAGTTCCTATTAGTCCTGATATGCATAAGGAGTATAAGGAACAGAAAGAACAGAAACCAACTTATGAGAATATCAAGAAATATATCCTGGAGAAGCATGGGGTGAAGGTGCATACTGCTTATATAGCAGAAGTAAAACGGGATTGTGAATTGGATATGCGTCCTAATTATAATGTTTCAAAGAAAGAGGAGCCTGTGATAAAATCTTGTACTCCAGAGAAAAGGGAATATATCATGGAGGCATTGAGGTATTACAAGCTGGTGGTGTAGTTTACTGGGTAGAGAAAAAATAGCATAAGATTCAAGAAAGCAGAAGCAGTAGGATTCCTCCTATGATAGCTTCTGCTTTTTTGATGCTTACAGTTATACACGCTTCGATGTACGTAAAGATAAAAATTTGATGACAGTAGGAAGAAAAGTTGATAAATCCCGAGGACGTTAAAGTATGTAGTATATATAAATATTTTTTTAATAGATGATTGCTTGTCACTTGTGAATGAGAACAGATAGGTCCATTTACTTATAGTATAAAAGGAGAGAAGGGGAGGATTTTAGAGATGTTCAGTGAATTTGAGAAGTTTATCTGGGTTCGCCCAAAGGGATTTTAATGGGTCAAAATCCCTTTGGTATGATACGCTTGTATACTCTCCTCTATGTGAGAGCTTTAAGAAATGAGATAGGTACGGCAAAATTTTGAGAAAGAACGTGGTAAAGAGAACATTAGGAAGAAGAACAACATGAGGAAAGGTGATTGCACATGATAGATTTGAAAAAGAATACTGTAGCAGAGTGGATGCTTAAAGAGGGATATACTGAAGTGACACCAATGGATTTTTATAGAGATATATACCCTGAAGAAGTACTCAGAGCTGATAATAAAGGATCAGCTAAAGATGAAGGAATGGGCAGGGTGCAGATAGTGGTTCATTCCACTAAAAAAGTAATGGGCAGTAATGAAAAAGGATATGCAAAACCATTCTTTAAAGACTTATCTGGGTTGAAAATGGCAATAGATAAATCAAATGAAACTTATGGATTACTAGAGGCAGCAGGTGATAAGAATTTTAGTGTTTTATGTATGCTAAATCCATGCACTTATTATGGAAAAAAGACAGAAGCTGTTTATATGTATGAGGTTCTTGCATTAGTAGTTGAAATAGATTCAATATTGGGTACTGAGGCAGCAGGTGATCCACCAGATAGGCAAGATTTCAGAGGATTGTCTAACATGTTTAAACAGATGAGGTCTGTTTATATAGCTAGAACAAACACTGTAAGAGAGCCCTTACTTCCTTCTCCAACATATATTACATGTTCAGGTCATGGAGAGCATTTATATTACTTATTTGATGAACCTGTTAGAGTGAACAGGGCATTTATTCTTGAACAGTACAATACTTTAAATAGTTATAAGCTTGCACTAATGAGGTGTATATGGAATGAAAGTTCTATGATTACCAAAAAGAAATTGGAATTGCAGTCAATCAATCAGAGATACAGGACTGTAGGTACTCCAACTAAAAATGGTTCTGTTTGTAGGGCTTTTAGGTTTGGAGATAAAGTTTCAGTTGATTACATGAACTCTTTTTGCAAAAGGCTTAAATATACAGACCCAGACACTAAGCAGCTTGTATGTGCTCCAGAGATATATAGGTTAAAACCTAAAACTGGTGGACCAACAGGAAAAACGATTAAATATCAAAAGACATATCCTAGATATGGGACTATGCACAGAGGGGCTTATGACAAGGCTTTAGAAAGAATCAAGTACTTTGCCAAAGAAGGGCTAAGATACAGAATGCTGTATTGTTTAGCTGCTACTGATCGTATGTGTAGCATTAGTGAGGATGAATTAAAGCAGGATGCATATAATTTACTGGATTTTTTAGATTCTAAAACAGAGAGTCCAGATAATAGGTTTACATCTTATGACATTCAGGAAACGGTCTTTGATGACCTGGAAACGAGGGTCGCGGCGATAGATGAGCAGCTTGCAGAGCTTCAGCAGCAGTTGGTCGACAACTCCGGTGATAGCGCGCTAGTGGATGAACTTGGAGTTCAGATTGATGACCTTCGAGGAGACCGTCAGGACATCCTTGCCGAGGCAGCAGAGCGAACCGACCTGCAGGCACGAATGAACGACATGATTTCTTTCCTGGAAGAAATGCCCGTAGCCGTTACGGAATACAGCGAAGTCCTGGCCAGAAGGCTGGTCGAAAGGATCACCATTTTCGATGAGAAGATTGTGGTGGAACTGAAATCTGGTCTCAAGATGGAAGTGGAAGAGTAAAGAAAATATGGACACAAAACGAAACCCGGAGCTAACTTTTCAGGTCAGTTCCGGGTGATTTATATTATGTGTAATCAGTATAAAATTAATATAGTCTGTAGAAAAAAGGTGGCAGTATGAACGTTTTGACGACATATTGACAATATAGCCGACATTATATAATATAGAATAATGGTGTATTGTACACTTGAGACGAATTTGAATGTGAAAGGAATAGTTATGACAGGAACAAAAGGACAATGGTTTATATCGGATGATACTAAGACGGAATGTATCACCGCTTTGGTTCCGGAACTTAAATTGTTGCGAGCGAAAGCAAATATCTCTCAAGATGATTTGGCGAAAATACTTAGCATCTCAAGGCAGACGTACTGTCAAATAGAAAATGGGAACAAAGATATGTCTTGAAATATTTATCTTTCACTAATATTTTTCTTTGAGTCTATAGAAGAAACATCAAAGTTGATTTCGTTATTTGGAATATACCCAGAGGAATTTGTTAGGCAATTTGGAGTAAATTCACAAGATAAATTATGATATGATACATAAGCGCTAAAGAGTTTTTTTACACATATAGCGTTGCTGGGAAAAATAGGCTAATGAATAAACTATGGAGGGATAGAGATGATTCAACTTCATCATGTGGCAATTGCAGTAAACGATTTTGATAAATATGTTGATTTATTTGTGCATTTAGGACTGAATATACAAAGAATTACAGGTGAAGCACCTAACAGACAGCTTTGGTTTGATGAAGGAATTCAACTGAAAGAGTCGTGCAATGATATTAGTACAGATGGCATTGATCATATAGCGTTAGGTACTGACAATCGTACCGATATTCTTAAAGCCGCGATAAGAAGCAATTGCAGTTTGATTAAGGAAAAGGATAATTGGTTTAGACTTCCTAACGGAATCTGTATCGAACTGATGGAGGATTGATGGACATGAAAGTAGTGGTGATTACGGGAAGTGGTAGACGCAGAGGCACTTCAAGTTATCTCGCTGATGAGTTTATTCGTGGTTGTATAGAAAATGGTAATGAGGTGTTTCGGTTTGATTCAGCTTTTATGAAAGTGAATCCTTGTATTGGTTGCAACAGATGCAGAAAAGAAGGAATATGTGGTTGGAAAGATGATTTTCAAACATTAGTCCCGCATCTTCTTGAAGCGGATGAAGTTGCTTTTGTAACACCTGTGTATTATATGTGCATGACAGCACAACTGAAAATGACCATAGATAGAATGTACCAACTAGAGAAAACTGATGGATTTAGAGGTGATAAGAAATTCATTGTGCTTAGTAGCGCCTGGGATTGTAATGAATCTGTTTTTGATCCTTTGATGAATACTGTGAAGAATTTTTGCAAGTTCCTCAGGTGGAATTATGGAGGATCGGTATTGGCGGCTGGAGTAGATGCAAGAGAAGAAATTGAAAGAACTTCTTATGGAAGGGACGCATATGAATTGGGAAGACAGCAATAACATTCTTAAGATTGGTATAATCGGGGCTGGATTTGCAGCAGGAGTTCACTCTAAAGCATTAAAATCAATAGATTGTTCTATAAGACAATACATATTTGATGTCAATGGTGAAGTTGCTAAGAGATTTTCAGATGAATATGACTGTAAAGTTGTAAAGACCTTAGATGATTTATTTGATTCTGTGGATGCTGTGATTATTGCCACCCCTGTTTGGACTCATTCTGATCTGGTGAGAAAAGCGTTAAATCATAACAAGCACATTCTCTGTGAAAAACCAATGGCGCAGAGTTGTGCTGAAGCTAAGGAAATGTGCAACTTAGCCGAAATAACAAATGTGATTTGTGCGGTTGGATTTAATTATAGGTTTTTTGACATTACAAAAAGCTTACAGAATGAGATAAAGAATACAACTGTTGAAGAAATACATCTTTCAGTTCGAAGATTATTTAGAAATGATTGGCGAAGGGATGAAAATAGTGTACTCTCAGATTTGGGCATTCATTTAATTGATCTGCTCTCAATTTTAAGTGGTGGGGAAATTGATGCGGATCGTTGCAAAACGCAAATGAAATACATTAATGCATGTGATTACGAATCAATTGTTAAGGGGTACACTGACAATAACATCGCATTTTGCTTAGAAGCAGCAAGAATTGATAATCCTAAAGATGTGCGGTTCTTTGTTCAAATAAAATGCGACAAGAAAATAATTGAGTATGATTCAAGAACTATGCAAATATATTCTGTTACAGAAGGCGACAAGACACACACGAAATCATTATCAAAAGAAATCAATAAAGTAGATTTTTTCGATTTTTATGATTCTATAATGTTGCAGGATAAAGAATGGGTGGCGGCTATTCGCGGTAAGAATAATTTTGTAGTTGCTTCTTTTAATGATGGCTACCAGTCTCAGATCGCTTTGGACAGATTATTTCAGTTAAATGATTCGAGGTAAAAATGAAAAAAATATTTATAGGATGTCCAATTACAAAGTATATAGATAACAATACATTTACAGATGAAATATTCAGGTGTTTTATGAAAGAAATGTATGATCTTTGTACTCATTATGCTGACGAAGTTTTTTTGGCTCTGAAACGAGAACAATATGGCAAAAACTTAATGACCGATACTTGCACAGAATTGGATTATAATGAGATGAAAACTGCTGATATTATCGTTGCAATTCCTGAAGATTCTAAAGGAACTGCAGTTGAATTAGGATGGGCTAGTGCTATGAAGAAAAAAATAGTTCTCATTCTAAATAAAGGCAAAAGATACACTCCTTTAATTTCTGGGCTTGAGGATATTACAGATACTCTTATTATTTGGTACGACAAGTCATTGAACGACCAAGTGTTACACAATGTTTCATTGGCATTAGATACATTAAGTGAAGGATTGTAAAAATTATGAACAAAATATTTATTGCTTGTCCATTTATTAAATACGTTGATGGAACAGGTTTTACTAATGAGAGTTACAAAAAATTTACAGAAGATTTATATGAATTGTGTTTGAGATTTGCACATAGTGTTTTTTTGGCACTAAAAAGAGAGGAATACGGTGCTAAGCCATTAGATGTCTATTCGTGCAAAATGGATTTAGATGAATTGATAAATTCAGATATAATCATCGCCTTGCCAGATGATTCTATGGGAGTAGCAGTAGAATTGGGGTGGGCCAGTGCGTATAATAAATTTATTGTGTTATTGTTAAACGAAAAACAAAATTATAGTGCTTTGGTGAAGAATATAACTACAATTACGCCAGGACATATTATTTGGTATAACGATGAAGGAAAAAATGCATTGCCAGAAATAGATAGTTTCTTGGAAACAATAAGGGTTAGCAAAGGTGATATCTAAAATGAATTCAAAAGTTTTGTATATAAGAGTAAATAAAAATTGCAATGCACAATGTTTGATGTGTGACTTTTGGAAAAACCCAAAGATGGAGATATCAGAAGATCAGTTTAGAAATGTATTGTCTCAATTTGAGTCTATAGAATTAGTACGTTTTACAGGTGGCGAACCGCTTCTGTGCGATCGATTGCCTCAATATATCAGAATGTGCCATGAACTAGGTATAAAAACCTCTGTTATTACTAATGGTTTGTTGTTGGAAGATAAGCTTAGCAGTTTAGTTGATAACGGTTTAAATCAAATTATCATTAGCGTTGATGGACCGCTACCTGGAGTTCACGATAGAATCCGTGGAACGGATGGCCTATTAAAGAAAATTGAAAATTCTTTGAGTCTAATTAATCGTTGTTACCCAGATTTACATACGCGTGTAAATACAGTTGTAAGTCATAATAATATTTCACAGTTATCTTTACTTGTGAACTGGTTGAAACAAAACCGAGTAGAACAGTGGTCTATTATACCTATCAAGATGGATGGATATATATGGAAAGACAAGATTGGTTTGAATGAGTTTCGCCAGTATTACGAGGAATTTCAAAGGGCAATTCTACAAACAGAAGTGAAACTATTGGGGTATTCTAGAAAATGGGCAGGAAGTATAGATGGCTTTTGGAATGGTCAATATACAATTCACTCGCAGAATAAATGCAATCTGGTAAAATATATGTCATTTTATGACCCGTTTTCAAATCATATTTTCCCTTGCAATTGTGTACCACACCGAAGTCGTGCTTTCGCTGATGTACAGGAGGAAAGAGATTGGTATTATGAGAATGGATATATGTACTGTAAAGGTTGTGAACCACTAAATGCATATTGTTCTGATTTCCCGGAAGTGGTTGAAAATGATGTTCTTGATATATAGGGAGTAATCATGAGAGTATTAGCATGTGCGGTTGGTTTTGGGTTAGGACCAAGTGGAAAACTCTGTTCTGTGGTTGAAAATAATAAACATTATGAATGGTATGCTTGTGGGGATGAGCTAGATTTATCAGTATATGATAGCAACCCGTTTCTTGACGTATGCTGGTCGAGAGACAAAAAAGAAATTCACACATTCATAGAAAGATATGATATCCACTTTGCAGTCAATGTATTGGATCCAGAGTTAGCAACTTTTCTTGAAGACATGGGGGTAAAAGTTCTTTATATTGATAGTTTATCATTTATGTGGACTGGAGCAGACTATATTCCTAATAATGTATATACTTATTGTGGACAAAAATATCCAGGTTACAAACCTAATCCTGCATTAAGTTATGTGAAGAATTATATTTGGGTTGAGCCAATTATTCCGAACTATACGACCAAAGGGCAAGAGGATTACATAGTACTTAATTTTGGCGGGCTTCATTCCCCTTTTGGAGATGGTACAGAATATTTTAATTTAATAATGGATGCGCTTATAAAAGTGGTTGGCAGCGAAAAGCTATATATTACTGGTGGGAGGAATGTTGTTGAGTTAGCAAAGAAAAACTATCCGCAATACTGTTGTAAAACATATTCACATTTAGACTTTTTAAAACTTGTGTCTGGTGCAACAAAGTTTTTTACATCGCCAGGCTTAACAACGATTTATGAGACATACGGAATGAATATCAAAACAATTATTCTTCCTCCACAAAACCTAAGCCAGTTTTATAATGTATCTGTTGCTAAAGATATTTGTAAAGAAGTTAAAGCGCTTGACTGGGAGTATGATTCTCTGAGTGTAAAAGCACTCGAACAATTTAAAGATGAACCTGAAGAAAAAACAGTTCAATACATATACGAGCAAATAAAGTCTTTATTTTACAATGCTGATTATCGAAGTGCGTTAGAATTGCGGCTACATTCTTTTATGAATGAATCCTATAAGAAAAATAGCTTTACTTCGTTTGGAACAAATGGTCTGCAGCAAATATCTGTAATATTGAAAAAAATGGTGGAGGAATTATGATTATACTTGGAGTTAATTTTTTCTTTGAACACTCATCAGTTTCGGTGATTATAGATGGAAAATTAGTTTATTCAGCAGAAGAAGAACGGTTTAGTGGCATTAAGGGCGGTAAACGATATAGCCCGTATAGTGTTCATTTTCCCTATAAAGCTATGTATTCAGCTTTAGATTATTTAGATATTAATATTAAGAATGTAGATGCAATAGCATTGTCGTATGATAAATGGGACCACATAAAGGGACTATTTGCAAAAAGATGGTCATACTACGATGATTTTTACGCACTTCGTTCTTTATTCCACACCAAAAGGATTCTATGTAGCGATTACGAAATGTTCCAGTACATGTCTGATCGTATGCTACCGGAAGATATAAAAAAGGTGCCATTATTATTTTTTAATCACCACATGTCTCATGCTGCATCTGCATATTGTTTCTCAGGATTTGATAGAAGCCTTGTTTTCGCAGCAGATTGTTGTGGTGAAAAGAGTTGTACATCGTTATACATTGGTTCACCAGATGGCTTAAAAAAGATAAAATCATTTGATATTCCGGATTCATTAGGTATTTTGTACACTGTCGTCACAAAGCATCTTGGTTTTAATTCATTTCAGGACGAGTTTAAAGTGATGGGACTTGCTTCCTATGGGAATAACACCTATTTGGAGGCTTTTAAAAACATCATCACCTTTAATGAGAAAGGCGAATATAAAATAAATGCACAGAAAATGTTTAATTTAAGTGCATATTTAGGACCAGCTCGAAAAAAAGGAGAAAAGATAAATCAGCGACATAAAGATATAGCAAAATCACTTCAAACTATTTTAGAGACAATACTAGTTAAATTGTTTACATATTATAGAAACAAAACAGGAATTACAAATCTTTGTATGGCTGGCGGAGTTGCACTAAATTGTGTGGCAAACGGCAAAATAGCGGATGAGAAAATATTCGACAGAATATTTGTTCAGCCTGCTTCAAGTGATGCCGGAAGGTCTATGGGAGCGGCTGCATTAGCGTAAAAAAAATACAGAGGGAATATGCAAATTTCTTTTGACAATATGTATTTGGGAACTGAATATAAAAATGAGATGATAGGAAAATTGATTTCTGACGCAAAACTTAAAGCCACCTTTTTGAATGATGATGAGTTGGTTGTCGAGGCTGCAAAAAGAATGGCTGATGGTCAGATTGGTGGAATTTTCAGAGGTAGAATGGAAGCTGGGCCACGTGCTCTTGGAAATCGAAGTGTAATAGCTAGTCCGGCACCGAGTGATATGTTAAAACGAATTAATAACATTAAGGGTCGAGAGATGTTTAGACCTATTGCTCCAATCGTCAAAGAAGATAGATTTGAGGATTTTTTCATTGGAGAAAAGAATCAATATATGTTGTTCACTTGTACTGTACGAGATGATAGGGCAAGTTGCATTCCTGCAGTAACACATGTAGACAAATCATCACGAGTACAGACGGTTACAAAGAAATCAAATAAGTTTGTATATTCTTTAATTGACGAATTTGAAAGAATTACAGGTCTGCCTGTGATTGTAAATACATCTTTGAATTTTAGAGGAAAACCAATTGTAGAGAACCCAACAGATGCAATTGGTAGTCTCTACTCTTCTGGATTAGATTTTTTGATTCTTGGAAATTATCTATTGGAGAAATAATATGGAACGCATATGCTATAACGAACAATACATTTATGTTATAAGAGATAGGGACTATGCTTTGTTTTATAACAATCAGAACGGGAAAATTGCCTACTCAAAATCAATGGAAACATCGGTGTACAAGGGGTACAAACAAGATAAAATAGAAATGAGGGGCGATAGAGCGGAAATGTCAGATTTTCCACTCTATCTGAACACGGTCGCTGGTGGCCTTGATCGTAGAGATCAAACCATCGGCGGCTTTTCTTTTGTCGTCAAAATCTATGCTGTCCCAGTTGTCGAGATAATAGGATAACTTCTTTATCTGCTGGGGAGATATGGTTTCAACGCTCAATTCGGCGATTGCCTTTGAAATGGTCTGGCGTCGGGTGTCCAGTTCTTCAATTTTTTTGTTGGCGTAGGCAAGCAAGGTCGCATTGGCTCCGGTCAGCGTATCCAGTAGCTTTTCAATTTCTGCCTCCACCTGTGCCAGCTCCACTTGATAGGCGGTCAGCTTCGGATTGACTTTTTCCTCTCTGCCGTGGAGTATCTGAAAGTCTTTGAACTTTTCCTGCATGGCCGAGAAAATGAATTGCTCAAATTCTTCTTTGCGGATTTTCCCGCAGCCCGGACAGCCTTTGTTTTCCGTCCGTTTGGTACAGCGGAAATATCCGGTGCTGTTTGGTACATGGGTGGCTTTCAGAGCATACCCACAATGCCCGCATTTGATTTTTCCGGCCAGCCAAGTGTTCTTCGGTTTCCGTCCCTGCTGGAAGGTGGTATTTGCCATAAGTTTTTTCCGGCATTTCAGCCATGTGTCAGAGGAAATGAGTGCTTCATGGGGAGCGATAACAAGTATCTGGTCTTTTAAGCACCTGTCCTTGTCCTCCTTCACATCCCGCCCCTGATAGAGATAGCAGCCGTTTGTCCCGGCAAAGTCGGAAGCATCATTGACAATCGCTGCGCCCTGGCTCTTGAAAAATTCGTACAGCTCCAAATCGGCCTGTGCGTAAACGGGGTTTCTTAAAAGCTGGGAAAGAAATGTACGGAACATGGATTTGCCATAAATTTTTATATCATGTTCCTCGAAGTATCGGGTAATATCTCCGAAAGAGGTTTCCGGTTCAGCGTACATTTCAAACATCAGCCGAACATGGTCGGCGGCTACGGGGTCGGCAACCATTTTCTTTGTGCGGATACCCTCTACCACAGTAGGCTCTAACTGATAACCGTATGGTGCCTGCCCGCTCATGTGGAAGCCTTTCAGGCACCGGGAATAGTAGGCGTCTGTGACACGCTTCTGAATTGTCTCACGTTCAAGCTGGGCGAATACAATGCAGATATTCAGCATGGCCCGGCCCATCGGGGTCGAAGTATCAAACTTTTCTGTGGATGATACAAACTCCACATCGTACTCTTGAAACAGCTCCATCATCGTTGCAAAGTCCAGAATAGAGCGGCTTATACGGTCCAGCTTGTACACGATGACCCGCCGAACCTTTCCCTTGCGGATCTCGCCCAGCAGCTTTTGAAACTCCGGCCTGTCCGTGTTCTTACCGGAATAGCCTTTGTCCTTGAATACCCGGCAGCTCCCACCTTTCAATTCATACTTGCAAAAGTCGATCTGACTTTCAATGCTGATACTGTCCTTGCGGTCTACTGACTGTCTTGCGTAAATACAATCTTCTCTGATAAATTCCATATTGGGCTCCTTTCCTTGTTGGAATGGAGCTACCAACCTTACAACTATATTATACCATCAGCAGCCCCGGACAACAATGTTGCGAATGATTAGGGAAATCTGTCCCCATATTTACTGAACACCTCGTAAAGACAACGCTCAATTTCTTTTTTGCGCTGTTCTTTCTCCTTCGGGGGAAGTACCGGCGTGAGGCTTTCCAGCACAATGATCTTCCCTTGAAATGCGACAGACTTTGTTTCTCGTTCATAAGTGACAGCTTGCGTCATTGAAAACCTCCTTTGCGAAAGTGCGTGTATATGCCAGCCTTTCCCACTTGTCCCGTGGGGAAATGTCAAAAGACGGCACCCAGCAGGTGCCGCCCTTTGAGCTTTCTCCACTTCGGGTCAATGTGGCCCGAGGTCAGTAAGGACTGGAAAGGTACTTTTCTTTGGCGTCCTCCACGCTGTTGAGGTCGAATACTTCATAAAGCTGCCCCACAACACGCCGTATATCCTTCTTTGAAAATCCGCAGTCCTCCATTGCCATAATGACATAACCACGGCAGGCGTCATTGCTCCATTCGTCCGGTTCCAAGCCGGGGATCATTCCAAACGCATTTCCCATAAAGTGCTCCTTTTTTGAAAAGATGGGGAGCCACGCCGGATTGGTTGGCCTATCATCAGACAGCATTGCCGGGGGCTCCCCATAGGTTTTCACTTCATTTCAGACACACCGGACGGGCATAGGCTTCATGCCCCATAGTATTTCAACTCTCCCCATTCTGATGGCAAGGCGTTCTCATTGCCTGCGACGGCTCACGGCTTGCAAGGCCGCTTCAACGCTCGGACTGTGACTAAACGCAAGTATCCGGGTTCTGCGCCTGTTCCGGTGGAGCCAGCCTTGCCCCACCTATGGCATGGACCTGTTCGCTCGCTCAGTTTTACAAAGACTGTATTCTCTGAAATCCGAGGTCATGGCGGGTCTGTCACACAGCGCGTTCCCCTTCGTATCCGGGTGTCTTTTTATTCAATTTTCAATCTGCATGAGGCTTGTCTGAACCTCGGGCCATTGTGACCCGAAGTGTTTTGCCTCTCATAAGCCATTTCATTTTCCGGCCTAAATCGGTACGCCTTACAAAGAATTTTTCAAAATTTTTTCTAAGCGCCGCAGACCTCGCTCGATTGCGACACGAACCACTTTTTCATGGACGCCCTCTGCCCGGGCAATGTCCTGTTTGGTCATGCCGAGAATGAAATGAGCATAAATCCGTTTTGCCTGTTTGTCCGGCAAACTGGAAATCGCTGCGTGAAGCTCCTGCATGGTCACTTTCCGCTCATACAGTTCATGGGGCGATAAGGCGACAAAGACAGCTTCGTGCTCCAGCCCGTCGTCCCGATCAAGGGAATAGTAGGCTTTGTGGCGGTATGTACGCAGCCGATAAGCAGCCTCTTTACGCTCAAACTCTTTGAACATTTCTGCAACTTCTTCCGATACTTCCATGAAGCAATCCGATGTATAAAATGGGTAATAGTCCCGCAAATTGATAATAGCCATATTGACCTCCGTTTCGGTTGTTGGTTGACGAGTGACCGAAACGAAGGCGGCGGGGAGCGGCACCGGGGAATGACTTCGGGCCAACATGACCCGAAGCTAACGCATAAGAACGCAAAAGCGCCCGGGCGGCATGAAGCCACACGGACGCATGAAATGACATAATAATTAAGGTTCCAACAAATTTCGCATACATAGCCGGAATAACCCGGAGGCGGAGCTATGCTTTTTTTAACTGATGTAGGTCATGGGTGCTATGAAAAAAGGCAAAAATAGACACGGCGGCAATCCTCCTATATGCCGCCGTGGATTTACACGGTGTTAGGTCGTCGTTGGTTTAGGATAGACGAAAAGAAACGGCGGCTCTGATTTTCTCAAAACCGCCGTATCAGTCGATGATACAGAAAAGCGCACGAAATCCTCTGCCCGTCAGCGGTTTTTTTCTTTTCCCCGCTGTGGAGGCAGATGTTTGAATATGCAGGTATGTTTCATGCCGCAAAGGCCACAAAACATACCATGTTAGTCATTCAATTTGAATTAGAGTTCAATTCTTGCTTTCGATGGCTTATCTTCACAATAGATAACTTTAATCGTTGTTCCCTTGTCAGGGACTTTGTTTCCTGCGCCAATCCATTTTCGGCAGATGTAATCTTTGCCGTCTATCGTATATTTGACCTTGATAGTATGCGGAAAGGCTGCGCCATCCATCGCATGAACGCGGGCAGGTTTACGATTCACTTTTAACCACCATTGTTTTATAACTGAAATTACAGTTCCCATTGTTTCTTTTTCCATAAGTTATACCTCCAATGATATTTTTGATTGATGATACCTATTTTCTATTCAGCCTTTTCTTTGTTTGTAGTAAAAGCGGAACGCTGCTGCGCCGGTGGCCGCCAACTGTACCAGAATCAGCACAGCAAACAGACCGAAGCTCTCATAGTAGAACAGTTCATCCCAAAAATATAGTCTGTTCAAATGATGCCATTTATTGTATTCTAAATTTGTAGGTAAGCTGAACGGGTAACTTACCAAGGGATAGCGGCAACAGATGTCTATCTAACCATACTACCATTGAGATCGAAAAGTATGAATTGAAGAGTACAATAATAGGGTTGATTGAGGATCAACTTTTATTTTTTGTACCTTCATGTTAGAAGCCGTTGTGGACTATTACCTAAAAATAATAGATATAACACAAAGAGAATTATTCAATCTGTCCAAGCATAACAGGAAGGAAAAGATTGAAATTCCATAGGTAGTGGCTTCGTTGACGCGACTAAGTTCAATACGGAAAAATCGGTCTGCAGGTGTGTCAAACAGAAGACACTATTTTTTTATATCTGAGACCGATTGTTTCCGATACAATTTATGGAACATTCAGCACATCATGGACAAACCAAGTCTGAGCCGTGACCATAATGGCAAATGTGCAAATAGCAAAGAGAAGTACTTCAGCCACAGCATTGACACGGCTGGATTGAAGTTGCTTTTTCAGATTGGCAGGCAAGATTCTTGACAGCAGACAATAAACTAAAAATCCAATACAGGCTCCAGCGGTATTTGTCATCAAGTCATTGATGTCGGAAGAACCCCAGCCAAACATCTGGACAATTTCAACAGCCAAAGAAAACAGAAAGCCAGTCAATGCAACCGTCTTCATGTGATGATATTTCTTGTACAGCAGCGGCAGGAAAAATCCCAACGGGACAAACAGAATAATATTCAGAATGGTATCAATTGGCCCAGTTATCATACCGATAAATGGAGTCCAAGAAATGTTCGGGCGAAAGGTCATTGTGCTTGTAAAGCCGATGCCTGTGACGGTCAAAAGTCCGAATAAATAATAACCAAAAACAAACACTGCAGCGGTATGGAGAAAACTTTGTGTTCTCCCCAATTTTTTGAGCCATAAGAAATACAGTACGAAGACTGGAACCATAAACACATACCCACTAATTGAGCGGATGAGAATATCAGAAATTGGTATCATTATTATCTCCTTGTCAAATTCAAATTTATTGCCCATTCCAGCATTGAGCATTTTCTCATAAAGCAAACAGAATACTGTCATTAGTAACGACGGTATTCCCATAATGCTAATCGTAAGTCTAATTGTTCAATGTCGATTAGACATTCACTTTTACATTTTGGACAAAAGAGAGGAAAATTTTTAAGTACGGTATCTTCCCGAATTTTGTCGCGTGTTTTATTCCCGCAGACTGGGCAGCGGATGAACTCTGTTTTCTCCATATTGTTCACTCCGAATTGCGATCATTCTTTTTCTTATCCCGATATTTCCGTATGAGTTTATTACGGATAGGAACGCCAACACCAATCAAAAGCACAACTGCCAAAATTGTGAAATCCATACAATCACCTCACATTTCCTTATTCTTCATAACCCGAATGGACAAGAAGATTGAAACCGCATACATCACGACAATAGCAAAAACCGCAAGGAAAACGAGAAGTATCGGAGAAGATTCAACGACTGAAATAATTGAGTTCCCGATAGCTGGCATTTTAGAGAGAAGAAGTAAAGTCACCAAAAAACCGGCCACTGGAATATACATAAATACCCGTCCTTTGATTGAGCCGTACTTGTAATATCCCGGAATCTGGAACACGGTATAGAGTGCAAATAAGAATACTCCTGCAATAGCGGCAGTTACAATATCAAATACGCCAACTGTTTCACCCAGCACTTTCAAGACAAGCGGCTGTGCAATCAAAGAAATAATCAAGGAAAGAAGCCCCATTGCAAGGACAAAAACATAGCGTCCGATCACAAGCTCGCTTTTACGAACAGGTAAAATACCAAACAGACGATCCATGCTGTTTTTTTCTGTGATGGAAAAGGTATATCCCGTCGTCATGGCAATAAAGCACATAGCAAATGATACCCCTGTCAGCAAAGAACGATTGATTGCGGCAAACACAATCGGCAGGAGCAGGGTAAAGCAAATCGTCTTAAAATATGGTTTTACCAATGCAATATCTAATTTTGTGGATTTCAAAATATTACTCATAATCGTCACCTTTCTTGCTTGTAAACACTACAATTTCATCAATGGTGGCAGGATCAACGGTCAGGTTAGGGAAACCGCTAATATCTTCGGTTTTCATCAGAGCCTCAAATCCCGTAGGGAATGTACGAATACCAGCCGCCTTATTTTTCAGATCATCGGACAGTTCCTCAATTCCACCTTTTACAATGCGGAACATATCTACAAAATCATCTTTGCTGCCAGTAAAGTACAGCTCGCCATAACTGATGTAGGTAATATAATCGGCTGCACGCTCCAAATCGCCTGTGATATGGGTGGAGAACAAAACACTATGCTCGCCATCTTCAATATACTCTGAAAGAATTTTCAAAAGTTCATCTCTGGAAACCGGATCAAGTCCACTGGTCGGCTCGTCGAGGATCAGCAGCTTGGCGTCGTATGAAAACGCACAGGCAAGCATTAACTTCATCTGCATACCTTTGGAAAGTTCTTTTACCTTTTTGGTTGGTGCAATGTGAAATTTCCGTAACATATCCGCAAATTTCTGGCTGTCCCAATTTGGATAAAATACCGAAATGGATTTTTCAACCTGCGACACTTTCCAATCATCACTGAAATAATTTGTATCGAAAACAACGCCCAGCTCTGATTTTACTTTTTGTTCTTCTGCGATATTATCCAGCCCCATCACTTTGACTGTGCCGCCGGTGCGCTTGAGCATATTCAAAATCAGTTTGATTGTCGTTGTTTTGCCAGAACCATTCGGGCCGATCAAGCCCATAATATACCCCTTTGGCAAAGTAAAGCTGATATTGTGAAGTTGAAAAGAATCAAAAGATTTTGAAAGATTCGTTACCTCTAAATAATTAGTCATCTGTTTTTACCTCCGTTAAAATGTCCAAAAGGCGATGTAATTCCTCTGTGGATAGATTTGCCATTCTTGCAGCTTTTATTGCTTCGGTGAGATTGTTTTCTACTTTGCAAATAAGCTGCTCCTTAATCAGTTCTGAACCAGACCCCATTACGAAACATCCGCGCCCCTGCACATTTTTAACAAAGCCCTCTTGCTCTAATTCTGTGTATGCCTTTGTCACTGTTAAGACGCTGATCTTTAAGTCTTTGGCAAGTGTTCTAAGGGAGGGCAAAGTTTCTTCGGCTTGAAGCTCGCCAGATAAAATAGCCGCCTTGATCTGCTGTTTAATCTGCTCGTATATGGGGACGCCAGATACATTTGAAATAATCAGTTTCATTGCTGCATCCTCCGTATGTTTTAACTGTTATGCTGTTGTGTATAACAGTATAACACAGAGAAAAAATAATGTCAATGAATGAATGGATGTTTGTGTTTTCAAGGTTCAAGAAAACATAGCGGAAATAAAATACCACCTTACATCATATTTCATTACATTTTCATAATCCAACCCGAAATGTACAATGATATAGGGTGATATGAGAATGAACCAAGATGAAAGAAGGTTTGACTTTCACGGCCTCGGGGCGGCTCTCAAAAGAGCCAGAGAAGAAAAGGGCTGGACACAAGCCTATGTTGCGGAATTAGTAGACCGTGACTCCCGTACCATTATGAATATTGAGAACAAAGGTCAGTATCCCAGTTTCGACCTTTTTGTTAAACTCATTACCATGTTTGACGTTTCAGTTGACCAATTTATTCATGCGGACGGAGGGGCAAGGTCAAGCTCTTGCAGAAAGCACATTGATGTACTTCTAAACTCCATGAATGAAAAAGAGCTTGTCGTGATAGAAGCCACAGCCGAGGGCATTAAGAAAGCCAGAGAAACGGAGGTTCCAGAATAAGGGCCTCTGTTTTTTTGCGCCATTTTAGGGGCTGCCGCTAAGTGGCAAGCAATGCCTCTGTGGCCACAAGTGGCACAAAGGCGGCTTGTTGGGGCTCGCCCCAAACCCGTATCTTCGGGCCAACATGGCCCGAAGTGTCAGCGTCGCTTTGCTCCTTGTTTTCATAATCTCAACGCTCCTTTTCCTGCTTTCTTCCCGGCTCGGTGTAGCCCATCAGAGTGTCAATGTTCGCCTTGATCGTGACGATCTCCTGCATATCCCGTCGTGCCTTCTGGTATTCTCCATAGAGCTGTTTTTTCTTTGCTGTGAGCTTGCGGCCTTCCTCCTTCAGCACATCCATTTTAGGGAGCTTCGCCCCGCCCAGCAGAGAGCGCATTTCCGCTTGTGCAGCCCGGTACAGTTCAAGGTCGGCCTCATGCTCCGCAAGGAATTTCCGGCTGTACTTCGTCGCCTTATACTGCTCAAAGACTGGGCGGGTTTTGGCATACTGAACCGTTGCGGCCTTTAGCCCGGCATTGGTTTTCATGGCCTGCTCCGTCTGCTTGACCTGTTCGGAAATAACATGGAAACGGTCTGCCGCCTCGGTGGCTTTCTTCGCCAACTGCTCATAATCGGTCAGGTTATTGTCCTGTATATAGGCAAGAGCGGCGGCCATCTGCTTAATGTTAAATACTTTCGCCCAGCGTTCATATCCCGGCCCCTTACCGGCAGCCAGCTTTGCTTGAATATCCACCGCCAGACTGATTTTCCGCTCCGAGCGCCCGGGGCGTTTTTCTTTGCCCTCAATGGCGGACAGAACATCTTGCAAGTCGTAGCCGTCCCCCAGCGTGGAGGCACGCAGACGGGTGAAGCGTTCCTGTCCCTGCCCGGTCAGCCGGAAGCTGATACCGCCGCCCCGAACCGTCTTGACCTCATACCCGGCCCGCTTCATCAAATTGAGAAATTCGTCCAAATCAGCGGGGCGTTCCGCCAACGCAGTATCAATGGCAAGGCGCAGCCTGTCCTGATAGGAAAGCGGCCCTTTCCGGTCTTTCTGCCACTCTCCATAGTTCCGATACTTGCCCTTGCTCCGGGGCTTTGGGTTCTCCACGATGGATAGCCCGTTTTCAAGGCACAGCCTGTCAGAGAGCCGCCGAAGGGCGAAGCTGGAGCCCCAAAAATTTCGGAATTTCCGGGTGCAGTCAAGGGTGGTGGAGTTGTAATAAATGTGACAATGGATGTGCTGCTTATCGGTGTGCGTGGTAACGATAAAAGCGTGCCGCCCCTTTGTCCAGCGCATAGCCAGCTCATAGCCGATACGGTTCGCCTCCTTCGGGGTGATCTCGCCCGGATAGAAGGATTGTCGTATCTGATAGCACAGCACATTATTTTCTTTCTTCTGTTCCCGGCCCGTCATAGCGGCATAGCTGGCCTTTGCCAAAAGGAACTCGTCCGCCACGGTGGCCGGATCACATTCATAAGCGGAGATATACTTTCCGCTTTCTGTTTTCTCCGGGTCCTTGCCATAGTCCAGACAATCCCGGATAGCCTCAGCAATCGTTTCGCCTTCGCCCGCATGGCGCTGTAACAAAGTTGTGGTAGCCAAAAATCATTCCTCCTTTCCTTGAGAAAGGGGCGGCCCATTCAGACCGCCCCGACTTCGGGCCAGTATGGCCCGAGGCTGCTTAACTTGCCAGAAACCGGTACAGAGCGGATTTGCCTCCGTCCAGCGCCCAAAGAAGGGAGCCCGCCGCCGCTTGCAATCCATACGGCGAAAGAAGGAAGGCAAGAAACAGAAATACAATCCCGCCTATGGGCGTCGGCGTGAAAAAGAGAGCGACACCCAGCACCGTCAGGATCACAGAGGCAATCGTCAGCAGGACGGCACAAATATCAAATAGGAACACCAGCAGAGCCGCCAGAAGGGACAACGCTAAAGCAAAGGGAGCAACCAATATTTTCAGCAGTATCTTCATCTTCAAAACCTCCTTTATCTATCCTTCCTACCTCTATTTTATCATGCCTGCCCGGGGACATAAATGTTGCGAAAGATTAGTAAATCCTGTCCCAAACTTTCGGGTCATACTGGCCCGAAGTGGTAAAAAAAGAGCAGGGCGGCAAGCCCCGCAACGGAAGCCTGCCGCCCTCGTCTTACTTTGCCACCAGCTCGGAAAGCTCCCGCAGCACCTTTGACACCTCGCCCCACAGCTTTTCATAGTCCCGCTTCAATCCGTCGATTTCCTCCGGGTACACGCCATAGGTATGTGCGTGTATGGCAACCTGATTGAGATTGTTAGAACAGCGCCGTTGCAGAGAGATCAGCTCTTTTACGGGCGCAAGGTCGATGTGCAGGATATACCCATTCAGAGCCATTTTCCGTACATAAGCCCCGGCGTTGGAAATGCCCGCCTCAGCCATCCGTTCATGGATGGCTGCCAGCTCGTCCGGCGTTACCATGACGTGCAGATGGACATTCCGCTTGCGGTTCTCCATCAGCGTTCCAGCTCCCGGCCTTTCCGGCGCTCTTTGGGTTCCTTTACCTTATCAAGCGGTTTTGCGTCCAGCTCCGGGGGCGTGGGCGGGATGGGCGTGTTGTTGGGTACGCCGTCGATCATGTTGCAGTTCTGCTCTGTGGAGAGCTCGGCGGTTTTCAGATAGTTGTCTTTTTCGTGCATGGCGATCCTCCTTTATCGTTCCTCATGGTTTTTATGGCTCCGCTTCTGGCCGGGCTCCTTCGGGGGTTCCTGCCCTCTGGTTTCATCTTTGAGCCGGGCAGTAATGGATGGGCGCACCCGGTCAGGATTGCCCGGTGCTGGTTTCAGCTCATAATCCTCCATCTGCTTTTCGGTCAGCGGCTTTGCGTAGGTCAGTTCGCCCCATGCCATCAGCCTGCCGTCTGCCACAGGACGCCGCCTGTCATCATCGTAGTTGACGATGGAAAGAGGCTGGTTATCCGGCGGCTTCGGGTAAGTTCCTATGTCCACGGGCCGCTGGGTGGAATAATAGCGGTAAACGCCCTCCGGTCCCAGCTCGGTATGCTTGACCGCCGCATGGTAAAACTGCTGATAGTCGTCCACCCGGCGGTCAAAGTCCCTCTGCGCCCATGCCTGACTGGTTCCATAGCGACCCCAGTAGTAATCCCGATGGCCGTTTTCCCCCTCGGTAAACTGCCAGGTCACAAAGGGGCTCGGCGCTCCCGGATTATGCCCCAGCGCAAAGCCGTGTCCGGTTTCAAAGGTGGCAGCTTTCAAAATCACATATCCTTGTACTGTCTCCAAGAGATACCTCCTTTCTGTGCCTCGGGCTAACATGACCCGAAGTGCTGGATGTTACGAAATAAGAGGGCAGACCGGGGAGAAATGTAATAAGATATTCCCACCCCGGAAACACCCTCAAAAAAGCCCGGAATGTCAAGCCTTTGGAGGCGGCAAATCGTAACAGCCGCCCGGCCTTTTCTCCCGCATTTTCCTCATGCGTTCCCGGCTTTTCCGGCGGTTCCCTTCGGCCTTGCAGGCGTCGGAACAGTAGGCTTGACGCCCCTCGGGCAAAAACGCCTTTCCGCAGACCGCACAGGCTCGCAGCTCCGGGGAGATGCCTTCCGTTGTCAACGACGCTTGAAGCTCCGGGTTAAGAGGCAGGACAGCCTCACGGAAATAACGGCAGTACGCCCCTGTCCAGCACTTGTGCAGCATATAGCAGGCACAGTCAAGAGGAAGGCACAGGCCGCTTTCCCGGTCATAGTTGGCGCACATCCCCGTGACAAGAGAACGGATTTTCTTCTTCTCGTCACGGGTCAGCTCCCGGGCGTCCATTTAAGACTTCGGGCCACGATGGCCCGAAGGGCGGGGCTCCACGATCAGCGCCCGGAACTTCTTCCGGCACTGTTTTTTCTTTCCTTTGCACTCCTTGTAATAACGGCATCCCTTACAAGGGTCGTCATTGTCCCAGCCGGGGTGCGGTACTTCCTTCATCATTCGTTCAAAAGGGCTGCTTGTAAAATTCATTCTCATTCCTCCGTATCTTCCTCCCATGGCGGGGTATCTTCGTCCTCGGGTTCCTCTGCGATCTCCTCCAGCTCCCCGTCCTCATATTCGCAGTAATCATCTTCCAAATCCGGGGCTTCATGCTTCGGCTTGTAAATCTTGAAATAGTAACCAATTCCACCGCCGGCCAGCACCACCGCACCGATCAGGAGCAGAGAGAGAAGGGGGCTGTCCTTTTTCTCCGGCTTGGGTTCCGGTACTTCCTCCACCGGTTCGGTGGGCTTTGGCTCTGGCTCAGGGGTCACTTCTTTGGGCGGTTCCTTACCCTGTTCAGCAAGAGGCAGAAGGTCGTCTGTGGTAACGGTATTGAGGAAATAGACGTTCTCGCTGGTTTTCTGTTTGTCGATCACCAGATAAAACACGCTCTCGTCTGCTGTGGTGATGGTGTAGAACTCCTTTCCATCCTCGTCGGTGGCGTTGTCCACCACGGTTCCCGTCCCGTCCGGGGTAAAGGGGTTCTGGGTTTCCGGCTCTGCTTCGGTTTCTGCCGGGGAGGGAGCTGTCTCCGGCTGCGGCTCGCTGCTCTGTGCATAAGCCGGGACTGTAAAGATCAGGCAACACAAAAGGCTGGCAGCCATTGCCGCCAGCCTGCGAAATTTAGTTTTCTTCATGGGCCGTGTCCTCCTTTTCGGGTGCCTCCGGCTTCGGGTCAGTATGGCCCGAAGCGGTAAGGCTGTTTTTGGGGTCATTCAGAAAAGCCATAAGCTGGGCGGGCGTCAGTTTGAGGGAGCGCACCGCCTGCACGATCTGGCTGTTTTCTTCCTCCTGTTTCTGCTTTTCCAGCTCCCGGATTTTGGCCTGCCATTCGGCGGCCTTCTCCCGGGCTTTTTCCAGTTCCTTATCGAGCTTGTCGATTTTGTTCATGCAAGGACTCCTTTCCTCTGGCTCACAAACGCCCGAAGGCATAGAAATGTGTCTGCCAGTAGCTTGAATTGATGTTTGCGTATTGGATGGGCGAACCACAATGGAGCATCATCCCGTCGCCCACATAAATCCCCACATGGGACACAGGGCCGGGGCTGTCATAGGTTCCCGTGAAAAAGATAATATCGCCGGGCTTTGCCTCGGAGGGGGAAATGATAGCACACTGGTTGTAAATGCCCTGCGCCGTGGTACGGGGCAGGTTGTGGACGCCGCTGGCCGTGTACACCCAGCAGACAAAGCCCGAACAGTCAAAGGAGGTGGACGGGCTGGAGCCGCCCCACACATAGGGCCAGCCGATGTACTTTGTGGCTTCTTCCATGAGCGCCGCAAAAGCCGGGTCATCCAGCGCCTCGCCGGGTATCTCATAGCTGGGGCCGGTATCTTCGCCGCCGTTGTAAATCCCTTCCCACAGATAGGGTTTGTTGCCTTTGAGCTGCTGCATAACGATGTAGATTTCCCGCTGCTGTTCGTTAAGCCTCGGCAGGATCACGGCAGGCAGCGTCTTGTTTGTGAGGGTCACATTGAGAATGTAATACTCATAGGGAACTTCCTCGGTGGTGGTTTCCCCGGTCTCCGGGTCGGTGCTGGTTTCGGTGCGGTAGCGTATCTCGACTTCCTCCGTCAAGGTCAGTTCATACTGTGCCTCGAAGATCTCCCGCAGCTCGTCCTGCACCTGTTCACGGAAATACACATGGTACTTTGCCGAGAGATAGGACGCCAGCTCATAGGGGTTATGGCCGATCTCGTCCACGGAATAGCGGTACTCGTCATAGCCGGGATGGGTGCTTTCGATGTTCGCTACCGTCTGCGCCAGCTCGTTTTCCAGCGCTGTGTAGTCCTCGTCCACCCTCAGCAGGTCCGTATCCTCCGAGGCGTAGGAGGTGCCGGATAACGCATTGGCGAGGCCGCTGCCAAGCGTGGGGAAGATGGAACTTACCGCCGACACAAGAAAACAGAGCAGCAACAGCAGGAGCAGGACCAGCACCGCCACGGGATGACGGGTCACAAACTGCGCCGCCCGACGGGTCGCAGTTCCCGAAGCGGCAGCGGTTTTCTTTGCGGCCTTTGCGCCCTGTTTTGCAGCCGCCTTTGCTTCTTTGGAATACCGGCGTTTCAGTTTCCATTTCTGCTGCACACGGGAAAGCGGATTGCTGGCAAGCTCCGGGTGATCGGAGGCCATCTTTTGAAAATCCACATTGGCCCGGGCTTTTATGTCCTTCCGTTCCCACTTTGCCACCTTCCGGGCCGGGTGTTCCCGGTATCTCCGTTTGGCATACCGGGTCAGTTTCCGGGCTCCGGCCTCGGCCACAAGTTCCGACTTATGGGCTCCTTCCACACCCACATTTTCATGCTCAACTTCGTGGATTTTGTTGTGGAGATAAAACCATGCTTCGGTACGGGCTCCCCGGACAGCTTTCTTCGCAAGCCCCGGCGGCTTCTTCGCTGCCCGTTTTGCCTCGGTCTTGTCCAGTTTCTCCCGGGCCTTTCCCAGCTTTTCCCCGGCGTGTTCCGCTTTTGCCTGTGCTTTCTGGTACTTGTCCTTTTTGCTCCCGGCCTTCTCGGCGGAGCCCTCCGGCTCCTGTGCCTTGCCGGTATCCTGCGGCCCGTCCGCTTCATCTTCCTGCCTCATGCGGTCAGAGGGACGGCTTTTCCGTCTGTCCTCTTGAAACTTGCCGCTTTTGGACTTCGGGCCATCATGGCCCGAAGGACTGTCCTGCCCGGTATCCTCGTCCTTAAACCGCAGGCGTCGGGATGGTGCGGGGGAAGGCCCTTCCCGTTCAGCCGGTCCGGGGCGATTGCTCCCGGTATCCTCCGTCGGCCCCGGCCTTTGAAAATTCCATTTATCCGGTTTCTTTCCGATGATGTATCCCTCCTTTCCAAACCTCGGGCCAGCATGGCCCGAAGTGCGTTATGCCCGGTTCATTTCCTGTTTTTTGTCCTCCGGGCGGGTGGTCATAATGGCGTACAGCTCGGTATTCTGCGGGAAGCGGTCAACAAACGGGATGGTGGTATTCCCGAAGAACAGCAGCCCTTCGCCGGAATTGGTATGGGTCACATAGGAAAGCTGGTGGGGGCTGATCCCAAGCTGTTTGGCTAAAATCTGCCGGTCGCCCTGTGCCTGCGAGAGCAGCACAAGGAAGTCCGAGTTTTCAAAGATATTCTCGATCTCCGGGCTTGCCAGAAAATCCTTCACGTTCTGCGTTAAAGCACTGGGAACGCACCCTTTTTTTCGCAGCATTTTCCAGATCGCCACACAATAGCTTGCCGTCAGACGGTCACGGAGCAGCACATGAAATTCGTCGAAGTAGCACCATGTAGCGATACCGCGCAGGAAATTCATGGACACCTGCGAGTTTACCAAGTCCTGCATAATGAGCATGGCAATCGTCCGAAGCCCGGCCCCCAGCTTTTTTAAGTCAAGGCATACCAGACGGCGGTTCAGGTCCACATTGGTTTCATGGTTGAACACGTTAAGGGAACCCGACACATAGATTTCAAGGGCAGTTGCCAGCCGTACCGCCTCGCCCTCCGGCTGGGAACAGAGCAGGTCATACAGGGTTTGGAGGGTCGGCATTTTGCTTGTTTCCGGGTCCTGCAAATGTTCCCGGTACATCTGGCGTACACAGCGGTCAATGACGGTCCGCTCCACCGGCTGCAAGCCATCCTTGCCGCCAACGATCAGCTCCATCAGCGATAGGATAAAGTCGGCTTTCAGCGCCATCGGGTTTTCCTCGTCAAAGCTCAGGTCAATGTCCATCGGGTTGATGTGGTGGGGGCTGTCCGGGGCGATCTCGATGACCTGTCCGCCCAGCCGCTTGATAAGGGGCGAGTATTCGCCCATCGGGTCCACCACAATGATCCGGTCACGGGTGGCAAGGAACACGTTCACAAGCTCCCGCTTTGCGGCAAAGGATTTGCCGGAGCCCGGCACGCCGAGGAACAGGCCGTTGGGGTTTTTGAGCTTTTTCCGGTTTGCCATGATGACGTTATGGGAAAGTGCGTTGAGCCCGTAATAGACGGCTTCGCCATCCATGCGGAGCTCCTGCGTCATAAAGGGAACGAAAATGGCCGTGGAGCTGGTCGTCATGCCGCGCTTGATCTCAATGCCGTTATGGCCCAGCGGAAGGCTGGAAAGAAAACCATCCTCCTGCTGGAAGTCCAGCCGCTTCAAGGTGCAGTTGTATTTCTGGACGATACCCGACACCGTGAACAGGTCATTGTCCAGCTCCCGGCGGGTCGGGGCCATGTTTACCACAAGGAAGGTCAGAAGGAACATTCGCTCATTCCGGCTCTGTAAATCTTCCAAGAGGGTCTTTGCGTCGTTGCTGTACGTTACAAGGTCGGGTGGAAGTATGTCCATGTCGTACCCTGACCGGGCTGCCTTCTTTTGTTCCTCCACCTTCATCTTGTCAATGTCGGAGACTTTGGCCTTGATGGATTTTACGGCGGCGGCCTGATCGACGGTTTGGATATGGAGAGTGATGGTCATTTCCGCATCCATTTCCAAAAGCTCCGCCAGCAGCTTGTCCGAGAGCTCCGAGGCCAAAATCTGCAAGTAGGAGGCGGCACCCCAAGTCGTCCCCACCCGGAACAGACGGCTGAAACGGAAGTCGAAGCTGTCCGGGGCGATAAAGTCTTTGGTGGAAAGCCCGGTTTTGGGGATCATATCCCATGAAAACCGGAAGGGGGAGCCGCTGCCAGGGTGGAGCTGCCCGTGAAGAAGCTCCAGCCGTTCCAGCCCCGAAAGGGAGCGGCACTTGACGCCCAGCTTTTTGAAGTTCCCGCAAATGTCCGCCTCTACACGTTCCAGCCTTGCCCTGGCGGTGGGAAGGTCGTCCACATTCACGCCGAAGGTCAGGAGCTTTGTGCGGACAATGCCGTTGTTGCTTTTGGCGATCTGGTTTTCCAACATTTCCACATACTCACACCGGACGCTGTTATAATCGTCATCCTGCATGGGGATGTTCACGCTGTACCGGCTGCCCGGGCGGCTCCGGTGGTTGAGGAAGGAAAGCTGGAACGGAAGGCTGCTGTCAAAGTAGTTGAGGCAGGCGCTCCACCCGTCAAAGATGGCCGCCTGATCCTCGGACTGTGCGAGCTGGTAGTTGATGTCCTCGTATTCAATGGTTTTGGTGTAATAGCGGTCCGCTACCCGGCACACCCCGTCCCGGTACATTTCCCGGTAAGGGAGGGTCTGCTGGGCGGTGGTGGGAATGTTCTTTCCTTTCGTGAACAGGCCGGTAAGGCCCTGCTTTTCAGGCTTTCTGCCTGCGGGCTTTCCGGCCCTTCTGCTGTTTCGCAATCGGCTGCGCCTCCTTTCTGGCGCTAAGCAGCGCATAGAAGTTTTCGGTTTTGTAAGGCCGCACACGGGGATAGAGGAACCGGGTGCGGATGATGTTTTTCAGCACTTTTTCCAGCGGCAGACCGTCTCGTTCATACATAGCCAGAAAGAAGAACGGGAGCATGAGGCCGATCATCAGGAACATGGCGGCACTGTTCCCGATACTGCCACGGGAAAACAGGTAGGCCGGGAGGCCCACCGCCGCTGCGCTGGAAAAACAAACAAGCTGGCGCTTCGTTAGGTTGAAGGCCAGCTTTGTCTTGATTTTGGAAAGGTCTTTTGGTACTGGCACATAGGCCATTTTGGTACACCTCCTTTATTGCTTCGGGCCAGCATGGCCCGAGGTTATCTTGCGGCCTCTTTGGCCGGGGCTGTGCTGCGGGCAGCTTCGGCGGCCTCTCGTCCGCTCTGCCTTGCCCGCCAGTATTCGGGGTGATACTGCCGGATGGACTGATTGAGTTTTTCTTCAAACTGTCCTTTGTCCTTAATGCGGTCAGGGATGTTCCACAGTTTTTTGTCCAGCAGTTCCCGGAGCACCACACTTTCCTGTGCGTCCTCCTCATAGCAGATATAGCCCTTATCCTTGAAGCCGCACTTTTTCGCCGCCGGGGAGAGGACGGCGGCTACCTCGTTTGCCACCATCGTTCCGCCGTGGCTGGCGGTAGATACCAGAAACACCCCCGGACAGAGGGTTTCACAGCTTTGCACCTCGCCCCATGGGGAGCTTTTCGGCGCATGGAACATTCCGCCCGTCCGGCTCCGGTCCGCCTGCATGAGTGCTGCCTTTTCTAAGATGACTTTCAGTTCCGGGGAAAAATAGGCATATTCCCGAAGGACACGGGCGGCGTCCCCGCCGCAGGCGTTCATCAACAGGGTATAGGCGTCGCTGTCCGCTTTGGTACAGCGGCCCAGCAGTTTTCCGTCATAGTAGCAGGCCGCGTCATAGCCCGTCCGTTTGCGTGGCATGGTTCCCGCCTCCTTTCTGCTTCGGGCCAGCATGGCCCGAGATCAACGCTCTGCGCTGCGGCTGGATTTTTCCTTCGGAGGCCGTTCTGCCTTTGCCTGTTCGGCAGCCGCTTTCCCGGCTTTGAGCTGGTCGCTGATAGACGCACGCCCCACAGAGCCGCGCTCCGCCATCTGTTCCAGCTTTGCCTCATAGGCTTGCAGAACAGCGGTATTGAGCTGTTCTCGGAACTCCTTTGTGACAGGGTAGGCCATATCCCGGTAGCCGCCTTTTCCGTCCGGCTGGCTGGGCATCCCAAGAAAGAGGCCCTTGCTGCCCTGTACGATTTTCAGATTTTCCACCACAAAGCAGTCATTGAATTTCACGCTGGCAAAGCCCATCAGATTTTTCACAGGTTCGATGACCCGCACGCTTACATCCAGCTTCAACGGTGCGGTCGGGGTGGTGTTTGCAACCTTTTCCTGCATGGTTTCCTCCTTTCCGGCGGGAACAAGGTTCCCGTCCTTGTAGTCATAGCCTTCCGCCCGGAGTGCCGCCAGCGTGTCCGCCGATACGCACCCGGACAGTTTCAGATCGGTTTCCACCATAAAGCGCATGGTGTCTGCTTTAGAAAATTCTTCGGGGAGCTTTCCGTAGAAAGCTGGGTGCGGCTGTCCGTCCGCACCCTGTTTGTAACGCCGAGGCATACCGCCTCCTTTCCGCTTCGGGTCAGCATGGCCCGAAGTCTCTTAATGGCAGCCGAAGATGGATTTTGCAAGACTGCCTGTTTTGAATAAGGTAAAACACAGCAGCACCGTATATCCCACACAGCCCCAGATCGCCCCGATGGGGTCGCCGTCGGTGGCGATACTCTGGATCAGCACCGCATAGATGGCGACACAGACTAAGATCAATAGACCTTGAAAGCCCACCGCAAAGAGGGAGCGGAAATAGTTCTGCCCCATGTGTCCGGTTTCCCTGTTGGGGACTGTGGCAAACGGGATAGGAGCTAAACTTGTGAGTAAATAAATTTCAATCATACGGCCATATACGATGACGAAGATCACGATGTTTAAGGCAATCATGGTAAGCTGGATTAGGAAGGATTGTAGCCAGAGTCCGAACAGAGGACCTAACTCCATCGCCTCAAGCTCTGTCCGCAAACTGTCCAGCACATCCGGCGTGATCTCTGTCCCGTTCTGGATAATGCCCGCTGACTGCTGTATCACATGCTGGCTCACATCAAAGACCGCCAGCACGATATTGAAGGTGTTCGTCAGGATCATCACAGCCACAAAGGTTTTGAACACCCACTTAAAAAACATCCATGTGTCAACTTCATGGAGGTTGTTGCGTTCTATGAGCATCTGTATCAGCTCATAAGTCATTACAAAAGTGAGGATGACCCCGGCGATTGGCAGGATGGCAGTTTCAGAGATCTGTCGTATCATGGAAAAGACCCCGGCGTTCCAGTCCGCCGGGGTCGTGCCTACCTGTGTGGCGATCTCGCCAACGCTCTGATTGACGTTATCGAAAAGACCATCCAGATTTCCCATGATACCATCGACGAGCAGACCTTTCAGCCATTCAACGATTGCGTCGATGATAAAGTCCATACATCAGCTCCTTTTCTGGAAAAAGGGACAACGGGTGACATTTAGCTGAACAGCCCGGACAGCAGAGGGATAAGCTGAAGACCGATCAGAACGACACCGCCGCCCGCCATCAGCTGTTTTATCCCCAATTAGGTGTAAAACTCTGCTCGATGGCGGGCGGCGGCGTACAA
>NZ_QUKJ01000009.1:0-79842 GCF_003481065.1 Clostridium sp. TF11-13AC
TTGTACGCCGCCGCCCGCCATCGAGCAGAATTTTACACCTAATTGGGGATAAAACAGCTTATGGCGGGCGGCGGCGTTGCCCTTATCGGCATGACCCTTGTACCGCTGCTTTCCGGCTTGTTCGGTTAAGAAGCGCGGGTAAAGGCTTATGCAGAGCATACTTGACGCGATTAACGAATGGATAAAGGAAATCCTCATAGGAGCCATAAACGGTAATCTGTCAACTATGTTCGGGGACGTAAACGAAAAAGTCGGCACTATCGCCGCAGAGGTAGGGCAGACCCCGCAAGGGTGGAACGCAAATATATTCTCCATGATACAGACCCTTAGTGAGAATGTAATCGTACCCATTGCGGGGCTTGTCATTACCTACGTCCTATGCTATGAGCTTATCAGCATGGTAACGGAAAAGAACAATATGCACGACGTTGACACTTCCATGTTCTTCAAGTGGGTGTTCAAGGCGTTTGTGGCAGTCTACCTTGTGACGCACACCTTTGACATCACTATGGCGGTGTTCGATATGGCGCAGCACGTTGTTTCCGGCGCGGCGGGGGTAATCGGCGGCAGCACAGAGATTGATGTTGCCGCCGCCCTTGCTTCCATGCAAAGCGGGCTTGACGCTATGGAAATCCCCGAACTGCTCTTACTTGTCATGGAAACAAGCCTTGTGAGCTTGTGCATGAAAATCATGTCCGTACTGATAACCGTTATCCTCTACGGGCGTATGATAGAAATTTACCTTTACTGTTCGGTATCGCCTATCCCGTTTGCAACTATGACGAACCGGGAATGGGGGCAGATAGGAAACAACTACCTAAAATCCCTGTTCGCTATCGGTTTTCAAGGCTTCCTCATTATGATATGCGTCGGCATTTACGCCGTACTGGTAAACAACATGATAATAGCGGACAACCTGCACAGCGCGATATTCTCCCTTGCAGCCTATACCGTTATCCTCTGTTTCTCCCTGTTCAAATCCGGCGCACTGGCGAAGTCGATTTTTTCCGCGCATTAGCGGCGTGTCAAGGGCAGGGTGGAGATTTTCAGAGCGAAGCGGCGAAAATACGACCCGACCTTGACGCGGATAACCCCCATATAATACGGGCGGGCAAAGGGCATAGATTGACCTTTGCCTTGATTACCCTTATGGAAAATTACAGCAACACCAAACCCAGAGAAAGGAGGTTTTCACTTGGCGTATGTACCCGTACCCAAAGACTTATCCAAAGTCAAGACAAAAGTAGCGTTCAACCTTACCAAACGGCAGATTGTATGTTTTGCGGCGGCTCTCCTGTTCGGCTTGCCGCTTTTCTTTCTGCTCAAAGACAGCACAGGCACAAGCCTTGCGTCTATGGCTATGATTGCCGTCATGCTGCCCTGTTTCCTGTTCGCCATGTATGAAAAGCATGGACAGCCCCTTGAAGTGGTGGTGAAGAACATCATACGGACGAAATTCATAGCCCCCAAAGAACGACCATACAGGACAGACAACTTTTATTCCGTCTTAGAACGGCAGAGAAAACTTGAAAAGGAGGTATCAGCGATTGCAAAAGGAAACACGAAGAAACAGCGCGGCGGGAAGCGCAAAGCCTAACCCGCCCCGCAAGCTCACCCGCGCCGAGAAAAAGCAGATTGCGGAAATCATCAGACAGGCAAAGGGCGACGGGAAAGCCCACACCGCACAGCAGACAATCCCCTATATCCAGATGTACCCGGACGGTATCTGCAAGGTTACGGGACGGAAATACTCAAAGACCGTCGCCTTTGAAGATATTAACTATCAGCTTGCACAGGCAGACGACAAGACCGCCATTTTTGAGAACTGGTGCGACTTCCTCAACTACTTTGACGCTTCCGTTTCGGTGCAGCTCTCTTTCATCAATCAGGGGACGCAGCAGGGCGAAGCGGAAAAGGTGGTCAATATCCCGGCACAGGAGGACGCTTTCAATTCTATCCGCACAGAATACCGGGATATGCTGAAAAACCAGCTTGCAAAGGGCAACAACGGGCTTGTCAAAGCAAAATATATCACCTTTGCCATTGAAGCCGACAGTCTGGGCGCGGCGAAATCCCGCCTTGCCCGTATCGAAACGGACGTGCTGAACAACTTTAAGCTCTTGGGCGTGTCTGCCCGCCCCATGACAGGCTATGAACGCCTTAAAATGCTGCATGGCATTTTCCACCCGGAGGGCGGGCAGTTTTCCTTTGATTTTTCATGGCTTGCCCCGTCCGGGCTTTCCACAAAGGACTTTATCGCCCCGTCCTCTTTCCGTTTTGGCGAGGGGCGGTATTTCCGCATGGGGCGCAAAATCGGCGCGGTTTCATTCCTTGAAATCCTTGCGCCGGAATTAAACGACCGTATCTTATCCGACATTCTGGACTTGGAAACGGGCGTTATCGTCAATCTGCATATCCACAGTATCGACCAGACCGAAGCCATAAAGACAATCAAGCGGAAAATCACCGACCTTGACAAAATGAAAATCGAGGAACAAAAGAAAGCGGTACGCAGCGGCTATGACATGGATATTATCCCGTCCGACCTTGCCACGTTTGGCAGCGAAGCGAAAAACCTCTTACAGGACTTGCAGAGCCGGAATGAAAGAATGTTCCTCTTGACGTTCCTTGTGGTGAACATGGCAGACACAAAAAGGAAACTGGAAAATGACGTATTCGCGGCGGCGGGCATTGCACAGAAGAACAACTGCGCCTTAACCCGCCTTGACTACCAACAGGAAGCGGGGCTTATGTCCTCTGTACCGCTTGGGGAGAACCTTATCCCCATTCAAAGAGGGCTTACCACGTCAAGCACCGCTATCTTTATCCCCTTTATCACGCAGGAGCTTTTTCAGACGGGCGCGGCTTTGTATTACGGCTTAAACGCCCTGTCTAACAACATGATACTCTGCGACCGCAAGCAGCTAAAGAACCCCAACGGCTTAATCTTGGGTACGCCGGGAAGCGGGAAATCCTTTGCAGCCAAACGGGAAATGACAAACGCTTTCCTAATTACCGACGACGACATAATTATCTGCGACCCGGAAGCAGAGTATTTTTCCCTTGTGCAGCGGCTTGACGGGCAAGTGATACGGTTATCGCCTACGGGCAAGGGCATTGACGGGAAGCCCCAGTATGTGAACCCTATGGATATTAACCTCAATTACAGCGAGGACGACAGCCCCCTTGCGCTGAAATCCGACTTTATCCTCTCCCTCTGCGAGCTTGTCATAGGCGGCAAGGAGGGCTTGCAGCCCGTCGATAAGACCGTCATTGACCGCGCTGTTAGGAACGTGTACCGCCCTTTCCTTGCAGACCCCGACCCGGAGAAAATGCCGATTTTGGGCGACCTCTACAACGAGCTTTTGAAGCAGCCGGAGCCGGAAGCGGCGCGTATTGCGGCGGCATTGGAGCTGTATGTTTCCGGGAGCCTTAACGTGTTTAACCACCGTACCAACGTAGAACTTTCTAACCGCCTTGTCTGCTTTGACATTAAACAGCTTGGGAAGCAGCTCAAAAAATTAGGTATGCTCATTGTGCAGGACCAGGTATGGAACCGCGTCACCGTCAACCGGGCAGAAAGGAAATCCACCCGGTATTTTATGGACGAATTTCATCTTCTCTTGAAAGAGGAACAGACCGCCGCCTATTCCGTTGAAATCTGGAAGCGTTTCAGAAAATGGGGCGGCATACCCACAGCCATTACGCAGAACGTCAAGGATTTGCTTGCTTCCCGCGAAGTGGAGAATATCTTTGAAAACTCTGATTTTGTCCTCATGCTCAATCAGGCGGCGGGCGACCGGGCTATCCTTGCAAAGCAGCTCAACATCTCCCCGCAGCAGATGAAATATGTCACCCACACCGAAGCGGGCGAGGGGCTTATCTTCTACGGAAACGTGGTGCTGCCCTTTGTAGACCGCTTCCCGAAAGACACCGAGCTTTACCGGGTAATGACGACGAAGCCGGAGGAAGTAGGCGAAGCATGAACGGGCTGAAAACTGACACCATCATCAACCGGGACGCGCTCTATGCCTTGCGGGAGCTTCCAGAGGAAAGCGTACACTGTTGCGTCACAAGCCCGCCCTACTATGCACTTAGGGATTATGGGCTTGATATGCAGATTGGGCGGGAGGACACGCCGGAGCAGTACATTGACAGGCTGACCGAGGTTTTCCGCGAGCTGCGCCGGGTACTGCGTTCTGACGGTACGCTCTGGCTGAATATCGCGGACACCTACTGCGGCACAGGGAACAAGGGCTACCATGCAGACCCGAAGAACCCGAAAGGCAGAAACGGACAGCAGATTGCAAGAAACAACCGCGTTTCCGGCTGCAAACAAAAGGACTTAATCGGTATCCCTTGGCTTTTAGCTTTTGCCCTACGCGCTGACGGGTGGTATTTACGGAGCGACATTATCTGGCAGAAAGAAAACCCCATGCCGGAGAGCGTGAAAGACCGCCCTACCCGCTGCTATGAACATATCTTTCTGCTTACGAAGTCAAAGAAATATTTCTATGACGCAGCCGCCATAGCCGAGCCGTTAGCCCCCACAACGGCGGCGCGGTACCGCACCGGGCGCAGCGCGGGACAGAAATATGCGGACGAAATACCCGGACAGGGGAAAGTACAGGGGCTTAACCGGGTACGAAGCGGCAGCTACTACGACGAAGCCCTCATGCCGACCATGCGGAACAGGCGGGACGTGTGGCTTATCAATACCGTTCCCTACAAGGGCGGGCATTTCGCCGCGTTCCCGCCAAAACTTGCCGAAACCTGTATCAAGGCGGGCTGTCCGAAAGGCGGCGTTGTGCTTGACCCCTTTTTCGGCAGCGGCACGACGGGGGCAGCCGCAAGGCAGCTTGACAGGCATTATATAGGCATTGAGATAAACGCCGAGTATTGCGCCCTTGCAAGGGCGCGGATTGGAGGGACAGAAAAATAAAACAGTATCGAGCGCGTGAGAAAGTCACGCAGAAAATGACCCGCGAGGGGGCTGTCGAGGTAAACGCCGCCACCGGGAAAAAGAAACGTATCAGCAAGCGGATAAGGGACGCGGACTTTGTAAAGACCGAAGCCCCGCAGCAGCCGGAACAGGCAGCGCAGACCATACCGGGCGGCGCAGCTTCCGCGCCCACAGCCGACGCACCGCCGCTTCCCCATGCGACGGGGGCAGAACGGGAACAGGACACCGCAGCAGCCGAGCGCGTCTTGGAGCGTATCGACGGGGCGCGTACCAGAAAGACAAGCAAAAAGGCGGCGAGGAAAGCACAGGCAGAAGCCACAGCAAAAGAAAAATCTTCCCGCTTGCAGTTTACCGACGAGGAACGGGCAACGCCGGAGCTTGAAAAATATATCCGAAAATCGGACAAAGCAGCCGACCGTCTGGACGCGGCAAAGGCGGCTATCCCCAAAGAAAAGAAACTTGTACGGGAGCGCACCTTTGATGAAGCCACCGGGAAAGGCAAGACCCGCCTACATTTTGAGGAACGGGAAAAGCCCATAGGAAAAAATAAGCCCCACAATAACCCGCTATCCCGCCCCGCACAGGAAGCGGGTATTTTCGTCCACAACAAGATACATTCCGTTGAAAAGGACAATTCCGGCGTTGAGGGGGCGCACAAATCCGAAGAACTGGCAGAGCGCGGCGCAAAGTACGGGGCGCGGAAAGTCAAGGAGGGCTACCGCAGCCACAAGCTCAAACCCTACCGGGCGGCGGCAAAGGCAGAGAAAACGGCGTTCAAGGCGAATGTGGATTTCCAGTACCACAAAGCCCTGCATGACAATCCGCAGATTGCGGGCAATCCCCTTTCCCGCTTCATGCAGAAGCAGCAAATCAAGCGGCAGTATGCAAAGGCGGCAAGGAAAGGCGGCGCAAAAACGGCGCAGAAAGCCGCAGAGAACACCCGCAAGGCGGCAAAAAAGACCGCCGAGGAAACAAAAAAGGCAATCGCTTTTGTAGGGCGGCACCCGGCGGGCGTATGTATCGCCGTTGCCGCGCTGCTCTTATTCATCATGGTATCGGCGGGGCTTTCCTCTTGCGGCTCCATGTTCTCCGGCTTGATGAACGGCATACTTGGGACTTCCTACACGTCGGAGGACAGCGACCTTGTGGCGACGGAAAATAATTACGCCGCAAAGGAAAACGAGCTTCAGCAGCAGATTGACAATATCGAAAGCACCCACCCCGGCTATGACGAATACCGCTATGACCTTGACAGTATCGGGCATAACCCCCATGAGTTAGCGTCCTACCTCACCGCACTTTTACAGACCTATACCCCGCAGAGCGCACAGGCAGAATTAAACCGCGTCTTTGCCATGCAGTACACCTTGACGCTGACGGAAGAAACGGAAATCCGCTACCGCACAGAAACAAGCACAGACCCGGAAACCGGGGAAACGACCACCGAGGAAGTACCCTACGAGTACCATATCCTCAACGTGAAGCTGACGAACAAGCCCATTTCCGAGATTGCGGAGGAACTTCTAACGCCACAGCAGCTTGAAATGTACCGCGTCTATCTGGAAACAAGCGGCAACAAACCGCTGATTTTCGGCGGCGGCTCCCCCGATATGGGCGCGTCCGAGGATTTAAGCGGCGTACAGCTTACAAACGGCACACGCCCCGGCAACACCGCCGTTGTAGACCTTGCGAAGCGGCAAGTCGGCAACGTGGGCGGGCGACCCTTTTGGAGCTGGTACGGATTTAACAGCCGCGTGGAATGGTGCGCCTGTTTTGTTTCATGGTGCTACAATCAAGCCGGGAAAAGCGAGCCGCGCTTTGCCGGGTGCCAGTCACAGGGCGTACCCTGGTTCCAGTCACGCGGGCAATGGGGCGCGAGGGGCTATGAGAATATCGCCCCCGGCGACGCTATCTTTTTCGACTGGGACGGGGACGGGAGCGCAGACCATGTGGGGCTTGTTATCGGGACGGACGGGGAGCGCGTCTATACCGTCGAGGGCAATTCCGGCGACGCCTGCAAGATAAAGAGCTACCCCGTCAATTATGGCTGTATCAAGGGCTACGGCTTAATGAATTGGAACTGACAACAAAAAAATGAAAATCTGAAAGGAGAAATTTATTGATGGCTATGAACAAAATTGAACGTATCGACAAGGAGATTGCAAAGACCCGCGAGAAAATCACCGAGTACCAGAATAAATTAAGGGGGCTTGAAGCGCAGAAAACCGAAGCGGAAAACCTGCAAATCGTACAGCTTGTGCGCTCCATGCGCCTTTCCCCGCATGAGCTTTCCGCTATGCTTTCCGGGGGCGGTATTCCGGGCATGGAAGCCGCGCCGGGCTACCCCGCAGAACCCGCAGACCATGACAACGAAGAAATGGAGGACACCGAGAATGAATAAGAAAATCCTTAGAACACTGACCGTACTTTGCGCCGCCCTTATGCTGACGGGCGGCTTTTCCGTCACCGCCTTTGCACAGACCCCGGAGGGCGAGGACGCTACTGACGACAGCGGCGTTATCTACGAGGAACCCCAAAAGGAAGAACCCCTTACCCCGGACGGGAACGCGACCCTTGTAGACGATTTCGGCGGCAACAAGCAGCTTATCACCGTAACGACCAAAAACGGCAATTACTTTTATATCCTCATTGACCGGGACGACGAGGGCGAGAATACTGTACATTTCCTTAATCAAGTAGACGAAGCCGACCTCTTAGCACTTATGGAGGACGGAAGCACCGAAGCAGCCCCGCCCGCCGTTTGCAGTTGCACCGGGAAATGCGAAGCCGGGAAAGTAAATGTGAGCTGCCCCGTCTGCAAGGACAACATGACCGCTTGCAGCGGCAAGGAAGCGGAGCCGGAAACCGAAGAACCGCCGGAGCAGCCCAAAGAAAAAGGCAATGCGGGCGGGCTTGTGCTTTTCCTTGTCGTGGCACTTCTTGGCGGCGGGGGCGCGTTCTATTATTTTAAGTTTATTAGACGCAAGCAGAACGTCAAGGGCGGCACCGACCTTGAAGATTTCGATTTTGACGATTACGACGAGGACGAGCCGGAGCCGGACGAGGGGGACGGGCTTTCTGATGAAGAACAGGAGGACGAGGAAGCATGACCCTGTTTACCGACAATCCCTTTGAAAAGATGATGATACAAAGACCGGGCGGGCGGCGTGACAATGCGCCGCCCGTTCCCCATTCCCCGGCTTGCGCTTCCTGTCCGTACAAAGGGTAGCTCCCTTGTGTGGGCTACTGTCTGAAACAGGTACAGGAGAAAAAGGCAATCGAGCCGGAACGCTGAAAGGAGGATTTTTTCATGGCACTTAGACTTGTGATTGCAGAAAAGCCGAGCGTGGCGCAGACTATCGCCGCCGCGCTTGGCATTAAGGAAAAGAAAGACGGATATATCGAGGGCGGCGGCTGCCTCATTTCATGGTGCGTCGGGCATTTGGTACAGCTTGCGGAAGCTGCCGCCTACGGGGAGCAATATAAAAAATGGAGTTTTGAGAGCTTACCCATTCTGCCGGAGGAATGGCGGTACGCCGTTGACCCGGACAAGGGGAAGCAATTCAAAACCCTAAAAGAGCTTATGCACCGCGCCGACGTTTCCGAAGTGGTAAATGCGTGTGACGCTGGGCGCGAGGGAGAATTGATTTTCCGCTTTGTCTACGAAGCGGCGGGCTGCAAGAAGCCCATGCGCCGCTTGTGGATTTCCTCAATGGAGGACGGGGCAATCAAGGCGGGCTTTGCTTCCCTCAAAGACGGGCGGGACTATGACGCGCTCTTTGCGTCTGCCCTCTGCCGCGCAAAGGCTGACTGGCTTATCGGCATTAACGCCACCCGGCTTTTCTCCTGCCTGTATGGAAAGACTTTGAACGTGGGGCGCGTCCAGACCCCGACCTTAAAAATGCTTACCGACCGGGACGCGGCTATTTCCCATTTCCAGAAAGAAAAATATTATCATGTGCGCCTTGATTTATCCGGCGCGGAAGCGGCAAGCGGGAGGATTTCCGACAAGGCAGAAGCCGACGCGCTGAAAGGGGCTTGCGAAACACAAACGGCGGTATGCGTTTCCCTCACCAGAGAGAAGAAAACCGCAGCCCCGCCGAAGCTCTTTGACCTTACCTCTTTGCAGCGGGAAGCGAACCGCATTTTCGGCTACACCGCGAAGCAGACCCTTGACCTTGCACAATCCCTTTATGAAAAGCGGCTCCTTACTTATCCGAGGACGGACAGCAGCTTTCTTACTGACGACATGGGCGGCACCGCAGCGGGCATTATCGCGCTGCTCTGCGAAAAGCTCCCCTTTATGGCGGGCGCGGACTTCACGCCGGAGGTTGCAAAGGTATTAGACAGTAAAAAAGTATCAGACCACCACGCAATCATTCCCACTATGGAGCTTGCAAAGGCTGACCCGGACGCGCTGCCGGAAAGCGAGAAAAATATCCTTACCCTTGCGGGGGCGCGTCTGCTCTCTGCCACCGCCGAGCCGCATATTTATGAAGCGGTTACGGCGGTTTTCTCATGCGCCGGGACAGACTTCACCGCAAAAGGAAAGACGGTGCTTTCGGACGGTTGGAAAGAGATTGAACGCAGATACCGGGCGACGCTGAAAGATAAGCCCGAAGCGGAGGACGGGAAAAATGCAGACGTGACGCTGCCGGAGCTTTCCGAGGGACAGGGCTTTCCTAACCCCGCCGCAAAAGTAACGGAGCATACCACAACGCCGCCGAAGCCCCACAGCGAAGCAAGCCTTTTGTCGGCTATGGAACGCGCCGGGAACGGGGACACCGACCCGGACGCGGAACGCCGGGGGCTTGGCACTCCCGCCACCCGCGCCGCCGTCATTGAAAAACTGGTAAAGGGCGGCTTTGCGGAGCGCAAGGGGAAGCAGCTTATCCCTACCAAAAACGGGAACAGCCTTATCTGTATTCTGCCGGATATGCTCACTTCCCCACAGCTTACCGCAGAATGGGAAAACAATCTGACGCAGATAGCAAAGGGAGCCGCAGACCCCGGCGAATTTCTGTCCGGCATTGAAGCTATGGCGCGGGAGCTTGTGCAGACACACGCCGCAGCACTGGACGAGAAAAAGGATTTGTTCCGGGAGGAAAAGCCCTCTGTCGGCAAATGCCCCCGTTGCGGTTCCCCCGTCCATGAGGGGAAGAAAAACTATTATTGCAGCAACAAAGAATGTGCCTTTGTCATGTGGAAGAACGACCGCTTTTTCGAGGAACGCAAGACCGCCTTTACCCCGAAGATTGCCGCCGCGCTCCTTAAATCCGGCAAGGCGAATGTGAAGAAGCTCTACTCCCCGAAAACAGGCAAGACCTACGACGGAACTATCGTTTTAGCCGATACTGGCGGGAAATACGTCAACTACCGTATCGAAGTGCAGAAGAACTAAAAACTTGAATAGCAAGCATAGGAAGCGGGTACCCACTTCCGTAAATCCCTGTCCTGCCGCTGACGCGCCGGACGGGGATTTTGCTTGTTGGGAAGTTTCCCAAACCCTCTTTTTGCGGGGGGCTTCACCCTCTGAAAATTTTCATAAATCTTTGGCAGAAATGCGGGTGTACCGTAGTAGGCTATGCAGCCAAAAAATGCAGCTTGTGACGCTGACGCAGAGAAAGGAGGTTTTCATTTATGGCAAGTTTACGGGACACCGTAAAGGACTATCAAGACGAGCTTAGGGACGGTATCGCATGGGTAGCGTTCTGGAAACAGGGGCGTTCATGGAACGCGGAATATTTTCATCTTGATATGGACGACACCCTCTACCCGGAGGACAGGAGCCGGTTAGAGGAAATCAAAAGCACCGACCCCGCCGCCGTTATCCTTAACGGCTACTATTGCGGGCATTTAGGCGGGGACATGAGCCTTGACGAGCTGACCGCCGGAGTGCGCTACCACTACGAAAACAGCATGAACGACATTGACGGCTTTATCGGGGCGCATGACGACAGGCTTCCCCCGGAGGTTATCGAGGAAGCGAGGGCAGCCGCCCATGAAGCGGGGCTACCCTTTTCCGAAAAGCCCTACCGGGACGGAGAGGATTTTAACCCCTATGTATTTGACGGTAGACAGAGCTACGAAGATTACGAGCTTATGCACCGCATGATGAACGAAGAAAGGAGCGAACAAATGGCAGAACCGATTTTAAGCGGCTATCTTTCCAATCTTGGGAAGTACACCGAGGGCAGACCCGCGGGCGAATGGGTGACGTTCCCCACGACTGCCGAACATCTGAAAGAAGTCTTTGACCGTATCGGGATTGACTTCAAGCATTACGAGGAATGGCATTTCACAGAATTTCAATCCCCTATCCCCGGCTTGGCGGAACATTTAAGCGAGTATTCCCACCCCGACGAGCTGAACTATTTAGGAAAGCTCTTGGAAATGCAGTTTGACGACGACCGGGAGAAATTCATTGCAGCCATTGAATACGGCGACCATGCCGACAGCTTACAGGACATCATCAACCTTGCACAGAACCTTGACTGCTACTGGCTTTATCCGTCCGTCCACAGTGAAGAAGAATACGGGCGTTATCTGGTTGACGAACTGGAAGAACCGGAGCTTCCCGAAGAAGCGAAAAAGTATTTCATGTATGAGGAATACGGGCGGGACGCTTCCATTAACGACGACGGTATGTTTACCGAAAAGGGCTATATCTACAACAACCGCAACACCTTTACAGAATGGTACGACGGGCGCGACGTGCCACAGGAATACCGGGTAACGCCGCAGCCCCCGCAGCGGTCACGCCCCGACCCGGAAAAGGTAGAAATGGACGCAGCCGCGCCGGGACAGAGAACCGCACAGACCGCAGAGCAGCCACAGGAGCCGCGCCCGGTTATCCCTATCGTGCTGACGAGCGAGAAGCCCGCCGAGAAATTAAAAGAGATTACCGACCGTCTGGAACAGGGTATTGCGGAACTCTTTGACAGCGAGCGTTACAAGGAATATCTGAAAGTCATGTCAAAATTCCATAATTACAGCTTCCGAAACACCGTCCTTATCGCCATGCAGAAGCCGGACGCTTCCCTTGTGGCGGGCTTTTCCGCTTGGAAGAACAACTTTGAGCGAAACGTGATGAAAGGGCAAAAGGGAATTAAAATCATTGCCCCGTCGCCCTATAAAATCAAACAGGAAATGCAGAAAATCGACCCGCACACGCAGAAGCCCATAATCGGCAAGGACGGAAAGCCCGTCACCGAGGAAAAGGAAATCACCATACCCGCCTACAAGGTGGTATCCGTCTTTGACGTTTCCCAGACCGAGGGAAAGGAGCTGCCGGACATTGCGGTTGACGAGCTGACAGGCGACGTTGACCGCTACAAGGATTTTTTCGCAGCCCTTGAAAAGACTTCCCCCGTTCCTATCGCTTTTGAGAATATCGAGGGCGGCTCTCATGGCTACTACCACTTGGAGGACAAGCGCATTGCTATCAACGAGGGCATGAGCGAATTACAGACCTTAAAGACCGCTATTCACGAAATCGCCCATGCGAAGCTGCACGACATTGACCTCAACGCGCCAAAGGACGAGCAGCAGCCCCACATTGACCGCCGCACCCGCGAAGTCGAAGCGGAAAGCGTCGCCTATACTGTCTGCCAACATTACGGGCTTGACACGTCGGACTACTCTTTCGGCTACGTCGCCGGGTGGAGCAGCGGACGGGAGCTGTCCGAGCTGAAAAGCTCCCTTGAAACGATACGCAGCGCAGCCGCCGAGATTATCAATTCAATAGACGAAAATCTTGCGGAGCTGCAAAAGGCACAGGACAAGGAGCAGACCGCCGGACAGGAGCAGCCCACCAGAGAGGAAAAGGCAGCCCCGAAAGAACAGCCGCAGCCGGAAACCCCGTCAAAGGCAGATACAGCCGGAAAAGAGAAGCCGGAGCCGGAAGCAGCCGCACCGGGAAAATCCGGCGCACAGGAAAAAGCGGGCACAGCCCCGAAAGAAGCCTTTACCCCGGAAACGATTTACAGAGTACGCCGGAACCCTTACAGCGACAGCCGGGATAACAGCTACCTCTTGCAAGCCTATGTGACACAGGAGAACGGGCGGGCGAAAATGGGCGACGTGCTTTATACGGGAACGCCGGAGAAATGCCGCGAGCTTATGGGGCAGCTCAAAAGCGGCGAGCTGACCGAGGGCGACATAAAGCAGCTTTACGCAAAGGCACAGGAAACGGCGCAGACCGCCGGACAGGACAAAGACACCTTTTCCATTTACCAGATAAAGGGCGGGGACGAAACAAGGGATTTCCGCTTTGAGCCTTACGACCGCCTGCAGGCGGCGGGAAATGTGGTTGACAGGGCGAACTATGAGCTTGTCTATTCCGCGCCCCTTGCGCCGGAAACTTCCCTTGAAGATATTTACACCCGCTTCAATATCGACCACCCCAAAGACTTTAAGGGACACAGCCTTTCCGTTTCGGACGTGGTAGTGCTTCATCAGGACGGACAGGACGCGGCGCATTTCGTTGACAGTATAGGTTTCCGGGAAGTGCCGGAGTTTTTACAGGAGCAAAAGCAGCTTACCCCGGACGACTTGGAAACGGGCGAAACTGTCAAAACACCGAGAGGGACTTTCCATGTAACCGCCATGAGCCGGGAGCAGATAGAAGCCGCCGGATATGGCTTTCACCACCAGTCGGACGACGGAAAGTATCTGATTATGGGGAACGGGACGCGGGCGTTTGCCGTTGCCGCAGAGCAGCCGGAAAAGGCAGACCCCTTGAAGCATATCGAGGACACCGTAGAGCAGAACGACAACAGCTTTGACGGTATCATCAACAACACCCCTACCGTTGACGAACTGGAAGCAAAGGTCAAGGCGGGAGAAACAATTTCCCTTGTTGACCTGGCTAACGCGGTCAAAGCCGACAAAGAGCGCGGCAAGGAAGCGAAGCCGGAAAAGAAGCCCTCTATCCGGGCGCAGCTTAGGGCTGACAAGGAAAAGGCGCAGAAGAAAAACGCAAAGCAGAAGTCACAGGACTTGGAAAGGAGCTGACCCATGCCGGAACAGAGCAGATTTGAAAACGTGGATTTGTTCGCTTCTCTTGAAGCGATATTGAAACAGAACACAGGATTTTTTCAGAGCGATTTTGACATTGACAAAGAGATTATCGCAAAGGCGGCGGCAAGCCCCCACAGGGAGGACAAGACCCTTTTGTGGTTCTGCCGCCCGTCCGGGACGCATTGCTTCCGGGAGCGCGACGTTTTCCTCAAAGATACCGCGCCCCACAACACATGGCGTTTCTACATGGAGCAGACAAGCGACCGCGTACTTGCCTATGCAATCGAGCTGACGGGCAAGGAGCGCGGGAAAATCAAGGGCAATCTGTACGAACTGGACTACGCTAAACATTATGAGCGTGTCAAGGAAAAGGAGCTGCCCGCCGATACGGTGAAGCTGATTTATGAGCATGGGGAAAGGGTACAGGAAGCCGGGAGATATTTTGACGGAACCCCAGACCCGCAGCTTGGGAAGTTTGAACGCTTTGAAGCCCTACCCAACGACCCGGATGCGTTGCAAGCTCTTTTACAGGAAGAACGGCGCAGCCGGGAGCAGCTTTCGCCGGGGGATTTCAAGGCGCATATCGCAACCTTGCGGGACGGGCTGATTGAAACGGAAGCGCGGCGCATTGTGCGGGAAATGAAGCGGCACGACACGCCGAACAGCCCGAACAAGACCCATTTCATGGCAGAGCTTTCCCCGGCGTTCATGCGGCTTGCGGCTACAAAGGACACTGACCGCCTTTTCTCCATGCTGCCCTACAAGACACTTTCCTTTTCCATAATCGAGGGCAGACATGGGACGTATGCGCTGATTGACAAGGGGGAGAACCGGGACAGGGAGATAAGGAAGCCCCGCCCCTCTATCCGGGCGCAGCTTAAAGCAGACAAGGCAAAGACCGCCCCGAAAAAGGCGGCGGCAAAAACAAAAAATCACGATATGGAGGTATGAGCATGATTAGACTGACTGTTGAAGAAACAAACCTTTTGAGCATTTACAACGAGGGCGGCAAGCGGGCTTTGATTGAGAATGTCAACGCCGCGCTGCCCTACATGGACGCGGATATGCGGGAGCTTGCAAAGCGCACCCTTTCCAAAGTGGACGCTTTGACCGAAGCGGAATTTGCAGAGCTTCCCATTTACGCCGCTGATGAAGTATGAACGGGGTTAAGCGGCTGACGCCGCCCCAGAGCCGGAAAGTCAACGCCCTTGTGCGCCGGACGTGCTGCAATTATGATAACGGGAACTGTATCTTACTGGACGACGGGGACGAGTGCGTATGTCCGCAGCTCATTTCCTATTCGCTTCTCTGCAAGTGGTTCCGGGTTGCGGTGCTTCCCGCCGACAGGCTGCTTTATGCGGAGCTTTACCAGACAGGGGATAAGAAGAAATGTACCGAGTGCGGCGCGTTCTTTGCGTCAACCTCTAACAGTGTCAAATACTGCCCCGTCTGCCGGAAACGTATCACCCGCAGACAAGCCGCCGAGCGCATGAGGAAAAGACGCGCCCCTGTTACGCAGTAGGCGCGGAAAATCCCTTGATTTACAGGGCTTTCCGGGCGTGAAAATCGGATAGGCGATACTTTATACCTTTACCCCCAAAAATGGCGTTCTACTGCGTAACATTCACGAAAACAGCACCCATAAAAAGACAGGGCGCGGAAGTCATATACTGGCTTCCGCGCCCTGTTCTTTTTTTGCCTATCTGACATTTCCCTTTTCCATTTCTTCAAGCGGGAACTGCGGGAGGGCTTCTATCAGCTTCTTTGTGATGGACTGGCGCATATCTTCGTTGATTTCCTGTTTCGTGCTTCCGTCCGGCTGTCTGACCGCTACCGTCGATAGCCTGTCGATTTCGTCCTTGTAGCACTCCACGACTTTCTCCACCGCCCATTTTTCCCCGGCAACGGCGGCGCGTATGGTTTCATATTCCGGCATTTTCTGGTTTTCCATGCTCAACGCTCCTCTGCTTTTTGATAGCCCTATCATAGCACAGCGGCGGGGATTTTGCTATCCTTATCCGCGCTCTGTTCCCTTTTCCCGTTCCGGCTGCCTGTCTGCCTGTAAAATGCTGTCAATGTTCTGCTTGATAATATCGTATTCCCGGACTTTCTTTTTCAGCTTCCCATAGTCGGCATAAAGGGCTTCTTTCTGCGCTTGGAGGGCTTCATATTCCGATTGCAGCGCGGCAAGGTTCGGGAGCTTTGCAATGCCCGCCGCTTTCAGCGACCTTGCGGCGGCTTCATGTAGGATAATCGCCTGTTCCTGTCCGGCGCGGTACTTCTCCCTGTTCCTTGCCTTGCGGTATGCGTCATAGACGGGCTTTGTCTTTTGGTAGGTGGAAACATTCTTGATAAGCACCGCCATGTCCGCAAGCCGCTTTTCCGCGTCCTTCAATGCGTCTGCCGCCTGTCCGCTTTCCGCTGCCATTTCTTCAATCCGGCTGACTAAATCCGCGTACTGTTCAATCTTATGTTCCGTCAAGAAATTCATGGTCTTTGCTGCCTGTTTCAGATTGTGGATTTTCGCCCACTGTTCATAGCCCTTACTCTGCGCCGCCTTGATACTGTTCTCAATGTCGATAAGCAGCGAAACGCCGCGCTGCTCTCTGGGGGCTTTCGCCGCCTTTGCCCGTCTGCCCGCTATCCGTTCCCTTATGGCTTCCTCTGTATAATCCGCGCCGAGGGTTTTAAGACGGGTGAAGCGTTCCTGTCCGGGGGCGCGGCATGACACATATTTCCCCGGCTTTATCTCATAGCCCGCCGCCTGTAACCGCTGCAACAATTCCTCAAAACTGGAAACTTGGGGGATAAGCGCGTCAACGGCAATCTTTAGCTTGCCTTTCCAACTTGTACCCGTCTTTTCTGCCTGGTACTCCGCATAGCTCTTTCCCTTGCTGCCCTTGCCGGGAACGACGACGGACAAGCCATTTTCCCGACACAGCTTGTCGCTCATGTTCCGTATGCCGTAATAGCTCCTTTTGTTGGAATTATATTTGCGGTGGTCTACGAAATTTACGGCGCAGAAAATAATGTGATTGTGGACGTGTCCTTTGTCAATGTGCGTCGTGAGTACATATTCATGCTGCCCCTTTGTTACCGCGTCGGCAAGCTGCTTTCCGATTTCATGGGCTTTCTGATAATCGACTTCCCCCGGCTCAAAGGACTGTATCAGATGAAAGGCTAAATTGTTCCCCTTTTGGAGTGCTTGGGACAAGGTATATTCAAATTCAATATCTGCCGTTTCATAGGAGCAGCCGAAAGAGGACACAAGCATTTTTCCGTCCGTCTTGTCCGGGTTTTCGATATAGTCAAGGGCTTTGCTTAGAGTGCTTTTAATAGGCTTAATCTTTGTAACCGCCATATCTCCGCAAGCACCCCCTTTATTTCCTCTATGTCCTCTTGGTATGCGTTCCCCGTCGCGTTTACGCGGCGTGCTATCTGGTTGACGTTGACACCGATTTTCTGTATCTCTGCGGTCATTGCCTTTATATCGGCATGGTCTATCTGAATGATATACCCGTCAATGGCAATCTTCCGCAGATATGCCGCCATGTTCCGGGTGGGTACGAGCTTCATTTTTTCCAGTATTAAATCCCGTTCCGCTTCCGTCACTCTGAATTTGATTTGCACCGTTCTTTTGCGTCCGTTCATGTATTCGCTCCTTTCCTTTCCGTTCCGAGGGTTTGGGACACTTCCCAACAAGCAATTTTCAACCGACGCGCCGCAGCGCGGGAGGGGAAAATACGGAAGTGGGTACCCGCTTCCTATGCTTGCTACGAATGTTTTTATCCCTTATGCCTTACTACGGAGCTATGCCCGGTTTTGCCAAACTTCCGCAAAAGAAAAACGCTGCAATCCTCAAAAAAAGATTACAACGCTCTCTAAACCTTATTCAATTCTGACGGACACTTCTTATCTGCCCTCTGTTTCGACTTCCGCTATCTCCTTTGCCGTTGCGCTCACAATCCGTATGCCTGTATCGCTCATACCGTCAAGAAGCGCGTCAAGCTGCCGCCGCTGCGTGTTCTTCTCTGGCGGCGTTTCCAAAAGAAACTGGTCTACGGATATATTGTAGCGGAGCATAAGCTCAAAGAAAATCTGTAAACTTGGGTGCTGCCCCTTGTTCTCAATGTTCGCAAGGTAGCGCGGCGAGATAAACATTTCGTCGCTCACTTTCTTGCGGCTCTCCTTGCGCCCTGTCCGCGCCGCCTTTATCGCTGCCCCAAAAGCCTTGAAATCGTATTTCGGTACTGGTCTTTTTGCCATAGTTATTCACCCTGTTACATTTTACTGTTCCCCTTTCTTCTTGGATATGTCTACACAATTCAATCAGTTAGCCAAAATAATTCATATGTATATGTTGACAATTAGCCGCTTTTTTTGTATAGTATTATTAAAAGGGGGAAATGTTTATGTTACATAGCATGCGTATTCGATAAGCATTGAAATCAAAAAAGATTTTTCCCATTTTCAATATGGGCTTTTTTGTCATGCTTATTTTGCGTATGCTATACAACAAAACTAACGATGTATAGACATAGTATAAAAACTATGCCTTAATTTTGTTGTAGTGTTATATGTATAAATGCAGGTCAATGCTCATGTTGAGAATTGACCTGTATTTTTTTGCACAAAAGGAGAAATATTATGCTTGAAAAATATTGGATAAAATGTCCAATTTGTAACGGAAAGACGAGGGTTCAAGTATTTTATAATACGGTATTAAGAAATTTTCCTCTTTTCTGCCCTAAATGTAAATTAACACATATCATTGATGTTGAAAAATTAGAAATCATAATCAAAAACTCTGAAAAACAAAAGGAAGGATATTAAATGAAACACTTACCTAAAAGTACACTTACGGAAATATTGAATGACCCATACGGATTTACTTACAAAGAAATGTCGGAAGTAATTGGAGAGGATAAAGCAAGAGCCTTATATGCGGAATTGTATAAACAGCCATTTCACAAAAAAAATCTATCAATATCAACAAAAAAAGTCTATAAAAGTAGCGATACTGAAAAGTATGTTTATGAATTGAAAGACAACAGGTATATCGAAACGGTTTTTATTAAACGGCGAGATGGTGGGACTGTTTGCGTAAGTACGCAAGTTGGTTGTTCTGTTGGCTGTATTTTTTGTGAGTCCGGACGCAATGGTTTCGTTCGTAATCTAACACCATCTGAAATTGTGCAACAGGTCATATTGATACGTCAAAAAGTAAATCGTATCGTTTTTATGGGAATGGGAGAACCTTTATTCAATTACGACAACTTGATTGCAGCAATCCATATTCTTCGAGATAGAAATGGACTTAACTTTCCAACCGACGGCATTACCGTATCAACAGTTGGTCCAGTTAATCAATTAAAAAAATTGCGCGAAGAACATCTAAAAATTCAGTTGACAATATCTTTACATGCAGCAACACAGGCTGCGAGAAACTGCATCATTCCTCATATGCACATGTACGCTATTGAAGATGTTGTTAAGCAAGCATTGTCCTATTCACAAAGGCATAATCGAAAAGTGGTATTTGCGTATTTGCTTTTACCAGGTATAAATGACCGTTCCTCAGATATAAGGCAACTTGCAAAATGGTTTAAGGGCAAAAATGTTATGATTAACGTGCTGCAATACAACCCGACGAGTAATTCAAAAATTAGAGCACCACAAAAACAAGAAATGGTTGCGTTCAAACATCAATTAGAGCAAACAGGACTTGAAGTTACCATGAGAGTTTCTCATGGTAGAGAGATTAAAGCAGCTTGTGGACAGTTAGCTAATACATATAATAAAGCCAAAAAACAACAAAAATAATTTAATTAAAAGAGCCAGACGCACAGACGCAGAGCCGATAATATGCAGTTTGAAATACTGCTGTTATCGGCTCTTTTTTGATTTAATTTGTGCCCCCAATAACCATATTGGAGCAAAATCAGAACTGTTGCTTGTCGTTCTTTGATTTCCGCAGCAGCTTTGAAAAACCAAAGCCGCCGTTTCTTTTTATCTTCTAATGAAATGACGCGGTATCACTGTTAAAAGCGGCGGCTAAAAGGAGGTAGCCGCCATGAAGCACATACCATATCGACAAAATCCGACGGTCATTGACACATCAAAAAAAGCCCGACCACCGCCGGGGAAAACTACGTCTATCAATATGAACTGTCTAATCATCTGAATACCGCTTACAATACCTATACGTCTGTCCGGGCTTTTCGGACAGGCGTATTTTGCTGCTCAAAAAATTTTTTGAAAAAAATCCGAAAATCTTCGGCGTTTTTTTCAAAAGGCAGTATTGCCCCGCGAAAAGGGGGAAGCACCACCAACTTTCCAACGAGAAAGGGGGTGAGAATGTGGAACCTAATCGCAGGGAGTTTATAAAACAGTGCGCTTTCCAGAAGTTTTGTAATACGGTACTGCACAATGAAGCGTGTGACGCTCACAAAGAGCTGCACAGGCATAAGGCAAGGGAGATTACCTTTTCCGACTTGACCTTAGAAGAAGCGCGGCAGCTTCATACCTTTGATGAATATTTCAAAGGGGAAATCGCCTTTGAAAGAGCCGGGAAGAAAATCACGCCGAAGCTGCTTCTTGAAGCAATCCGTACTTTGCCGGAAGAAAAGCGCAAAGCCGTACTCCTGTACTATTTCGAGGGAATGAACGACACCGAGATTGCGGAGCTGTTCGATACGTCGAGAAGCACGATACAGTACAGGCGGACAAGCTCTTTTGAGCTGCTAAAAAAATATCTGGAGGAAAATGCTGATGAATGGGACGAATGGTAACGAACCCGGCTACCCGGAAAAGCCCTTGTTCCCTATCCTGTCATTTTGGCAGCGACAAAGGGCGACCCGGACGCTATGAAGATTGTCTTGCAGCATTTCAGCGGCTACATAGCCCGCCTCTCCATGCGGAAGCTGTACGACGAGCGCGGGAACGTCTATTTTGGCGTAGACCACGACATTCGGGAACGGCTGCAAGCAAAACTGATGATGGCTGTCCTCACCTTTAAGGCAGAGGAATAAACCGCAGCGGCGGGACGCTTTCTCTCTCCCCCTTTTCCGTTCCGCTGCTGACGCGGCAGCAAAGCCATTCTGAACCTTGACAAAGAAAGCGGCGCAAGATAACGGCGGCGCAGCATAGGGCAAATCGGATACGTTCCTTTTGCGCCGAGCCATACGGTGGGTGCGCCATGACGCTATCCGGGTGAGGTTATCCCCGCCCGGACAGCCGAGCGACCAACACCGCGCCGGAAAGCAAGTGTAGCGGCTTGCGGGCGACGACACGCAAAATATACAATGATACTTCCTTACAGCCACAGTCCGAGCGTTAAGAGCGTCGCAGGCAATGGGTAGGGCTGCATGAGAACCATGCCGGGGTGAAATTCCCATGAGGTTATGCTAATAACCGTCCGATTAAAGCCTTTGTTTTCTTGAATAGTGGACTTGCTGCTATTCATAGACTGTATTATATGTTTGCGAAAGAAAGGGGGATTTTCTTTGACGCAAAACCAGACGCCCGTTACCACAACGGAGCATAAAATCGGAAAAGTTACTTACCTTGTATGTTCGTCCGCAAGTGAACGCGCAACGGACACACTGGATAAAAAGATAAAGAAGCTCATTCGCAAGGACATGGAGCTGAACCCCGCAAACGCCCGGAAATAGGGCGTTTCTTCACATTTTATACATGACACAGGCAGCGGTATGTGGTATAATATAGACAGTACAAATACCATGCTTGTCTGTCGTCGGAAAGGAGGACAAAATGTTACAGACAGACAAGATTACCGCTTTATATTGCAGATTGAGCCAGGAAGATATGCAAGCCGGGGAAAGCGAAAGCATACAGAACCAAAAACTGATTTTACAAAAGTATGCTGACGAACACCACTTTTTCAACACACGCTTTTTTGTAGACGACGGATTTTCCGGCGTGAGCTTTGAGCGTGAGGGGCTTCAAGCCATGCTGCATGAGGTTGAAGCCGGGAACGTGGCGACCGTCATAACAAAAGACCTTTCCCGTCTGGGACGTAATTATCTGAAAACCGGGGAGCTGATAGAGATTGTTTTTCCCGAATATGAAGTGCGCTACATTGCCATTAACGACGGTGTAGACACAGCAAGGGAAGATAACGAGTTTACCCCTCTGCGGAACTGGTTCAACGAGTTTTACGCCCGCGACACTTCAAAGAAAATCCGGGCTGTCAAACAGGCAAAGGCGCAGAAAGGCGAGCGCGTCAACGGGCAAGTGCCTTATGGGTACATAGCTGACCCCAACGACCGCAATCATCTATTGCCCGACCCGGAAACGGCGCACATTGTAAAACAGATTTTCGCTATGTATGTGCGCGGCGACCGTATCTGCGAAATTCAGAACTGGCTACGGGAACATGAGGTATTGACTGTTGCAGAATTGCAGTACAGGCGCACAGGAAGCCACAGGCACCCCCGCCCACACCCGAATTGTATTTACAACTGGCCGGATAAGACGCTCTATGACATTCTGGCGCGTAAAGAGTATTTGGGGCATACCATTACAGGCAAGAGCTATAAGGTATCTTACAAATCGAAAAAGACGAAGAAGAACCCGGAGGAAAAGCGTTACTTCTTCCCCAACACACACGAACCCTTGATTGATGAAGAAACCTTTGAGCTTGCACAGAAACGGATTGCCACCAAACACCGCCCTACAAAGGTTGATGAAATTGACATTTTTTCGGGGCTTCTCTTTTGCGGGGACTGCGGCTATAAAATGTATCTGCAACAGGGAGCCGGGACACTGGAACGCAAACACGCCTACACTTGCGGCAAGTATCGAAACAGGGTAAGGACTGGCGAGCTTTGCACTACCCATTATATCCGAAAGAGCGTCCTTAAAGAACTTGTCCTTGCCGATTTACAAAGGGTATTGTCCTATGTGAAAGAGCATGAACAGGAGTTTATCGAAACCGCCAACGAGTGCAGCGCAAAGGTAGTACAAAAGACGCTGACGCAGCAACGGAAAGAGCTTGACAAGGCGCAGAGCCGGATTAGCGAGCTGAATATCTTGTTCCGCAAGCTCTATGAGGACAACGCTTTAGGGAAACTTTCAGATGAACAGTTTGCTTTTCTGACTTCCGGCTATGACGAAGAAAAAAAGACGCTGACCCGGAGGATTGCGGAACTGTCACAGGAAATTGACAACGCCACCGAGCGCAGCGCGGACGTGAAAAGGTTTGTCGCACTGGTACGCAAATACACCGCCATTACCGAACTGACCTACGAAAACGTCCATGAATTTATTGACCGTATTCTTATTCACGAACTGGATAAGGAAACGAACACCCGCAAAATCGAAATCTTTTATAGCTTTGTCGGCAGAGTTGATACAGGCGACAAGCCCACCGAAAGTATCTCCTATTTCAGACAGATAGGAGCCGACGTAAAGAGTTATGCTATCTAACATACATCAAAAAGAGGTAAGATAACGCCCTCTGCAAAAAAGGTTACGTTATCTTACCTCAACAAAAAGCAGTCCAGAATGTGAATACCGTGATTGCAGAAGTATTAAAGGGCATGGATCCGGCGAACATTTATGCGGTTGATAAAGCGATGATCGAGGCGGACGGAACCAAGGATAAATCCAAGCTGGGCGCGAATGCGATCCTGGCGGCTTCGATCGCGAGCGCACGGGCGGCAGCCAATGCGTATGGTCTTCCTCTGTACCGTTTTCTCGGCGGCGTATCTGGAAACCGTCTTCCGGTCCCGATGATGAACATTTTAAACGGCGGCGCGCATGCGGCAAATACTGTCGATGTACAGGAATTTATGATTATGCCGGTTGGCGCGGAGAGCTTTTGCGAGGGACTCCGCTGGTGTACCGAGGTGTTCCATGCGCTGGCAGCATTGCTTAAAGAGCGCGGACTGGCAACCTCCGTCGGCGATGAGGGCGGTTTTGCACCGGATCTGGGAAGTGACGAAGAAGCAATCCAGTGCATCTTAGAGGCAGTGGAGAGAGCCGGATATAAGCCGGGCGAGGATTTTGTCCTGGCGATGGATGCGGCATCCAGCGAGTGGAAGAGCGGCAGGAAGGGCGAATATCTGCTTCCGAAGAATGGCAAACACTTCACCTCCGAGGAGCTGATCGCACACTGGAAACAGCTCTGCGGGAAATACCCGATCGCCTCCATCGAGGATGGTCTGGACGAGGAGGATTGGGAAGGCTGGCAGAAGATGACCGCAGAACTCGGCGGACAGGTGCAGCTGGTCGGCGACGATCTGTTTGTAACAAATACCGAACGCCTGGAAAAAGGTATCCGTCTCGGCTGCGGCAATTCGATCCTGATTAAGCTGAACCAGATTGGATCCGTCTCCGAGACACTGGAGGCAATCAAGATGGCACATAAGGCAGGTTACACGGCGATTGTATCCCACCGTTCCGGCGAGACCGAGGATACGACGATCGCAGATCTGGCGGTCGCATTGAATACCTGCCAGATCAAGACGGGCGCACCGAGCCGGAGTGAGCGCGTGGCAAAATACAACCAGCTTCTGCGGATTGAGGAAGAGCTGGGAACCGGCGCACAGTATCCGGGGAAGGCGGCATTTAATAAAAATTAAGTTGTCTTTTTTGCGAGATATCGTGCAGACAAGCAATCTGTTACATTGCATGAAATGTGTGAATTGTTCCGAAAACGAATGCATTTCCTCAGAAACAGACAAAAATCATCTGGGGAAATGCCGGATGGCGTCGAAACAAAGGAAAATAGAATACAACTTTGAAAAGGAATGCGTTTTACCGTACAACCAGGACGGAGAGAAACGTATTCCTTTTTGTTTTGCATAAGACCGAAAAAAGGAATATTGCTAAAAGTTTGACAATATTTTAAAAAATAATCGTTTTTATACGAAATTTATTGACAAAACAGTGGGAATGATTGTAAAATAACTGTAAAGCAAATATGAAAAAAGGATTTATTTTTTTTGAACGAATGGAAAAACGTTTTACCAAAGGAATGGTCCGGCGGATAACGTATTTCACATAAAAAGGAGGATGAAAGAATGAGAAAGAGAACATTAAGCATTGTACTTGCAGCAGCAATGTGTGCCAGCTTAACAGCCTGCGGCGGTGGCGGAAGTACTGCTGAGACAACGGCAGCTGACAGCAGCAATACCGAGACAAAGGCAGCCGACGCTTCAGAGAAATCTGACAAACCGCTTCGTGTGTGTGTTGTCTACACCGGCAACTTAGGTGATAAGAGCTACAATGACTCCTGCAACATGGGTGCACAGAAAGCAGTTGAGGATTTCGGCATCGAGCTTAAGAGCCTTGAGGGTACCACTGCTGAAGAGTGGAAAGCAAACCTGCTTCAGGCTTGTGATGACGGCTACGATTTAATCATCGGTGCTTCTTCCAACATCGCAGATTATATCACTGAGAATGCATCCAGTTATCCGGATACCAAGTTTGCAGTTATCGATACAACCGTTGATCTGCCGAACGTTGAGTCCATCAGCTTTGCTCAGAATGAGGGCTCCTTCCTGGCAGGTGCGGCAGCAGCTATGTTCACCACCAAGACCGATATCCCGAATGTCAATGAAGATCATATCATCGGCTGGGTAGGCGGTATGGATATTCCGGTACTTCATGACTTCTATACAGGTTATGAGCAGGGCGCGAAGTATATCGATCCGGATATCAAGATTCTTCAGGCTTTTGCAGGAAGCTGGACGGATCCGTTAAAGGGTAAAGAGCTGACGTTAGCACAGTATGAGCAGGGTGCTGATATTGTCATGAACGTAGCATCCGGTACCGGTGTTGGTATTCTGGAAGGTGCAAAAGAAGCTGACAAATACGCAATCGGCGTTGACTTAAACCAGGATTCCGATCAGCCTGGACATGTTCTTACTTCCATGGTTAAGAGAGTTGATAATGCTTGCTATCTGGTTATCCAGTCTGCAGTAGAGGGAACTTTTGAGGGCGGCACAACCAAATATCTGGCATTGAAGGACGGCGGTGTCAGCCTGACCGATTTCTCTGTTATCAAAGAATCTCTGGGCGACAAATTCCCGCAGGATATCGTTGATAAGTGTGATGAGCTTGCCGAGAAGATCAAATCCGGCGAGATCGTAGTTGAAAACTATGAAGGATTTGGCCCACAGGCATAATTGATAAAGACAAGGCCGGGAGCGAGTGAAACCTGGCGGCGAAGGGGGATCTGAATTCTTTCAGGTTCCCCTTCATTTTCAACAAAATGTTTTTTCTTGGAAAGAGCCGTCAGGCATTTCCGGACGAGAGGGTGATCGAATGAACGAATACGTAGTGGAGATGAAAGGAATTGTCAAAAATTTCGGGCAGGTTCAGGCGGTAAAGCATGGTGAATTTACTCTGAAAAAGGGCGAGATTCATTCTCTGATTGGTGAAAATGGAGCTGGTAAATCCACCATGATGAAGCTTCTGTACGGCATGTATCCCATTGACGAGGGCGAGATTATCGTCAAAGGTGAACCGATGGGAACCATCACACCGAAGCTTGCAATTGAGCACGGTGTCGGCATGGTCCATCAGGAATTTATGCTGGTGAATGAGCTGACGGTTCTGGAGAATATTATTCTGGGATTTGAACCGAAAAAGGGATTGACAATTGACTTTGACAAGGCAAGAAAAGAAGTTAAAAAGTATATTGAACAGTATCATATGGACGTGCAGCTGGATAAGAAGGTAAGCCAGATTTCAGTAGGCGAGGCGCAGCGTGTGGAGATTATCAAGACATTGATGCGAGGTGCTGATATCATCATTCTGGATGAGCCTACAGCGGTTCTGACCCCTCAGGAGGCGGAACGTCTGTTTGAAATCCTGAATAATCTGAAACAGGATGGAAAATCCCTTGTCTTTATTTCTCATAAGCTGAATGAGGTTATGGCAATATCAGACCGCATCTCTGTGATGCGTCAGGGACAATATATGGGCACTGTTAATAAAGAGGAAACCTCTCCGCTGGATCTGACCAAACGAATGATCGGACGTGAAGTATTCTTAAACATTGATAAGGCTTATTCTGAGGCGGGAGATACGATTCTGGAGGTTCAGGATGTGTGGATTCCCAGCCAGAAGGAGACATCGAAGATCCGGGGCATGTCCCTGCATGTCAAGGCCGGTGAGATTGTCGGCGTGGCAGGTATCGATGGAAATGGACAGAGTGAGCTGGTTGAGGCGATCACCGGACTTCGCAAGGTAGAGAAGGGCAAGATCCTTCTTTGCGGCAAGGATATTACGAATCAGAGTCCGAGAAAAGTAAGGGAGAGCGGTCTTTCCCATATTCCGGAGGACCGAAATACAAGAGGTCTGAACCGTGCCATGACCATTGAGGAAAACCTGATTGCAGTCCGGCTGGATCAGCCTCCCTTTACCAAGGGCATCATGATGAATAAATCGGGACAGGATGCTTATGCAAAGGAGATGGTAGAGCAGTTTGATATCCGCCCGGCGGATTATAATCTTCCTACCTCCTCCTTATCCGGCGGCAATGCACAGAAGGTAGTAGTAGCCCGGGAGGTATCTCTTGGCAATAAGCTTCTGGTAGCATCCCAGCCTACCAGAGGTGTAGATATCGGTGCCATCGAACTGATTCGAAATACCCTGGAAAAGGCGAAAAAGGCAGGCGCCGGTGTTCTGCTGGTTTCGGCAGAATTGGAAGAGATTATCTCCCTTTCGGATCGTATCGTAGTTATCCATGAAGGTAAAATTACCGGCGAGATGAGGGCCGACGAGGCCAATGAAAACAATCTGGGTCTGCTTATGATGGGCGGTACAGACACAGGGAAGGACGGTGAAGCAGCAGTATGAATCAGACATTAAATGGTATTCGAAGGATTCTTATTACGATACTCGTTGCGATGGGTGTCGGTGCGCTGTTTATCATAGCCATCGGGGAAAATCCGATTGATGCATATGCGGCGCTGTTCCGCGGTGCTTTTGACGGAAAGCTCCGTCTAGGCACAACCTTGGCAGGATTTACTCCGCTGCTGCTGACATCCATTGCCTTTGCAGTTGCAGCGAAAGCAGGTGCTTTTAACGTAGGTGTTGAGGGCGAGGTTTTCTTGGGCGGTATCACAGCTGCTTATATTGGCATTAACTGGACCTTCCTTCCGAAGCCAGCTCTGTATGTGGCCTGTTTCGTAGGTGCGATGGTGGTAGCAGCTGCCTGGGCCTTTATTCCGGCGGTTCTGCGTGCCTATTATAATGTAAATGAAGTATGTACTACGATTTTGATGAACACGGTAGCCCTTTATATTACATCCTATCTGGTCAGCGGACCTATGAGTGCGGGTACTGCTAACGCTCAGTCCCTGCCGGTTACGGTAAGGCTGTATCAGTTTATGAAACCCAGCAGTGTTAACGTAGGTATTTTCATCGCGGCCATCACCGTGATTGTGATTATTTTTATGCTTCAGAAGAGCAGCTGGGGCTACAAGATCCGTACCGTTGGCCTGAATCCGACCCATGCGGATTATGTGGGAATTGATTCTAAGAAAGTGTTTATCGGTGCTATGATGCTTTCCGGTATGTTGGGCGGCATGGCAGGCTGCATCGAGGTTCTGGGTGTTCATGGATATTTCCTGAACAACTTTGCAACCGGACTTGGAAGCAATGGTATGCTGGCAGCTCTGATTGTAAAGAACAACATGGTTTCGACTCCATTTATGGCATTTTTCCTGGCAGTTTTAAAATCAGGCGCTATGGGAATGCAGCAGTCAACCGGTGTGCCGAAATCACTGGTTGATACCATTACGGCTGTGTTTATTATCATAGCGACCATGGAGACTGCGTTCCAGTTTGCAAAGAAACGTAAAAAGAAAACGGAGGAGAAGAAGGAGGATAAGGCATGAATGCGATAATGCAGAATTTTGATAAAATCTTTAATGCGTCGCTGATTTATGCAACGTTTCGTTCAGCGACTCCGATCATCTTTGCCGCTCTTTGTGCGGCAATCACCCAGCAGGCCAATATCTTAAATATCGGTACAGAGGGTATCATGCTGGTAGGTGCTTTTACTGCGGTAGCCGTCAGCTTCTTTACCGGAAGCTGGTTATTAGGCATTCTGGCAGCGATGATCGCTGGTGCTGTCATTGCCATGATCATGGCAGTGGGACATATCCGGTACAATTCGGAGATCTGCGCCATCGGTATGGGTATTAATATGCTGGCACTGGCCATTACTAAATTCATGGTAAATGCGATTTTCCACAGTACCGGAAGCTTTTCAAGCCCGGACATTAAAGCAATTCCTCGTGTGAACGTTGCATTTTTAGACAATCTTCCGGTGGTGGGGGATCTGTTTAACAACTGGTGCGTGACCGAGTGGTTTGCCATCGTTCTGATTATTCTGCTTCAGTTTTTCTTTTATAAGACTGTATGGGGACTGCGTCTGCGTGCGGTGGGGCAGTTTCCGGAAGCAGCCAAGACGGCAGGTATCAAGGTAAATGCAATCAAATATCAGGCGATGCTGCTTTCTGGTCTCATCGGTGGTCTGGCAGGTGCACATCTTTCCCTGGGATACAGTACCCAGTTTATCGAGAACATGACCAATAACCGTGGTTTCATGGGCGTTGCAGCCATGTATTTCGGCGGCGCGAACCCGGTTCTGACCACACTGGGCTGTCTGCTGTTCGGATTTTCGGATTCTGTCGGTGCCCGTCTCCAGGCATATGGCATTCCATCTCAGTTCGTTCTGATGATGCCGTATATCGTGACCATCGCGGTACTGGCAATTTCCATGATTGCGAAGATTTCAGCCAACAAGAAGAGAGAATCATCTCTGCATGTGGGAAGCTGATGATGAAGAAAGATAAAACACTATAAGGAGGACATAATCAGATGGAAAAGACAAAAATTATTCTTGACTGCGATCCGGGACATGATGACGCGGTCGCGATCACGCTGGCGGCGAACAGTGACAAGATCGATCTGTTAGGTATTACAGTCGTAGCAGGCAACCAGACGCTGGAGAAAACGCAGATTAATGCGAGAAATGTGTGCCAGTGGCTCGGTGTGGATGTGCCGGTGTATGCGGGCTGCGGACAGCCGATGGTGCGTGAAAAAATGATAGCGGGCGATATCCACGGTGAAACAGGGCTGGATGGTCCGGTTTTCCCGCCGCTGACAAAAGAATTAGAGAAAGAGCATGCAGTCGATTTCATCGTTAAAACCCTGATGGAGTCCGATGGCGATATCACGATGGTGACAACCGGTCCGATGACCAATCTGGCGATGGCGATGCGGATGGAACCGGCGATTATTCCGAAGATCAAACAGATCGTCCTGATGGGAGGCGCGTATACCAATGGTAACGTAACTCCAGCGGCAGAGTTCAATATCATCGCCGATGCGGATGCAGCGTATGTATGCTTTACCAGCGGACGCCCAATCACGATGATGGGTCTGGATGTTACCCGCAAGGTACTGTGCTATCCGGAGATCGTTGACCGGATGGAGAAGATAGGCAATAAGGCATCCAAGCTCTTTGCGGATCTGATGCGCTTCTTCTGCAAGACCCAGAAAGAGGTATTTGGCTGGGAAGGCGGACCTCTGCACGATCCGGTTACGATCGCATGGCTGATTGATCCGAGCGTTGTGACCTTGAAACCGATGCATGTGGACATTGACATCCGTAGCGTCCAGTCCTACGGACGTACTAACTGCGATTTCTTCGGTTACGGCGGACAGGAGCCGACTGCAAACGTAGCGATCGATATCGATGCGGCGAAGTTCTGGGATATCGTTGAGGCAGGGCTGAGAAGATACAGCGAGGCATAGTTTATAATACTTGTGTTCGGAGGCAGATATAGATGAGAGACCTGAAAGAAGTTTTAGAGCAGAACAAAGAGAAATATATCGAAGAACTCAAGAATCTGGTGGGAATTGATACCCATGACTTAGGGCACGGAATCGATGGTGGTCTGGAGAAACAGGGACAGGAGTATATGGTAAACCTGTTTGAATCGATGGGAGCCGACGAGATCACGGTGGATCCGATGGATGAGGCTGTGATTCAGGAAAGCTACAAAAAGCACCAGGAAGGAAACCTGGGGCACAACCAGACCGACCGTGCCAATGTCTATGCGACATTTAAAGGAAAACAGGGCGGAAAAAGCCTGTTATTTAACGGTCATATTGACGTTATGCCGGCGGAGATGGAAGACGGCTGGACGAACCCGCCGTTTGAGCCGGTAATTCGGGATGGCAAGATGTACGGACGCGGCTGCACGGATATGAAGGGCGGTCTGATGGCATCGGTGATGGCGGTAAAGCTTTTGCAGGATGCCGGGTATGAGCTGCCGGGCGATGTGACAATTACCTCCGTGTGTGACGAGGAAGGCGGAGGCAATGGCTCGATCCAGGCGGTAATGCGCGGTCTGAAAGCCGACGGCGTTGTCAACTGCGAGCCGACCGACGATACCCTGATTCTGGCGCATATGGGCTGGGTATTCTTTAAGGTTGATTTTGAAGGAAAAGCGTGCCATTCCGGTGCAAAAGCCGAGGGCGTCAGCGCGATCGAGAAGGCGATCAAAGTAATTCAGGGGTTAAATGAGATGGAGCACCGCTGGCTTCTGACGATCCGCCACCGCCTGCTTCCGCCGCCGAGCTTAAATATCGGCGTGATCGAGGGTGGAACCGCCGGTTCTACCGTGCCGGGCGAGTGCAGTTTTTCTACCTGCGTCCACTATGTTCCGACCCTGATGAATCAGGATATGGTTGTAAAGGAATTTACAGAGGTCGTTGAGCGGATCAGCCGTTCCGACGCGTGGATGGAGGCACATCCGCCTAAGATTTCCATTTACCAGACCGGACACGGGTTTGAGATGGAGGAGGATCATCCGCTGGTAGACACCTTTAAGGAGGCGTACAGTGAGGCACTTTCGCGCAGCGTGAAGGTGGAAGGATCCCATTTTGGCTGTGATTCCCGCCTGTGGCGCAACATTGCCGGATGCCCGACGATCCAGTACGGACCGGGTGAGGGCGCACAGTGCCATACCGTGGATGAGTGGCTGAAGCTCGATTCCTATCTGGAAGCGATTCTGGTGTATGCGAAACTGATTTTGGCGTGGGGAAAAAATAAATGAGAAAAGGAGATATGATCATGAGCAAGAAAGTATTACTGGCAGGCGAGTCCTGGATGAGCTATACCACCCATGTAAAGGGCTTTGACGCGTTTTATACCTCTACCTATGAGACAGGAGAGAAATGGCTGAAAGCTGCATTGGAGGCAGGCGGCTACGAAGTAACCTTCCTTCCAAACCATCTGGCAAATGAAGAATTTCCATTTACAATGGAAGAACTGAAACAGTATGATCTGGTAATTCTGTCCGATATTGGAGCGAACACCCTGCTTCTGCCGGGTGCTACGTTTAACCGCAGTGAGAAAATGCCGAACCGCTGCAATCTGATCCGCGACTATGTCAACGATGGCGGCGCTCTTCTGATGGTCGGCGGCTATCTGACCTTCTCCGGCGTGGATGCAAAGGGCAAATGGCATGACACAGCCGTACAGGAGGTTCTTCCAGTTGAGGTTCTGACGGTCGATGATCGTATGGAACACTGCGAGGGTGTAAAACCGGTAACCGTGGGCGAGCATGAAGCTTTAAAGGGCATTCCGACCGACTGGCCGGAGGTTCTCGGTTACAATAAGGTAATCGCAAAACCGGAGGCAGAGGTTCCGGTTACTGTAGAGGGCGATCCGTTTATCGCGTTTGCTTCTTATGGAAAAGGGCGCAGCGGTGTTGTCACAACCGACTGTGCACCGCACTGGGCACCGCCGGAATTCTGCGAGTGGGAATACTACAATAAATTGTGGCAGAATATCGCAGACTGGCTGATTCAGAAATAAGATAGCAGGAAAAAGGAGAGCGCGTATGGACGGAGCGGTGAAACTTTTAAAAGAGCTTCTGACCATTCGGAGTGTCAATGGACGGGATGACGAGGGAGCAGTGGCAGAATATTTGTGCAAGTATTTCGAACAATCGGGAATTTCTGCACATATACAGCGGATTGACGCGACACATGCCAATGTGCTGGCGGAGCTTGAGGGGGAGTCGGATGACGCTCCGATCTTCTGGAACGGGCATCTGGACACGGTTCCTTACGGAGATACCGGAGAATGGAAGACTGACCCGGCGGTTCCGGTGGAACGGGACGGTTTTCTCTATGGCCGCGGTGCCAGCGATATGAAGAGTGGGCTTGCCGCGATGGTGTACGCGCTCTGTGAATATAAAAAATCCGGTCGTCCGGTGCCGCGTACGATCCATTTCCTCGGAACCTGTGATGAGGAAAAGGGCGGCATCGGCGCCAGGGAGATCTTAAAGGAAGTCCCGGAGACGTCGATTGGAACGCTTCTGATAGGAGAACCGACGGGATGCAGGCTGGGCGTGGCGCAGAAAGGCTGCCTGTGGCTGGAGATAGAAGCACACGGAAAGACGAGCCACGGGGCATACCCGCATGAGGGCTGCAATGCCGTGGAACAGGCGATGGCGCTGACAGGTGAGATTGAAACATATGTGAAAAGCTTCACACACCCGGTTCTCGGCGCATCGACCGCGCAGGTAACGCAGATTTCCGGCGGCGTGGCGCCAAATATGACGCCGGACACCTGCCGGATTCTCATGGATATCCGTATGACACCAGGACTGACAAGCCAGATGGTAGTCGGTCAGGCGGAGGCGTTTGCGGCGGCGCGTTCCGTTACATCGGAAGAAAAATTCCGCGTCAGCTGCCGGATTGTCAATGACCGGCGGGCGATCGAGATTGGAGAATCCCATCCGCTTGTGAAACAGCTCTCGAAGGAACTGGAGAAAAAAGGGCTTCCGGTGGAGACGACTGGGATTAATTTCTTTACAGATGCTTCGATCCTGGTGGAACACAAGCTGGATGCAGCCGTTCTCTTATTTGGTCCGGGCGAGGCAGGTATGGCGCATAAGCCAAATGAGCGGGTCGAGATAGAAAAATATCAGAAATCCATTCAGGTTCTCATGGATCTGATCGCATCGGAGGTGGATGAGTGAGGGCAACCATCAAGGATATTGCCGCTGAGACTGGTTTTTCCGTGACGACAATCTCACTGGTTCTCAATGGAAAAGGATATAAGATCTCGGATGAGACAAAGAATCAGATCCTAGCGAAGGCGCGGGAACTGAATTATCGTCCGAACCAGCTCGCGGTCAGTCTGGTAAAGCGGCAGAGCAAGACCATAGGATTTATCGTCCCGGATATTTCCAATGTATATTTTGCCAATATGGCGCGCGCGATCGATGAGGCGTGCCGCGAAAATGGTTGGAGTGTGATTCTCTGCAACACGAATGATAATTATGACCGGGATCGCGAGTATATCGATCTTCTGGCGGATAAAGGCGCGGACGGCATTGTGTTTATCATGGCTAAAGATAATACGCGGGAGATGGCGGCGGAGGAGATTGATTATCTGGAATCGATCCACATACCCTATGTGGTAGTTGACCGGATCCCGGAGCTTCGGAACTGTCCGGCGGTCGGTACCGACCATGAGATCGGCGGTTATCTGGCGGCGCGCCATCTGTTAAGCCTTGGACACCGGCGGATTGCCTGCGTTGTGGGACCGCATGCGACCCAGATGGATTCGGAGGCCCGTTACCATGGCTACTGCCGGGCGATGGAGGAGGCGGGAATTCCAGTGGATGAACGTCTCGTCTGTGCCGGCGAGTATACGCAGGAGGGCGGCGCGGCGGCGGTCGAAAAGCTCATTTCACAGGATTTTACGGCGATTTTCGCCTGCAACGACGCTTCGGCGTATGGCGTATGCAGAAAACTCAAGGAATACAGAAAGAAAGTACCGGAAGATGTTTCGGTTGTCGGATACGATGACGTTTTCTATGCCCGGATGCTGGAGGTGCCGCTGACAACGATACGCCAGCAGGTACGGGAGATGGGAAGAGAGGCGGTACGGCTGCTTCTGAAACAGATACGGGAACATAAAAGACCGGAGAGCAAGGTAATCTTTGCGCCGGAACTGGTGGTGCGGGAGAGCACGGCGAGAATACAGCCGTCTCAGTAACCGGAGAGAGAGGGGAGCAGAGTGAAGGTATTGAATTTTGGTTCACTGAATATTGATTATACGTATCAGGTGGATCATTTTGTAAGAGCGGGAGAGACGATGTCCTCCGAGTCGCTGCAGGTATTCAGCGGCGGCAAAGGGCTGAATCAGTCGATCGCGCTGAGCAAGGCGGGCGCAGACGTATGGCACGCCGGAGCTGTCGGAGCCGGGGATGGAGATTTCCTTATCGAGCAGATGAAGAAGGCGGGCGTCCACACGGAGTTGATCGAGCATCTCGACGGGCAGACAGGACACGCGATCATCCAGAAAGATCCGGCAGGGCAGAACTGCATTCTGCTGTATGGCGGTGCCAACCAGCGGATCACGAGGGAAATGGTGGATCGCGTCCTGACACAGTTTGAGGCGGACGATTTCCTGATTTTACAGAATGAGATCAGCGAGATCGGCTATATCATGGAGAAAGCCCATGAAAAAGGCATGAAGATCGTTCTGAATCCGTCCCCGATGAATGCGAAGATCCTGTCCTATCCGCTGGAATATGTGGATTACTTCTTATTAAATGAGGTGGAGGCGTCGGATATCTGCGGCATTGAGGCAACCAAAGATCCGCAGGCGCTGATGAACGGATTGGTAAAACGGTTCCCGGAGGCGAAGATTGTCCTGACACTCGGCGGCGATGGTTCCGTGTACCGCGATGGCGACACAGTCCTTCGTCAGGGAATCTATAAAGTGCCGGTTGTGGACACGACGGCGGCAGGCGATACATTTACCGGTTATTTTATCGGCGGCTTACAGCTCGGTGAAGACCCGAAGACGGCGCTGGAACATGCGGCAAAAGCGGCAGCGATCGCCGTTTCCCGCCCAGGAGCAGCTCCGTCGGTGCCGAACCGGGAGGAAGTCGAGACGTTTGAAGGATAAAAAGCACCTGAAAACTTGTCTTTTAAAACAGAATATAGTAAAATACCATTTGGTGGCGTTTCCGAAATTCGGGCTGGTACCGGGATTTGCGGAGGCGCCTCTTTTTTGTGCCCGTCTGACTCTTGTCAGTGTGGGCCTGTAGAAATAAAAAAGGAGAAGGTAAGTAGAAATGGGAAGAGAACGTTTTTCCTCTCGGCTGGGATTTATCCTGATTTCCGCGGGCTGTGCGATCGGTCTGGGAAATGTGTGGAGATTCCCGTACATCGTCGGTCAGTATGGCGGCGCGGCGTTTGTACTGATTTATGCGGCATTTCTGGTGCTTTTAGGTCTTCCGATCATCGTTATGGAATACTCGGTCGGCAGAGCGAGCCAGAAGAGTGCGGCGCTTTCATTTGATGTGCTGGAGCCAAAGGGTACTAAGTGGCATTTTGAAAAATGGTTCGCGATGGCGGGCAACTATGTCCTGATGATGTTTTATACGACGGTAGCCGGATGGCTTCTGCTGTATGTGTTCAAGATGGCGAAAGGCGATTTCGTGGGTCTGGATGCGGACGGTGTAGCCGGGGAATTTGGCTCTGTATTGGCAAATCCGGGACTGATGACGGTATTTATGCTGCTCTGTGTCGTATTCTGTTTTTTCATCTGTGCGATGGGACTCCAGAACGGCGTTGAGAAGATCACAAAGATGATGATGGTCTGCCTGTTATTCCTGATGGTTGTGCTGGCAATCAATTCGGTGCGGATGGAAGGCGGACGTCCGGGACTTGAATTTTACTTAAAGCCGGATTTTGGCAAGATTCAGGAGGTTGGTGTCGGCAAGGTCGTATTTGCGGCGCTGGGACAGTCGTTCTTCACGTTGAGTATCGGTATCGGTGCGATGGCGATTTTTGGAAGTTATATCGATAAAGAGCGCAGCCTGACCGGCGAGGCGATCAATGTACTGGTCCTTGACACGCTGGTAGCGTTTATGGCGGGACTTATCATTTTCCCGGCGTGTGCGGCTTACGGTATCGAGGCAGGACAGGGACCAAGCCTGATCTTCATCACGCTGCCGAATGTATTTAACCACATGGCAGGCGGACGTTTCTGGGGCACGCTGTTCTTTGTCTTTATGACCTTTGCGGCGGCATCAACGGTCACAGCGGTATTCCAGAATATCGTATCCTTTGCAACGGATCTGACTGGCTGTTCGATCAAAAAGGCAGTCTGCGTCAATCTGGTGGTGATTGCGGTCCTGTCGCTTCCGTGCGTGCTGGGTTTCAATCTCTGGAGTGGTTTCATGCCGTTCGGAGAGGGCAGCAACGTGTTGGATCTCGAGGATTTCATCGTCAGCAACAACCTGCTTCCACTCGGAAGTCTCGTTTACCTGATGTTCTGTACCAGCCGGTATGGATGGGGATTTGAGAATTTTCTCAAGGAGGCAAATGAGGGAAAAGGCGTGAAGTTCCCGCGCCAGGTGCGAGCGTATGTGACATATGTCATTCCACTGATTGTGCTGTTTATTTTTGTGCAGGGGTACTGGAGTAAGTTTTTCCAGTAGACTGTGCAGCTCTTTAGGTAACGAGAAAAAAGGAAAGTCCGGCAGAGGCAAACTCCGCCGGACTTTCCTTTTTTCGCCAAGGCTATTGACATAGTATTTAAGGGAAAGTTTTACGGGATTTTTACACAGTTTTGTTGATTCTGTATAAACAAAAGCTATATTATAACCATTTGTATTAATTTTTATACAGAGTGAAGGGGGCAGAAGATTCATTTTTCAATTGTGAATTTTTTTTACCTGTGTTATACTATACGCGGTAGATTCTAGCTCCTACGCCCGATAATATTTTCACAATTTCGGCAGAAAAGGCATCTGACGGGAGGTGAATGGGTGGAGGATGAAGGAAAATTTAGTAAGAGAAAGAGGGTTTAATTGATGGGTTTGGCTACATTTATAGGCGGCATTCATCCATATGAGGGTAAAGAACTGTCTGAGGATAAGCCGATCAAGGTTCTCGAACCGTTACAGGGCGAGATCATGGTTTATCCGCTGTCCCAGCACATTGGCGCACCTGCGAAACCACTGGTAGCGAAGGGCGATCACGTGCTGAAAGGCCAGATCATTGCAGAGGCAGGCGGATTTATTTCCGCAAACGTACTCAGTTCTGTTTCCGGTACGGTAAAGGGAATCGAGTCCAAGCTGGTTGCTAATGGTGCAATGGTTCAGTCAATCCTGGTGGAGAATGACGGTGAAGAAGAGGCGATTGAGGGCTTCGGAACAGACAGAGATGCAACAAAGCTGTCGAAAGAAGAGATCCGTAAGATCGTTAAGGATGCTGGTATCGTCGGCCTGGGCGGCGCTGGTTTCCCGACACATGTAAAGCTTACTCCGAAGGATGAGAACGCAATTGATTACGTTATCGTCAACGGTGCAGAGTGCGAGCCGTACTTAACCAGTGACTATCGTACCATGATGGAGCGTCCGGAGCAGATTATCGGCGGCCTGAAGGTTATGCTTCAGCTGTTTGACAATGCGAAGGGTGTTATCGGTATCGAGAACAACAAGCCGGAGGCTATCAAGAAGCTGACGGAGATGGTAAAGGACGAGCCGAGGATCGAAGTATGTCCGCTGCTTACCAAGTACCCGCAGGGTGGTGAGCGTACACTTATCTATGCAGTGACAGGACGTGAGATCAATTCTTCCATGCTGCCGGCAGATGCAGGCTGTATCGTAGACAATATTGATACCGTTGCTTCTATTTATAATGCAGTATGCAAGACAACTCCGCTGATCCGCAAGATCATTACGGTAACCGGTGATGCCATTGCAGAGCCGCAGAACTTTGAGGTACGTCTTGGTACCAACTATCAGAGACTGGTAGAGGCAGCAGGCGGCTTTAAACAGGAACCGGAGAAAATGATTTCTGGTGGTCCTATGATGGGACAGGCTCTTTTCAGCCTTGACTTCCCGGTAGCGAAGACTTCATCTGCTCTGACCACCTTTACCAAGGACCAGGTAGCAGCGATGGAGCCGTCAGCATGTATCCGTTGCGGACGCTGTGTAGGCGTTTGTCCGGAGCACCTTGTACCTCCGCTGATGATGAAAGCATCTACGGCTCACGATCTTGAGAAATTCCAGAGCTTAAACGGCATGGAATGCGTTGAGTGCGGATGCTGTGCATATGCTTGTCCGGCAAGACGGCCGCTGACCCAGGCATTCAAAGAGATGCGTAAGGCAGTAGCAGCCAGCCGCAGAAAGTAGGAGGTGGGAAGAAATGGAAAAATTATTAAAAGTATCGTCATCACCTCACGTTCGTGACGGAGTTACGACACAGCGCCTGATGTTTGACGTTGTGATCGCCATGATTCCTGCCAGTGTTTATGGTGTATGGCAGTTCGGCATGAATGCACTTCTGGTTCTGATCGCTACCGTGATCGCCAGTGTGGCAGCCGAGTATCTTTATGAGAAATTAATGCACAAGCCGATTACGATTTCGGACGGCAGTGCAGTTGTTACCGGCATGATTCTTGCACTGAATATGCCGCCGGAAATCCCGGTTTGGATCCCGGTTCTTGGTGCATTCTTTGCAATCATCGTTGTAAAACAGCTTTATGGTGGTCTGGGACAGAACTTCATGAACCCGGCACTGGCAGCCAGATGTTTCCTTCTGACTTCCTTCGCTCTGTTTATGAATAACTTCTCATCCGCAAAGCTTGGATTTGACAGTCTGACAGGTGCAACTCCGCTGGCACAGTTAAGAGCCGGTGAGACAGTGGATCTGGCATCCCTGGTAATCGGACGTATCCCGGGAACTATCGGTGAGGTATCTGTAATTGCCCTGCTGATTGGTGCGATTTACATGGTAGTCCGCAAAGTTATCAGCCCGGTTATCCCGCTGATTTACATTGGAACCGTATTTGTATTTACATTCCTGTTTGGTGGATTCAACCTGACCTATTCTCTCAGTGAGATCTGTGCAGGTGGTCTTATCTTCGGTGCATTCTTTATGGCAACCGATTATGTAACGAGTCCTCTGACTCCGAAGGGACAGATCGTATACGGACTGATCCTCGGAATCGTAACCGGAATCTTCCGTCTCTGGGGTGCTTCTCCGGAGGGCGTTTCCTATGCGATCATCTTCAGCAACCTGCTGGTACCGCTGATTGAGCGCTATACGCTTCCGACAGCATTTGGAAAAGGAGGTCAGAAGAAATAATGAACCAGATTATCAAAAATACAATCATCCTTTTCGTTATTACTCTGGTAGCTGGTATCTGTCTGGGAACAGTACATGATATTACGCTGGATCCGATTGCACAGGCACAGGAGGCAGCAGCTACTAAAACTTATCAGGAAGTTTACCCGGATGCGGCAAGCTTTGATGAACCGCAGGAGCTGGCTGACGCAGTAACTGCTGCAGCGGACAGCATCTCTGAGTGGGGATTTGGAAAAGTTACCATCAATGATGCAAAAGAAGCGCTGGATGCAAGCGGCAACCAGATCGGTTACCTGATTACCTCTACCTCCGCAGAGAGCTACGGCGGCAACGTGCAGATCGCAGTTGGTATCAGCAACGAGGGCGAGCTGACCGGTATCGGTTTCTTAAGCATCAGCGATACGCCAGGTCTTGGTATGAGAGCCAAAGAACCGGATTTCAAGGATCAGTTTATCGGCAAGAAAGCTGAGAACCTGGAAGTTACAAAGACAGGCGCGTCTGCAGATAATCAGATTGAAGCCATCAGTGGTGCAACGATCACTTCCAAGGCAGTCACCAACGCGACAGATGCAGCTATCTATTTCGTGGCTAACTGCCTGGCACAGTAGGAGGTGGAAAGATTATGAATAAATATGTAGAGCGCTTATATAACGGTATCTGGAAAGAAAACCCGATTTTCGTTCAGATGCTGGGTCTGTGTCCGACCCTGGCGGTAACCACTTCCGCCATCAACGGTGTCGGCATGGGACTTTCGACAACCGCCGTACTGATTGCGGCGAACTTTCTGATTGCATTGCTTCGTAAGATCATTCCGGACGGCGTACGTCTGCCGGCAGAGATCGTAGTCGTAGCATCCTTCGTAACCATCGTAGATATGTTGATGGAAGGTTTCGTTCCAAGCTTATATGCTTCCCTGGGACTTTACATTCCGCTGATCGTAGTTAACTGTATCATCCTTGGCCGTGCCGAGGCATATGCTATGAAGAACGGTCCGATCCTGTCTGCATTTGACGGTATCGGTATGGGACTTGGATTTACAGTTGCTCTGGCACTCATCGGTTCTTTCCGTGAGCTTCTGGGTGCAGGTACTATCTTTGGTATCCAGATTATGCCGGCTTCCTATCAGCCGATCTCAATCTTCATCCTGGCGCCGGGTGCATTCTTCGTACTGGCTTGCCTGACTGCTCTTCAGAATCGTCTGAAGATGCCGTGTGCAACAAACGGTTCCGTAAAAGAGAAGAAGAAGGGTGGCTGCTGCAGCGGCGACTGCTTAAGCTGTGCTGGTCATGATGCAGAAGTTAAGAAGGAACAGGAGGAGAAGTGATGAAAGAATTACTTATTATTGCGATAAGCTCGGCGCTGGTCAGCAACGTCGTACTGAGCCAGTTCCTCGGTATCTGCTCCTTCGTCGGCGTATCCAAAAAAGTTGAAACAGCAGCTGGTATGGGTGGTGCGGTTATCTTCGTTATTACCATCGCATCCATCGTTGCAAACCTGATTTATCAGTTCGTTCTGGCACCGCTTGGTATCGATTACCTGAAAACCATCGTTTTCATTCTCGTTATCGCAGCACTGGTTCAGATCGTTGAGATGTTCTTAAAGAAGTGCATGGTTTCCCTGTATAACGCGCTGGGTGTATTCCTTCCGCTGATTACAACAAACTGTGCCGTTCTTGGTGTTGCCCTGACAAACGTCCAGAACGGATATGGATTTTTACAGAGCGTGGTAAATGGTGTTGGTACAGCCGTTGGTTATACCATCTCCATCGTGCTTCTGGCAGGTATCCGTGAGCACATCGAGGGAAATGATATCCCGTATAACTTCCAGGGATCTCCTATCGTACTTGTAACGGCTGGTCTGATGGCGATTGCATTTCTCGGATTTTCCGGATTACTGTAGAAGGAGGAGACGAAAATGGATATGAATTCAATCATTATCGCTGCTGTCGTGATCGCGGCAGTCGGCATCATCGTTGGTGTCGGTCTGGGTCTGTTCGGCGCGAAATTTAAAGTTGAAGTAGATGAAAAAGAGGCAGCTGTCCGTGAAGAGCTTCCGGGCAACAACTGTGGTGGCTGTGGTTACCCGGGCTGTGATGGTCTTGCAAAGGCCATCGCAGAGGGCAAAGCTCCGGTCAATGCCTGCCCGGTCGGCGGCGCTCCGGTTGGCGAGAAGATCGCTGCTATCATGGGTGTAGAGGCTGGTTCCTCTGAGAAGAAGGTAGCTTTCGTTAAATGTAAAGGTACCTGCGACAAGACAAAAGTACAGTACGAGTACCATGGTATCGAGGACTGTGCGAAGGCATCCGTTGTACCGGGTGGCGGTGCAAAGGCATGTTCTTACGGCTGTACCGGTTTCGGTACCTGTGTGAAGGCATGTAAATTCGATGCAATCCACGTGGTAGACGGCGTAGCGGTTGTAGACAAAGAGAAGTGTGTAGCGTGTGGTGCCTGCGTGGCAGCCTGCCCGAAACACCTGATCGACCTGGTACCGTACAAGGCAAAACATCTGGTACAGTGCAGCTCCCACGATCGTGGACCGGCTGTCAAGGCAGCCTGCCAGGTTGGCTGTATCGGCTGTACGCTGTGTACCAAGCAGTGTAAGTTTGACGCAATCCATATGGATAACAACGTAGCTGTTATCGATTATGAGAAGTGCGTAAACTGCGGAGCTTGTGCAGCGAAGTGCCCGGTTAAGGTTATTCAGTAAATAACGTAAATGAATACGCGTGACTATGAAGGTACTGAACAGTCACGAATACGGAAGTAAAACGTCCGGTTGAACCGTTTGGAAAGACGGTTCAGCCGGACGTTTTGATTAGAAGAAGCTATATGGAGTGATATGAAACTTAAAGGATCGCTTTCGCCAGTGCGGTATGTATCACATTTAAGAGTGCCTGTGAGGTATACTGGCTGCCGCTTTCAAAGGAGAGATTTTCAAGCGACTGCGTGCTCACGATCTGCTCCGAGAGATGCGAAGCGGAAGGGGAGAGCAGCGGGTACATAGTTTCGATGGAATCACTTAAAGGACGGCAGGTAACAGAGGTGATTTGGGTGGAATCAACCGTGACTTCGACATTGACTGCTTGGCTGCCAAGTGTCAGGGTAGAACTGTACATGCCTGGCAGATAGTGGATACCAGCCGCAGCAGGGGCAGAAGCACTCTGTGTCTTCCTTCCAGGACGGAACATGATGAGGAGAAGCGCGATGAGAAGAAGCCCCAGCCCGATAAAGATAGCAGTATAAATAATCTCTTTCATGCGGAGTACGACAATTTTTGTTTTTGAACTCATAAGAAAGCTCCGGAATTCGTTTAGTACAGTGTATGAGACGGTTTGAGGGAAAATGAAAGAATATGATTTGTTATAAAAATAAAAGTCCCTATTTACATTTGTGTGTCTGATGTATCAACAGTATAATGATACATTTCACAAATTGCGTATGCGATTAGAAAATCAAGTAGTCCAAATTCCATAAAATGAAATTTTAGGGCAAATTACAGACATTAGCTTGGCTGTAGTATTTTTAAACAACATGTGTTAGACTACTGTTATACTAATCGGTATTTAACGAGGAGGTAATGATTATGAGTAGAAATATAAAAGGTGGTTTTTTAACATTAAGTGGTGTTGTTGGTATTGTGGGAATGATAATAGTGGCAATGCAAAATCCAGCAACTGAATGGGTAACGCCACCTGGAAGAATGATTGTAAGTATTTTAGAAAATGGATTATTGATTCCTACGGTTTTATTCCTTGTTCTTTTTATTTATGGATTGTATATTCTCCTAACGGAGAAAAACGATTGAGCAATACCGGTTTGTCGAATTAAGAAAACCGGTATTTGTGGAGGAGGAATTCTGTAATGAAATTTTTTGAAAATACCCGTAAGCCACAAGGCTTCGGCGGAAAATTGATGACGAAGATGATGAACAGCGGTCACGCCAAATTATCGCAATGGGGATTCTCAAATATCTCCGCGAAGTCTGATGCTGAAGTTCTGGACGTCGGCTGTGGCGGCGGAGCAAATATTGCGGTCTGGCTTGATAGATGTGGAAATGGCCACGTGACAGGAATGGATTATTCTGAGGTTAGTGTGGCAGAATCTCAAAAATTGAACGCCCTCGCCATTAAACAAGGGAAATGTAATGTAGTTCAAGGAGATGTATCTGCTATACCCTTTTCTGACGCGACTTTTGATTATGTTTCTGCCTTCGAAACAGTTTACTTTTGGCCAGGATTAGTAAAATGCTTTTCCGAGATCAACCGTGTGCTAAAAAGCGAAGGCATATTCCTGATTTGTAACGAGAGTGACGGAACGAATGCCGCAGATGAAAAATGGACAAAGATGATCAATGGTATGAAGATTTACACATCTAAACAACTTGTTGCCGCTTTGAAAGAAGCGGGTTTTACAGAGATCAAAACGTATTCAAATGCAAAAAATCATTGGATAAGTATTGTTGCAACGAAATAGCCAAATTCCAGTTTGTCAATTACAGGTGACATTGAAAGAGTCAGCCCATTCAAGGTGCTGGCTCTTTCAAAAATTCAAATCTAATAAATTGCACGACAACTTAGAGTAAAAATGAATACCCATTAGCCAGAAATGAATAAAAGAGTGGTGTTTCGTATAATTATGAGTTAGTATGCATCAGACACACTTTTGTAAAAAGGGAGAAATAAAAAGAGCTGCCATCCGTTGATATGCTTTGATAGGATCCCCCATGTTTTCGTACGGTCAGCGCAGTAAATGCGCAAACCCAAACAGTTACCCCAAATCTACGAAAAGGGAATCTGATCAGCGGATGGCAGCTTCTGAGATTTTATGACACGATATTAAACATTGAAGCGGAAGAGTACGACATCGCCGTCCTTCACCACGTAGTCCTTGCCCTCCATGCGTACCAACCCTTTTTCTCTGGCTGCATTATAGGAACCGCAGTCTAAGAGATCCTGATAGTTGACTACCTCAGCTTTGATGAAGCCACGCTCAAAATCGGAGTGGATTTTTCCAGCTGCTTGCGGTGCTTTGGTGCCGACTTTGATGGTCCATGCACGGGTCTCAGTTTCACCGGCAGTCAGGTAGCTGATAAGGCCAAGAATGCGGTAGCTGGCTGCAATCAGTTTTTCAAGACCGGATTCAGTCAGACCGAGATCTTCGAGGAACATTTTCTTCTCATCTTCATCTAACTCAGCGATCTCCTGCTCAATCTGGGCGCAGATAACAAATACCTCGCTGTCGTTCTCAGCTGCAAATTCGCGAACCTGTTTTACATATTCATTGGAAGCACCGTCATCTGCCAGATCATCCTCGGATACGTTGGCAGCGAAGATAACCGGTTTCCAGGTTAAGAGATCCAGCGTATTGATGAACGCGAGTTCATCCTCATCCTCCGGCTCAAAGCTTTTTGCCAGTTTGCCATCTTCCAGGTGAGCATACAGTTTCTTTAAAGTTTCCAGTTCTTTGGCCAGAGCCTTATTTCCCATGGCACTCTTGGTCGTCTTGGCGATACGGCGTTCCAGAACCTCCATATCGGAGAAGATAAGCTCCAGGTTGATGGTTTCGATATCGCGGAGCGGATTGACGCTGCCGTCTACATGGATAACATTTGGATCCTCAAAGCAACGGACAACGTGTACGATCGCGTCTACCTCACGGATATTGGCAAGGAACTGGTTTCCAAGACCTTCGCCCTTGGAAGCGCCCTTTACCAGACCAGCGATATCAACGAACTCGATCACAGCCGGAGTGATTTTGGCAGAATTATAAAGAGCTGCTAACTGACCCAGACGCGGATCTGGAACCGGTACGACACCGACGTTCGGATCGATGGTACAGAACGGGTAATTGGCAGACTCAGCGCCAGCCTTGGTCAGAGAATTAAACAGTGTACTTTTGCCTACGTTTGGCAGACCTACGATACCTAATTTCATTTTATGATTTACCTATCCGAAAATCCTTTGCTTATCAGGATTTCCGCCTTTCTTTCGGTTTCTTATTGCGCCTTTTTACGCCCTTTTTGTAATGTTTCTTAATTTTAATGAAAGAAATCAATGCAACTATGTATTATAGCAGAAAGACAGCGCTTTTTCAATCTCAAAGGAGACATTTTGTGGCTATAGGAATGCAGAAATGGTTACTGGGCACGCATGCGTGAACAGTAACCAGAAATGTGTAATGGTTGTCTGTTTTCCTGTTTAAGAAGTAAGAAAGGATTTTTTAAGGGAGCTGCGGAGTGGTAGGATAGGGCTGAAATACATGATTTTGCAGTAGAAAGAAACTATAAAAATATAGGAATAATTAGAACAAATAAAAAAAAATAAAAAAAACAAAAAAATGCTTGCATTCGCGGAGCGCCTGTGCTATACTAAGCTTCGTCAGTGAGTGACTCACTCGACAGGCAAAAATAAAAAGCAGTAAGCGGGAGTGCTGGAATTGGCAGACAGGCAAGACTAAGGATCTTGTGGGTGTATGCTCGTGTGGGTTCAAGTCCCATCTCCCGCAGTAAGCAGAAGTGGCGGAATTGGCAGACGCGCACGGTTCAGGTCCGTGTGATGGCAACATCATGAGGGTTCAAGTCCCTTCTTCTGCATGACTGATAGCCCGGTACAGAGATGTGCCGGGTTTTTGCTATACTCTGATTCAATAAATTCAGATATAAATTTGCGGAAAACAGGCTTGCAATTTAAATGAAATTGTGCTATACTACTCTTTGTCGGTGAGAAAATCATCGGACAGAGAAAATTGAAAAACAGTAAGCGGGAGTGCTGGAATTGGCAGACAGGCAAGACTAAGGATCTTGTGGGTGTATGCTCGTGTGGGTTCAAGTCCCATCTCCCGCAGTAAGCAGAAGTGGCGGAATTGGCAGACGCGCACGGTTCAGGTCCGTGTGATGGCAACATCATGAGGGTTCAAGTCCCTTCTTCTGCATGACTGATAGCCCGGTACAGAGATGTGCCGGGTTTTTGCTATACTCTGATTCAATAAATTCAGATATAAATTTGCGGAAAACAGGCTTGCAATTTAAATGAAATTGTGCTATACTACTCTTTGTCGGTGAGAAAATCATCGGACAGAGAAAATTGAAAAACAGTAAGCGGGAGTGCTGGAATTGGCAGACAGGCAAGACTAAGGATCTTGTGGGTGTATGCTCGTGTGGGTTCAAGTCCCATCTCCCGCAGTAAGCAGAAGTGGCGGAATTGGCAGACGCGCACGGTTCAGGTCCGTGTGATGGCAACATCATGAGGGTTCAAGTCCCTTCTTCTGCATGATCGATAGCCCGGTACAGAGATGTACCGGGTTTTGTTTTGTTAAAAAAATAGATAGAATATGATGCTGGGATTTGCCATATAAGCATAAACTGTAAAATGAGTGAATTAGTGAATGGCAAGAGCCAGAAAAAAGAAAACCTTTTAAACTTATCTTTGGATGCGACAGAAGCGGAACGGGAAAAGTCCCCGGCACTTCAGATGGGATACGACCAGAATACGAAACGCTGGGAATTAATCATTCAATATAATGGAACTGTGGAAAAGTTGCAGGAACAGCTGCCGCAGGCGGAAATTTATCCACTTTCCGGCGGCTACGCGATTGTGCGGCTCCCTGAATCGCAGGTGGATGATCTGGCAGGATTATCACAGGTTGAGTATATAGAAAAGCCGAAGCGTCTTTATTTTGAGGTGAACCGGGCGATTCGGGATACCTGTATTGCGCCGGTGCAGAGCGGAAATCAAGTCTCTCAAAACGTGTATGGCAGAGATGCTGATTTAAGTGGTCGAGGCACATTGACTGCCATCATCGACTCCGGAATCGATTATTTCCATCCGGACTTTCGAAACGCAGATGGAACGACGCGCATCGCCGCACTTTGGGATCAGGAGCAGAACCGGATTTATACGCGGGAGGAGCTCAACCGGGCATTGGAGGCGGGCAGCCGGGAACGCGCTTACGAGATCGTCCAGTCGCGGGATGTGAGTGGGCACGGGACGGCAGTTGCGGCGATTGCAGCCGGAAATGGCTGGGAGGGCGGCGGACACTACCGGGGAGTAGCCTGGGAGAGTGAACTTCTGGTCGTGAAGCTTGGAACGCCGCTTGCGGATTCATTTCCCAGGACAACAGAGCTGATGCGGGCGTTGGACTATGTGGTGGGAATCGCACAGGAATGGCGGATGCCGGTGGCGGTGAATCTGAGCTTTGGAAATACCTACGGTTCTCATGACGGAACCAGCCTGCTGGAGACGTATCTAAATTCGATGGCAGAGCGGGGGCGGACTTCCATCATCGTGGGAACCGGAAATGAAGGATACAGCATGGGACACCGGGCGGGATTTCTGCAGATGGGACGTCCGGTGGAGATAGAGCTTGCAGTGGGGGAATATCAGACGGGCTTCGGTGTGCAGCTATGGAAATTGTATCAGGACCGGTTTTCAGTAGAAATTTTCAGCCCGGGCGGCAGCAGCACCGGGCTGATCCGGGAATCGTTGGGAGCACAGCGGCTTTCCTATGAGACGGAAGAGATTCTTCTATATTATGGGATGCCGAGTCCATACAGTCAAGCGCAGGAGATTTATCTGGATTTGATTCCAAAAGAAGCCTACATTCAGGACGGGCTCTGGAAAATCCGTCTGATTCCAGAAGAAATACGGGATGGTCAGTATGATCTGTGGCTGCCAGCGGGCATGGCACTGAACAGGGAAACACGTTTTTTGACGGCATCGCCGGACACGACGCTGACAATCCCATCGACCGCCAGCCGGGCGATCTCGGTGGGGGCGTACGATGACGCCACGCAGGCGTATGCAGATTTTTCCGGTCGTGGATTTGCAAGATTGGGGCATCCGATCAAACCAGAGCTGGCGGCACCTGGTGTAAATATCATCACCGCCCGCGCAGGCGGCGGATATGAGGCGGTGACAGGAACTTCCTTTGCCGCTCCATTTGTGACCGGATCGGCGGCGCTGATGATGCAATGGGGGATTGTAAATGGGAACGATCCCTACCTGTATGGGGAGAAGCTGAAAGCATATCTCATCCGCGGGGCGCGGAGTCTGCCGGGGGAGACGGTATATCCGAATGAGCGGGTGGGGTATGGGGCATTGTGTCTGGAGCGAAGTTTCCCGTTGTAAAAACAATAGGAAGTGCAAGGTGCACAAAAAACAATAAATGAAATTGTAAATTATATTTAAAGTGTTAATTGAATTTTCTGCTCAAAAGAGTATAATTTACATGATATAAAATGCAATGAGCATGGAAAGACATAAAAGAACGGAAATACAGAGAGTCACTGGATGGATCGGGAAAGCTGTTGGGATAGAAAATTCGCCTTTGTTATCCGACTGGATAGCAGAGGCGTTTTTTTATAAATAAACAAAGGAAAGAGGTTTAACTATGAGTGGAGTAATGATGATGATAATCGCCATCGTTGTTCTGGGAGGAGCATACCTCCTGTACGGGCGTTATCTCCAGAATAAGTGGGGCATCGATCCGAATGCCAAAACTCCGGCATATGAGATGGAGGACGGTGTCGATTATGTACCGGCTGATACAAACGTTGTGTTTGGTCATCAGTTCGCGTCGATCGCCGGTGCGGGTCCGATCAATGGTCCGATCCAGGCGGCAATTTTTGGCTGGCTTCCGGTCCTGCTTTGGATTTTAATCGGCGGCGTATTTTTCGGCGCCGTTCAGGATTTTGCATCCATGTATGCGTCTGTCAAAAATAAGGGACGAACAATCGGATACATCATCGAAGAGTACATTGGAAAATTAGGAAAGAAATTATTCCTTTTATTCTGCTGGCTGTTCTGTATTCTGGTTGTTGCAGCGTTTGCAGACGTTGTAGCGGGAACATTTAAGGGATTTACGGTCGATGAGGCAGGTGCTGTCACAAAGATAGCGGCAAATGGAGCCGTTGCAACTACTTCTATGTTATTTATCATCGAGGCAGTTGCACTTGGATATTTCCTCAAATATACCAAATTCAACAAATGGATCAACACAGCCGTCGCTATTTTATTACTGGTGGCAGCGATCGCACTGGGACTGAATTTCCCGGTCTATGTCGATCTTGGAACCTGGCATATTATTATCTTTGTGTACATTCTAATTGCCAGTGTCGCTCCGGTATGGGCGCTGCTTCAGCCGCGTGATTATCTGAACAGCTATCTGCTGATCTTTATGATCGTCGGTGCAGTTATCGGTGTATTTGTGGCCAATCCGGCATGTAATTTGAAACCGTTTACAAGCTTTAATGTAAATGGACAGTATATGTTCCCGATTTTATTTGTAACGATTGCCTGTGGCGCAGTTTCCGGTTTCCATTCTCTGGTATCTTCCGGTACTGCATCTAAACAGATCAAAAATGAAAAGAACATGCTTCCGGTTTCGTTTGGCGCAATGCTGATGGAGAGTATGCTTGCTATCATCGCACTGATTGCAGTTGCTTCCTTTGCAGATGGCGAGGCAGCAGCACAGGGACTTACCACCCAGCCGCAGATTTTTGCAGGCGCGATCGCAAATTTTCTTTCCGTAGTTGGTCTGCCGCATTCGCTTGTATTTACATTAATCAACCTGGCGGTATCTGCATTTGCACTGACTTCCCTGGATTCGGTTGCCCGGGTAGGGCGTCTGTCGTTCCAGGAATTTTTCATGGATTCGGACACAGACGAGGAAAATATGAGCCCGTTTGTAAAGGTAGTAACCAATAAATATTTTGCAACCATCATCACACTGGTACTCGCATACCTGCTTACCAAGGTCGGCTATGCAGAGATCTGGCCGTTATTCGGTTCTGCAAACCAGCTGTTATCGGTACTTGCTCTTGTAGCTTGTGCAGTATTCTTAAAGAAAACCAAGCGTCAGGGCTGGATGCTCTGGGTGCCGATGCTGTTCATGATGGCAGTTACCTTTACTGCACTGAGCATGACCATCATAAAGCTCACAAACGCATTTATGACGACCGGTCTGGATCTGGGAAATACACTGCAGCTTGTATTTGCAGTGCTGCTGTTAATCCTGGGTGTATTAGTAGCAATTCAGGGTATCAAGAAACTGCTTGAAAAAGCGGATAAGTAAAAATAATAAGTGAAAATAAAATGTAGATGAGGTCCATCAGGGACAGCCGTTACGTTTTGTATGTATGATAGTAAAGAGAGGATGTCTGTATTCAAAAGAACAGATGTCTTCTCTTTTTCATTCTAAGCCCCTTTGTTCAATAGATGGAAATAAGTAGTCATAATTCCCCTTCTTTCCACATAAAATAAAAAAAGAAAATAGAAAAAGATCAAAAATCCATGGAAAACCTCTGTCCCAAATTACAAAAATATGATATTATTATAAGATAATGGGCGAACTTTCGAATTTATTCCGTAAATTATTCTGAATAAAGGTGGGATCTGGATGAATATCAGAGAAACGATCGAAAAATGGGAACAGGAAACCCTTAGTCCGTATGCGTCGCTGAGTGCGAATACACGGGGACGGGAGCGGAAAGAACCGCTCTGCGACATCCGGCCAGAGTATCAGCGCGATCGCGACCGTATTCTGCACAGCAAATCGTTCCGACGTCTGAAACAGAAAACGCAGGTTTTTCTGGCGCCGGAGGGCGACCATTACCGGACGCGCCTGACGCACACGCTGGAAGTATCGCAGATAGCGCGCACGATCGCGAAAGCGCTGCGGCTGAACCTGACCTGGGAGGTTCGCAACGGGATCCTGAACCACCGGACGAGCGGTCATCCGGCGACGCTGGAAGGGAATGTTGTGCGGCTTTCAGATAAAATTGCCTACATAAACCATGATATAGATGATGCGATCCGGGGAAAGATCATGAAGGAAGAGGATTTGCCGCGGGAGTACACGGACATTCTGGGAAACAGTGTGCATGAGCGGCTGAATATCATGATCCACGACATCATCGAGCACAGCCAGGACAAGCCGGAGGTGGCGATGTCACCGGAACGTGAGGAGGCGATGCACGGGCTGCGCCGCTGGATGTTTGACCATGTCTACCATGACGGGATTGCGAAAGCGGAGGAAGGGCGCGCACAGCAGATGATCGAGATGCTGTATGGATATTATATGGCGCATCCGGAGGAACTTCCGGAAGAATCCCACCGGATTATGGAGATGAGAAATGAGACGAAAGAGCGCGCGGTATGCGATTATATCGCGGGTATGACAGATATTTACGCGATTGACCGGTTTAAGGAATTGTTTATTCCGAAAGCCTGGAGCGTATAAGGAGGAAGAAATGTATTATCCGGAAGAGGTAATCGAGGAAGTCAGAATGCGTAGCGACATTGTGGATGTGATTTCCGGATACGTGAAGCTGCAGAAGAAGGGAAGCAACCTGTTTGGACTCTGCCCGTTTCATCATGAGAAATCGCCATCCTTTTCGGTGTCGCCGTCCAAGCAGATGTACCACTGCTTTGGCTGCGGTGTCAGCGGCAATGTGATTACGTTTGTGATGGAATATGAAAATTATTCATTCCGCGAGGCGGTTGAGATGCTGGCGGACCGTTCAGGCGTGAAACTGCCGAAGATGGAATATTCTAAAGAGGCAAAGGCGAAGGCGGACCGTAAGGCGGCGCTCCTGGAGATCAATAAGCTGGCAGCCAATTATTTTTATTATCAGCTCAAGCAGCCGCAGGGAAAGATAGGATATGATTATCTGGTAAAGCGGAAGCTGACGGATGAGACGATCCGGCGGTTCGGACTGGGATTTTCCAATAAAATCAGCGACGATCTGTACCGGTATCTGAAAAGCAAGGGCTATGAGGACGAGCTTTTAAAGGATACGGGGCTGGTAACGATCGAGGAGCGCGGCGCCAGGGACAAGTTCTGGAACCGTGTCATGTTTCCGATCATGGATGTCAACAGCCGGGTGATCGGGTTTGGCGGACGTGTCCTCGGGGACGGGGAACCGAAATACTTAAACTCACCGGAGACGATGCTGTTTGACAAAAGCCGGAATCTATACGGACTTAATTACGCGCGTACTTCGAGAAAGAAATATATGATGCTCTGCGAGGGCTACATGGATGTGATTTCCATGCACCAGGCGGGTTATACGAACGCGGTCGCATCGCTGGGAACGGCGCTGACCGAGCAGCACGCGGCGCTTCTGAAGCGGTATACGGATCAGGTCATTCTGACCTACGACAGCGATGGCGCGGGCGTCAAGGCGGCGCTACGGGCGATTCCGATCCTCAAGCGGGCAGGAATTTCAACCAAGGTACTGAATATGCGTCCGTATAAGGATCCGGATGAATTTATGAAAAATCTGGGAGCAGAGGAGTTTGAAAAGCGGATCGAGACGGCGAGAAACAGCTTTCTCTATGAGATCGATGTGCTGAAAGCCGGCTTTGATATGGAAGATCCGGAGCAGAAGACGGCATTTTACAATCAGACGGCGCGCAAGCTGCTTGAATTTGGCGAGGCGCTGGAGCGGGATAATTATATACAGGCGGTTTCGCGGGAATACTTTATCAATTATGAAGATCTGCGGCGGCTGGTCAACCAGCTCGGAAGCCGGTATGGCGTCGGGGAGACGGCAGCAGGCGGATATGCAGGTCGCTATGGTGATTCATATAGAACCGGAAATACGACTGGTGCGGTACAAAACAGGGAGGTAGGCGGAAGCGTCGGCAGTGCCGGGGCAGTGGCGGAAAACCGCGGTGCTGGAAATGCAGAGTTTCCGGGAAATGCGGGACCGGCGGTGAGACCGGTGGGCAGGAAGAAGGAAAAGGACGAGGGCATCCGCCGTTCAGAACGCCTGCTTCTTACATGGCTGATTGAAGAACCATCGTTATATGCCCGGATCAAGGACATCATCGGACCGGAGGATTTTGTAAAACCACTTTATAAAGAAGCGGCAAAAGCTGTATTTGAGGGTCTGGAAGCTGGAAATGTCAATCCGGCGGCGATTTTGAACCGCTTTATCGACGACGAGGGCAATTACAAAGAAGTCGCGGCGCTTTTCAATGCAAGTCTGGAAGAATCCTTAAACAATGAGGAGCAGAAAAAGGCATTTGCGGAGACGGTGCGCCGGATCAAGAAGAACAGCCTCGACGATCAGATCCGGCGGGCGTCGGATTTGAATGAGCTGCAGCAGCTCATACGGGAACAGGCGGGATTGCCTTCGCTCGTAATTACGTTGGAGTGATTGCGGATTGGGAAAAATTGGGTTACTGTACACGGGTAGGCACTTTTGGAACCGAAAGTGCCGTAAGAAAACGTGGTGGCAGCAGGAATTTGCCGTATTGAAATGCGAAGCCACGGCAAATTCCGTTACTGGACACGTATGCGTGTTCAGTAACAAAATTGGAAATGGTCGGGCAGGTTCTGAGGATGGAAGGAAGGACGAACTATGGAAGAGAAAAAAGTTACATTTGAAGAAAAACTCACACAGCTTCTGGAATTGGCAAAAACAAAGAAAAATGTACTGGACAATAAAGAAATATTGAATTATTTCCATGGTGAGATACTGAGCCCGGAACAGCTCGATCAGATCTATGATTTTCTGGAAAGTCATCATGTAGACGTTCTCCGGATGGATGACGATGAGGACATGGAGCCAGAACTTTTTGAAGACGGCGAGGAGGAGGAGCCGATCGACGTGGACAACCTGGATCTCAGCATCCCGGATGGCGTCAGCCTCGATGATCCAGTCCGGATGTATCTGAAAGAGATCGGAAAAGTGCCGCTGCTTTCCCCGGAAGAGGAAATTGAACTGGCGAAGCGGATGGAGCTGGGAGATGAAAATGCCAGAAAACGTCTGGCGGAGGCGAATCTGCGCCTGGTTGTCAGCATTGCGAAGCGCTATGTCGGCAGAGGCATGCAGTTCCTTGACCTGATTCAGGAAGGAAATCTGGGGCTTATCAAGGCGGTTGAAAAATATGATTATTCAAAAGGATTTAAGTTCAGCACCTATGCAACCTGGTGGATCCGTCAGGCGATCACGCGCGCGATCGCGGATCAGGCGCGGACGATCCGGATTCCGGTTCACATGGTGGAGACGATCAACCGTCTGATCCGGACTTCCAGACAGCTTTTACAGGAACTTGGACGGGAACCTACCCCGGAGGAGATCGCGGAAAAGATGGAGATGCCGGTTGAGCGTGTGCGGGAGATCATGAAGATTTCACAGGATCCGGTTTCCTTGGAGACACCGATCGGCGAGGAGGAAGACAGTCATCTGGGCGATTTCATTCAGGACGATCATGTGCAGGTTCCGGTCGATGCGGCAACCTATACATTGCTGCATGAACAGCTCATGGAAGTGCTCGATACGCTGACCGAGCGGGAGCAGAAGGTGCTGCGTCTGCGCTTTGGCCTGGACGACGGCAGACCGCGCACGCTCGAAGAGGTAGGACGGCAGTTCAATGTCACCCGCGAGCGGATCCGCCAGATCGAGGCGAAAGCGCTGCGGAAGCTGCGCCATCCGAGCCGGAGCAAAAAATTGAAGGATTATCTGGATGAATGATCTGGAAAGAAGAAATAAAAAGTAGAACACAGGAGAATAAATCATGCGGACAGAAGTAAAACTCTCGAAGCGTCTGGAACGGATCGCTTCTTTTGTACAGCCGGGCAGCCGGGTAGCAGATATCGGCACCGATCACGGTTATGTGCCGATCTGGCTGGTGCAGAAGGGCGTGTGCCCGTCGGCATTGGCGATGGATGTGCGGAAAGGCCCGCTGGAGCGGGCGGAAGAACACGTGGAAGAGGTGGGGCTTTCCGGGAAAATTGAACTGCGCCTGTCAGACGGACTGGCAAAATTGAAGGCAGGCGAGGCAGACACAGTTGTGATCGCAGGAATGGGCGGAAAACTGACCTGCCGGATTCTGGAACAGGGACGCCATGTGTGGGAGAATTGGAGCGAGGGAAAAGAACGCCTGATTCTGTCGCCGCAGTCGGAGCAGGACGAAGTGCGTCATTTTCTGGAAAAACAGGGATTTTCGATTCTCCGGGAAGCGATGCTGACGGACGAGGGAAAATATTACATAGTGATAGAAGCGGCGCGAGGCACGATGCGGCCGGGGAGAGAGCAGGATTACCGTTTTGGAGCCGATTTGATCCGGAAGAAAGATCCGGTGCTGCTTGCGTATCTGGAGAAAGAAGAGAAGATGACGCGGCAGGTGCTGGCAGGGCTGACAGAAAATGATGCCCAGAACAAGAAGAGAACTTTAGAAGCCAGTGAAGCGGGAGAGACGGCGATCAGCCGCCGAGCAGCGCGCATCAACGAACTGACCGCCTATCTGGCGCTGATAGAGGAGACGAGACATGAAATGCAGTGAGATTATCAAGATCCTGGAAACACTTTCGCCGCGCAGCATGGCATGTGACTGGGACAATCCGGGGCTTTTAGCGGGGCGCAGCGGGAAGGAAGTGAAGACGATCTTTCTGGCGGTGGACGCCACCGATTCTGTGATTGAGCAGGCAGAGCAGGCGGGGGCGGATATGATTTTGACGCACCATCCGCTTATTTTCAAAGGAATCAAGCAGGTGTCCGATCAGAATTTCATCGGCAGAAGAGTCCTGCGGATGATTCAGGATGATATTTCCTACTATGCGATGCACACCAATTTTGACGCGGCGCCGGGCTGCATGGCAGATCTGGCGGCAAAGAAGCTGGGATTGACGGATTGTGAGGTTTTAGAGAAAATGGGAGAGACCGGGGACGGCACTTCCTACGGAATCGGATGCACTGGACGATTCGAACAGCCGATGACGCTGCAGGCAGCTGCCGAGCGGGTCAAGGAGGCATTTGGACTGCCGTATGCGGCGGTATTCGGTAAGCTGGACGGTGAGGCAGTGATTCAGAAAGCGGCGGTCTGCCCGGGTGCGGGCGGAAGCACGATGGGAGAGGCGCTGGCAGCCGGGGCGCAGGTTTATATCACAGGAGATATCAGCCACCATGAAGGAATCGACGCGGTTGCACAGGGCATGGCGGTCATCGACGCTGGACATTATGGAATTGAACACATTTTTACTGAATTTATGGAGAAATATCTGATGGGGAAGCTGGGAGACGCCGTGAAGGTTGTGCGGGAGAAACCGGCGTTTCCAATCCAGATTGTTTAGGGAGGGGATTACATGCCGGAAGTACGGATTGGGAGTGAGATAAAAACATATCCGCAGGGAACCGCCTATGCGGAGATTGCGGAGGAATATCAGAAGAATTACGAGAATGATATTCTTCTGGTCTCGGTAAATGGACGGCTGCGGGAGCTACATAAAACACTGCAGAAGGACTGCCAGATGGAATTTATCACAGCGGCAGATACGGCTGGCTATCTGGCATATCAGAGAAGTGCCGTCTTTCTGATGATGAAAGCCTTTCAGAATGTGGCAGGCAGGGAAAATGTGAAAAATATCACGGTCTGCTTTTCTGTTGAAAATGGCCTGTATGTGGAGGTGGAAGGCAGGGTAACACTCAGCCAGGAGCTCTTAGACCGTGTGAAAGCGGAGATGAAGCGCCTGTCTGAGCAGGATCTGCCGCTGCAGAAACGGAGTGAAAATACGGATGAGGCGATGGATCATTTCCAGGAGCAGGGCATGTATGACAAGGCGCGTTTGTTCAATTACCGGCGGGCGTCGCGGGTCAATGTTTACCGGCTTGGCGATTATGACGACTATTTCTACGGATATATGGTCATGAGCACCCGGTATCTCAAATATTTTGATTTACAGATGTACGAGGAAGGATTTATCCTGCGTCTGCCGAACAAGAAGCAGCCGAAGGCGATTCAGCCGTTCCATCCGCAGAAAAAACTGTTTGATGTCCAGCAGGAGGCGGAAAAGCTCGGTCACAAGCTCGGTGTGTTTGACGTGGGAACACTCAACGATACGATCGCGCGGGGGCGCATGAACGACCTGATCCTGATGCAGGAGGCGCTGCAGGAAAAGAAGATCGGAGATATTGCGGAGCAGATTTATGAGAGCGGACGCAAACTGATCATGATTGCAGGACCGTCCTCTTCGGGAAAAACGACCTTTTCACACCGTTTGTCGATTCAGCTCGCCGCGCTGGGAATGAAACCGCATCCGATCGCGGTGGACAATTATTTTGTCAACCGTGTGGACAGCCCGCGGGATGAAAATGGAAATTACGATTATGAGGCATTAAACTGCATCGATGTGAAACAGTTTAATGAAGATATGGAAGCACTTCTGGCGGGAAAACGCGTGGAGCTGCCGGTTTACAACTTTGTCAAGGGCGAGCGCGAATATAAGGGCGATTTTCTGCAGCTTGGGGCGGAGGATATTTTGGTCATCGAGGGAATTCACTGTTTGAATGATGATTTGTCGTATTCACTGCCGCGTGATAAGAAATTTAAGATTTATATCAGTGCGCTGACTCAGTTAAATATCGACGATCACAACCGCGTTCCGACGACGGACGGACGTCTGATCCGGCGGATGGTCCGCGATGCGAGAACGCGCGGTGCGTCGGCACAGGACACGATCCGGATGTGGGATTCCGTACGCCGGGGCGAGGAGCGGAATATTTTCCCGTATCAGGAAGAGGCGGATGCGATGTTCAACTCTGCGTTTTTATATGAGCTTTCGGTGCTCAAACAGTATGCGGAGCCGATCTTATATAGTGTTCCGCGTGATTCGGCGGAGTACAACGAGGCGAAGCGGCTGCTCAAATTTCTCGATTATTTTCTGGGTGTCAGCAGCGAACAGGTGCCGCACAATTCGATTGTGCGCGAATTTATCGGCGGAAGCTGTTTTAAAGTATGATTGACTGGACAAATGCCTGAAAATATGGTAGAGTTAGGATGTTTTGAGTAAGACAGATGGTCGCGGCTGCAGAACCGAAAGGCTGCAGGTGAGGAAAGTCCGGGCTTCACAGGGCAGGATGCCAGATAACGTCTGGTGGAGGCGACTCCAAGGACAGTGCAACAGAAATGTACCGCCCGGTTTACCGGGTAAGGGTGGAAGGGCAGTGTAAGAGACTACCGCCCGGCTGGTAACAGCCGGGGCACATGTAAACCCCATCCGAAGCAAGACCGAACAGAGAGCGCAAGGCGGCCCGTCTGCTCTCGGGTAGGTCGCTTGAGCCTGCTGGCGACAGCAGGACTAGATAGATGACCATTCAACGACATAACCCGGCTTACCGTTTTGCTCAAATCATTTAAGAGGGCTGTTGCCGAATGCAGATACCAAAGAGCATCTTTATCCGGCAGCGGCTCTTTTTTCTATATTGCATACAAAAGAAAAGGGGGAAATTTTATGTTAGAAGGATTTGCATCACTCGTTGGTGTGATCAGCAATGTTATGTACAGCTATCTGTTGATTATCATGCTGCTGGCGGTCGGACTGTATTTCACACTCCGAAGCCGTTTCGTACAGCTCCGTCTGCTTCCGGAATCAATCCGGGTAGTCGGAGAAAAGACAGACAGCAACTCCGTATCCGCATTTCAGGCGCTGATGGTATCGACGGCGAGCCGCGTCGGCACAGGCAATATCGTAGGTGTAGCCAATGCGATCGCGATCGGCGGTTACGGCGCGGTGTTCTGGATGTGGCTGATCGCGATTGTGGGCGGCGCATCGGCTTTTGTTGAGAGCACGCTGGCACAGATTTATAAGAAGCGCGACGCATCCGGCGGAAGCTACGGAGGTCCGTCTTATTATATCGAGGCGGCGCTGAAGAGCCGTGCGCTGGGCGTTGTCTTCGCGATTGCCCTGATTGCTACTTATGCTGGCGGTTTTAATATGCTGGCGTCTTTTAACCTGATTGACAGCATGTCGAATTACGGCTTTTACCATCAATTTATGATGGGGGACAGGAGCCTGGTTCCGATGATCGGCGGCGCCATTCTGGCGATTCTGGTCGGCATCTGTATCATAGGCGGCGGAAAACAGATTGTCCGCATTACCGGCGTGCTGGTTCCGTTTATGGGCGTTTTCTACATCCTGATGGCGATTGCGGTCATGATCTTAAACATCGGAAGACTCCCGGAGGTATTTGTCAATATCTTCTCCAATGCCTTTGATTTCAAGGCGATCTTCGGCGGATTTGCAGGTTCTGCCATGATGCAGGGAATCAAGAGAGGTCTGTATTCCAACGAGGCGGGTGTTGGTTCTGCACCGAACGCGGCGGCAGCAGCCAATGTCAGCCATCCGGTTAAGCAGGGACTGGTACAGATGCTTTCCGTCTTTATCGATACAATCCTCATCTGTACGGCAACAGCGATGATGTGCCTCTGCACCGGTATCGTTCCGTCCGAAGAACTGAAAGGCGCTCCGTTCGTACAGGAATCTTTGGGAACGGTATTTGGCGTGATTGGACCGTATTTCATTACATTTGCACTTCTTTTGTTTGCATTTACGACACTGCTCGGCAACCTGTTCTACTGTGAGGGATGTCTCAACTACATCGCACGCCGTACGCTGAAAAACAAAGAAATGAACGTGTTCCGCCTGTTTGCGGTGGTAGTTGTCTTCATCGGCGCACAGCTCCAGTTCGGTCTGGTATGGGATCTCGCGGATGTCCTCATGGGTATCATGGCGATCATCAACCTGCCGGTTATCGTGATTCTGGGAAATACAGCGCTCAAATGTCTGGATGATTACCTGGCGCAGAAAAAGGAAGGCAAGAATCCGTGCTTCAAGGCTGAGAGTATCGGGCTGGAAGGTAAGACAGAGTTCTGGAATTAAGATGTTCAAGGGTAGGCACTTTTGGAATCTATAATCTGGAAAATAATAAAAAGCCATGAAATCGCTTATGATCTGTAAATCTACAGAAAAGTCGTTCATGGCTTTTTTGATATTCATTTGATATATTCAGAAGAATCTACAGCGAATACTTCTCATCGCAGTACTGGCAGCGGTATACCTCTTTTTCCTCATCCGCGAGATAGAAGATATGCGGAAGCTCCTGCTCGATCGAGGTAATGCAGCGCGGGTTCTTGCAGTGGATGACATTTGTGATTTTTTTCGGCATCTTGACATCTTTTTTCTCTACGATTTTTCCATCCTTGATGATGTTGATCGTGATACGGTGATCGATGTAGCCGAGCACATCAACATTTACCAGATCAAGGCTGCCGTCGATCTTGATGATGTCCTTGCGTCCCATCTTGCTGCTGCGCGCATTTTTGATGATAGCCACCTGGCAGTCCAGCTTGTCCAGCCCCAGTTTAAAGTAAATATCCATACTGCGTCCTGCCTGGATGTGGTCCAGAACAAAACCTTCTTTTAATCCGCTGATATTTAACATGGTTTTTCCACCTCCAGTAAAGTCATGATCAGAGCCATACGGACGTATACGCCGTACTGGACCTGTTTGAAGTAAGCGGCACGCGGGTCGTTGTCCACCTCAACGGAAATCTCATTGACACGCGGAAGCGGATGGAGCACAAACATATCATCACGGGCAAGCTCCATCTTCTTTTTGTCGAGAATGTAGCAGTCCTTCATACGGATGTAATCTTCCTCGTTGAAGAAACGCTCTCTCTGGACACGTGTCATGTAGAGAATATCAAGCTCCGGCATCGCCTCATCCAGGTTTTCAACCTCTTTGTACTCGATTCCCTTTGCATTCAGTGTATCCTCAATGATATAATCCGGGACGCGCAGTTCCGGCGGGGAAATGAGGACGAAACGGATGCCTGTGTAGCGGGACAGCGCATTGATTAAGGAGTGAACCGTGCGTCCGAATTTCAAATCGCCGCACAGACCGACTGTTAAATTGTTCAGGCGTCCTTTTAAAGAACGGATCGTCATCAGATCGGTCAAGGTCTGCGTCGGATGCTGGTGACCGCCGTCGCCGGCATTGATAACCGGGATGGAAGAGTGCAGGGAAGCAACCATCGGCGCACCTTCCTTCGGGTGGCGCATCGCGCAGATATCTGCGAAGCAGGAGATAACGCGGATGGTATCTGCCACACTCTCGCCCTTGGAAGCAGAGCTTGAATCGGCAGAAGCAAAGCCAAGAACCCGTCCCCCTAAGTTCAGCATAGCAGCCTCAAAACTTAAGCGTGTACGGGTGCTTGGCTCATAAAACAGAGTCGCGATTTTCTTTCCGTCGCAGACGTGTGCATATTTGGCTGGATTGGCTTCGATATCGGAAGCGAGATCCAGAAGCTGGTCGATCTCCTCAACGGAAAAATCCAGTGGATTCAGCAAATGTCTCATTTGATTCTCCTTCTCTATTCGTATTAGCATATTTTTCCCAACTATTATAAAACATTTCCAGATGGATTGCTATAGCTTTTAATGATCTGTGATATAAAAAATATGAATAGGGGGGATAGAAAATATGGACAATGTGATGACGGCTGGAAGATTACCTGCGATGAAATAGGAAATAAAAATGACTTTCCAGGGCAAAATGGATTAGCGTAAGGAACGGTCAGACAGGGTGAAAAATCTGGTAAGAAAAGCGTAAGGAACATTAAGAAAAATAAGGTAGGAGAATTGAAACAAATCCGGTATAATGTAGAAAGAAGAACTGGAATTGCAATGGTTGAAACTTGTATAAATCCAGGTTGTCAGGAATGGATTTCGATGGAATATTCAGGAGCATGAAATAAGTTAGAAAATGGAGAAGGCTGATGGAAGAGCGGAAAGTGCCGGGGAAGAATGAATTCCGGAAACGGGAACCTGTCATACAGGTAAAAAATCTATATAAAGTCTACCGCGTCGGCGAGACGAAGGTATACGCGCTGAACGGCGTCGATTTTACGATGTACCGTGGCGAATTCTGTGCGATTGTAGGTACCTCCGGTTCGGGTAAATCTACCTTATTGAATATGCTGGCGGGGCTGGAGAAGCCGACGAAGGGCGAGATTGTCATAGCCGGACAGCACATAGAAAAATTAAACGAGAACCAGCTGGTGGCATTCCGCCGGGAGCGGGTCGGATTTATCTTCCAGTCATATAACCTGCTCGGTACGATGAATGCGGTTGAAAATGTAGCGCTTCCGCTGTCCTTCCGCGGTGTGCCGCGCGTCAGGCGCCGGGAGATGGCGGAAAAATATCTGAAAATGGTCGGACTGGAAAAAGTCGGCGATCATATGCCGAACCAGATGTCCGGCGGGCAGCAGCAGCGTGTCGGCATCGCACGGGCGCTGGTGGTACATCCAGAGATCATTTTTGCAGACGAGCCGACTGGAAATCTGGATTCGCACACGACGATGGATGTGCTGAAACTGATGCAGCGGATCGTCCGGGAACAGAACCAGACGCTGGTTATGGTCACGCATGATAACCATCTGGCGGCGTATGCGGACCGGATCTTCCATATTATCGATGGTAAGATTGTGAAGATAGAGGAGAATCGGCAAATGGGTAAGGAAGATGGGAAAATAGAAGGCTAAAACACAGGAATGCTGACGATAGAATGAGAAATTGATAAAAGCAGCATTTAATGTGAGAGGATATGGAGGTATGAAAAATGAGAGGTATGAGAAAGTGGAAGAGATGGGCGGTGTTTTTGCTGCTTTTTGCGGTGCTGGCGGTGGGAGGAAGCCGGACGGCGCAGGCGGAAATGCTGGATATGACAAAATATAACGATGATTTAATTACCGTCAGTAAAGTGCCGCACGGAAAGGCCGGAAATAAAATTTCGATTAAGATGACGGTTCATAATAATGGCAGCAAAGGAGATAATTATTTAAGAACAATTCGTTTAGCCAATGCGGATCAATACGATCAATTTTATACATATGATGATGACAGTGATTCGGATTCCAATATTTCATGGTCTGGAAAACATTTTCCATTTGAAGCTGATTCAAATACGTTTAAAGAAAAAAGAATTGATGTAAAGCCAGGTTCGTCTAAAAGTGTAACATTGACGTATAAACTGCGCCGGGATTTGGCAGCAGGATATTATCAGGCGTTTTTCTATATTGATGACAGCCTAAAAGTCGGCATCAACATCTGGGTATCCGCCTACGATGGTTCCTCCACCGAGGAAGACGACAACACGAAGCTGGATTACGATTTTTCCATCGGTGACAACCAGCAGACACCGTATGCGGGCTACAATCAGGTCATGAATTTTGGCGTGAATCTGACGAATACGGGGCTTAAAAAGGTTTACGATGTCCGCGTGGATATGCAGCTTGACGCGGATATAACAAAGTTTCCGTTTGATATCAACGAGGGCAACTATAACCGCAAGATGGGCGACATGGAACCAGGGCAGATGGTGACGGTTCCGTACAGCATGATGGTGCGCGAGAACGTAAAATCGGGCTTTTTCCCGATTCACTATCTGGTTACATACCGCGAAGAAGAGGGCGGCGAGTTCTCCGATCCGGTGGACAAGGTATTTTACGTGCGTGTCAAGGGAAAGGATGACGATGAGCTTTCAGCCGATGCGGGCGAGCAGGATCGTACCAAATCCCGAATCATCGTAGATAGTTTCGAGACGATTCCGGCAGAAATCTATGCCGGGCAGCCGTTTGAGCTGCGCGTGCGGATGAAGAATGCCTCCTCCGATGTGTCGGCTTCCAATATCATGTTTACATTTGCGTCAGAAGAGGTTGAAAATACACCGATCTTTACCTCGGAGAGCGGTTCGACTTCGGTGGTAGTCAACAATATGGCGCCGGGGGCGACGGCGGATTTGTCGATGGTATTTAAGGCAGCGCCGACGGCAGAGCAGAAATCATACCGCATGACAATCCAGGAGCAGTACGACAGCCCGGAGTTTAAAAATGCCAAGGAAGAGGTCAAGATTGCACTTCCGGTCAAGCAGGAGCCGCGTCTGAACACCAGTACGATCGATGTGATGCCGGATGCGGTTGAGGTTGGTTCTGAGACGAATGTCATGTTTGGCATCAACAACACCGGAAAAGTAATTCTTTACAATGTTATGGCGCGTTTTGAGGCAGATTCTATCCAACCAGCTGACGCTTATGTGGGAAATATCAAGCCGGGCGAAACCGGCAATGTCGATACGATGCTGACCGCGATTGCGCCGACAACCGATGATGGAAAAGTGAAGATTATCATTTCCTATGAGGATGAAAATGGAGTCGTTTCAGAGACTGAAAAAGAAATGCTTCTGAACGTGAGTGAGGCGTTTTCCGATGACGGGATGGACGGCATGGATGGAATGGACAACGGCATGGATGCAGATGCCGATGCGGCGCAAGCGGGCGGCGCTGGGCGGATCGCTCCGATGCTTGTGATCGCTGCGCTGGTGGGCGCAGGTGTCGGTGTAGTTGTCTGGAAGAGGAAAAAGAAGAAAATAGCAGGAGAAAAGGCGCTTGAAGACGAATTAGAAGAGGAACTGGACAATGAGCTGGGCGAGCCGGAAATGACGACAGCAGATGTATCGGAAGACGAAACAAAGGACGTTGAAAAAGAACAAAACGATCATCTGAAAAGAAAGAAAAAATAGAAAGGACCGGTGAAAATGAGATTCAGTGATCTGCTGACGATGAGCGTCAACAACCTGTTTCGCAGAAAGCTCCGTACCTTTCTGACGGTTCTGGGAGTCGTGATTGGTACGGCATCGATCGTTGTCATGGTTTCCATCGGAATAGGACTGAAAGAATTTACCATCAAACAGTATTCTTCCTATGGAAGCCTGACCGCGATTCAGGTATATAATTATAACAATGGAAATTCCAGTGACAAGAAAAATCCGGAAGACAGCTTCATGACGGATGAGACGATGAAGACATTTGAAAAGATTCCGCATGTGACAAGTGCTTATCCGGATCTGAACCTGAATGTGATTATGCGTCAGGGTGCCTACGAGGGAAACGTGCAGCTGCATGGGATCCCCTTGGGAGCGATGAAGAATATCAAGCTGGGAGAAGGAAGCCTGCCGACAACTGAAACGAAGGACATGGAGATGGTAGTCGGAAATATGGTCGCACAGAATTTTAGCAATGCCAAGACAGGAAAAGGTTACTGGGACACCGGGGAGATGCCGGACATCGATTTTATCAACAAACCGATGTTTACGATCTTTGACACGGATGCGTACTATCAGTCCAAGGGAAATTCCAGCGGCGAGGATGGCAGCCAGAAAGTAGCGGCGCCAAAGAAATATATGATGAAAACGGCTGGAATGGTAGCGGGTGGACCGGAAGACTGGAGTGATTACAGCTACGGCGTCTACGTGGATCTGAATAAGCTCAAGACACAGCTGAAACAGATATTTAAGAAAAAGCCGATTCCGGGACAGCCGACCAACAAAAAAGGAAAACCTTACAATTATTTTGTCTATGAAGAAGCGACGGTAAATGTGGACGACATGGATCATGTAATTGAGGTGCAGAAAGCCATCAGCAACATGGGCTACGAGGCAAACAGCCAGATGGAGTGGCTGGAACAGTCCAAGCAGCAGTCTAATATGATTCAGGCAGCCCTCGGCGGCATCGGCGCCGTCTCCCTCCTGGTTGCTGCGATTGGCATCGCCAACACGATGATGATGTCCATCTATGAGCGGACGAAAGAGATTGGCGTGCTGAAAGTGCTGGGATGTTCCCTTGCAACCATCCGAAATATGTTTCTGATTGAGGCAGGTTTTATCGGTTTCATGGGAGGACTCATCGGACTGGCGCTGAGTTTTATGGTTTCCGTGCTGATTAACCAGTTTCTGGCAGCGACTTTTTTATATGGAATGGATGGAAAACTGTCCGTGATCCCGATCTGGCTGGCAGTTCCATCGGTAGGATTTGCCATCATCATCGGCATGGCAGCCGGATTCTTCCCGGCAATGCGCGCGATGAAGCTGAGTCCGTTGGCGGCGATACGGAATGAGTGATACGTTTGCTTATGCGATAAAATAGGCAGATGCCAGTTTTCCTCCTTGCAAATCCCCCCAACTTGTTATATACTTAAATATACTATGTTATTATAGTAATGAAAGAACGAAAAAAGGAAGGAATTACCGATGACACTGTTAGAAAATTGGCGCAATCTGGCATATGGTGACGGGCTGGATGATAAAAAGAAAGAGGAACTCTGGTCTGGATATTTTACGATTGAGAAAGGCATTTACGAGCAGATTCTTGCAAACCCGGCTGAGGTTGTAGAAGGTACCGTTAAGGAACTGGCTGAGAAGTATGATACCGAAGTTATGATCATGACCGGTTTCCTGGATGGAATCAATGAGAGCTTAAAGGGCTATGAGAACCCGATCGAGACCATGGACGAGGATACCAAGGTTAAGATTGAGATCGATCCGGAAAAGTTATATTACAATATGGTAGAGGCAAAGGCTACCTGGCTGTATGAGCTTCCGCAGTGGGATGCAATCCTGACTGAGGAGAGAAGAACAGAGCTGTACCGCGAGCAGAAGGCATCTGGCACAGTCCGCAATACACATAAGATTTACCCGAACGATCCGTGTCCATGCGGAAGCGGTAAGAAATATAAGAAGTGCTGCGGAAAGAATAAATAATAGATTTATGAATCAGAGAAGCACATCCGGAACACAGAGAGAACCGGATGTGCTTTTTTTTATGGAAATATAGGACGTGCTCTTGTATAATAGATATAGAGAAAAGACAGCAGACGAATGATGGCAGGAGGCATGATAAAAGAATGGCAGGTACAAAGCAGTGGAGGGCGGCAGATGTGAGACTGCAGCCGGGATTTCAGACAGCAGGTTTTACATTGAAACAGGTGGGAAAACTGCAGGCGCTGGGAGCGCAGACACTGTATTTTGAACATGAGAAAAGCGGGGCGTCCCTGTTTTATATCAGAAATAAAGATACAAACCGGGGATTCTCGATTTCCTATCGGACACCGCATCTGGATGAGACGGACACGAATCATGTGTTTGAGCATTCGGTACTTGCTTCCTCTGATAAATATCCGAGTAAGGATATTTTTTTTGATCTTTGCAGCAAGACATACCACACATTTGTAAATGCATTTACCTATATACCATTTACGGCATATCCGGTGTGCAGCCAGAGCGAGGAACAGCTGCTTAAGATGGCAGATGTGTATTTAAGCTGCATGAAAGCGCCGGGAATCCGGCGGGAACGCCGCTTTTTTGACCGTGAAGCGGTCCGCTATGAGCTGCGCGACCGCGAAAGCCCGATTACGCTGGCAGGAACGGTGTACAGCGAGGATTTCGGCATGCTGAATGATACAGATAATGAGGCACTGCGGAATGTTTTGCGGGCGCTGTATCCGGGGGAGACGGCGGCAAATGCGAATGGACAGGCGCACCGTTTTTATAAGGATCTGACGTATGAACATACGATGGAGATGTATGATCGATTTTATCGGTTCGATAATGCTCTGATTTTGTTGTATGGGGATCTGGACTGGAAACGGTTTCTGGCATTCCTGGATAAAGAGTATCTGTGTGATGCAAAGAAAAGCTATGGAAAAGAAGACGGATGGAGTTTCCAGTCAGGCAGCGGGCGACAGGAAAAACAGGAAATGCAGAATATAGGGATGAGTGCGTTTTACAGCCCCGAGCCAGATGGTTTGGAAAATGGGGGAGAATCATTCTTCCGTCAGGCAACCGTTCCCAGTCCTGCTTACCGGGGAGACGCATCGGAGAATGCGGCGGTGGTATCGTATGCGATGGATCTGAGCGGCATTTCATGGGAAAAGCTGATCCAGTACAGCATCATTGCGGGAATGATGAATGTGGATGGATCGGTTTTCAGGGAAAAGCTGCGGACGGCGGGCATCCATTGTGATGCGAGTGCATCGGTGATGATGGAGGCAGAAAAGCCATTTTTTGTTTTCGAAATGACAGACAGCAGTCCGAAGGATGCAGAACGGTTCCGGCAGGTGTCGGATGAGACATTATGCGAGATGCAGGAGCGCGGGATCGACCCGTCAGTGGTGGAGACGGCGCTCAAGGCGCGGGCGATACATGATTATACGGCAGGCGAAGATACGGATGTATTTGCGGATTCGATCGTGCCGGAAGTCAGCCTGAAATGGGCATTGACGGGCGATGCGGATGTGTATGCGGATGAGGCGGCAGCCTATGATTCTCTGGATGCAGGGACGGCACAGGCGGAGATTCGCCGGTTTGCGGCAGAGCTTGGCGCGGCGAAGCGGCGGGTTCTTGTCACGACGATTCCGACGCCGGGGATGGCAGAGGCGATGGAGCAGGAGCGCGACGCGTATCTGGCGCAGATGAAGGCGGAGATGAGCGAGGCAGAGCTGGATGCGCTGATTGCGAAGACCCTGGATTTTGATGCGTGGAATGCGTCGGAGTGTTCGAATGCGGATTTTATGATCCGGGTCGATGAGCTTCCGCCGCCGGAAGAGACGCCGGAATATCAGATATATGAGATAAATGGGATTTCGGTCTATGAATCGCCGTCGGATCTGGAAGCGATCAGCTATAACCGTTTATACCTGGATTTGAGCGGCGTGCCGGAAGAGGACCGTTTTTACATTCCTTTATATACAATGTTTGTTTCAGAGCTTGAAAATGCCCGGTATGGCAGAATGGAAAAGGAAAATCAGATTGAGCGCTATCTGCATGATTTTTCCATGAATGAGGGACATCCGGAGGTTCGGGCGGGACGAAACAGCCATCCGACGCTGGCGGTCAGCTGGTATGGGATGGCGGAGGATTATGAAGAGAGCCTGTATGTCCTGTTGGAACTCTTATCACATCCACTCTGGAGAGATAAGAATGCGGTTCTTCAGGCACTGGATGAGACGATTCCGTCCTGTGATGAGTCGCGCAGTGATGCGTATTCGCTGGCGGTGCGTCTGGCGGCATCTGGCTATAGCATCAATACGCGGTATCAGGAATATGTCGGCGGACAGGCGTTTTATGAGTTTTTGAAAAAACTGCGCGGGCGACTGGAACAGGAGGATGCAGCGATCTTCCAGCTGGCAGAGAAGATGGAGGAGGTGCGCGACCGCATCCTGCATGGAACAGCGGTGACGATCCTTCATGTTGCACCGAGGGAAAATCTGGAATGGATGCGGAACTGTGCAGGGCGGATTCTGGGAAATCTGCGGGGAGAACAGATGCCAGACCATGAGAATAAAACGGAAAACAGAGGGGAAAATGCTGGGTATACTTTCCCGGTTCCGGCGCGCAGGGAGGCGGTAATTGTGGAGAGCTCCAGCCAGTATACCGTCTTTTCGGCAGAGCTGAGCGCTGTAGATGGATTTTCCGGGCGGATTCTTCCGTATGTAAATGCGCTGGATGACCGGTATTTTGTGCCGCAGCTCCGTTTTCAAGGCGGCGCATACAGCGCGTCGTTTGCATTTACGCCGACGATGGACCGGATCGTGGCGAGTACATACCGGGATCCGAAGGTCAGTGAGACGATCGAGGCGATCCGGGCGGCAGCGGGTGTATTGGAAAAACTGCAGCTTTCGGAGGCAGATCGGAATGGCTATATTTTAAGCAGTTACGGCAATGCGACGGCGCCGTGCGGATGCCTGGGACGGCGGATGGCAGCGATGCAGTATGCGTACAATGGCCTGGATATTGTACAGATCCGTCGTTGGACAGAGGAGATCCGTGAGACGACCGCAGAGGATCAGAAAGAGGCGGCGCGGATCATCCGGCGGCTTCTGGAAGAAGCGTGGATTGTGACGACTGGAAATCAGACGGCGATCGAGATGGATCGGGACTGCTTTGACCGGATCCGGGATTTCCGCAGTAAAATGGCTGAATAACCAGATCCATATTTATAGGGAGGTAGAGAGAATGCGTACAAAGCGATTGGGAGACATGCTTTTGGAGCTGGGACTGATCACAGAAGGGCAGCTTAAAGAGGCGCTTGACTATCAGGCGAAGGAGAAAGAACGTCTGGGAACAACGCTGGTCAAGCATCATTATATCACGGAAGGTCAGCTGATCGATGCGCTTCGCATGCAGCTGGGCATTGACTATATTGATTTGACGCGGGTCGATATCAGCCCGGAACTGTCGCGTTTTGTGCCGAAAAACCTGGCAAAGAAAATGACGATCGTACCGGTGCGTATTTCCAAAGACCAGCTTTATCTGGCAATGGCGGATCCGCTGAACTTCATGGCGATTGAGGAAGCACAGCATACTTCCAAAAAGAGAATTGTGCCGATGGTCGCCTCTGAACCGGCAGTGAAGCGTGCGATCAATATTTTGTATGGCAACGAGGGAGCGGCAGAAGCGATGGCGCAGATGCAGGCAGAGACGGCAGCGGCACAAGAGGTGCGTCAGGGGCAGGGGCAGATGGCGGAAAGAGAAAGACAGGAAAATGTGACACCGATGATCCGCCTAGTCAATTCGATTATTGAGCGTGCCATTTCGGAAAATGCTTCGGATATCCATTTTGAGCCGACGGAGGAGGAGATGGTCGTCAGGATGCGTATCGACGGGCAGCTTCATCGGATCATGACGATCCCGTCGGAACTCAAGGATTCGGTCATTTCGAGGCTTAAAATCATGTCCCAGCTCGATATCGTCGAAAAAAGAATTCCGCAGGATGGTCGTGCGGTGATGCATTTAAGAGGAAAAGATATTGATATGCGTATATCCACCCTTCCGACCCTGTATGGAGAAAAAGTGGTTATCCGTATTCTGAAACGAAATGAGGAGACGCTGAACCGCCGCGGTATCGGTATTCCGGCAGTGGAGGATGCAAAGATTGATACGCTTTTAGGGCTTACTTCCGGAGTTATCATGATTGTAGGACCGACTGGATCAGGTAAATCTTCGACGATGTATACGCTGATCCGCGAACTTCTTTCGGATCGGACCAACCTGATTACACTGGAGGATCCGGTGGAATACCATATCAAAGGCGCGACACAGGTGCAGATCAATGAAAAAGTGGGGCTGACCTTTGCATCGGGCCTGCGCTCAGTTCTGCGTCAGGATCCGGATATCATCTGTGTCGGCGAGATCCGTGACGGTGAGACGGCGGAGATCGCGATGCGTGCGGCAATGACGGGACATCTCGTTATCACCACGATTCATACGGAAGATGCGATCTCGGCGATTGACCGTCTGCGAGATATGGGCGTAGCGCCATATCTGATTGCGGCGGGACTGCGAGGCGTTATTTCCCAGCGTCTGCTGAGAAAAATCTGTCCGAACTGCAAGACCCAGATTCAGCCGCCGAAAAAAGCACTTGAGATGGCAGGAATCCCGGAGATTCCTGGAAAATTATACTGGCAGGGAACTGGATGCGATCAGTGCTTCCATTCGGGATACCGGGGCAGAATCGGTGTGTTTGAGGTAATGCTGATTCAGGAGGAGCTTCGCCGGTGTATTCTGGAAGGGGCTGACCGGACGCGTTTCTTAGAGGTAGCCAGAAGAACGAGCCAGTATATTCCGATGCTTGAACACGCGCAGAAGCTGGTAGAAGAGGGTGTTTCGACGGTGGACGAGATAATCCGGACGCTACTGGCACTGTAAATGGTGCAGAAAGAGAAGAGGAGACAGATGGTATGTATGGAATTGAAGAATTAATCGCGCTGGCAGCTGAAAAAAGGGCATCGGATGTGCATCTGATTGCAGGGCTGCCGCCAAAATGCAGAATTGACGGCAGAATCGAGACGCTGACGGATGGCGGGCTGACGCGTGATGATTGTGAGGAATATGGACGTCAGCTGGCAGGCAATGTGGCAGATCAGATCGAGGCCATCGGACAGCTGGATTTTAGTGCTTCGTTTGCGGGACGGCGTCTCCGTGTGAATCTGTTCCGGCAGCAGGGCGCCCTCTCTGCGGCGATTCGTATTCTGGCCAGAATGATTCCGAACCTGTCGGAGCTGGGGCTTCCGGAAGCAGTGAATCAGTTTTCAAGCTGGAATAAAGGAATTATTCTGGTGACCGGTGAGACGGGAAGCGGCAAGTCAACGACGCTGGCGGCAATTTTAAATGAGATCAACCAGAATCGTCCGCTCCATATGATTACGCTGGAAGACCCGATCGAGTATGTCTATGAACCGGCACAGGCGATCATCAACCAGCGCGAGGTGGGCGTGGACGTAGAGAGCTATGATAAGGGACTTTATGCGGCGCTCCGTGAGGATCCGGATGTGATTCTGATTGGAGAGATGCGTGATCCAGCGACGATCGAGACGGCGTTGGTGGCGGCAGAGACGGGACATCTTGTTTTTTCCACCATTCATACCAATTCAGCAATCGACAGCATTGACCGGATTGTGGGGGTTTTTCCAGAGGATAAACAGCCGCAGATCCGGATGCAGCTCTCGATGACGCTGCGGGCGGTGCTGTCACAGCAGCTGGTGCCGAGGGCGGGCGGCCAGGGCAGGGCGGCAGCCTGTGAGCTTATGATGCTTACGCCGGCGATCCGGAATCTGATCCGCGACGGAAAAACACCGCAGATGCAGAGCTATCTGCTTTCTAGTGCAAAAGAGGGCTCTATTACGATGGATAATTTTCTGATCCGTATGGCAAAAGAGGGTGTGATTACACCGCAGACGGCAGTCGATGCGTCCCAGAACCCGCAGGAGCTGAGAAAGGAACTGGCGGCGGTGCAGTATTAATAATATGGCGAAAACGGGTGAGTGAAGCCTGCGGGGAATGCTCATGTGCCATAAAGTAACACACCGATAAATGCAGACAGCCAACCTCTATTCCGTATAAAATGGCGTATGTGGCATTTCAAATATGTGGTTTAGAAGTAGAAGAAAACTGAAAACCGTATTCCACGATTTGAAAGGATAGAGGTAAATGAGCATGGAAAAAACAGTATATATCACAGAGAAAGAACGGGAAATGTGCTACAAAGTAATTGGTGCGTTTGCGGAACTGTACGAAATGGAAGATGAAGATATTTTAGTGGTTGATGTTGGTAGGTACGGTTTTGTTAAATTGCAGTGCTATACACCGTCATATGGCTTTGAAGAACTTGACACCTATACAGACAGCCATAGTTTATTTGAAGGGCTTTGGGAGGAATGGCTTAGTCTAAATGTGTTTTTACTTGCTAGGGAAATGCAGTTAGACGATATTCTTTATGAGGATTTATTCAATAATCTGCCAAAGGAAAAACAGTCGGAACTTACCGGGAGAAAAGGCTATTTTGCAAAAAAAGCGGGTATCATTCTGTAAAATGAATTTTGCAGAAAGAAAACGCTCTATGTAGAGGGTAAAAAGATTAGAATGGCTCTGTATATGATAATATGCAGGGCTTTTCTTAATAACCAATATGCTCATTTTGATAAAGACCAAAAGACAAGCATTATGGAAATGTGCATAACTGGCTATGGAATCATGGATAACTCTATTCACAGCACATGGAAAAGCTAAAGTGCAGCTTTCCCACGTCCTGCAAACAGAGTTACCCACAATTCCATGATACAGCCAGTTATACACATTACGCACAATGCCGACTACTACGGAATCCAAATCATTTTTTCACAGAACAAGATTTGCTTTTACAGAAAGAGATTATAGGTTGGAATGGAGATAAGGGAACCTGCATAGAGCACAGCGGAAAAGTTGAAGAAACTGATTGAGGAAGAATTTGCCGGGCTTGTGTTTCTGTCTGCTGAAGATATGGAGTAATAACAAATTGGGACATAATGGTATAACTCTTTGTCCCAATTTGTTTATTGTTTAAATTACCCGTATTAGAATTGATATGCTTGCAGAAATCAAATATCTAACATAATTCCTCCCACTGTAATAATACCATACAAATTTTATGAATACAAGACTGTTTATATAAGCTGACACATGCTAAACTAGCCTAGCAATGTTTCAGTAAAACTTTCTTTCATTTTTCAAGGAGGTCATAATCATTATGGGGAATAATCAGACAGAAAAAGCGTTTGAAGAAAAAAGATTAGCACAAACAATCTCTTTAGCCGAGGAACAATTAAAGCAGGCAAAAGAAGCGGCAGACAAAAAAAAATCAGAAATTATCGAAGCCAAAAAAGATGTGCGTGAAAATACAGAACACGGCATTACATCACTGTACACATCAGACGGTTTCGAGGCACTTGTTGAATTAAGCCAATATATCAATCCTGTTACAGACAAAATTATAGATTATGAAGAAGAAGAACATAAAATACTTCTGTTAGAAAAGATGATAAAATCGCCCTATTTTGCCCGAATTGATTTTAAATTTGATGATGAGGACGAATTTGAAAAAATATACATTGGACGTTCTTCTCTACGAAAAAACAGCTATCAAGAGATGTATGTTTATGATTGGAGATCGCCGATTGCCAGTGTTTTCTATCGTTTTATGACAGGCGAAGCGTTTTATGACGCTCCATGTGGACGAGTAACAGGCGAACTCAATTTGAAACGCCAATATGAAATAAAAAACGGAACACTGGAATATTTTTTTGATTCAGATGTTCAGATTGTTGATGAATTTTTAAGGCAATTACTGTCACAAAACACTACTGCTAAAATGAAAGCTATTGTTGAAACAATTCAGCATGAACAGGACGTGGTTATTAGAGATATGGAAAATGACCTGCTAATGGTACAGGGTGTAGCGGGAAGTGGAAAAACCTCTATTGCTCTCCACCGGGCTGCTTATCTTATGTATCAAGGTTTACAAACAAAGCTGTCCGCAAATAACATTATGATTATTTCCCCAAATTCTATATTTGAGCAATATATTTCAAATGTATTGCCCGAATTGGGAGAAGATAATGTTATTTCTTCCGTGTTTGAAGATATACTTAGTGAGTTATTAAATGGCAGGAAAATTCAGTCAAGAAATGATTTTTTAGAAAACTTGATTGTCAATTCAAAATACAAGGAAATTTCAAGAAATAGTATAGAATTTAAAACGTCAAGTTTTTTTAGGGAAATTTTAGACCAATTTCTCATTGATATACCCCGCCAGTGGATAGAATTTGAAGATGTTTATTATGAGGGAAAATGCGTTGTAAGCGGGCAAATTCTAAAAGACAAGATATTAGGAAGACCAGAAACACCATTAGGCATAAAATTAGAACAATTAGAAGATTATATTTTAGAACAAATATTTGGAACAGGAAAAGGGCGGGGGCATAAAGAAGAAAAAAATCTAATCAAGCAGGAAATACAGAAATTTATAAAAATTGACATTGTTGAATTATATAAAATATTATTTAGCAATGAAGCCTATTTTTATAGCCTGCTGCAAAATAGCAATCCGTCACAAAACATAAAAAATATTTGGAAATATACTAAGGAAAATTTGGAAGCAGACAGCTTGTATTATGATGACGCAATAGCAATCGCTTATTTGTATTTAAAAATATACGGAACAAATAAATATAAAAATATTAAGCAGGTAGTCATTGATGAAGCACAGGACTACTACCCTCTCCAATATGAAATATTTAATTTTCTTTTTTCTAATGCCAAATTTACTATTTTAGGAGATATGAAACAGACTCTTGCCAAAAAAGAAGATATTTCTTTCTACGAACAAATTCAAAAAATATTGAACAAGAAAAAATCTTCTCTTATTATGTTGGATAAAAGTTTCCGTTGTACGAATGAAATTTTAAATTTTAGTTTAAAGTTCATTGAACAAAGTTCACAGATAAAAAGTTTTAATCGGAATGGCGATAGCCCAAAAGTATATATTGCTGATAATTCCGAAATCTTCATTGATGAAATTGTTAAGGAAATAAAATTATGCCAAGAGAAAGGGTTTCAGTCGATATGCTTAATTTGTAAAACCGAAAAAAATTCAACCTATCTATTTAATAAAATTAAACACAAACTTGATATTCAATTAATTAAAAATGGGAGCGTATCAGATTTACAAGGCGTGTTTATCTTACCAGTATATATGTCAAAGGGATTAGAATTTGATACTGTCTTAATTTGTGATGCAGATAGCCAAAACTACCATGATGAAGATGATAAAAACCTCTTATATGTTGCCTGCACAAGAGCGCTTCACAAACTTAGCTTATTTTGTGAAAATGAGGTTAGCCCGCTGATATAGATAAATTTACAATATATTGAATTGCCTAAATGCCAAACGCAGCGTAAGTGCATATGAACAAAATGATAATAATTAGACAGACCATCTTTCTCTTTTAATGGCATTAAATTGACATTACGCTCTCTATCATATATATTTGTTGCTTACTGTCAAAAACACGACAGAAAAATATAGTTTAAATTCAACGGATAAAAGAGGTAATGAACATGGGGAAATTACTACTGCTGACACTTAACGAACAAGAGGAAACAGCGATTGACAAAATCATATCGGCAATATCTGATTATATACAGATTGAACCCATGCAGATCACAACCGCTTCCGTGTTATCTTTTCCGGGACTGGAAATAAAGCAGAACCAACGCCAGGTATTTCAAGACGGGGAGGAAGTAAGCCTTACCCGCCTTGAATACAGTACCCTTGTATATCTTGCTTCCAACCCCGGCATTGTCCTCACACGGACACAAATATTTGAAGCCGTTTGGAACATGGAAAGTGAAAGCTGCCAGTCAAGCGTTGCAAATGTGATTTACAACCTGCGGAAAAAAATAGAGTCGGACAGCCGCAAGCCCATTTACATAAAAACCGTTTTAGGTATGGGCTACAAGTTTGCTTCCGGGGAATGACAACAGAATAACCGCCGCCCGTTACAGCGGCATACCATGACAGGAAATCAGAAAAGGTTTCCTGTTTTTTTGCACCAAAAACCGCGCTGATTTTCCAGCTTTGTCGAAAAGTTTTATCAAAAAGTTTTTCAAAACTTTGCCATATTTGCATTTCTCTGCGTAGTAAGGAGTAAAGGGGGAGTTTCGCCGTTTTCTTAGAGCAAGATTCTACCGAGGTGCCAAAATTCGCTTTTCGCTCATTTTGCCCCTGCGGGAATCTTGTTGGGGAGTGCCTTCCCCAAACCCTGCTTATGCGGCTTGCGCCGCTTAAAAATCCCTCAAAATATTTTTTCGGATTTTTTCAAAAACAGTTCCGTTTTACCCCCTGTTTTTCTCCTATTAGTGAGAGAACACCACGCACAGAAAGGAGGTCTGCCGACCATGAAAAGATACAACACACCGCACCGCAGCCGGGTAGTCAAGACACGCATGACCGAGGAAGAATACGCCGAGTTTGCGGAAAGGCTTTCTGCTTACCACATGAGCCAAGCCGAGTTTATCCGGCAAGCCATAACCGGGGCAGCCATACGCCCCATCATAACCGTTTCCCCCGTCAATGACGAGCTGCTTGCCGCTGTCGGGAAGCTGACCGCCGAATACGGCAGGATCGGCGGCAACTTAAACCAGATAGCCCGGACGCTGAACGAGTGGCACAGCCCCTACCCGCAGCTTGCCGGGGAGGTACGGGCGGCGATTTCCGACCTTGCTGCCCTAAAGTTTGAAGTCTTGCAGAAAGTGGGTGACGCTGTTGGCAACATTCAAACATATCAGCTCTAAAAATGCCGACTATGGCGCAGCGGAAGCCTACCTCACATTTGAGCATGACGAGTTTACCATGAAGCCCACCCTTGATGGAAACGGGCGGCTGATACCGAGGGAGGATTACCGCATTTCTTCCCTCAACTGCGGGGGCGAGGATTTCGCTGTTGCCTGTATGCGAGCCAATCTCCGCTATGAGAAAAACCAAAAACGGGAAGATGTGAAAAGCCACCACTATATCATCAGCTTTGACCCACGGGACGGGACAGACAACGGCTTGACCGTAGACCGGGCGCAGGAGCTGGGCGAGCAGTTCTGCAAAGAGCATTTCCCCGGACACCAAGCCCTTGTATGCACCCACCCGGACGGGCATAACCACAGCGGCAATATCCATGTGCATATCGTCATCAACTCCCTGCGGATTTACGAAGTCCCGCTTCTGCCCTACATGGACAGACCAGCCGACACACGGGCGGGCTGCAAGCACCGCTGCACCAACGCCGCTATGGAATATTTCAAGAGTGAAGTCATGGAGATGTGCCACCGGGAGGGGCTTTACCAAATCGACCTCTTGAACGGCAGCAAGGAACGGATAACGGAACGGGAATACTGGGCGGCAAAGAAAGGGCAGCTTGCCCTTGATAAAGAGAACGCTGTCAGAGAAGCCGCAGGACAGCCGACCAAGCCCACCAAGTTTGAAACGGACAAGGCGAAGCTGCGCCGGACGATACGGCAGGCACTTTCCCAAGCTGGCAGCTTTGACGAGTTTTCTTCCCTTTTGCTGCGGGAGGGCGTAACTGTCAAGGAGAGCCGGGGGCGGCTTTCCTACCTCACGCCGGACAGGACAAAGCCTATCACAGCCCGGAAGCTGGGGGACGATTTTGACAAGGCTGCTGTCCTTGCCCTGCTCACGCAGAACGCCCACAGAGCCGCCGAACAGACCAAAGCCATACCCGAATACCCCCACACCCAAAAGGGACGCTTGCGGGAGGAAAAAGCCGCAAAAACCACCCCGGCAGACAACACCTTGCAGCGCATGGTTGACCGGGAAGCCAAGCGAGCCGAGGGCAAGGGCGTGGGCTATGACCGCTGGGCGGCAAAGCACAACCTAAAGCAAATGGCAGCTACTGTTACCGCCTATCAACAGTACGGCTTTTCTTCCCCGGAGGAACTGGACGAAGCCTGTTCTGCCGCTTATGCCGCCATGCAGGAAAGCCTTACAGAGCTGAAGCAGGTGGAAAAGACGCTGAACGGGAAAAAGGAGCTGCAACGGCAGGTGCTTGCCTATTCCAAGACCCGCCCTGTCCGGGACGGGCTGAAACAGCAGAAAAACGCCAAAGCAAAAGCAGCCTACCGACAGAAGCACGAAAGCGACTTTATCATAGCAGACGCAGCCGCCCGTTATTTCA